>JBHGBC010000001.1:0-199587 GCA_041946805.1 bacterium
GCGCACCAATTGGAAAAGAGAAAAGATCCTCAAAGAATAATGAAGGAAACCGTCATTCGTTTCATGATTAACCTCCCGAGAAATGCGGTATTTACGTACCGGAGACACGATTTGGTACATCGGCCGTCCTGGAAAAAAAACATTCGTTGATGGTTCCATCCTGATTGGCATCGAACCGGAACAGAGGAGTATCCGGCAAGGCCTTAGCCGCGAAGATCCGTCCAGCCATCGAAGAAACGCACAGTCAAATCAACCAGCAGCCCACCATAAACTACATTTCCATTTTCCCATCGACGTGTCACCTGCGCGGAGCAGTAAAAATTCTTTCGGTTCAATATTCTATAAGAAAAATAACGGAAGGATCAATATGAACCCCGGATGATGGAACGGCGAGGCCTGGGGGTGGTTGGCTGGATGGTGACGGTCCAGGATGTTGACGATGAGATTATGACGAGAATCACGATAACCCGATGTTCCACGAGGTTATAGGAGAGGGAAGATTGATTTCAACAGACCCTGCACCGGCTTCATGACGGCTACGATTACCATGCATATCTTGTCCAGGATCACCATCGGATAGATCTTAAATCCTCCTGCAGCTGGGCCTCCGTCAGCATTCCGCGGTCGCCCGCCAGCGCCACCCGCCGCCTGCCGAAACGCCTGCGGATCTTGGCAATTTACGCCGTCACGGTCTGGATGTCCGGATTGTTCCCCGGAAAGACTTCCACCGCGCGGGGATTCCATCCGCCCGTGAACAAGGGGCCGAAGACGATCTGGAGTGGCTCCCGCTTCCCGTCCCGCGAATACTCCTGGCGCCCCAGGAAAGGGGGCCGCGGTTCAAGGACATGACGGCCGCGGTGGCGGTATCCAGAAATCGGCGGCGGTCCATGGATGAGTCTCCTGAATTATCCTAAACGCAACTCGGCGTTTTGACTCAACAAGGTTTTCTGCAGTTCCTGAATGTCCAGTTTCCGGGGTGGAACGCTCTTCAACGCGCAGAGGGCGGCGGCGCAACCGGAGGCGTGCCCCACGGCCATCGCCGGGGCCATGGAACGGGCCGACTGAAACGGCGCCTGCTCGCACGATATGCAGCGCCCGGAAAGCACCAGCCGCTCGATCTGCAGCGGGACCAGCGCGCGATAGGGGATGTCGAATCCTTCATGATGGAAGAAATACCGCTTCCCGTGATAACTGGGCATGGGATTGGAACTGATGGCGATCACGTCGGGAAACCGCGTGCCCTGGATCGCGTCCTGCTCGGTGACCGTGTATTCGCCGCGGATCCGGCGGGTTTCCCGCACGCCGATGCCGGTGGCGGTCTGCATCAGGTAGATCGATTCCAGGCCCGGCTTTTTCCGCAATTCCTGAATGTCTTCCCACAGTTGCAGGCGGGTTTCCACTTCCGCCTGGGTGAGGTTGGCGGCGTCCAGCCCATCGCCGCCGAAGCCGGGTCCCCAGCGCACCACCCGGTCCCCGATGCGGATGCCGCCGAACGGCCCTTCCACCGCGGCCGGCACGCCGCCCAGGCGGTACATCAGGCTCATGTTCATGCGGTCGCCTTGCGCCGCGGGTCCCATGAAGGGCGCGCCCGCCCGCGCCGCGATATCGCCGTCACCAGTGCAGTCGATGACGATGTCCGCGGCGATGGCCTGGCGTCCGGACTTGGATTCGACGATGACCCCGGTGACCTCGGATCCGCTGAGCATGGGCGCGGCGATCCAGCTGTGAAGCCGCAGGTGGACGCCTTCTTTCCGCAGCAGGTTAAGGCACGCCACTTTGGCGGCCTCGGGATCGAAGCCCACGGTGTAGGGAAGATCGCCGTGGGCCACGTCATGAGGGAATTGTTTTTCGTAATTGTCCAGATCGGCCACACCGCCCAGGCGCACCAACTCGGCAATGTACTCGGCGGGGATGCCCTTCACGGTCTGGAGGGCTTCCGGCGGTTTCTGGTTGCGGAAGCCGTTGTAGCAGGTCATCAAGCCGGCGGTGCCGTTGCCGCCCAAGAACGGGTAACGCTCGATGAGCAGCGTATCCGCCCCGGTGCGCGCGGCGGCGAGGGCGGCGATGACTCCGCTGGGTCCGCCCCCCGCGACCACCACCTGGTGCTTCTCCACGATGGGGGTGTCGAGCGTTTCGCGATAGGTTCCGGCCGGCTGTTCTTCGGCGGCGGCGGGAGCGGCCGGCAACATCCCGGCGGCGATCCATCCGCCGGCCGCCAGGGCGGTAAATGCACGGCGTTTCAATGGCATCCTCTGGAGATCATCCAATGAGTGTTTTTGGGAGTTCGGCATAATGGGTTTCTCCACCATTCTAACGATTATGTACTCGTTCATCGGGCGGTCTCATTTCATCAAAATCATCTGCACATGGCAAGCTAAACCTAAGTTACAGATCATTAAATCTTTAAATCCCACGAATCATGGAGATCAACGAAAAGGCGGCAGTTGCTACTGGGTATAACCGGGCGGTAACCGCACATCCAGTAAATCGAGAGCATGTTGTTGCAGGGGATTAGGCACGGTGGTGATGTCCAAGCCGGCCAGGTGGGGTGGTGCGGACGCAGGCGGTTTTCACTATCGCCGTTGGGCCCTGCAGCAAGAGCCCAAAACTCTGCTCAGGGAATCCCTCCACCTTTCCTTGTGCAGTCACCTTGCGCTGAGCCACACCTCCGCGAGTTTTTTATCCAAGTCGTCAATCAGCAGCGGGTCCAGCGCCTGGCCGATTGCCTGCGGGAGTACGCCTGCGACGGCGCGGCCTTGGTGCTGCCGTTGGGGGGAGCCGTGGCGTTGGGGCAAGTGTTGGGAGGGGTGAAGATGGAGGCACAAAATGATCCAGGACCATGTCAGGGACACGCTATGGCTTATGATGTGGATGGGAAGAAGGTTGTGCTGTTGGGTGGTTTACGAGTTACTCCCAGAGAAATGTTAAATGACACCGGGGAATTGGATCTGGTCACCAGTGGGCTGAAAGCCAGTTTGTGGTTGAAATATTGAATCCAAGACTCGTCCGGTGAATGCGCGCGGGATTGGAGCGGACACCGCGGTCCGCACCTGCAAAATTCCCTCACCCTCCCCCAGAAGAATGTTCTTTACCCGGAAGTCCTGATCCTGTCATAGAAGTGAATCCCCGCAGGGATCGCTATCTTTTGGTCTGAAACCGGGGATTATCGCCCCCGGCCATTCTAATAGGACCCTACGGGTCCTCAATACTTCGCCAGGATCCCCGCATACGCGGGGATGACAACCTACGAGGACGATCCGATAAAGATCAGCCCAGTTGGGTAGGATGGATTAACGAAGCGGAACCCATCCAAACCCCTCACAACGCCGCCAGGGCGCCGCGCATATAGGCGTACGATTCGATCATCCCCGGCATCGGATTGTCGGCGTCCTTCTCGTACTCCAAGGCCACGTGCCCCGTGAAACCCACTTCCAGCAAGGCTTTCAGCACGCCGGGGATGTCGATCACCCCGCGGCCGACTTCGGTGGCCCCGCCCTGGGCGTCGCGGCCGGTCACGTCCTTGATGTGAAAATCGTACAAGCGGTCATGGACGGCGTGGACCGCCTCGACCTCGTTCAAGCCCAGACGGACGGTGTGGCCGATATCGATGCACACGCCCATGTGTTCGCCGAACTGCTTGGCGCTTTTGTAGGCGTCCATGTGGGAGGGATAGCGGTCATCGTTGGGGCCGTGGTTGTGGATGGCTACTTTGATGTCATATTCCTCGGCCATTCGGGCGACCGCGGGGAGGGCGTCGAGATCCGGGGCGGACACCATCACCGGCATCCCGGCGTCGCGGGCGTACTCGAAGGCGTTGCGGATCTGCTTGGCGTCATTTTTCAGGTACACCACGCCGCAGCCCATAAGGTTGATGCCCGCCTCCTTGACCTTGCGGGCCGCCTCCTGGCGTTCCTCTTTCGTTGAATCCATCTTGAGGTGGAAGTCCTTGAGGGTGACGTATTTCATACCGATCTTCTTCATCATCTCCAGCGTTTCGTCCAGGGAGAACTTCCGGGCGGTATAGGACGCAAGACCCAGTTTCAGATTCTTGGCGGAATGAGTGGATGCCGAGGCGCTGGCGGAAGCGGACACGCTGGCGGAAGCGGACGCGCTGGACGATTCCACGGCGCCGGCGGAACCGCGCGGAGCGGCGAGGGCCAAGGCCGCCAGCCCCGTGGAGGCGATGAATCCCCTTCGGTCCAGAATGGGTGTATGGGTCATGGGTTTTGGTTCCTTTCCAGTCAAATTCGGATTCGGGCGAAAAATCATCATTTTTATAACACATGAAATGGGGGATTGGGGAGGGGGATATAGTCATGGAAACCATCTTCCCTGGCAATCTATCCCTCATAACGATAGGGTCTGTATCAGACCGGACAGCGTGGGTGCCATGCGGATTTATGCCGTGTTATAATAGAAAGGTGGAGGATCATCACGGCATATTCATAAAATTTTTTTCTTCATAATTTTTTGGAGTATTATTTCAGGATTGAATGGGTGAACGCAAGCATGACTGGAGAAGATTTGCGGCATTCACGTAGACTTTTATGAATATGCGGTGTTATGATTGATACGCTTAGCGAAAAAGAACGAAGCGAAAGAATGTCCTTGGTACGAGGCAAGGATACCAAGCCTGAAATGGTTGTCCGTCGACTGGTTCATGGCCTAGGGTATCGTTACCGTCTTCATGATGGCAAACTCCCGGGTAAGCCGGATCTGGTGTTTGCATCAAGGAAAAAGGTAATTTTTGTGCATGGATGTTTTTGGCACCGTCATGGAAAGTGCAAACTCGCCAGAATGCCTAAATCTCGATTGGATTTTTGGCATTCCAAATTGGAAGGGAACCGCAGACACGACTTGAAAAATCAGAGATTGTTGAAAAAGATGGGATGGAGTTATCTTATAATCTGGGAATGCGAGTTAAAAGAAATCAAGTTGATAGAGGAACGGATCGTTGATTTTTTATCATTGACTAACGAGGACAAACAATGAAATCGGTTGAATTGTTCGCGGGAGGTGGAGGCCTGGGATTGGGTTTGAGCATGGTGGGTTTCGGCCCTACACTGATTTTGGAAAAAGACAAATGGGCTTGCGACACGATTCGGGAAAATCAAATCTGTGGCTATCCTCTAGTCCAAGATTGGGATGTTTTTGAGTGCGATGTAAGGAATTTTGATTTTGGCCATATTGAAGGTGTTGAATTGGTCTCGGGGGGGCCGCCTTGTCAGCCATTTTCCCTGGGTGGTAAGCACATGGCGTATTTGGATGAAAGAGATATGTTTCCCACGACAGTGGAAGTCGTGCGGAAATTGCGTCCCCGGGCTTTTTTGATTGAGAATGTGAAGGGCATCACGAGACAAGCCTTCGCGAATTATTTTCAATATATTCTTCTTCAACTTTCCTTTCCCGAAATTATCAAAAAAAATAGTGAGTCTTGGATGGACCATTTATCCAGATTGGAAAAACATAAAACCCGTGGACGAATTCAGGGACTGGCTTATAACGTTGTGGCTAGATTATTAAACGCGGCGGACTATGGAGTGCCGCAGTTTCGGGAACGGATTTTCATTGTAGGTTTTAGGACCGACCAGGATCGAGAATGGAGTTTTCCCGAGCCAACACATTCGATGGACGCCTTGCTATACGATCAGTGGATCTCGGGTGAATATTGGGAGAGGCATGAGATATCCCTAAAAAACCGCCCGTCGCCACCCGCAAAAATCCTTCCCAGAATTAAAAAACTAAATCAAACACTTTTTCCGAATATGATTGGCAAACCTTGGCGAACGGTACGAGACGCGCTTTCCGGATTACCTGATCCACGGGACTCCGGGGCGGATAAGTTTCATAATCATACATACCAACCAGGCGCGAAATCATATCCTGGACATACGGGCAGCCAGCTGGATTTTCCCGCCAAAACCTTGAAGGCAGGGGATCATGGCGTGCCTGGCGGAGAAAACATGTTGGTTATGCCCAATGGCGGGATTCGATATTTCTCGGTCCGGGAGTCAGCTCGGCTGCAAACATTTCCCGATGGATACCGTTTTCACGGATCATGGACAGAAACCATGAGACAACTTGGAAATGCGGTACCCGTGATTCTTGCCCGCGCCGTGGGCGCTAGCATCGTGCAAGAACTTGTTTTTAGTCAGGAAAAAGCCTTGTTGAAGCAGTCTAACGAAATCATTTCATGAAAAACATATCTCCTTATAATCCACTTGATAAAAGGCACCTAGGTAAAAGTGTGGCGGATGCTCTTTTATCCCAAGAGAAAATTCCTCTCAATGAAATCGAACCCTTTAACGGAGCGGGGATCTATGCGATTTATTACCGAGGGGATTTCCGAGGGTATGAATTTCTATCGCGAGGAGGCTGGACCGAAATCCCCATCTATGTCGGCAAGGCGGTGCCAGCTGGCGCTAGAAAAGGGAACTTTGGATTGGATATCAATCCAGGATTTGCCTTGCACAATCGCTTGAATGAGCATGCCACCAGCATTCAACAAGCCCAGAATCTTCGGATCGAGGATTTTGTATGTCGATTTTTAGTTGTGGATGACATCTGGATACCTCTGGGGGAATCTCTTTTAATCGCGAAATTCTCTCCCCTCTGGAACAAAATTATCGACGGCTTCGGTAATCATGATCCTGGGAAGGGAAGATACAACCAAGTCCGCTCACGGTGGGACACTTTACATCCGGGTCGAGAATGGGCCTTGCGATGCAAGGAACGGCCTGAAACCGTGGAACAAATAATGATCGAAATAGAGAATTTTCTTCGGAGTGTGATCATTTGACATTATTAAATAATTAAAGAAAGCGTTTTTTATAAGATCATCCGTGGGATGGGTTGGCGCGCAGCGCGTAACCCATCACATGACCGCCTCATGAACATCACTCTCTCCCCGCGCGGGAGAGAGCCAGGGGGAGGGAAAGCCTTGCATGAACAATCGATCGGGGAGTTTCAACCAATGAACCAATCCAGGAAAAATCACGCCCCCCCTCACACCCGCTTGCGCTTGCTGGTGGGGAGGATGTCCATCTTCTCGCGGTACTTGGCGACCGTGCGGCGGGCGATGTTGAGGTTGTAGTCGCGGTGCAGGATTTCGGTGATTTTCTGGTCGGAGAGGGGCTTGCGCGGGTCTTCTTCCTCGATCAGGGTGCGGATGATCTCCATGACGCTCTTGGCGGACATGTCGTCGCTGCCGGAGGTGTCGAGGCCGGTGGAGAAGAAATACTTGAGTTCGAACAGCCCGCGGGGGGTCTGAACGTATTTTTTGTTGACCACGCGGCAGACGGTGGCTTCGTGGATGCCCAGTTCGTCGGCGATGTCGCGCAGCTTGAGGGGGCGCAGGGAGGTCACGCCTTCCTCCAAGAAGCCGATCTGCTTGTCCATGATGGCCTTGGTCACGCGGTAGAGCGTGCGCCGGCGTTGTTCGATGTTGCGGATCAGCCAGATCGCGGACTGGAATTTCTTGCGGATGAACTCGTACTCCTCGTCGGTGATGCCGTCCTTGTTTTGCAGCATCTCGCGGTACTTGCGGCTGATGCGCAGGGGGGGCGAGCCTTCGTCGTTGACGCGCACCTGCCATTCGCCGTCCACTTTTTCGATGAAAACGTCGGGGGTGATGTACTCCACCGGCTCGTGGTGGTATTGGCGCGCGGGCCGGGGATCCAGGCCGCTGATGATGTCGGCGATTTCCTGCACGTGCGTTTCGGTGACGCCCAGGGCGCGGGCGATTTCCTTCAACCGGCGGCGTTCGAGCAGGGGGAGATAATGGCGGATGACGGCGAGGATATCATCGTCATCGATTTCCAGGTTCCGGCACTGGATCTCGAGGCATTCCTGCAAATTCCGGGCGGCGATCCCCGACGGATCGAAGCCCTGGATGATCTTGAGGATGGCTTCGACCTTTTCCTCGGTTTGGCTGAAGGTCTCGGCGATCTCCTTGACGGTCACGTCCAGGAAGCCGTCCTCGTTGAGATGGTCGATAATGTATTCGCCGATCTGGAATTCCAATTCGCCGTTGATGGAGATCCCCAGCTGCCAGAGGAGATGATCCTTGAGGGTTTCTTCCTGCGCCATCTGCATGGTGGTTTCGTCCCCCTCTTCCTCGATGGAAGCCGAAGAGCCATTGCCCACGAAACCCAGGTCGCTGCTGTCGGTAAAATAATCGGTCCAGTTTTGATCGAGTTCGATATGCCCCAACTCCCGCTCACCGGCCTCACCGTCCAGATCCTCGGGTGTGATTTCCGGTTCCTCGGTGGAAAGATCGGATGTGCCGGTGAACTCCTCTTCCTCCAACATGGGATTTTCGGCCATCTCCTCCTGGAGCAGTTCGGACAGTTCCAGGGTGGAGAGTTGCAGCAGTTGGATCGACTGCTGCATTTGCGGCGTCATGATCAGCCGCTGGGTCATTTTTTGTTGGAGTTGTAACCGTTGATCCATTTAGACTGCCTGTTAAACCGCGCCTTTCGTTTTCTATGGTGATTATCCAGGTTGGATCCGACCAATCGCAATACATCCGGGATCTATTATAACTCTCAATTAAATTTTCATGCCAAAAATATCACATGTTGGCGGATCTGTCAATATGCCATGGCTGGCTTCCTCCTGCTTCTTTCTATTCTATGTTCATTTATATCAAATAGTTATAACTTTTCAGAAATGAGGATTGTGTGGCATTTGAACCGCAAAAATTTTGCTGGAAGATCGCGTGTCCTAGCCTCATTATCTCTCGAAACGCGGATCCGGAATACGGAATGCTCTCCCGAAAAAAGATCGGAGGGAATAATGGGAGTCGGCATGAGATTATTTTAAAATTCTATAATTTGACCAGAACTATAATTAATATGCTGTTTCATCCGGTTCGGCCGCTTTGTACAGGGACGCGTTGCCATGTGCCCCTTCCATCGACAAACTCCCTATGTATCTCCCCTCTCCCCATGTATGGATTGACGAAGCCGGGTCCCACCCGTATTCTCGATCCAACCGATTTGAAATGGTCTATTACGTAACGTATTGATGCATCAATATTTATATCGAAATTTCATGGATTCCCTTTTCAACCGCCTCGCTGCTGATGGCCGCGCCGCTCTCCGCCGGACGGTGGATTTCTGGCGGGGGCGTTGGATTGCTCATTCCCTCCTCCTGGCGGTGTTCGTGGCGGTCCACACTCTGTATTACGGCCTGGGCGGGGTGTTCGACGCCGACATCTTCTCGTTCTGGCAAGTGATCGATCTCGATTTGTTAAAACACCGCCTCCTCGAAAGCCTTTGGTATCTCCACATGCAGCCGCCCCTGTTCAATGGCTTTTTGGGCCTGGTGGAGAAGTGGAGTTTCGGATCTGCGTACAGCGTGTACGGGGCGGTTTATCTCGCCTTCGGGCTTGTGGCGGCCTGCTCTTTGCTTCATCTGCAGTTACGGTTCCACATTGCGGCGCCCATCGCGCTGGGAGTGACCAGCCTGTGCCTGATCTCGCCTTCGTGGTTCCTATATGAGAACTGGCTGATGTACACTTTCCCCGTGATGGCCTTGCTGGGGCTGTCGGCGGTGCGGATGCATATCTACCTGGAGAGGCCCACGATCCGCAACGGGATCTGGTTTTTCGGCCTCCTGGCGGTGTTGGTCTACCTGCGTTCGTTGTTTCAATTCGGCTGGTTCGTTTTTGCGGCGGCTCTGGCCTGGATGCATCTGAAAGACCGGCGGCTTGATGTGGCGAAAGCCCTGGCCGTCCCGCTCGCGCTGGTATTCCTGTTGTACCTGAAAAACTGGCTGGTCTTCGGAACTTGGGCCACCAGCACCTGGCTGGGACCCAACCTGATGGTTATGACCCGCTTGGTTCCCCCCGACATCCGGCGGGACCTGGTGCTGAAGGGTGAACTCTCGACCCTCTCGTACGTGCATCCCTTTTACCCCATCGAGAGCTACCGGGGGTATACCCAGGTGGATCCCAACCAAACCTGGGGAGTCCCGGTGCTCGACCGGATGTTGAAAAGCGATGGCGATCAAAACCGCAATCACGGCCTGTACTTGATGATCAACCGGACCAACCTGCGGGACGCCTGCGTGTTAATCCGGGCCGCTCCGGGGTATTACCTCCAAACGGTGGCCGAAGCATGGCGGCGGTTTTGTCTCCCCGCATGGAACTACCGTTATTTCCGGGGACAAAATCCGGTTTTTCTGGAAGGGATGGTGAAGTGGAACCACTGGCTGCTGGGTTGGCCGGAGGAGGATTTCATCAACCAGTTGCGAAAGATCGAGGGGGATCCCCGTCTCACGGCCTTTTGTTGGCTGCTGCCGGCGCTGGCGCTGGGCGGGATCGTCCTGCTGCTCTTGCCCGGGCATATCACCCGGTTTTCGTCCGTGGACCGCATCGTTTTGTTATTCGTCTTGATCACCCTGCTGATGGTAACCTTCGAAGGGACCTTTTGCCTCCACCGGGAGAACAACCGCATCCGCTTCGTATTGACTCCCTATTTCGCCTTGCTCGTGGGACTTCTAGCGGACCGGATGGTGCAGGCCGTGCGGCGGCTTATTGGTTTTCCCACCGCTCCAGCTGCTCTTCCATAAGCGAGATCAACAACCGGGCCTGGCCGATATACGCGTCCAGCAGGCGCGCCTGATGATACAACTGATCGCTCAGCCGCGCCTCCTCGTTGGATTGCCAGTACGCGCGCCAGCGGTTGTCTTCGATTTCGAAGCGGGACAGTTGCAAGAGTTCCTCGAGCCATCCCAACGTCTCGGTATGTCCGGCATGGCATAGAGACACGGCCTGTTCAAGCCGTTCGAGCAGATCCTTGCCCCGCCCCGCCGCCGGATTGAACTCCAGATCCGGCGGAAGCAAGTCCAGGCCAGCCCGGGCGGTCTTCACCAGGGCTTCGAGCCGCTGGACGGCCCGCGCGAATTCGCGTCCCAGATCGATGGTGTCCATCCGGGGCTTGAACGGGGCGTGCAGCGCCGCGATCTGGCGGGGCAGATCGAAGACGCGGTTGGGCAACTCGGCGAAGATCGATTCCAACCGGCTGGTGATGGTCCCCAGGATGATAAGGCCGGCGCTGGTGTTGTAGACCGGCACTTGAAAGCGGGCAATCTCGTGTTCGAGGCATTGCCGGTACAGTCCGGGCGCGCCGTTCGACGTTGCCGCGGCCTCCTCCAGAATGGAATCCACGGGAACGTCCGGGTATTCCAGCGGCCGGGAGGCATCTCCTTCCCCCATGGCCGGCTCCCCGGGAAGGGGGAGGTCGTGCCCGGCGAGAATGATGGGCTGGCAGCCCATGCGCGCCAGGATGTGGAATCCCATGGCGGCCGCCCCGCCCGGCCCATACACATCCCCCTTGGGCCCCGACAGGGATTGCAGCCACTGGTATACGGCGTTGCCTGGCTCCACATGCTCGGATATCCGGTTGAGCGGCGCGGGGCGGCCCAACGGTTCGCGGGTCGCGTGCCACGCAGCCAGGAACACGCGTGGATGAAAATGGCGGAGCATATCGGGATGCGCCCGCGGATCGGCGGCCAGGTAGGTAATGGCGGAGGGGACGTCGTCTTGTAACGCCAACAGGACGCGCTCGGGGGTCTCCAGGCTGAAGACGAGATGCGGGCGAACGCCGTGGGCGCGGAGGAACGGATAGGCGGCGTCCACGCAGGCGATCAGGAGGCGGTTCTGCAGCTGGCGCAGCAGGTTGAAATTCTTGTCGAGCGAGGAGCCGGGCGCGATGAGGACGGCCGGGATGCCGGAAAAATGGTGAAACAGCACAGACGCCCCGGGATACCGGATCACGGCGCCGGCGTTGGCGATGGTGTGCACCACGATCCGCTTCCCGTATTCGATTCGGTCCAGGCGGCTTTGCGCGGCCCGCTGCCGGGCGGCCTGCCACGCTTCGTGGAATTGCCGCGCGAAGCCGGGATGGACACGCTCGAGTAAAGGAATCGCCCACACCCGGTACGGCAGGTTCAAAAAACGGGACCATTCGAGGTCCCGCCCGATGCTCTCCACCGCCTGGTCCGCTGCTTGCCCCACGTACAAATGAGCGCGCGGATCGCCCAGGAGGACGGTGAGATCGGTGTGATGAAAAGCGGTGAAAAATTGGAGGGGATCGGGTTCAACCATGGCCAGGATCCCGCGTGGAGGGAGCGCCGCGAGGATCCGGCCGGCTTCGTAGCCCATGCCGAAGCCCAGCAGGATGACGGCGTGCGTCCACTCGGCCTCGCGCAGGGGCTCCGCCAGCCACTGGTCAAGTTCGTTGCGCGGCTCCGGGGTGAGAAACAGGGCGGCGGGAGGTTCGGGGGGACGCGGGACGCTGACGTTGAAGAATCCCACGCCCAGGGGCGTGACCGGATAGAGGCGGTGCTCCACCTTCGGCGCGAAACCGGCGATGATTTCGCCCTGGCGGGGATTGACCGATTTCAACGTCGCGAGGTTTTTCTCGAAGAATGGACCGGGGTCCATGGGCCACCTGCCCTCAATCATCAGAATATCATCCAGCCAACCATCCGGCGCGATACCGTTAAGCCAGCCGATGATCCATCACGCGCCGGAAATAGCCAACCCAGCCCGGGAAGACCGGCCGCCGAAACCGCTTGTCACACACAGCCGCCGGAAACCGCCGCCACCGCAATGCAAATTAAAGCGAATCAATATGTTCAAATAAATCCGATTGAACCGGCCCCGGGGGGATACCCGTACGCCTGCCCAAGGATGATACCCCGATTTGGGCTCAGGTGAAACCGGCGTCTGAGTGGGAGAGATGAGTAAAGGGGGTAGAAATGAGTCATTGATGGCCCTCGAGAAATAACTACAAAATGAAAACGATCTTATTTTTGGATGGAATGCGCAATTTACAAATTGTTTTATAAATTCGAAAACAGTTACAATGATTCTTCCTTCACTCCAATTTTCACCCGCAGAAAGAGGGGAGCAACTCCTGTTATTAAAATTGATCGCCTGCCGCTGGATTCGGATGAAGCCGATTATAGAAAAAATAAATAACGCGGCCAGCGGAGTGATTAGGGGTAATCATCCCCTTCCGGGTTTTCATAACGGGAGATGAGCCAGTGGAGGCCCCAGATGTCGGCGGCGGCCATCACCAGGCAGATCAGGACCAATCCCAGATGCCAAAGTCCCGAGAAGAATTCCGGGAAAAAATAGACAAGCAGCACGTAAACGATCAGGTAAAAGCCAACCACGATGGTGGAACATTTGATCCATTCTTTTCTCTTGTCCATGGCCGTATCACTCTCCGATGGCAATCGGGAACCCAACCGTACCGCTTCCCGATGCATGGGGACGTTCGCATGCGTACCCACGCTCATCCGTCTATCATAAAAACTCTCCGTGAGAATGAAAGTGGATTCTTGCGGCTGGGGCGGTTCATCATTCACCTTGAGGGGATCCGTTGAATGGATCCAACGCCTCGAAACCCGCCACAACCACTATTAGGTCCTGTTGAGTTTTCGTACTACATGATGATTCACCGGAATTCAGTACTGGGATTCAAGCGCCAATGGCGCGTTAGAATTGCGCCCTGGGCAACGTCCTGGGAAAAGGACGATCAAATGCATAATTCCTTCTCCCCCTGGGAGAGGATTAGGGTGAGGGAATTATTGTAGGGGCGGACCTTGGTGTCCGCCCGAATTTCATCGAGTGGATGGAATGCCTTCTTCACCAGCGGGTACGCACTTGTCGGATGAACCGGAAAATCAGAATCCCTTTCACGGCCGGGGCGCGCCGCGATGGGTCCCTCCGGTTGCGGCCCCTCGATTTCTTCGCTCTCATCTCACATACCCCACTCCTCGCAGCTGCTCCAGAAACGGCTCCCAATCCACTTCCGGTTTTTCTCCGGCGGCCGGCAAGGGAGGATAGGCCGGGGTGGAACGGGGCGCGTGGGCCTGACGGTAAGAGGGGGACACCGCCTCCAGGAGGATCCGGCCGGGCAGTTCCTCGCTGATCGGTAAATCCAACAAATAAAGCATGGTCGGGGCGATGTCGAGCAGCGTTACATTCTGGATTGTGGTTCCGGGAGTGATGGCGGGGCCGACAAGGACGATAATCCCGTGAGGATCGTGGGCGCCGGAGAACGTCCTCTCGAAAAAGATGCGCCGGGTGGGGAGGATTTGGCCCTCGATGAGGATGGTATCATGGATTAGCAGGGGTGATTCCGCATGCCAGGAGAGAGAGAAAGTGGTCTGCAACAGAATCCGGCCTTCATCATCCAGTTCCATCTCGAAGACCGGATCGGAAGAGCCGGGGAAATGGACACGGCGGAGACGTTCCAATAAGGTGCGGGTCAATGTGGGATCGGGAATAACCGGTTCGAGAACGATCTTGCGTTGAATGGTGGAATGGCGGAAAAATGAGGCCGCGTTCAGGGCCTCGAGCAGGCAGGGCACATCGACGAAAAACTGGCGGGGGGCGGCGGGATCGGCTTTCATCCCATGGTCGGAAAGCAACAGGAAGTGCGTGCTGGGGGGCAACGCGTCCCGAATACGGCCCAGCGCGCGGTCGGCCTCCTGGTAATAATCCCGAATTGCGGTTTTCAGTTTTGGATTACTAGGCCATTCCATGCCGGGAAAAGCCTGGGGCTCCATATAATGCCAATACCGGTGCGCGAGTTTATCAGTGCCATACAAGGTGAAGGTGGCGGCATCGGGAGTGAAACGGCGCAGCAGGGCGAGAAACACATCGGTTTCCAGCCGGACTTCGGACAGCATTTTGGCGGCGAAGCGTTCTTCCTCGGGCAATCCGAATTGGTCCCGCGCCAGAAATCCGGCCATCTGGCGGAAGGCCCGCAGGCGCGCGCCGTGAAGGGCGCACTCCCACAGAGCGCGAAAGGGATGAACCGGTCCGCCATTGCGGTCCTGTTCCAGTTTGAGTTCCTGAACACAAGCATAATCCAGAGGCCGCGTTTCAGGCGAACGCGCCATCCAGGAGGGAATGACGAACGCGAAGGCGTCATGGACCGGCCAAGTGGCCAGCCAGGCGTAAAGTCCCACCCGGAGGCCATGGGCAGCCGCGACATCCCATACGCGTGGCGCGGTCAGATCCGCCCGGGTGGCGAAAAATCCGGTCACGCCATGTTTCTCCTGGGGAAGGCCAGTGGCGATGGAGGTCCACAGCGCGGGGGATTCCATCGGTTCAAGACTCTCGAGGACGCCGCGTGCGCCCGATTGCATAAGTCTTTGCAAATTAGGCAGTTTACTCTCAACCAAGAGCGGATCGAGCAGGTCCCAGGTGGCGCCGTCCCAACCGATGATCACGAGGCGCGGTCCGGTGTCAAGGTAGGGCGGCCGATTGTACGCATACGCGATCGTGAATAAACATATATATGTAATGCAGACGATCCCCAATCCGCCGAGGAACACGCGGATGTTTCCAATAAACTCTAACCATTTGATAACAAGTAACTTAAATCGATTTTGGGGCGGGAGCAGGCGGCTCAATCCCCACCCCGCGAGCCATACTCCCGTCATGGTTATCAACAACAATAAATGGACAAAAATTGGAAACGCATCAAGAAAAACCGGATTGTACAAACTGAAATAAAACAACACCCCGGCAGGCGGAATGACGATGATCAAAAAACAACAGCGGGCCAATGCAGCCATAGGTAATTTTTTCCTGCTCTTTGCTTCCCGATCCATCATACCCGATCCGCGGAAAGATGGATATGAAAAAGACACCGGCTGTATCCATTCTGCCATAATATATTGTAAATAAATGACTTACAAAAAGCAATACGTACTATCTTTTGTCCGCCGGTAGCCTTTTGGGGTGAAAAACTCATAACCGAAAAGCCGGTCATTCGTTTTTAAAAAAAATAAAATTATGACAATAGCCTGGTCCGGTGTAAAAAAAATACCTCTGGAAGCGGGAGTGACATTCATTTTGTATATAAATATGCTAGATTTTTTTCAGATCGATCCGCTTCGTGTTACGATTAAAAAAAACATAGGACGAATGTGGATTGCCAAAATGACATCGTATCGCATATAATGTAATATTGAATGAAGCAAGCTGAATGAATCGGGAACATGAGGGGGTGGCGTGCCGGGCCAAGGGTGTGAGGGGAACTGGAGTAAATGGAATCCATGACGAACCGATCCTCACCAGAGAAGAGTTCAATCCGATGACTGCCAGCAACGAAAAAGCACTTGAATTCCGCCAAAAGAGTCATGAGTCTGGCAAAATCCGCGCGGAAAAAGGCCAATCCGAGTTTCCTCCCCCCCGGCCGCACAAGAAAACCGGCCTGAAATCGGTTCCCACGTCCCCGAAATCCGTACCCTCTCCCAAAACCCGACCGGAAGCCACCCCCCGCCCTTTGCTCAAACGAGCCGAGGCGAAGAAGACTGCAAGCGTCAAAAAACCGGATAAAACAGCCCGGAATCCCGTGAAGCATCTCCTCGTGACCGGCGCGGCCGCTCAACCCGGATTCAAAGTGAAAGCGGTCCCCAAAACCGCAGCCAAATCCATGGCCAAAGTGGTGGATAAGCCCAAAAGAAAGCAGGCCAGCCATAAAAAAACCGCCGCGACGCCGGTGAAGGAATCAAGCAAACCCAAAATCCCGCCCATGGGTAAGAAAAAAACCACCTCCAGCCCCAAAACCGTATCGGAGGTCAAAACCGGCGCGAAAGCCGCCCCCGCGAAAAAACGATCCTCCCGGGCGGCTCTTGTGTTTCCCACTACCCGCTGGGGCACTGAAAGCATCATCAGCTTCGAGGCCACGGAACATTATCCCACGCCGGAACTGACCAGCATCGTGGGCGGATTTGTCTTCCACGACGGCAAAGTCGTGCTGGCCAACGTCCCCGGACGCGGCTGGGAGATCGTCGGCGGCCGGATCGATATCGGCGAAACCCCCGAGGACACTTTTCGCCGTGAGGCCCTGAACCAGGTGGGTGTGACCCTTTCCCACATCAAGATGATCGGCGTCGTGCGCATCGAACACATGGGCCCGGAACCGCCCAACTGCCCCTATCCCTACCCGATCGGTTACGGCGTCCAGTTCATTGGCATTGTCGACCAAATGATCCCCTTCAGCGGGAGCGAAGACTCCCTGGGCCGCTCGCTGATCTCGCCCGAAGGCTTCAAGGAACATTACTACGACTGGAACGAATATTACGAAGCCGTCTTCCATTACGCCCACGATGTCTACCTCAAATGGCGGAAAAAGTTGAAAATATAAACCGCCTGCCGCCGGCCGGTACGTATTTTCGAGCCGTTACCCAAATCCACCCGGACCATGATATACTGGTATACTGTATGCGTCCCGGCCTCGTGGCCGGGGGCGGCAATTCCATGGCTGAGACGTGGAACGAATCATGGGCACTATCCTGACACAAGAAGAAATTGACGTTCTCATGCGGGCGGGCTTGGGTAAAACCAAGGTTTCAAAGCCGCGGACCGGCGCGGAGGGGCAATCCCTGTTCTCCGAGTTTCCCGAATCGGATGAGGAAGCCGCCCCCGGCGAAGGGGAATCCGGCCGCGACCGGCCCACTTGGCGGCGCTCCCCGGTGCGGGAAGGAAAGGTGCGCGTCCAACCGGCGGTCTTCGAAACCTTCGAAGACGGGGAGGTAATGGGGGATGTCACCAATCTGGAAATCATCCTCAACCTGGAACTCGAAATCCGCGTGGAACTGGGGAAAACGGCGGCCACGGTACGCGATGTGCTGCAGATGGGCCCCGGCTCGGTCCTGGAATTGCAAAAACTGAACGGCGAACCCGTGGACCTGATGGTGAACCAGAAGCCTTTTTCCAAGGGAGAAATGATCGTGATCGGCGACCACTTCGGGGTGCGGGTGACCGACATCCTCTCGGTTCCCGAAATTATCGAGGCTTTGAAATGAGAAACCACCAACTTTTCTCCCCCACGGCCCGTTTTCGTTGACCACCGCATGGCGCCCGGCATATTCCCCTCCCAGTGAAATCCGATCATTTTTCCCAACGGTCTTGATGACCACTATCTCAAAACCTGGATAAATCCACACGGGATAACAGACACCCCTGAAACCCCCTCGTTTTCGCTGGCCTTCGCGCCCGCCACGCTTCGGCGGTGAATTCCGGATCCCGCCTTCGATATTTCTCTCCCCCCCCTGGATATTTCCCTCCGGACTTGTCATGATTTCCCGCGGATTCCCGCACCCTCATCCTGGAAAGGAACATCCATGTCCCTCGTCAAAATCATGCCGTGCCTCGACATGAAAAACGGCCGCGTGGTCAAGGGTATTCACTTCGTGGACTTGAAAGACGCCGGCGATCCGGTTGAAAACGCCGCCTTCTACCAAAGCGAGGGGGCCGACGAACTGGCCATGCTGGACATCGCCGCCACCCTCGAAAACCGCAAGACCCGCCTGGAATGGGTGAAAAACGTCTCCGCCGTGATTGACATCCCCCTCACCGTCGGAGGGGGCATTTCCTCCCTGGAAGACATCGATCTGCTGCTCGAGGCGGGGGCGGACACGGTATCCATGAACAGCGCGGCGGTCAAACGCCCCGCCCTGGTGCACGAGGCGGCTCAGAAGTACGGCTCCAAACGAATCACCGTGGCCGTGGACGCGCGGCGCAATCCGGCCATGCCCTCCGGCTTCGAAGTGGTGGTGTCCGGCGGCACGAAACCCGTGGGCCAGGATGCGGCCGTCTGGGCGAGACAATGCGAGGATCTGGGCGCGGGCGTGATTCTCCCCACCAGCATGGACGGCGACGGCACCCAGGCCGGTTACGACCTGGAATTCACCCGGGCGATCGCCGATGCGGTCTCCGTGCCGGTGGTGGCGTCCGGTGGGGCAGGAAAATTAGACGACTTTCTGGACGCGGTAAACCAGGGCCGCGCGAGTATTCTCCTGGCCGCCTCGGTGTTCCACTACCGCCTGATCGGCATTCGCCAGCTGAAGGAATATCTGCGCGAGAACGGCATCGCGGTCTATTTGTAAGGATTCGGGTGAACGATTTCGCGTTTTGGACAATGAGGGCCATCTTCATTCCGTGTGCATCCGGTATCCACTCAAATTGACCTCACTCTCAGGGAGCGGATTTGGGGGGAGGGGATGATATTAATCATGTCCCTTCCGGGATTACAGTTTTCAATGCCCGGGGAGCGAAACAATCAATACCATGAATCCACAACTTACCGCCGTCCGATATACCGTTCTCTTCCTTGGTCGGCATTTGATTTGGGGGACTCAGGCCGCGGAACCACGAACCGATCAAGGCAAGGGGGTATTGAATCTCGTCCCCGGTTTGGGAAATATGACGGGATGGATCATGACCGAAATTCCGGCTACGCACTCCCCCGAGAACCTCTACCGGAACGTGGAAGGAGCGGCGGGACTGTAGCTTTCGTACGGTTTTCGAGCCTTGGCACATGCCCGCCACAAAAACGCGCGGGATCCGTCGTTGATCATCCCGCTGGTTCCGTTCGATATGGGAGCGGTGAAAGGCGGCTTTGGAGTGTTTTCTGCTGGCCGGCGTCTCATCCCCGTTTTGCTTCGCGGCCGTCAATCCCTACTTGGGGACGTGCTTGATATCCCTCCAGGAACCGTTTCTTGTAGGCGTGTATGCCGAGCCGGAATCCACGGATTGGGACGATATGCGAACTCTTCTGGAGGAGTGTCGAAAATCAATGAAATCACCCTCCTAGCCGATCTCTCATGCACCGGTTGATCATTCCCCTTTGGCTTTTGACCGTCCTGACCGGGGGATATTCATGGACCGGTCCGGCAGACGAAAAGGCTGCAAGCCGTCCGGCATCCCCCGGGGCCGCTCCGCCCGCCCCGGTAGAATCTACCCATCCGTCCACGGCGGAGGCCTTCCCGCGCGCCTTGGCGTTGAAAGATTCCCACCGGTTTCCCGAGGCCATCCAGGCATTTGAAGATCTGCTGCGGAACGATCCCGGCCATCCGGAATATCATTATCATACCGCCATCCTGTTAGGTATTCTCAAACCGGATGATCCCGAGGCCGTGATCCACCTGGAACAGGCGCTCCGCTTGTCGCCGGACAACGAAACCTACGCCAACGCCCTGGCCGAGGCGCGGCTGCGGCTGGATCTCGACGAAGAGGCGTTGGCCGCTTACCGCGATTTACGGAACCGGCATCCGGATAAACCGCGGTATGCATATCAAACCGCCGCCATTCTCGTGAAACAAAGAAATTTATCCGCCGCGCTGAAGGAGTTGGAGGAAGTCCTCGCGCAACACGGAAACGATCCCGACTGCCTGGCCCTCAAGGGACGGATTCTGGTTCTTACCGGCGATCCGCGCCAGGCGGAGCCCCTGTTGCGGACAGCCTTGGCACACCGGCCCGGGCATCTTATTGCCCTCATCGAATTGGCCAAAATCGAAGCGCAGCGGGGCGAGTGGCGCGCGGTGGAAGCCCGGTTACAGGCCGCGCTCGAAGTGAATCCTTTCATCCCGGAAATCCACAACCGGCTTGGCGCGGCGTACCAGGCCCTGGGGCGGAAGGAGGAGGCCCGCGGCCGCCTGGATGCGGCCCAACGCCTGATGAAACTCGGCGAAAGCCAGAAGGCGTTTCTCGATTACTTGATCCGGGAAGGGCCGAAAACTTTTCCAGAACACCTCGTCCTGGCCCGGGAATTCGTGCAGCTGGGACTCCACGCGATGGCCGCCCGGCTGTATGAACTCGCGCGCCGGGCCGATCCCGAAGATCAGACGGTGCTCGTGCCCCTGGCCTTGCTGTATCTGGAATTGAAGAATCCAGAGGAGGCCTATCGGACCATCGATCGGTTGCATGACCAAAACGAATGGTTTTCCGAGGCGGCGTTGACCGCGCTGGGCTGGTCGGCGTTTCTCACCGGGCGGGTGGAGGTGGCGCAAGGAGCCGTGGCCGCCGCCCGGGCCCATTCGGTTACCTCGGAACGTCTGACCGCGCTCGCGGCCGCGTTGGAAAACCGGCCCCGCGCGTGGGATTCCCGGATTGGAAACCCTCTCGCGATCCTGACGGTCATTTTCTTGTGCGGGATTTTGGCCGCCTTGCGAAGGCGAAAGAAAATCCCGGCGCCGTAAAGGACGATGCCGCTCTCCATTCCACTCCCTCTCTCCCCGGAAGAGGAGAGGGCTTGGGGCCTGAATCAGGAGGGCCAGGGCGCACAGGATGTCCAGGAGGCTGATGGATTACGCGCGTCCCGGGAATCCATCCTCACGTTGGATTCCCATTTTCGCGGGGAAGACAGCGAATCAGCACACCGAACAGGCCGGAAGAGGGGTGGAGGGCGCTCCACAGGAAGGTGAATAGGATTTTCGATCCCGGCCGCTGGTTTTTCCGGGTTGCCCCTTGTCAATCCGCCGGACAAGTGTTATGCTACTAAAACAAAATGAAGGATGGGCTAACCAGGATGTGGACCCGGCGGTTTCATCCGCACTTGGGAACCCAGGGGATAAGCGGATGACGGTGCTGACCAACGATTCCACGTATTGGCGGGCCTTTGAAGAAAACCAACTGACGCATTCGGTGGCCCATTACCTGATGGCGGTGGATCATCTCCGGAACGAGTTGGGGTACGCCCGGGTCACGGATGTGGCGAACTTGTTGGACATCTCCCGGGGCGCCGCTTCCCTGGCTCTGTCCCATCTCAAGGAGCGGGAGCTGATCAAGGAAGATCCCAACCGCTTTTTGTTGCTGACCAATGAAGGGGAACGGCTGGCGCGCACCGTGGAACACAACTATGTCCTGCTCACGTGTTTCTTCGAGAACGTTCTGGGCATCACTCCGGAAACCGCCCGGGCGGACGCTTGCAAAATGGAACATTTGTTGAGCATGGAAACCTCGAACGCGCTGGTGCGGTTCTTGCGCGTCTTGCTGTCCAACCGCAAATGGGTTCAGGAGCTTGCGCAGAAATTGGACCGGATGGAGGATATCTGCGATCTCGACACCCCCTGTCCTCTCTGTGAACCGGTAGGCCAATGTCTGATGCCCAAGACCGACCGGTTTCAGGAATGCCCCCTGATTCCCGCCGGGGAAGCCCCATCGAAAAAGGTGAAAGGATAAGGCAACGTGTCCAACACGCAACTGTGCCATTGCGCCTCTGGTACTCATGGAATCATCACCCGGGTGGAAGGCGATTCCCATGTCACCGCCCGGCTGCGGGAAATGGGCGTTCTGCCCGGCCAATGGGTGCGCATGATCAAACCGGGCAATCCCGTGATCTTTCAAATCGGCGATTCGCGCCTGTGTGTCCGGGCCAACCAGCTGCTGGGCGTAGCGGTCGACACGTATCCGAATCCTTCCCGTGAAAGTATGATCCCCCTCGATTTGGCGTTCGCGCCGGAACCAATCGGGGCGGCGGACCAAACGGAATAAATCCACGACGACATGGTCAGGATTCCATATAGAGGCGGCCGGAAGGCCGCCTTCCAGAGAGATTGGTAGAGTATAATAGCATGCTATTATATAATTAAGATCCGGAAAACCCTCCTGTCTTCACCACTCATTTCCGGATGGATCGATGAACCGAATGAACCAGTCCGCTGCCGCCACTCCGTCATCCCCCACTGACCACCGCCTGGTCCGGGCCGCCCTGGTGGGCAATCCCAACACCGGCAAAACCACCTTGTTCAATGCCCTGACGGGATTGAATCACAAAGTGGGGAATTATCCCGGCGTCACCGTCGAGAGGAAAACCGGCCGCTTCCTGCGGGACGACATGGAAGTGGAACTGCTCGATCTGCCCGGCACTTACAGCCTGGCGGCCCGCTCGCCGGACGAGATGGTGGTGGTGGACGTGCTGCTGGGGCAACAGAAGGGCGAGGACCCCATCGACGCCGTCATCGCCATCGTGGACGCCTCCAACATCACCCGGAACTTCTACCTGGTCAGCCAGGTGCTGGAGTTGGGCCTGCCCGTGGCGATCGCCCTGAACATGACTGATCTGGCCGAAGCCAAGGGGATTCATATCGACGCCACGGGGCTGTCCCACCGGCTGGGCGCGCCCATCGTCCCGCTTTGCGCGAGCCGCCGTCAGGGAGTGGAACAACTGCAAAAGGCTCTGCGGGAGGTGTTGGCTCGTACGGATCGAACGCCGATCGAATCCCCCATTTTTCCCGAGAAATTGCGCCTGGCGCTCTACGAGTTGAAACAGGCCATCCAGGCTGGGCCCGGTCCAGCCGTTCCGGTCCCGGAGCCCAAACTGTTCCGGGCCTTGATCGACACGGGCGGCTATACCGAAAGACGGCTGGTGGAACAGTTGGGCGAACCATTTCGAGCGAAACTGGCGGCCGCCCGTCAAGCGGCCGGCTATGCGCTGCCCCTCGCCGCCATCGAAACCAAAACCCGCTACGAGTGGGTTGCGGCTCTTCTGAATCCGTACGTCAAACGGCCCGAAGCGTTGATCCCGACCCGTTCCGACCGGATCGACAAAATTCTGACCCACCGTTTCTTTGGCACCGTGATCTTCCTGGGCCTGATGGCTTTCGTGTTCCAGGCGATCTATGCCGGCGCGTCGCCATTGATGGAACTCATCGACTTGTTTTTCGTCTGGCTGGGCGGCGGCGTGTCACGCTTCCTGCCCGACGGCGCCCTGCGCAGTTTGTTGGTGGATGGAGTGATTTCGGGCGTGGGGGCGGTGCTGGTGTTTCTGCCGCAGATCGCCATCCTGTTCTTCTTCATCGCTATTTTGGAAGACTGCGGCTACATGCCCCGCGCCGCCTACCTGATGGACCGCCTTCTATCCAAGTGCGGATTGTCCGGCAAATCGTTCATCCCCATGCTCTCCAGTTTCGCCTGCGCGGTCCCTGGCATCATGGCCACCCGGACCATCGAGGACCGGCGCGACCGGATCACCACCATGCTCGTCGCTCCCTTGATGAGCTGCTCGGCGCGGCTGCCGGTGTACCTCATCTTCATCGCGGCCATGATTCCCGGCCGGGCGGTGCTCGGCGGCTGGGTGGGGCTGCAAGGATTGACACTGTTCGGACTCTATCTGATCGGCATCACCGTGGCCGTTCCCATGGCTTGGCTCATCAAGTATTTCTTTTTCAAGAACGAATCCTCCCCGTTTGTGATGGAATTGCCTTCGTACAAATGGCCCACGCCCCGCACCGTGGCCCTGTACGTGTACGACAGCGCCGTCGAGTTCGTGCGCCGGGCGGGAACCATCATCTTCTGCGTGGCGATCGTCGTCTGGGCGCTGGCGTACTTTCCCCATCCCGCATCCATCGGCGAAGGGTACGTGCATGCCCGCCGGGCGGCGTGGGAAGAACACGAACGGGACCTTCTCCCCCTATTGCATGCCTTGGATCCCCGACGCTACGGGCCGGAACTAAGCGGAGAAGCATTGCAAGCGGCGCTGGCGGCGGATATCCGCTTGCAAGACGATGAATCCATGCCCGCCGAATGGCAGCCGGTCCGGGCCCGGATCGAGGCCTATCAGGTCCACTTGGCTCGGCTGAACAACCAGGAAGCGGGCGATTATCTCCGGCATAGCTGGCTGGGCCGTATGGGGCACATTATCGCGCCGCTGGCCGAGCCGCTGGGCTGGGACTGGCGGATCGGCATGGCCACTCTGGCTTCGTTCCCCGCGCGGGAGATCATCGTGGCGGTGCTGGGAACCATTTTCAACCTGGGGGCGGACGCGGACGAGTATTCGCTCAGCCTCCGCGACGCCATCCGCCAGGCGCGGCGGGATGACGGCCGGCCGCTGTTCTCGATCGCGGTGGCGCTGTCGGTCATGGTCTTCTTCGCGCTGTGTTCGCAATGCGCGGCCACGCTGGCCACCATCAAGCGCGAAAGCAATTCCTACCGCTGGCCGGTATTCACCTTCGCGTATTTGACCACCCTGGCCTACCTGGGCGCGTTGATCACCTATCAGATGGCTTGCCGGCTGGGGTTGGGGTGAAAGGAGAACCTCATGGATTGGCAGGAACTCATCGCATTGCTCATCGCCGCCGCCTGCGGGTATTCCGCGTTTCGCTCGTTCCGGGCCTCCTGGAAGGGACAGGGCGGGTGCGCGAAATGCCCCGCGGGCAAGCCCAAGCCGGTGGGGATTGGCGGGATCGGCTTACCGGGGAAGAAGATAGATCCAGCTAAGTACAAGGAAAAAATAAACATCTCTTCCCTCACCCCAATCCTCTCCCAGAGGGAGAGGGAGCAGAAACGAGACCCGTATCATTTTCCGAAAAGTGGTTTGTGAAATAGCGTTCGCAAGTGTTTTCTGATTTCCAAATAGGGGACTATTTATCACTCCCTCATTTGTATTGGATCATGATGTGGAAAATGGGTATGCACTAGGGCGTTGCATTTCCCATGTGTGGAGCCGCCAATCATCACTTCCCGCTAAACCATTCCCTCTCCCCCCGGGCGAGGGCCAGGGTGAGGGAAACGGTAATGAATGCATCTTTCAATTCAGAAGCATATCCTTCGTAAATCACTCCCCCCTCACGCCACCGGAGTGCCGTACATCGGCCCCCAGGCGTTGGCCAGCTCGCGGCCGCGTTGCTCCACGGTTTTTTTCTCCGCTTCGGTGAACGGCTTGAAATTCCTCACGCGTTGGACCGCCGCCTCCAACTCGTCGAGCGTGCGCACGCCGAGATTCGCCGAGCAGACGCCCGGGATTCCCAAGGCGTACCGGACGCAGAGGTCCAGGTTCTCATCCGCCAGGCGCGCCTTGCCGCCGCTCCAATTCCCCGCGCCGCCCAGGACCTTCATGGCGATCAGCCCCTTGTTTTTCTGCTGGGCCGGCTCGAAGACCTTCTCTTCGAAATTGTATTGATGCCGCGCCACGAAATTCACCGCGCACATGAAGACATCGATTTCGTCCCGCTCCAGCACCGCTTTGAACCGGGTCGGATACAGGTGTCCGGAGACGCCGATGGCTTTCACCACGCCCTGTTTTTTGGCTTCCACCAGCGCGGCCAGTATTCCTTGCGGACCTAGCAATTCCTTCACATCCGCGAACCGGCCTTCCATGCCCAGATTGTGGATGTACACCAGATCGAGATACTCGGTCTGCAGCCGTTTCAGGCTTTTCCGCAGCAGCTCCCAGCCTTCCTTGTACGCGGCTGCCTCGTTCTTGGTCGCCAGGAAGACCTTCTCCCGTTTCCCTTGGAGAATTTCCCCCAGGTAATCTTCGGACTCATCGTAATTCGGCGCGGTGTCGATGGAGTTGACTCCCAACTCCAACGCCCGGTGCACAATCTGTCCGGCTTTTCCCAGATCCATGAAACTGGCCCGCAAATGCCCGCAACCCAACGTCATGAGCGAGAGTTCCCGGCCGGTTCCTCCCAACACGCGGGTGGGCATTTTCACCTCTTCCCCCCGGCTCGATACGGGAGTGAACAGGCTTCCCGCGGCCAGGCCGGCGGGCAAGAGCGCTCCCGTGGTTTTCAATACATCGCGTCTCGATAATTGGATGGATGGTTCGTGACTCATGGCTCCAACATCCTTTGAAATTTGATCCGCGGTCATCATGACATGATGTGAATTCATGTCATCCTATCATTGTTAGGGATGGGCATGGAGTGAATTGGCCCAGGTTTCTATCCCGGGAATCCATGGGATACCGCGGGATGCGATGAAAATGGTTGTATTTTCCCTCACCCCGGCCCTCTCCCGGAGGCAGAGGGAGCAGAAATAGCACCAGTAGCCAGTAGGATGGGTTAGCCAAGCGTAACCCATTCTCTCCCGATCATCCTAATCATCCTGACTATCCTGATTCAGGCGGAGACCTTTTCCCCGGGCATTGCCAAGCAAGACAAATCACAGAATAGTATGCTGTATCATGATGCATTTCATCGACACATGGGAAAAATCAAAATGATCATCGGCATTTTAGGATCCGGTTCCTGGGGATGCGCGCTGTCGATCGTGCTCAGCGGCAAGGGGCACACGGTGTATCTCTGGTCCAATGATCCCCTGGAAGCGGAGAAAATCGCCAAAACCCGCCGGCTCGCGCACAAATTGCCCGGCGTGACCGTCCCGCCGGAAGTCACGGTCACCTCTGATTGGTCGTGTTTCATGCCCGAGGCGGAACTGCTGGCCGTGGCCGTGCCTTCCAAGTTCATGCGCTCCTTCGCCCGGCGGCTGGCCGAAAATCTCCAGGGAGGACCCAAGCTGATCGTCAACGCCACCAAGGGCCTGGAAGCCGGGACGCTGCTCACCATGAGTGAAGTCCTGGAAGAGGAGATCGCCGCCCGCTCCACGCCGGCGGCCCGGGGCGTCCTGGCGCTTTCCGGCCCCAGCCACGCCGAGGAGGTGGCCTTCCTCCTGCCCACCGCCATCGTCGCCGCGCATGCGGATGTGGCGCTCGCCGCCGAGGCGCAGGAAATCCTCCAGACGCCCCGCTTCCGCGTTTACGCCAACACCGACCGGAAGGGAGTGGAAATCGGCGCGGCGCTCAAGAACGTCCTGGCGGTGGCCGTGGGGATATCCGACGGCCTGGGCTTCGGCGACAACGCCCGCGCCGCCTTGATCTCACGCGGACTCTACGAGCTGAGCCTCGCCGGCCGGGGACTGGGCGCGCGTCCCGAGACTTTCACCGGCCTTTCGGGCCTCGGCGACCTGGTGGTCACCTGCACCAGCCGACACAGCCGCAACCGGAAATTCGGCGAACTCATCGCCCAGGGGTACAGCGCCGACGACGCGGAGGAAGAAATCGGCATGGTCATCGAGGGCCGCACCACCGTCCAGGCCGTCCCTGCCCTGCAAGAGCGTATCCACGCCGAACTGCCCATTTCCAACGAGGTTTATGCCATTGTTCTCGAGGGCAAGGATCCCCGCCGCGCCGTCGAAAGCCTCATGCTGCGCGGACTCAAATCCGAAACCTGGCCGGGGGCGGCCCTTGGATAAACAGAAGGCAGGGAAGCGGAAGGGAAAAATGATTCTTATGAAGGAACCCTGGAGATGCCACGGATATCCCTCACCCCAACCCTCTCCCGGAGGGAGAGGGAGCGGAAATGAGAGAGTTATTGTGTATTGGGACGTATTGGTTTTACGAAGGACTTCAATATGATCCACGATGGCGTGGCCTAACACCAGGATGTCACCGCCGGTCATTACCTCCCGCCCATCTATCCTCTCTCCCTCTGGAAGAGGGCCGGGGTGAGGGAAAGCCTTTCTTCCTGGCCTGCATCTCAAGGAGTGGGTTTTTCAACGTATCGGATTTACTTCCCCTCGGGGAAATAACCCAAATCCGGCAGAAACTCGACGTGCATCATCTCCTCGATCCGCCGCACGAGAGGCGCGTTCTTCTTCAAAAACGCGGCGTATTCGGGTCCTAACAGTGCCATGTCTTTGGGGTTTTCCTCCAGGAACTGAGGCAGATCCTGGGTTTGAATCGCCACCATATACGCGGGGGTGTCAGGGCCGAACAACACTTCATACACAAAGTAATCCAGGCGGGATTTCTTGCTCTTGTGCAAGGCCAGCGCTTCCTTGAATATTCCTGGAATTTCAAATCCGGCTTCCGGTTTGAAATAGTAGGTCACGACATAAACATTAAAGGATTTCATGATGTCGAACTCAAACACCGCTTCATCCGGCATGTAAGACAGTTCGGGGTGTGACACGATGATCATGGTCGAGGAAGACAGGATATTTTCAGCGTTTTGTGTCATCAATGCCTTGAATTTCTCGGATCCCACCGCCTGCTCCACTTTCTGGAAGGCTTCCATCCCTTTGTCCAAGGCGGCAAAACCCTCGATCGGCATCGCGTAATAGAACGACGACAAGTAGCGGAAAGCCAAGGACGCATACGGCCAGTTCCCTTGCTTGAACATCTCGTTGATTTCCTTGGCGGCCGCTATGTAGGCCTCCTCCTGGCCGACCTTCACATCATCCCGCATGAGCAGAAATATCTGCGGTTCCGGTTCTTCCCGCGAAAAAGAATTGGATCCGGGAATCAGTATCAGAGTGACAAAAACCGGGATGAACAGCCAACGTGCTTTCATGGCACACCTCCTCAATGAATTGGATTTTTCGAAGACGCCGCACATGGATGGATAGGATGATTGTGGGGATTATTAGAATGAATTAATAGGGGCCTTCACAAATAAGGATCATCCGGGAAGTGGATGCATAATGAAGGACAATCGATTCCTTTCACACCGGGATGAGGGCGGTCACCAAGGTCCTCCCCTGCCATCGAGGGCAAGGAATGCTATTTCACCACCATGTACGGACTTACCGGAAGAACTCATATAATCGGTTTATGAATAATTCTGGTCTTACTGCTCTGCGGGGGAATAACACAATTCCGGCAGGAATGCCACGTTCATCTGCTCATCGATCCGCTGCACCAGACTTGCGAGTTTCTTGCGCATCTCGGCGCATTCCGGCCCCATTTGTTCCATGGCTTTTTTGCTTTCCTCCAGGAATTGAGATAGATCTTGGGTTGGGAAAACAACACTGAACGCGGGAGTCTCTTGACCGAAGATCACTTCACAAACCTGGTAGGCCATGCGGACCTTTTTGTCTTTGGCCATGGCCAGCATTTCCTTGAACACCGCCTCGATATCGAAGCAGCATTCCGGCTTGAAATGGTAGGTCGCGATGTACGAGTTATACGTTTTTGTGAAATCGACATTGAACAAGGGATCCTCTGGTTCGTAGGACAGGTCGGGGCGCGCGACGAGAATCGAGGAGGAAGTGGATAGAATGTTTTGGTTGACCTTTTTTACCACTTCCTTGTATTTCTCGGATCCCGCCGACTGCTCCACTTTATGGAAGGCTTCCATGCCTTTGTCCAAGGCGGCGAAACTGTCTAGGGGGACGATTGTGTAAAACGTGGACGAATGGCGGTAAGCCATGGACATGTAGGGGAAGCCGGCCTTCTTGAACATCTCGTTGGCTTCCTGGCCGGCCGCGATGTAGGCCTCCTCCCGGCCGACCTTCACGTTGTCCTGCATCAGCAGAAAAAGCTGCGGTTTCGGCGGTTCCTCCGCGAAGGACGAAGAACCGGAAATCGAGACCAGCGCGATAACGGCCGGATACAACCATCGTGCTTTCATCGTGCGCCTCCTAAACCATGGGATAGGATTATTACGATGGTGAAGTCCTGGGTGGGATGGCGTCATTCTACGAAGCCTTGAATCGGGGGAGAAGGGAAAAACGTCCCGGGAACTGGATGAATTTTCCGAACGGGAAGTTGTCCAGAATTTACGACTGGGTTTCCTCCCCGGCTTCGCTATCGGCCTTGGGCAGTTTTTGGCGGTCGAAAAAGTAAGGGCTGTGGCTGAATTGCTTACAAATCAGCTCGGGCGGGATCTCGCGCAAAAACCGGGACGGCACCCGCTTGACCCGCTTGCCGAACTTGTTGCGTTCCTGGGTGAGGCTCAGGGTGAGATGCCGCTGGGCGCGGGTCATGCCCACATAACACAGGCGGCGCTCCTCGTCCACGTTCATGGCGTCCTTCATGGAACGGCCGTGGGGCAGCAGGTCTTCCTCCATGCCGCATAGGAACACGTAGGGGAACTCCAATCCCTTGGCGCTGTGCAAAGTGACCAGCATCACCGCGTCGGAGGGCTGTTTCTTGGGATGGCCGTTGCGTTCGGGCTCGTCCCCCAGGGAAATGGAGTCAATGAAATCCCGCAGCCGCCCGGCGGGATTCTGCTCGGCATAGGCGGACGCGGCCGAGACCAGTTCTTCCACGATGTCGATCTTGTTCTGCAGGGTGATGGGGTCGTCAATGGAGCGTTGCAGCTCGTCCCGGTAGCCGGAACGGTCCAACACCAGCCGGACGGTATTGACCAGCGGGGCGGTCTGGCTGTGCTGGTGGAGCTCGCCGATCATCTCCACCAGCGCGTGGATGCCCTCGCGGGCCGCCTTGGGGAGGGAGAGATCCCGCTGGGCGCGTTGCAGCGCCGCGAATACGCTGATCCCCTGTTTTTGCGCTTGTTCGCTCAGATGCACGATGGTTTGGTCGCCGATGCCCCGCCGCGGGTAGTTGACGATCCGCAGCAGGCTGAGGTCGTCGCGCGGATTCTGGATCACGCGCAGGTAAGCGGCCAGGTCCTTGATCTCCTTGCGCTCGAAGAATTCATACCCGCCCACCACCCGGTAGGGAATCCGGCACACGCGGAAGGTGCTCTCCAGGGCGCGCGACTGCACGTTGCTGCGGTAGAGGACGGCAAAGCTCAACCAGGGGGCCTGCGTCCGTTCGCGGATGGTTTGAATGCGCCAGGCGATGGTCTTGGCCTCGTCGTTTTCGTCCTTGGCCAGGAACGCGTCGATGTTGCGTCCCCTCCCGTGCCGGGTCCAAAGCCGTTTGTCCTGGCGCTTGGGATTGTTTTTGATCACATGATGCGCGGCGTCGAGAATCGCCTGGGTGGAACGGTAGTTCTGTTCCAGTTTCACTACCTTGGCCCCCGGGTAGTCGTGGGTGAAACTCAGGATATTGCGTATCTCCGCTCCCCGCCACCCGTAGATGCTTTGGTCGTCGTCGCCCACCACGCACAGGTTCTTGTGCCGGGCGGCGAGCAGTGAGATGAACTGGTACTGGCCGTGGTTGGTGTCCTGATACTCGTCCACCAGGATGTACCGGTATTGGTCCTGGCAGGTCCGGAGAATGTTGGGATGCTCCCGGAACAGGCGGATGGGCAACAGGATCAAGTCATCGAAATCGGCCGCCTGGCAGGCGCGCAACTGCCGCTGGTAACTCTCGAACACGTCGCCGAAAACGAGATCGTACTTGTCGTTGAAAAGGGGGTAGTCCCGCGGGCCGTCCGCCAGAGTGTTTTTGTAATTGCTGAGGCGGGCCAGCAAAATGCCCGCGTCGAATTTTTCCCGCTTTTGGGGATGTTCGCGGATCAGGGTACGGATCAGGGCCAACTGATCGCCATCGTTGTAAATGGTAAAATCCCGCCGGTAGCCCAACGCCTGGCTGTGCAGGCGCAGAATCCGCAGACCGAGCGAATGGAACGTGCATAGGGTCACTTCACGGGCCGGGGGGCCGACCTGCTTCTGGATCCGCTGGCGCATTTCGTCGGCCGCCTTGTTGGTGAAGGTGACGCCCAGGATCCGCGCGGGATCCACTTTCCGTTCGTGGATCAGCCAGGCGATGCGGAAGGTGATCACCCGGGTCTTGCCGCTGCCCGCGCCGGCCAGGACCAGCAGCGGCCCATCTCCATGGGTCACCGCCTCGAGTTGTTGGGGATTCAATTCTTTGGCGAAATTCAAAGGACTCCGTCCCTTTTCCCATCGGGGATGACTTTTCATTTTCGGAGGGGGGAGATCCCCGCAAGGAAAGGGAATGATAGCACGCTGCGGCGGTTTAGCGAAACCGGGGGAAAGGGCGGACGCCTTTTTTGAACGCCCGGATCCAGGAAAAGGCCCTGAGAAATCGTGGTGGGGATTTTCGATTCCTCCTCCCAGATTGGGAGAAGATAGGAAGGTGTTGATTGATTCCTCCAATCGGCCGAATTATCCTTCGCCGCGTCCTGCCAATCCCTCCGCGCCGGGAAGAAGGAATCAGAGACGGATCGCATTGGCCAGCCGCATACAAACTCTTCGGGATTGCATGCAGAACATATGCCCACGCTTCCATTTTTCTGGAACAACGCTTTCGCGGGGATGAAATCATGGTTGAACCATGGGATACAGATCTTGTCTATATAATCCTCCGGTACTCTTCCAACTCATATTCCCACACCCGTTCGCCGCAGTAGCGGTCGCCTTCGGGACAGAGGGGCCGCTGCCGGGCGAGCCGCCGCAGCGTACAGGGCGGCAGCAGGTAGCGCCCGATTTGGGGATTGACCGCGGCGATCTGCCGCGCCTCGTCCAATGACGCCCGCCAAATTTCTTCTTGCGCGTTGTAGCACAGGCGCATGGCATGCTTGTGCCGCAGGTTCAGCAGGTCGGACGATTCCGTGAAGCGGACGGCCGCCGCGTTGGGCAGGAGATATTCTACGAATTCCTCCCGCACGCCCCGGCGGCGGAGGGCGTTCATGGCGTCCCAGGCGAGGACCATGCCCTCTTCGTATTCCCGGCGGATGGCGTCGTCGAGTTTGATCAACTCCGGTGTGATGAAATCCGGTTCGTCGGTGAGATGGGCGGCCAGGATGGGGCGCGAGGCGGGAGTCATGCGGTGCCGCTGATCCTGCGAATCGGCGGTGTGACTCAGTTTCTTGCGGAATGTATAGGCCGGGTGATACAGGCAGCGGGAGAGTTTCGACAAGGTCGTCACGTTGAGTGATTCACCCAACAGCCGGTTTTGCCCCGGATCCAGCACCAGCGCGATGGCCTCGCCGTCGCTCAGGGCGGAGCGGGGAAGACCGAGCACTTCCCGGACCGCGCCGGCCAGGACGGATTCATTGTTGGTTTTATAATCGATGAGGCGGGATACCTTCCCCTCCAGGCCTTCATCGAATTCCTGGATGAACGCGCGGGCGTGTTGCGCTTCGGCGGGCCGGTTCGCGAAGAATACCCATTCGGGCGTGGCTTCCAGTTCCAAAGGTTCTTCCAGTATTTCTTGAAACTTCGGCTCCACCTCCAGCAGGCATCGCGCCATCTTTTCCACCACTCGGTGTTGCTCGCTGGGAGCGTCGAACTGGCGGCAGAGGCGGTAATAGCGCAGCAAGGTCACTCCGCTGACGGTGTGATAGAGATAAGCGAAGGTGGCCACCGGCAGCACGTACCGTGCCGCTTCCTGCGCCCGTTTTTGGATGTCGGCGCGGACCTTTTTATCTTGAAGCGATCGCGCGGGAAAGCGTTTGCGGTATTCGCTCTCCACCAGGGGAACGAGTTTTTCCCCCAGCAAGCGGTACTGCGCCATCTGCGCGGCGAGGGTGTCCTGGTAAATCTCCAGCGCGGCCCCCGGTAGCGCGGGGATGACCGCGTTGCCGGGTTTGACGGCCACATACCGCTGGCTCACCTGTTCGGAATTATAAAAAGGATGGCTGTGCAGAAACGACCAGATGAACTGGCGGGACACGCGGTCCAGGGTGAATTGGAAATAGGCGTGCTGCAGTGTCGTGTGATGCCCGGCCTGGTAGAGGCTCTTGGCCAAAAAATCCCATTTATCGCCGATTTCGCCGTCGTGGACTATGCCCTTGGAGGAATAGCAGGTCCGCGCCGTGGCCAGGAAATTCCGGTAGGCGGACGGGAACCGCTTCTCCAGGATCACTACCGGTTCGGGGGATAGAAACAAATCGGCCATGCCGCGCTCACATTGCTTAGGTCTGATTGATTAACTCTGTATGTATGGCTCATCCGGCGAGTGTGTCTTTTTTTTTTCAAAAAATCACGATCGCCATCCAATCCATCTGGTACGACCAATAGCCCTAAATTACCTCTCCCTTTGGTAGAGGGTTAGGGTGAGGGATTTTTTCTAGGGGCGGACCTTGGTGTCCGCCCGTATCATAACGTGGATAGAATAACGTAACCCCATCATGTACGCGCTTCCCGGATGAACCACATAAGTTATATGAAATCAAGGTCTTATACCAATCCACTGGATATAATCTCAAAAGTGCGTAAGTGTCGGATTTATATTGACTTACAGATTTCGCCCTCTGGAACTTCGCACTCTCTTGTGAAGTAATGTCTTTGAGCGCCAACGGCGCGGCAGGAGTATAGCCCGGGTGTAAGCCCTGGGATGTTTGCGAAAAAGTAAATAATCCCCTCTTCCTCTAGGAAAGGGATAAGGTGAGGGAAACCCTGCGCTATATCTACTGTCCGTACAATCGATTAAACGGTTCCATATTATTATTTTTGGCTACATTGAGTGTACTCAACAGAACCTGACCGGATGAATCCCTCTTTCGGCCTTCATTCCGGCTTGGAGTGAATGATTTCCCGAATGACGTAGGTTTTTTTGCGTTGGCTTTCGTGGTAGACCCGGGTCATCATTTCCGCCAGCAGGCCGATCATGATGATCTGGATTCCCACCAGCGCGAAAAAGACCGCCAGCAACAGGAAGGGATTATTGGAGGCCTTGTCGCCTTCGAAAAATTTCTCGTAGGCCACGTCCAGCGCGCAGACGGCGGCGGCCAGGTGGAAGAGCATGCCAATGCCGCCGAAAAAATGGCTCGGCCGGGTGAGGAAATTCCCCAACAAAACGAGCAGCGGCAGGTCGAGGAGCACCTTGATGATCCGGTTCAGCGAATACTTGGACTTGCCGCGCAGCCGGGGGTGATGGGTGACCTCGACTTCGGCGATGCGCGCGCCCATCCAATGGCCCAGGACGGTCAGGAAGCGGTGCATTTCGCCGTACAGGGAAACGCGGTCCAACACCTCGCGCCGGTAGGCCTTCAGGGTGCAGCCGTGGTCGTGGAGGTGGACGCCCGTGATCCAGGAGATGATCCAGTTGGCGATCCGGGACGGCAGGCGCTTGGAAAGAAACGGATCTTTCCGGTTTTTCCGCCAGCCGCTGACGATGTCGTAGCCTTCGTCCAGTTTCTTAAGCAGTTTGGGGATATCGCGGGGATCGTTTTGCAGGTCGGCGTCCATGAGGATGAGGACGTTTCCCCGGGCGTGATCGATGCCGGCGGCGATGGCGGCGGTCTGACCGAAATTCCGCCGGAGCATCAGCGCCTGGATGCCGGGATGGTTCCGGGCGATGTCTTCCAGTACGCGCGGCGAGCCGTCGCGGCTGCCGTCGTCGCAGTAAATGATCTCGTAGGACAGGCCGGTGGCTTCCAACGCCGGGCGCAAGTCTGCCTGCAACGGGAGGAGATTGTCCTCCTCGTTGTAGACCGGTATAATCACCGAGAGTTGGGGAGCGGGGGATTGTTCGTTCATGATCCTGGATGGGTTACTCTACGGCGTGGGCGCACACCGGTCAATCCACGACGATTCCGTGAGCGACGGCCACGCCCACGGCCGCAACGCCGGTCAAGGGCGCGTGGGAGTAACCGGTAAGCCCCCGTGGTTCGGGCCGTGAGGTCGGGGGAAAGGCAGCATCTTGCGTTTTTGGCGGCGATGGATAGGATGACAGCGGCTCTCGGGATTCAAGATCCCAATTTCATGGGGAAGGTGGTAAACCGGAATGGATAGAGATTTGCGGAGCAACTTGTACGAGTATGAAATCAACCGGTTTCAGGAGTTGTTGAAGGACAACCGGGAATACGCGTTTCAGCGTTACGGATGGACCGTGTTTTACAGTCTGCCTCCCGAGCAGACGTTTCAGTTGAAGAACGAACTAGGCTGGAAGGGCAACGAACCCTTGGATTTATACAACCTGGGAGCGCTGGAATGTCAGAACGGCAATCTGAAAGAGGCCATGAAGTATTTCGAGAAGGCGGAAAACCAGGGATGCACCGCGCCGGAATTGTATTTCAACATCGCGGCCATCCACGAAGAGCAGCAAGAGACGGCCAAGGCCAAGGCGTATTATCAGAAATACATCGACGCGGCCGAAAAATGGGATGAGATCCCCAAGAGCCTGCAAAAAGAACTTGATGAAATCCGCGAGCATATTAAAAAATTATAAAAGTAAAATATAAGAGGGGGATTCCCTCCCTGGGGCTCAATCTCCCTTCGGAGATTCCGATAATAAGCTGGCGCGGCCGGCTTATTTCTTTTTCGGATCATTCGGCAAATGCGTGCCTTTTATATCGAATAGCTCGCTTGTTCAGATGGCTGGATGGCGACTCTTCGAGTTGATCGCTCAGAATCACTCCCAGAATCCGCTCTCCCTCTGGGAGAGGGCCAAGGTGAGGGAATTGTGGTTGGGAGGTCCTTGGTCTCCACCCGTACCAGCAATTGGATGGCCTGCCAGTTCACCATCCATGCACGCGCAAACCGGAAGAATATCTTTCGGACAACCGGTGTGTCTGGGAGGGGCTACCCGGACGCAGTGAGGGATATGATAAACCAGATCAAGCCGCGGACCATAACTGTATATAAATTGAGAATTTCGTATTGCACTCAGGTTGGATTCATGCTATGGTGAACAATCGTCTGATCCGGACAAGGATCTATGCGTGTGTGAAATGAGAGGGACTCCTGGGTAGAATTTCGCGGTCGCATGGAGGCAGCCAGGAAAATGCGTTGTTTGTTTCGAGGATGGAGAGGTGTGTTCGTTGGTTTGGCGATTGGATTCAGCGGCGCTTGGCCGTCGCACGGCGCGGCGATTCCCAAGCTGGATGTCATCCGGTGCGCGGACTACGTGAATTACACGCAATTGGCTTTCGAGATCACCGAAAAAGGCGCTCTGGAAACGAAGATCTACCCGTTGCGCACCGGCAAGGCGCCCATTCTGATCGTGGAACTCAAAGGCGTACAGACGGGTCTGATCAGCAACGACTGCCATCTGGACGGCACTTACATCCGTAAAGCCTCGATTTCCTATAGTTCACACTACGATACGCTCACCGTCACGATCCCTTGTCATCCCAACGTCAACCTGGAGGGAATGGTTTGGAACGTCTGGGAAGACATGGTGACGGTGGATATACCCCTGTTCGAGCCGAATCACGCCTTTGTTCCCCCGGTGGACGAAATCCAGAAGCACAAGGAAAAAGGGGGGAAGGTGGTGGTGTTGGATCCCGGCCATGGAGCGTTCCATGACAACGACGGGGGGGATTACATCCGGTATCCCCGCCTGACCGAGAAAGAAGTGGTGCTGGACCTGGGCTGGCGGATCAAAAAATTGATGGATCAGGATCCAAAGTTGTTGACTTTGTTGACCCGTTACGGCGACTATCTGCCGGTGCCTTTCGGTTTGAAGGGCCGGACCCGGGAGGAGTACAAAACCGCATCGTTGAGCTACCGGGTGCAACTGGCCAAGGAATACCTGGGAGACGCGTATATCTCGCTGCATTTGAACGCCATCTCGGGACCGCGTCAGAAAACCGCCAAGGGCTTCGAGGTGTATTTCCTGGGCGAAGAACACGCCAATGATCTGGTCAACAATCCGGACGTGGAGGAGTTGAGCCTGCTGGGGATCGAAGAAGAGGGAAAGAAAGACAGTGAGTTGTCGAACGTGCTGCTGCTGATGAACAAGGATTACGTACAGCAGCAAAGCATCAACCTGGCGGCCACGATCACCCGGGAGGTGGCGGGGCTGCCCTGGATCACGCTGCGCGAACGGCCCATGAAATCCCAGCGGTTCGTGGTCTTGCGCCAGTTGGTGATGCCGTCGGTGTTGGTCGAGTTTTTGTTCCGCACGCATCCGCAGGAGCACGAATACATCCGGAGCGCCCGCAACCGCAACCAACTGGCGGAAGCGGTCTATAAGGCGGTGAACGCGTTCTTCTTCGAACCGGCGAAGCCTATTCCTCCCGATATCTATTCACCCCGGCCGGTGGAGATCGCCCATGCCGCGCAGACTCCCACGGTGCAAGCGCCCAAACCGGCGCCCAAGGCGACTCCCGTTCCCAGCCGCGGCCCCGTGTATCACACAGTCAAATCGGGCGAATCGTTGAGCGCCATCGCCAGCCGGTACGGCGTTTCCACCACCCGCCTGCGCCAACTCAATCCGGGCAAAATCGACAAGCGCAACCGGATCGACCGGGGGGACCGGTTGTTGATCTCCCAGGGAACCGCCCGCTCCGCCGCGGCCGCACCGGCTAAATCGACCTCATCTTCGGAGCCGCGGCATGACATCGTCTTCACCTATACAGTCAAGTCCGGAGACACGTTGGGCACGATCGCCGCGAAATACAGCTCCACCGTGGAAGAGCTCAAAACCTTCAACCGCAAGCGGTCGATCCAGATCAAGCCGGGAGAGAAGTTGCGGATTCCCGGCCACCGTGATATCCGCCTGGCTTCCGCGCAAACCACCGAGTACAAGGTCCAGCGCGGAGATTCGCTGGATGAGATCGCGAAACAATACAAAACCACACCCCAGCGGCTCAAGAGTTTGAACCGCCTGCAAAAATCCACCATTCATCCCGGGCAGGTCTTGCGCGTGCGGTGACGCGCCGGGACAACATATCCATTCACCCGATCAAATCCCACCCCCGGTTGACGCTCGCCGGGGGTGGTTTTCATGGTATACTCCTGGCATGTTTGCGAACGGTCCCCGATTGCGATACTTGATTTACTACATCACCTCGCGCTGCAACCTGCGGTGCGAGCACTGTTTCTATCTGGAGGAATTGAACAAGCATGACGAAATGACCCCGGAGGAAATCGGGCGGGTGGCCCGCGGCGTCCATCCCTTGCCCTTCGTACGGGTGACCGGCGGCGAGCCTTTTCTCCGCAAAGACTTGCCCGAAGTGCTCCAGGCCTTTTACCGCCACGCCGCCACGCGGCGGATGGGAATCATCACCAACGGAACCCGCCCGGCGTGGGTGGAGGAATCGGTCCGGCGGCTGCTGGAACTATGCCCGGAGTTGGCGGTGGACGTGGGAGTCTCGATCGACGGTTTGGAGGCCACGCATGACGCCATCCGGAGGCTGCCCGGTTCGTACGCCAAGGCGCGGGAAACAGTGGAGCGGTTGAACGCATGCAAATCCGGCTTGGCCAACCTGTTGACCTCCATCGTCATGACCGTCACCGCGAGAAACGAATCCCAGCTGGACGAATTGTATGAGGAAATGGCCGGGTTGGGGGTGGACCGGTTGTCCGTCAATCACGTGCGCGGCAAGGTGCATGATCCCTCCCTGCTGGAGATTTCATTCGACAAGTACCGGGAGTTCGCCGAGCGGTGCGAGCGGTACCACCTGGACCGGGACCGGAGTTGGAAGGCGGGCGTCCAACGGGCCAAGAACCGCCTGGCGCGCGCGGCCATCAACCAGGTGGCCCGGGGCGAGCCTTCGGATATTCCCTGCCTGGCGGGATCGGCGATCGGCGTGCTTTACTCGGATGGGACGGTATCCCTGTGCGAAATGCTGGAAGATGAACTGCCGGCGGGGAACGGCGGAGGCGCGGCCCATCCCCGCCTGGGTAACGTGCGCGAGACCGGATATGATTTTTATGCCATTTGGAATTCCGAAAACACGCAACGCTGCCGCGAGTGGATCGCCGCGACCCGCTGTTCCTGCACCCACGAATGTTTCCTGACCGCCAGCATCCTGTTCAATAAGCGCAATTACCCCCGGTTGTTCAAGGAGTGGGTGCGGCAAGGGGTGGGGCGGTAGGTGGCTTGTATTCCAAATGATGGTGGGCCACGCGCCGCTATGAGCCCACCCTGCAACCTGTAGTGAGAGTTGATGGGTTACACGCTGCGCGCGAGCCCATCCTGCGTTTTCTTCCCTCACCCTAGCCCTCTCCCAGAGAGAGAGGGGATTTGGAGCTGGTTTTCATCGATCACTCAGCGGGGCCGGGTGGGCCAGGGCGTGGGGTGGATGTAGAGATGAGAAACGTCGATCACGCCGAGATCCGTCGCCTGGTCCGCGTTGACTTCCACTTCGGACAATATTTCCTGCCCCATGGCTCCTCCTTCCATCGTATAAAAACAAAACAACTGGTAGCGCCCCGGGGGGACGTTGTCGATCTGAAAGCGTCCCGATTCCGGTTGGGTGGTGGGATAGACCGCGTCGAAATAGGCCGGGCGGTCCAAATCATTTCCGGTCAGGCGCAGTTCCTTGATGTTGGAATACAAATGGTAGGGGCGGAGCACGCCGTACACGATGCCCTGGCCTTGGCGGGTCAGGCGGATTTCCAGCGGTTTCACGACGCCGGGAGATTCGAAACCGATTTCCTGACGGGCGTTGACGTAACCCTCGGCCTCGATGGTAACCAGGTATTCGCCCGGCAGGGGGGCGGAAAACGAAAAGACTCCCGGCTGTCCGGCGTCCCAAACGCCTTCACGGAGGGACCAGTTCAAGAAGTTGGTGAATTCGGGGAACCGATAACCAAGCGAGGCCTTGAACTCGGTCAGGGGTTGGTTTGTGGCGCCGTCCCGCACCGTGCCGAGAATGCCGCCTTCGGGTTGCAGGGAAATCAGCAGATCGCGGGAACCCGGTTCCACGGGCACCAGATAGGCGAAGAACGCGCCAGTGGGGAAGATATCCCGCGTGGATCGCAGGGGAAACGGCCATACGTATTGGGAATCGCCATACCAGGCCATGATCTGTAAGGTGCTGATAGGATAAACATTTTCGATGACAAACCGGCCTTGGGAGTCCGTTTCGGCGGTCTGGAATTCGGCGCCCATGAGGAGGACCATGGCGCCGCGGGCGGGATTTCCATCAGGGAGCAGGACCGTGCCGGAAAGCATGTCTCCCTTGTGGAGGATGAAATTCTCGTTAAGGACTGTTTCTCCGGCGATTTCCACGAAGCGCAGCTGGTATTCATATCCAGGGGCCCGAACGGCCACGGCCACTCCGTTTTGCCCGTTGTATACCTCTTCAGGAATCGTGGCGGGTACGTGCTCGAGCCGGTAGCGGCCGTCCGGCCCGGAAGTCACGCTGCGCGATTCGGATCGGTCCTTGTACACCTTCATCGTGATCTGGGCCTGGGGGATGGGGTGGTTCATGGTGTCGGAGATCCGCCCTTGGATCGTGAGTCCCGAGGTCAGGATCAGGTCGATGTTCTCGAGACGGTCGCCTGCGGAAAACTCGAGCCGCCCGCTGAATCCCGCCGCGTAATCGGAGTGGTGGGCCATGATCCGCCCCTGATCCTTGCCTGATTTGGGGATTTGGCGGAACGGGGCAAGACGAGTGAAGGCGTAATCGCCTTCCGCGTTGGTGCGCACCGGAGGTTGTGCCTGCCCATGGCCGATCCACTCGACCTCGGCGTTCGCGATGGGCTCTCCTTTCTCGTTCCGGACATGGCCGGAAACCGAACCGAAGGGCTCCAACTCCACGGTCATGTTCTCCAAGCCTTCGATTGGTACCTGAACGGGCAGGGAAGCCGGGGCGAAGAGTGCTGTGTCACTGGCGGCCGCGCGCAGGATGTACCGGCCGGGAAGCACCGTCTCGAAAACGAACCGTCCTTCCGGGCCGCTCTGGGCGCGGGCGGCCTGCACCTGGAAGGCTTGACCCAGGCGGAAATCCAGCAGTTCGACGGGGATGCCGGAGATAGGCTCGCGGGTTTGTTGGTTCAATACCACTCCGGAAACGGGGACTGGCCGGCTTTCAAGGATCAAGGTCACTTCATGGACGGCATGGGTGATCTTCAGTTCGATTTTTCCGGGGGGATAGCCGGTGGCTTCGGCCACAAGCGTGGCCGGCTGGGGCGGAATATCCGTGAAATAGAAACGCCCATTGGGCGACACCGGCGCGCGATACAAGATCATCCCCCGCTCTCCCCGGCTGGTCAGCGAGACCGCCGCGCCGGGCAGGGGATGGCTCCAGATGTCGAGCACGGCGCCTTCGATCCGGGCGAGCCGGGTCAGGACGATGGCTTCCTCACGGTCGCCGTCCAGGAGAAGGCTTTTTTCGGAAACCAAGTAATTATCCGCCGAGACCGTGAGGCGGTAATGGCCCGCCGGCAGTCCTTCGAAGAGGAACGATCCATCGGCGCCGGATTGGGCGTTCCAATGTTGTCCCGGCGTGGCCAGGGTGATTGCGGCGCCCGCGACCGCGGATTCGGAGGACGACAATACCCGGCCGGAAAGCAAATACACGGGCGGACGCAGGATCAGCGCCACCGATTGCTCCCGGGGAGACGAAGCGGTGATTTGGACCGTGGCCTCGCTGGGGCTGTAGCCGGCGGCGGCGGCGGAGACACGGAATTCGCCCGGCATGAGGATCATCAAGCCGCATCGGCCCTGGGTGTCGCTGACGGCCGTGTGAAAATACGGCCGCTCGGAGGTGGAGGACAAGGTCACCCGCGCGCCGGATACCGGTTGTCCCTCCGAATCCGTGATGAGACAGTTCACGGAGTAGGCGGTGCTGGGGAACAAGTTCGAGGGCGTTGAGGAAACCGGCGTGGCGCGTGGGAGCAAGGGAAGGACCGGCGTGAGCGCCTTGGCGAGTCCCGGCGTGGCGGTATCCGGTCCTGAATCCGGCATCCACAGGGCGGTTAAGATCAAAGCGCCCAGACTAAGGATAAACAGTAACGCGAGCAATACCGGCAGAAAATTTTTCATCGGTTTGAATCCTGCAATCGATCCCTCAAGACGGACGGGCAAGGATGGATCGGAAAATCCGCGGCCGTATCCATGCGGCAGGCCGGGTGGTTGCAATGAGAAGTTGTCGCATGGAAACAGGATTCAATCAAGATGGATCGAGGAGGGAGGGACCGCGGAGAAGATGCTGGGGTCACCTTAAAAGGCCGTGGACCGAAGGGACTCAAAGGACCAAAAGGGTCTGATGGTTATGTAAATCCGCCCTATCCCACGCTTCCCTGGCCGGATCTTCTGAAATCCCGCCCCGTTCCTCTTTATGAATGACCTATCCTGATGGATGATGAAACCGGAAACGGAGCGGGATTTTGTTTCGGAACCATTCAGGGAATTAGGAGCTTGCGGGAGCGGCCATCATGGAACTCTATCTCATTCGGCACGCGATCGCCGTGGACCGGACAGATCCCGCCGTGCAGACGGACGCGGAACGCTGGCTCACGGAGGAAGGCATTCAAAAGATGGAACGGGCGGCGAAAGGGATGAAGATCGTGGTCCCTTATCTCGATCGCATTTTCACCAGCCCCTATGTCCGGGCGCGCCAAACCGCCGAAATCATCGCCCGTCAGTATGGCGAAGAGAACCTCATTACTGAAATTCCCGAGTTGGAGCCCGGGGCCGATTTCCGGGGCCTCGCGCCGCTCCTGAACAAGCAGGCCGCGGACGCCCGGATCGCCCTGGTGGGGCATGAGCCGGACTTGAGCGAGTGGATTTCGTTGCTGGTGACCGGAACACCGGACGCGGAAATCCAGATGAAGAAAGGGGCGGTGTGCCGGGTGGATTTGAACGGCAAACCAGTCCGGGGCGCGGGCGTGTTGGTGTGGCTGCTGCAGCCGGCGCAATTGCGGCGGTTGGAGTAAAGAACAGCCCGGCCGGATGCCTGAATCTCCATGATGTTGTCCTCCCTTCTCGCGCGCAATTTTCGAGTGTTCCAAGAAATCAACCTGACGTTCGAACCTGGGATGCAGTTGTTTCTCGGCCGCAACGCTCAGGGAAAAACCAGCCTGATCGAAGCGGTCCTGTTTCTGGCCACCTCGCTTTCCCACCGCACCCGCCGCGAGGACGAATTGATCCGCTGGGGCGAAACGGCGGCCTTCCTCCGGGGGATCACGGAAGGGCCGGCGGGGGAGCGCGTGATCGAATGCGGGCTGGAGAAGAAACGTAAAGCCCTCAAGATCGACGGCAAGCCGCTGCCCCGTGTGGGCGACCTCTACGGCTGCCTGCGGACGGTGCTGTTCGCGCCCGAAGACCTGGCCATCGTGGGGGGCGGCCCGCTGGAGCGGCGGCGGTTTCTCGACATGGCCATCGCCCAGCTGGATCCCGGCTATATCCCGCTGCTGCAGAACTACCGGCGGGCGCTGCGGCACCGCAATCACTTGTTGAAGCGGCTGCAAACGGCGCGGGGCGGGCCGGGCTGGCGGGAACTGGAAACCTGGGACCAGCCCTTTGTGGAGTATGCCGTCCAGGTGGTCCGCCGGCGCGTCGAAACGCTGGAACGCTTGGGCCCCCTGGTGAAGCATTATTACAGCGGATTGGCGGACGACGGCCCGCTGGAGATTACCTACTCCCCACGCCTGGAACCGGATCCGGAAGCGATCCGGACCTATCTACAAGAGCGCATGATCCGCGGCCGTCCGGCCGAAATCGAACGTGGCAGCACGCTGTCCGGGCCGCACCGCGACGACCTGCTCCTGGAACTGGCGGGGAAAAACCTGGGTTGGTACGGATCGCAGGGCCAACGGCGGGCGGCGGCCCTGGCGCTACGGCTGGGTGAAGCGCGCCTGAGTTTCGAGGGAACGGACGAATGGCCGCTGCTTTTGATTGACGATGTGGTATACGAAATGGATAATACGCGGCGGACCCGGTTTTGGGACCGCATGGAAACGGCCGGCCAGCTGCTGGTTACGGCCACGGAACGCGAACATCTGGGGGCGGGAGTGAAACCGGCCCGTATTTTCAGGGTGGAGCATGGATCAATATATCCTGATGGAGCGTGACGGTGTTGTCAGTGTGCTGTGGGATGAGGGCGTGACCGCGCCCGAGCGGATGGTGTTGCTGCCCTTCGCGCAGGAGGTGATTTTCAACCTGAATCAGCAAGGCGTGCAGGTCATCGTGCTCAGCGATCAGAGCGATTGGATTCCCGGGAAGATGGAGCTGGCCGCGCTGGAGCCCATTCACGCGAAGATGCGGAGTTTGATCGAGGAATTCGGAGGGCGGGTGGCCGACATTCTGGTCTGCCCGAACGCGGAACTGAGCGTCAAGGAATGCCGGTTTCCCCAGACGGGCCTGTTCCATCTGGCGGCCCGGAAATACGGGATCAAACTCGCGGAAACGTACTTTATCGCCGGACGCCTGGAAAGCCTGCAAGCAGCCTGGGCGGCGGGTTGCCGCACCGTCCTGGTGCGCACGGGGAAAGCCTTCGAGACGTTACAGGCCCTCCGGGATTCGGCCAAGCAACCGGAAGCCGTGGTCCCCGATCTGCTCAGCGCCTACACGAGGATATTCGCCGCCAATATCCCGTAATGTTTTTTGAGCGCCAACGGCGCGGCCTGAGCATAGCCCGGCGCGTAAGCCCTGAGATGGTTGCGTGAAAAGTAAACAATCCCCTTTCCCTCCGGGAGAAGGCCTGGGTGAGGGAAAGCCTTTTCGCTTTGTTTTACTTCTACCGGTTGCGTATATCCTTTCGCTTATCGGTAAAATAAGTCCCTTCAGGGGACGGCTTTATGGCAGCCCAGGGGATCAACCCGGGGCCAATTGCCTCGTGTGTACGAGCTCGTGTGTACGCGCTTCCCGGATGAATCCCAAAAGTCTTACAAGGACGTCATTCCCGCGCAAGCGGAGATCCCAGGGTGTTTTGTCCGATATTTCCACGAATAAAACCGTGGTCTCTTATTGTGCCGCCCTCTGAGGCGGACGAGCTGACTTGCCCAGGACGACTTTCGCCCTTCCGGGGCGGAGCACCATCAGCCCCGGATTGCAATCCGGGGAATTCCCGCGTCCCATGACAACCCATCATGAAAACGACCTCCTTACCGCGAATCGATTGGCGTTCTCCCGAATCATGGGGCAGGTTCGTGAGGCTCAATCCTCCCCACCGGCTTTCGGGAAGGGTTGACCGGTCATGGGCGTCCTAACGGCGCGGCGGATTGATCCGGATCCAAATCGATTTGCACGTTTTCGACATGAATGAGATTTTTGAGCCGGTTTTCCTCGGCTTTTTTCTTTTCGGGATCGTTGGCCTTGTCGTACAGCAGCATGAGATGCGCGGAGACGGTGGGATCCTCGGGAAACTGGTCGCGGAGGCGTTCGGCGAGTTGGAGGGCTTGGGCCAGCTCGTTGGATTGGTAATAAATCAAACCCTGGCTCAATAAAAAGCGGGTATTGTCCGGCGACCGTTTGAGGGCTTCATCGAGGCAGGCCTGGGCCCGGGCGATGTTTTTCCGCCGGGATTCCATGACCGCGGAGAGAAACCAGTAGTGGGCGCTCTCCTGGCAGGAAGGGCGGAGAGCGTCCAGATATTCCTTCGCGGCGCCGGGGGTCTGGTTGCGGATGACCCAGCGGGCGAAGGCCAGTTTGTGAGGCAGGGCGCCCGCGCCGGTCTCCTGCAGGATGGATTGTTTCCGCTGGGTGAAGAGACGGGCGTCGTAATCGGGTTTGGATTGGATGTTGAAAGCCTGTTCGTTGATTTGGATGAATTCGGCGCCTCGTTCCATGGCCTTTTTCGTGGCGGGGGAGAGGACGGGATTCAAGGTTTTGGGATACACCGCGAAACAGATGCCCTCCAGCAGTTCCGGTTCGGTGTACAGCGCCGGCTCGGAGGGAGTCACGCCCTCCGCGTAGAACACCCCCCGGTCCGGGGCGGCGCCGGCGATCAGGGTGAGGGTGTTCACGCGCTGGCTGTTGAACATTTCACCCTGGCAGAAGATCACGGGGACATCCTGCCGGAGGAACTCGAGCACCGCGTCCGCCGTGCCCACGAACGGTTCGAGCCGGTAGCGGGTTCCGATGCGCACCACTTTCAGGAATTCATGGAAAAACAGGCCGCGGCGGGGCGAGGTTCCCAGCCAGCTGTTGAGCGTGGCGAACGCGATGGCGTCGCCCCAGTGGCCGCGGATCTCGGCCAGGAGGAACGGCGCGCTGTATTGATCGTACCGGGACATGAGGGAGGACACGTTCACCGGCCGCAACTCCTTGGCGGCGTCCGCGGCGGGAGTTTGCGGAATCCGGCGCGCCACCGTCCCCGGATAGGAATCGGGGAACGACTTCGCCAGTTCGGCCGCATACGCCCGGGCGGATTGCGCGTCTCCCGCGCGGAAAGAGAGATCGGTGAGGAGCGCCAGCACCTGGCAGGGGCGGAATGCGGGATCGGCTTTTTGGACCTCGCGCAGAGCCTGAACGGCTTCCCGGTACAACCGGTTCCGGCGCAAGATGGCCGCGAGAACGAATTTCTCGTAGGCTTCCGGACCTTTCCCGCCGTTGCGGGTGGTGAGCGCCGCAGTGGCGTTGGCCACATCGTTATGGAGCAAGTAGAGATAGACCTTGGTCAGCGAGTCGATCCCCTTGAGGCCCTCGATTTCGCGCCGCCGTTTTTGGCGGTAGGCGTCGAGGGTCTTCTTGAGTTCATCGCCGATGAGCGCGGCGGAACCGCGGGAGCCGTCCAGCCGCCGGGCCTTTTGCTCCAACTGGTTGGCTTCCTCCTGTTTGCCTTGCTTGGCGCGGACGAGGGAGAAAATGTCGTAAAAATCCCGGGTGGGTTCCACCTGGGGGGCGTACTGTTCCAGAATCCGGGCCGCCCATGCGAATTCATTGAGAATCAAGGCCCATTTGACGCTTTCGGTGATCAAGTAGGGATCGGCGTACAACAGGGGTTCCAGGCGGGCCAGGTATTGCCGGGCCCCGTCGTATTGTTTTTTTTCCAGGCTATGGAAAATCAGCATGTTGAGCGCCTGGGGGTCCTGAGGATTCGTGTGTAGAAGGCCGTTGATGAGGGTTTGCGCTTCGTCGAGATTGCCGTTGACGATCAGGATCTTGGCCCGGTCCAACGCCAGCCAGCGCTCGAGAAGGGGCGATCCCATCTGGCCCGCGGCTTGTTCGAAGAACCGTTCGGCCTCGATGAAACGGGTTTCACGGGCCGCCACGATGCCCAGGAAATAGAAGGCGTAAGGGCTGATTTTTTGCCGCGACAAGTCGTTGTAAAAGACCTTGTACGCGGTAAGCATGTGGTCCGCCTTGAGGGCGAGGACCATGTAGGCCGGGTGGGGCGGTTCCTGGCCCTCTCCCTTCTGGATTTGGCGGATGATCGCCTGGGCCGTCTCCCGCCGCTTCCCCTGGTTGATGGCGTTGACAAAATCGGTGAACGGCGGTCCCTGGAGGGCCGGATCCGCGCCGCCCGGAGCCGGCTCCAGCTTGGTGTAGATCGAGGAATAAAAATCCAGGCAAAAGCGGTGGGCGTTGCGGGACGGTTTCATGAGTTCGAAAAACTGGGTGAGAAACGAAGCGGTTTTCACACGTTTGTCGAATTCCACGGCGGGGGAAAGAGCCAGATTCCGCAGTTCGGTGATGTCTTCCAGCGTCAGCGGGATTTCCCGGGTTTTCCCGGGCGCGTCCTTGGCTGCCGCGCTGGTCACCAACACGGCTCCCAGGAGAAGCCATCCCAGGAAGTGCAATCCCCGGAGTGGAAAGAACGGCGGGCGAAGCGGCGCTGGTATCATGAAAATCCGTCCGGAACGAGCCGGAAAAAGCGCGTCGGGAAATCCGGGATCCGGTCAAACCACGGGCAGGCCCAGACCGGCCAGGACCGCTTTCAGTTTGTCTTCGTTGGCGCGGGCCATGGGCACCAGGGGGGGACGCAAGTCCCCGCAATAGGGCAGGCGGGTTTCGGGCGAGCGGCTCAGCCAATTGACCGCGGTTTTCACGGGAATGGGATTGGTTTCGATAAACAAGACCTTGTTGAGCTCGGAGAGGTGGCGGTGCAGCCGCAGCGCTTCCTTCGTGTCGCCCTGGAGATAGGCGTGGACCATGGCGCGCACCGTCTGGGGCGCGACGTTGGCCGAGACGGAAATGACGCCCCGGCCGCCCACCGCCAAGATGGGCAGGGTCAGGCCGTCGTCCCCCGACCAGACATAAAAGTCCGGGGGGGTCAGGCGGGCGATTTCGGAGATTTGCGTCAGGTTGCCGCTGGCTTCCTTGATGCCGATGATGTTGTTCTCCTGCGCCAGTTCCACCACGGTCTCGACGTTGATGTTGACGCCGGTCCGGCTTTGGATGTTGTAGGGGACTTGGGGGATATCCACTTCGCGGGCGAGAGTCTGGAAGTGGTACAACAGTCCCGCCTGCGTGGGCTTGTTGTAATAGGGCGAAATCAGGAGGGCCGCATCGGCCCCGTAATGCTTGGCGGCCTGGGTCAATTCCAAGGCTTCCCGGGTGCTGTTGCTGCCGGTGCCGGCCATCAGCAGGGGATAGCGCCGGTTCCCGCGGACGGACCGGATGTACTCGGCGGAGTATTTGATGATCTGTTTGTGTTCCTCGTGGGTGAGGGTGGCGGATTCGCCGGTGGTTCCGCACACCAGGATGCATTCCGTTTCGGCGGCCACGTGGAAATCGAGGAGTTTTTCCAGGGCGGAGAAATCGACGGCGCCGTCCTTGAACGGGGTTATCAGGGCAACAGCGGATCCTTCGAACATCGGGTGGGTCCTTTCTTGGGCCGGAATCAACCTGCCTTCCTCGGGCAGGTTCATACTAAAAATCCCAACCGCCTCTGTCAACCAATCCGGGATTGAAGTAAACTGAAACGGTCAACAAAATGCGCCACGCCACGTACGCGGCCCGCGTGCAATCCAAATCCCAGGTTCAGTCCTCAAGCATGGCTGCCCAGTACATACCTCTACGCTCGAGCAATCCCCAATCCGATGCCAACTTGTTCGTGAATTCCCGGATTCTGGTGGTCGATGACGATTCGGCCATCTGCGAGATTTTATCCGCGTATTTCCGGGATCTCGGAGTGGATTGCCGGCCTTGCCAGAATCCCCGGGATGCGGCGGAGTTGATCCGCCAGAACGAGTACGATGTCATTTTATCGGATATTTACATGCCGGGAATGACGGGGCATGAATTGCTGGCCATCGGCATCGAGCATTGTCCGCTCACCCCCTTCGTGCTGATGACGGGCAATCCGAACCTGGAGAACGCCATCAGCGCGATCCGCCTGGGCGCCTACGATTACATCACCAAGCCCTTCCACCTGGATTTCGTGTATTTCACCCTCAACCGGGCCCTGCATTACCGCCGGCTGGCGCTGCAAAACCGGGCCTACCAGGAAAACCTGGAACAACAAGTGGAAGAGCGCACGCGGGAACTGAGCGAGTTCCTGTTCCTCGCGGTGCAATCGTTGTCCCGCGCCCTGGAAGCCCGGGATCCCTACACCCAGGGCCACGCCACTCGCGTTTCGCACCTGGTGATCCGGGTGGCGAGGGAATTGGGAGTCGACGAGAAAGATATCCCCGGCTTGCGCCTGGCGGCCCAGCTGCATGACATCGGAAAAATCGGAGTGCCCGATTCCATCCTGCAAAAAAAGGGGAAACTGACGGACGCCGAGTACGAGGTGATGAAGGACCACGTCAACATCGGCCACAAAATTCTGTCCCCCATCCCCTCCCTCAAGGAAGTCAGCCGCTACGTGTACGAACATCACGAGCGGGTGGACGGCCGCGGCTATCCCCGGGGGCTCACGCGGGAGCAGATCCATCCCAACAGCCGGATCCTGATGGCGGTGGAAGTATGCGACGCCCTGGCCACGGAACGGTGTTACAAGGAAGCGTGGGAAATCCCGCGGATCATCGCCTATTTCCGGGAGAACGCCGGCGCGGCCTTCGACCCGGAGGTTGTCGAGGCCCTGGTCCGGGTTCTGGAAACCGAGGGCGGCCAATTTCTCATGTCGTGGAATGACAGTCCGTGACGAACGCCTCGATCCGCCGCAGCGCCTCCCGCAACGCGTCCAGGGACGTGGCGTAGGAACAGCGGACAAAGCCCTCCCCGCATTCGCCGAAGGCGGTCCCGGGCACCACGGCGACGTTGTATTCGGCGAGGAGCCGCTCGGCGAAATCCTGGGAACTCAAGCCGGTCCTTTGAATGGAGGGAAAGACGTAAAACGCGCCCCGGGGGATCATGCAGGTCAAACCCATGCGGTTGAGGTGATGGCTGATGAAACGCCGCCGCCGGTCGTACTCCTGCCGCATGGTTTCCACTTCCTTGTGGCCGTTTTTCAAGGCCTCGACGGCCGCGTGCTGAGCCGTGGTGGGCGGGCACATGATGGCGTACTGGTGGATCTTGGTCATGGCCGCGATCAGGTCGGGCGGTCCGGCCGCGAAGCCCAGGCGCCAGCCGGTCATCGCCCAGGCCTTGGAGAAGCCGTGGAGGAGAACCAGATGGTCCCGCAGCTCGGGAATGGCGGCGAAGGAGAAGGCATCGCCTTCGTAGGTAAGCGGCAGGTAAATCTCGTCGCTGATCAGAATCAGGCCGTTCCGTAACACGAAATCGGCGATTTCATGCACCTGGTCCTGGCTCAAGGTGGCCCCGGTGGGATTGTTGGGGTAATTGATCATCAACGCCCGGGTGCGGGGCGTGACGGCCTGGTCCAGATCTTCCCGGCGGGGAGCGAAGCCGTGCCCGGGCCGGGTGGCCACCCGCACGGGGATTCCGCCCGCCAAGGTCACCAGCGCGGGATACGCCACGAAGGAGGGATCGATGACGATCACTTCGCTGCCGGGTTCCAGAATGGTCCGGAACACGAGGTCGACCCCTTCGCTGGCCCCCACGGTGATGAGAATTTCCCCGTTCGGATCATAGCGGCGTCCGGTGGTGTTCATCAGATAGAGGGAAATTTCCTCGCGCAGGGCGAGGAGGCCGCTGTTGGAGGTGTAGCTGGTGCGGCCCGATTCCAACGAATGGATGCCGGCTTCGCAGACATGCCAGGGCGTGACGAAATCCGGTTCCCCCACGCCCAGGGAAATCACCCCCTGGCGGCTCATCACCAGGTCAAAAAAACGGCGGATGCCCGAGGGCGGCAAATCCGCCACGGTTCGGTTCACGCGGGTCTTCCGCGATACGGTTTGAGGGAGGGTGGACATTTTCATGGTGGAGCGGTGGAGTCCTTAGGGGCTGACGGGAATGCGTTCCTGGCCGTCGGGTTCGACCAGAATGGTTCCCAGTTCCTTGTACTTTTTCAACAGGAAATGCGAGGCGGTGGAGCGGACATTGGGCAGAACCGAGAGTTTCTCGATCACGAAGTCGGCGATTTCCCGCATGGTTTGGCCTTCGATGACGATCAAGAGGTCATACCCGCCCGAGACCAGGTACACCGAACGGACCTCGGGAAAGCGGTAGATCCGCTCGGCAATCTTGTCGAAGCCATGGCCGCGTTCAGGCTGCACCGACACTTCGATCAGGCAGGCGACTTTGTCATCCTTGATCCGTTCCGGATTCATGATGGTCTTGTATCCCAGGATGATCCCCTCTTTTTCCATGGCGCCGATTTGCGCGGCCACCGTGGATTCGTCCTCGGCGATCAAGACGGCGATATCCCGGGGCGTCGAGCGGGCGTCTTTCTCGAGGACCTCGAGAATTCTCTTGCGGATGGATGATATCATAATTTTGTACCCAGGCCGCGCCGGGCCGGCACGGCGGTAATGGACAGTATGAAAAAACATCATACGTAGTTTGCGGTGATTGGACAATCTCTTTGTGAAAAAAAGTTCGGTCAGCCGGTGAAGTGGATGAAGTTGCGTCTCCCATCCTTCCAGCCGAACGAGAGAACCCGGCCGGTTTTCCCCCCCACCGTATATTCCCGCTGGTAGGTCTGGTGCAGGTGGCCGTGGACGATCACGTCGATGCCGGAGGCGATGATGGACTCGTAGGCGCGGCGGGGAACCTCCAGAGTGGACGCCGCCTTGCCCGCGACCAGCACCGTGCTGGCCTGAGAGAGCCGGCGGGCGGTCCGGTGGCGCAGGGGGGCGGGCAATCGATCGGCCAGGAAGCGGAACGGACGGGAGCGGATGACCGTTTTGTAGACCTGATACGCCCAGTCGTTCCAGCACAACTCATCCCCATGGCCAATGTACACCGCCCGTCCGCCCAGTTCGGTGACCGTGGGATTCGCCAGCACGTCAATCCAGGGCTGTTCGTCGAAGTAATGGCTGGCCAGAAAATCCCGGTTGCCTTCGATAAAGAACAATTGGATGCCTTCCCGGTCCCAGCGCCGCAAGCGGTCCAAAAAAAGCGAGTAGCGGGTTTGCAGAAAAGGAGGATCGTTGACCCAGAAATGAAAAATATCGCCGATCAGGAAGATGCGGCGGGTATCGGGCGGGATTTCGTTCAACAACCGTTCGATTTCCTCCACCTCCCCGCCGGGGTGATGCAGATCGCTGAAAAAAACGTTTTCTCCGGATGGTTGATTCATCAGCTTCTGGATTAGAGAAGGAGATCCACTCCATTGTTGGTCAATCAAGTCCTCATGCTTTCGTGTGCCGGGCTTTCCTTTCCTCCCCCTCCAGAAGAGGGGCTGGGGGAGGTGAAATCCTTACAACACCCTGAACCATTGTCATCTCTGCCATCTCCACCATAAACCAAACACCAAACCATTGTAGGGGCACGTTGCTATGTACCCCTGCGGTAAAACAGCCCAAACTTCCGGCTTCCGGGGGGATGACCACCTATGAAAATCCCCGGTAAAAAAGTGAGCCGGGCGGAAGTGAGAACCAAGGGCAAATAGTAGCAAAAAAGCATAAAGAAAGCGGCCGTGCGGCCGCTTTCTGAATCCTCAAGATATGGAAGGCTGGCTTCCGTCCGGGGATATTCTACTTTAGTACCCGCCGAAGCCTCCGCCGAAGCCACCGCCAAAACCGCCGCCGAAGCCGCCCATGCCGCCGCCCATGCCGCCGCCCATGCCACCGAAGCCGCCACCGAAACCACCACCACCGCCCATGCCGCCCCCCAGACCCATGGATCCCGCCTGCCGGTCGAGACGGCGCCGGCGGTATTCTTCAATCCGTTGGAACTGATCCTGACGCTGCTGGACCTTGATTTCCTGCTTGGCATAGACCAGGGCGCGGTCCAGGGCGCGTTTGCGGGCGCGATGCCAGATTCGTTCGTTGGCGGAGCGGGGGCGGATCCATCCCAGGTATTCCGCCAGGGACGTTTGATCCGCGCCTTCAAAATCGAGGCCCAGGTCGGAGACAGGAATATCGGCGATGAGGCCCAATTCGCCCAGCGTCTGGCCGGCCTGCAGTTGGCGCATCTGGAAATCCAACATGCGGTCGATTTCTTCCTTGGTGAGCGTTTCCGAGCGAAAATCGGGCGACATCATTTTTCCGTACACATCGATCTGTTCCTTGTAAAGATCCTGGAGCCGGTCGATGATGTTCTGGCAAAAATCGGCCATCTTTTGGTATTCGTTGTTCGCGGAAGCCGCCGTTTTGTAGGATTGCAGGGCCATGGGGAACTGCCGGCTCATCAAGGCCATGAAGGCTTGATTGGCTTGGGCCAACGTGGTATCGAAGCTGCCTGAGGAAGTGGCAGCCTCTCCCGGCGCGCCGGGCGCGGCTTCGCCCCCGGTTTGCAACGTGGGAGCCGGCAGGGCCGTATCCGGCGCCGCGGCATCCGGCGCGGGCGCGGCCGGCTCGGCCGTGGCGGCCGCCGGTTCCACGGGGGCGGAGGCATCAGGAGGCGTGGCCGGAACCGCGGCATCCTGCGCGCATACCGGCAGATACAAGGCCGACATGAATAAAGCCAAGCAACCAACGATCCCGATTCTTTGTTTCATGGCCTTCTCCCGTTTGCATCTTGTGGATTTATACCTTCGGTCTATCCACTTTTAATTATAATAAAGCCACGTCCCGGCCGTCAAGTAACGGTTTCCGCCACATTATGGCCGATCTCCGGACGAAAGCCAAGGCGTTCCCGCGCCGGGAGAGGGAAGTGATTGTGTAATCCAAGATAAATCAAGGAGAAAAGCCACTGCACCATGTGTATCTGCCAATCCATTGATCGCTTGTTGTCCGCTTTTGGGAGGGTGGAGTCCGGGGCCTTGTTGCGTTCCTGCTATGGACCGCACCCGATGCTGCTCGAACGGCAGCGAAAGCGGATCGTGGCCTTGTTGGAAACCTTCCGCCGGGCGTTTCCCGAAGCCCGGGAGGCGGGGATTCTCCGGGTTCCCGGCCGCATCAACCTGATGGGCGTCCACGTGGATCACCGGGGGGGATGGTGCAACTTCATGCCGGTGGCCTGGGAAACCTGGTTTTGTTTTTCTCCCCGCCCGGACGACCGGATCGCCGCCCGGAATCTCTCGCCCGCGTATCCGGATCTGGAGTTTTCGCTGCAACGCGAATTGCCCCCCGCTCTCCGGGGGAACTGGATGAAGTTCATCGAGTCAGCCGCCATCGAGCGGGGGCAATGGGGCAATTATCTCAAGGCCGGAGCATTGAAACTGCAGGATGGATTTCCGGACCGGCCGCTCCGGGGTATGAACGTGATGGTGGAGGGAGACATCCCGCCCCGGTCCGGGCTTTCATCCTCTTCCGCCCTGGTCGTGGGGACGGTCCTGGCGCTGCGCGGCCTCAACCGGCTGCCGTTGTCCGAAGCGGAGATGGCCGAATGGTGCGGGGAAGGCGAATGGTACGTGGGGACGCGCGGCGGCGCGGGAGACCATGCGGCCCTGCTGTTGGGAAAATTGAACCAAATCACCCACACGGGATTCAAACCTCTGACGGTGGAGTATTGTCCTTTCCCGGCGGATTACGAAGTGCTGGTGGCGCAAAGCGGCATCGAGGCGGGCAAGGCCCTGCACGCGCGGGAGACATTCAATTCGCGGATCGCGGCCTATGAAATCGCGCTGGCCCTCTTTCGGGATGCGCATCCCCGCTGGAAAGAACCCTTGGCCCTGGTGCGGGACATTTCCCCCGGAGTCCTGGAGGCGGATCTGTCTACGCTGTACGCTGCGTTCAAGGCGGTTCCCATGCTGGCTTCTCCGGCGGCTCTGCGCCGGGAGTACCCCGCGTTGCGGGAGAAACTGGACTGGGTCGTGGCGACCTACGGGGAACCGCGGGAGCCTTGGCCGCTGCGCGAAGTGTTGTTGTTCGGGGCGGCCGAGTGCGCCCGGGCCCGGATGTTTCCCCGGCTGATCCGGGAGGGACGCATCGCCGCGGCCGGGGAACTCATGTATATCTCGCATGACGGCGACCGGGTCGCGGTCTGGAACGGCCAGGGGAATACGTGTAAACCGTACCGGAGTCCGTATTCCGACGATTATCTTGACGCGCTGGCCGCGGCGGCCCGGGAGCGGCCCGGGGATGAGCGGTTGGAGTTGGCGTATCAGCCGGGCGGTTACCGGTGCAGCGTTCCCGAGCTGGACCGGATGGTGGACCGGTGCAAGGAGTTGGAAGGTGTCGTGGGAGCGGGCCTGACCGGAGCGGGCCTGGGCGGCGCGATCCTGGCGCTGGTGCGTCCCGACCGCACCGCGGCGGCTGGGGAGGCCTTGCGGACGTTGATCGCCTCCTGGCATCCCGGGGAGCCCTGGGTGGAGCGGTGCCGTCCCGTGGCGGGAGCCTCGCGGATCGATGGATTGGTGGAATGAAGCAATCCGGCTGGAAAAAGAGAAAAAAATGAAAGCCGTCCGTTTTTTGCGCAAGTCCTATGCGTTCACATTGATCGAATTGCTGATCGTGGTCGCCATCATCGGTATCCTGGCTGCGATCGCCGTGCCCAACTTTTTGAACGCCCAAACCCGGGCGAAGATCGCGCGGGTGATGGGGGACTTCAAGGCGTACGGCACCGCCCTGGAGACATACATTTTAGACCAAAACGCCGCCCCCTGGGACATGCCCTGCCCCTCGGGCGATCACGGATGGGCGTCCTGCCTGTCGCGCCTGACCACGCCGGTGGGCTACATGAGCGCGGTGGCGCCCGACGTGTTCCAGGCGGAAGACGTGCGGGCGAGCCTGTCCCCCTCGCATTTCGTTGGCAGTCAGATGAGTTACGATTACACCACGATTTATTACAACGGCGGCGTGGGGACGCAATCGGAAATCTGGAGGTACCTGTTCGGCAATTCCCTTTGGCGGCTGGCCAGCGCCGGTCCCGACCGGGCCTTGATCAACGTCACGGCGCGGCAATGGCTGGCCCCGCCCTACAATTCCTCCAACGGATTGGTCTCCCCGGGGGACATCACGTATTCGCAGCAGAATTTCCTGGACCGGTGAGATCCGGGCGGTTTAATCTTCCGGGGGGTGAAGGTCGTCCAGCGGTTTGAACAACACGGTCTCGATGAATTGCTGGGTCTCGATTTCCTTCCGCGGCTCGGGCAAAGACCGCAGAGTGGCCAGAGACACGCGGAGGGTGTCTCCGGCGGAGGGAACCGTTTGCGCCCAGTTGTTCCGGAGCAGTTGTTCCAGCAGGGCTTCGGCGCGCTGGTTTTGATAATGGAGGCGCAGATGGCGCCAGAGATCCGGATGGGCCAGCAGGCGCAGCAACGCGCCCCGGGGCCAATCCAGCCACTCCCGCGTTTCCATTTCCGGCGGACATTGGGAGAGAATCAGCCGGGCGGCCGCATAGGTCTTGGGGGCGGAGAAGGTTTTGACGGATTGATTGCTGTATTCCTCCTGACAATGAATCAGGAAATCCCCCATCCGCGGCAGATCGGCGGCAAGGAGGCGGTTCTCCTCGATATGAACCAATCCCGCTTCCTCCAGGCGGCGGAAGAGTTCCCGAATCCGGTGGCCGGGGATATCCAGCATATCCCGGCAATGGGCGGAGACCAGTGCGTGGATCCGCTCGAAGTCCGGCTCCGACCGGATCGTAAGTTGGATGAGAGTCAGGACTTTCCGCCATAAGTCCGGCGAAGTCAAATCGGAAACGACCGCCATCCGTTGATGCGTGTTGCGGAGTTTGTGGCAAATGAGTTTGAGAATCACCTCGGCCACGGCCGGCGAGCGGCGGATGATGGACCGGATGCGGTGTTTGTTGAGGATCACCAGCAGCGAATCTTCCATGGCGGTGACCGTGGCGGAGCGGGGCGCGTCGTCCAGGATGGCCAACTCGCCGACAATGTCCCGCGGTTCGATCTCCGCGATGGGCACGTTCTCGCCGTCGATGTTTTTTTCCACCAGCAGCCGTCCGTGGACCACGAAATAGGCGCACTGGCCCATTTCGCCCTCCCGCATGATCACGGTTCCTTTGTCCACCCGCACAGCTTCTCGTGAAAGATCACCTAAGAATGAATCCCCCATGACCATGCCCCACACGCTGTTTGGTACGGTCCGGATTTCCTGGTCCTCCGGATCACCGCGCCCTTTTTCTTGCTGAACGGTTCTAGTATACAATGAGGCGCCAGTCTTTCTAAGTTTCCAAGGGGCTTTGGGGGAGAATGAGCTCATGAAACGATACCAGTTTTGGCGGCTGATGCTGGCGGCATGGATCGGGATGGCGGGCGCGCGGCCCCTGCCAGCGGAGCAGGCCGGATTTTCCATCCGCGGCACATTGCCGTGGCATAATTTCTTGTCGGGACCGACCGCCTGGAATTTCGAAGATTACCAGGCCTATCTGGATTGGATGGCGAAGCGGAACCTGAATTTCATCGGATTCCACTGTTACACGGGCGGCGCCGAGCGGTACGTCAATTACGTGGAGCCGCTGATCGAGATCCGTTACCGGAACGTGTTGCCGCAAGCGCAATTCGATACGTCCCTCACCGCCCGGTGGGGATACTGGCCCATGGCAACCAGCCGGTTCGCCTTTCACACCGGACGGCTGTTCAAACGGGATGTTTTCGGGGCCGAATGCGCGGTCCGGGCCCGGTCCAACGAAGAACACTACGCCCGGGCGCGGGACCTGATGCGGCAGGTGACCGGGTACGCCCACGAGAAGGGGATCCGGGTCTGCCTGGGCTTTGAATTCGGCGTGTACCCTCCCGAGTTCTACTCCGTGATTCCACCGGACGCGATGCTGTACACTCCGTATCTTCCCGATCCCACGCATCCGGCCAATATCGAACTGCTCGGGAAGTATATCGAGGCCATCCTCACCGCGTATCCCCGGATCGATTACATCTGGTTCTGGCTCCAGGAAATGCAGAATCCCGTGGAAACCAAGGGATTCCCGGTGGCGTTTCAACAATATTACGACACGCACAAGGACCGGTTTGCGTATCTGACAGACGAACGGCAGTTGTTCAACGGGGTCTGGTCGCTGGCGTATGTTCAGAAAGCCTACGAGCTCCTCCGGCAAAAAGCGCCGCACGTGCGCATGGCCATCAGCGGCTGGGGCGGGGGAAATCAACTGCCTCCCCTCCTGAGGGGACTGCATGAAGCGTTGCCGAAGGACATCATTTTCTCCTGCCTGAATCCCAGCCAGGGGTGGGACCCGCAGGTGGAATTCATGGGGAAAATGCCCGGCCGGGAGGTGTGGGTGATTCCCTGGCTGGAAGGGGACATGCGCCTCTGGCATCCCCAGCCGCGCGTTTCGGTGCTGGCCGAGCACATCGCCCTGGCCCAACAGCAAGGCATCGCGGGTGTGATCGGCATCCATTGGCGGACGGAGGACATTCAGGCCAACCTGGATGCGCTGGGCCTGTTCACCGTGTCGCCGCCCGAGTTGGACGGCGTCCGCCTGATGACCCGCGAGGAGAAAATCGATGTCACCTCCGCGTTTTACACGGCCTGGTGCGAAACGAAATACGGTCCCGAAGCGGCGGTGAAGATCGCGCCGGTGTTGACCCGGCTGGATGTGGACCAGGTGCTGGCGCCCCGGCGGGGGGGCGTGGATTCGCCGGAATATTTCCCCTATCATCCCAGCTGGGGGCGGATGACCCCCGGAATCCGCGAGGATGTCGCGCGGTTCCTTGAAGTCGTGGAGGCGGCGCGGCCCCTGGCGCGGGACAAAGACCAGCGGGCCAATCTGGAATATCTGGAAAATACCCTGCGGGGAATCCTGGCGCTCGAACAGGTGGGCGCGCGCTTGGAACCGGCCTGCCGGGTGAAGGAAGCCTGGCTCGCGGGGACGCTGCCCGCCTCCGAACGGCTTCCGGCCTGCCGGGAAGCCCTGGAAGCATGGAAGCAGGCGCCGTTCGAGGAGTTGTTCGGCGCCTTCAGCCGTAGAGTCCGGACGCGGGGGGATTTGGGCGTGCTTTCCTCGATGAACCAGAAATTATGGGGATTGGCCCAGGAATTACGTGACTTTTTGGAAGCGAACCAGTTGGAAGCGAACCAGGCCGCGGAAAATCGAGGGGAAAATGAACGGAAGCCCTGAAGAGGCCAATGAGGCGGCGGGATGAGGCCGGATCCCGGGTTTTTTGCCGGTGGAAGATAAAATCACCAAATTCCCTTGTCTTTCGCGGAAGATCACACTATACTAGCAATAGATTCAATGAAATTGACTGTCCGGCACTCCTGAATCCAGGGAAAAATCCTCAGACGAAACAATTCGGGTTCCAACCGAACGAACCAATTGGATAAGAGTTTCATTTGTGTGCCACCCCGGTTCCAACCCGCACACGAAGAATTGTCAAACTAAGGCAGATCGTTATCTCCCAAAACCCCGATAACCGCTTTGGAACAAGCGATCGTACAGGATCGGCGAAGAATCAGAAAGTTTCACTATTCCTTGACATGCAATGGTTGAATGGGTAAGCAAGAATGGTCCTGAGGTTCGGGCAGCCCACCGCAAGGCGCTGGCCGGCGTGGGTGGTTTTCCTTCGATGATCCGCCTTTGAGTTTCAAGCATGAACACTGTCTATCTCGTGGACGGAAGTTCCATCTTTTTCCGCGCGTATCATGCCATTCCCAACCTGCGGCGTTCGGACGGAATGGCCACAAACGCGCTGTACGGCTATGTGTCGACACTGCGGAGCCTGATCCGGGAATACCAGCCCCGCCGCATGGTGGTGGCCTTCGACCGTCCGGAACCGACCTTTCGCAAGGAGCGGTTCGAGGCCTACAAGGCCAACCGGGCGCAGCTGCCGGATGACTTGGCGGCGCAGATCCCGTGGATCAAGGAAGTGACGAAAAAATTGGGCATTTCCACCCTCGAAATGCCGGGTTTCGAAGCGGATGATATCATCGGCACGCTGGCCGTCCGCCTGGCGGAGCAGAACCGGGATGTGGTCGTGGTTTCGGGGGACAAGGATCTGCTGCAACTCGTGAACGATTCGGTGAAAGTGTTGCGCTTGTCGCACGGCCGGAATCAGATGTACGCGGCGGAGGACGTGGCGGCCCGGTATGGGGTTCCGCCGGAGAAACTGATCGATGTCCTGGGCTTGATGGGAGACGCCAGCGACAACGTGCCCGGGGTGCCGGGCATCGGCGAAAAGACCGCCATCGCGCTGATCCAGGAATACGGCTCGATGCAATCGCTGTATGAAAATTTGGATCGGATCAGCGGAGCCAAGCGGCGGGAAAATTTGGACCGGTTCCGGGACCAGGCGTTCTTGTCCCGCGAGCTGGTGACAATCAAAACCGACGTCCCCTTGCCGGTCGAAAACGGCTGGCTCGAGATGCGCCCCGTGGACGAGGGCGGCCTGCGCCGTTTTTATGAAGAGATGGAGTTTCGTTCCCTCGCCGCGGAGTTGAGTCCCGCGCCGGTGGGAGAGATCCGGCCGGTGCGGTACGAAACGGTCCGGACGGCGGCGCGGCTGGCCGAAGTGGTGTCCATGGTCTTGGAACGGGGCGCCTGCGCGGTGGATACCGAAACCACCTCGCTGGACACCCTGGGCGCGCGGCTGGTGGGCGTTTCCTTGAGCGTGGAAGAGGACCAGGCCTGGTATATTCCCCTCGGCCACACGGAAGGGGGCAACATTCCCCGGGACGAGGCGTTTCCGCTGCTCCAGGCGGTTTTGGAATCGGAGGCGGTGCGCAAGACCGCCCACCATGGCAAGTTCGATCAGCATATCCTCGCCAACGAAGGCATCCGGCTGCGCGGCCTCGCCGACGACACCCTGGTGGCCGCGTCGCTGGTCATGCCCCAGCGCGACAGCCAGAAACTGGACGACCTGGCGTTGGACCTGCTGAATATGCGGATGACGCCCATCACCGATTTGATCGGCACGGGACGGGACCAAATCGGCATGGCCGGCGTGGAAGTGGCGAAAGTGGGTCCCTACGCCTGCGAGGACGCCGACGCCGCCTGGCGGCTGCGCGCGGCGCTGCGGCCCCTGATCGAGGAATACGGGATGACGGAATTGTACCGCGATGTGGAGATTCCGCTCATCCAGGTGTTGGTGGACATGGAACGCCAGGGCGTACGGGTTGACGCGTCCGTGCTGGAGGAACAATCCCGCGAGTTGGGCGAGGAGATGCGGGAACTGGAAACCGCCATCTTCCAGTCGATCGGGCGTGAATTCAACCTCAATTCACCTTCGCAATTGGCGCGAATCCTGTATGATGACTTGAAAGTGTTGGACGGCCGCAAGCGGTCCACGCGCGCCGAAGTGCTCGAGAAGCTGGCGGAGGACGGAGTGCCCATCGCCCGGCGGATTTTGGAGTACCGGCGCCGGCAGAAGATCAAATCCACCTATCTCGACGCCCTGCCCAAGATGGTCCGGCCGGACACGGGGCGGGTCCACACCACCTACAACCAGTCGGCGGTGAACACGGGGCGGATTTCGAGCAACGATCCCAATCTGCAGAACATTCCCATCCGCACGGATTTGGGCCGCCGGGTGCGGAAAGCCTTCGTGGCGCGCGAGGGATACGTGCTGATCTCGTTGGATTATTCCCAGATCGAATTGCGCGTCCTGGCGCATATCTCCCAGGACCCCGGCCTGTTGCGGGCCTTCGCGGCGGGCGAGGATATCCACGCCCGGACGGCGGCGGAAATTTTCGGCGTCCCGCTCGGCGGCGTCACGCCGGACATGCGCCGCAAGGCCAAGGAAATCAATTTCGGACTCAATTACGGCATGTCGCCCTATGGGCTGGCCCGGCGGCTGTCGATCAGCACGGACGAGGCGGCCTCGTATATCCAAGCCTATTTCACGCGGTATCCGCGGGTCCAGATCTACATGAGCGAAATTCTGGCCTTCGCCCAAGAACACTTGTACGCACGGACGTTGATGGGCCGCCGGATTCCCACCCCGGGAGTGCGCGACAGCCATCATCAACGGCAGGAAAACGCGCGGCGGGCGGCGATCAACGCGCCCATTCAAGGCTCGGCCGCGGACCTGATGAAAAAAGCCATGGTCGATGTCCACGCCGAACTGCGGTCCGAGGGGGACCGGGCCGCCATCCTGCTGACCGTGCACGACGAACTGGTGCTGGAAGCGGCGGAGGACCGGGCCGAGGATGTTTGCCGGCGGTGCCGCGAACGGATGGAACAGGCCCTGCGGCTCGACGTCCCCACGCCGGTGGAAACCTCGATGGGGCCCAGCTGGGCGGATTTGAACTGACGCATGAAGCGAAAGACAACGCCGTCCCTCCGGGATGTGGGGCCTCCCGAGATCTCCCCGCGGCGCAAGGTGCTGGGCCTGACCGGCAATCCGGGAGCGGGCAAAAGCACGGTGGCCGCGTGGATGCAAGAGATGGGCGCCGTGGTGATCAGCGGAGACGCCGAGGGCCACCGGTTGCTGCGCCGGGATTCACCGGTGTATGAAACCCTGGTGGAGGAGTACGACGTGAGCATCCTGGGGCCGAAGAACCGGATCGACCGGAAGGCGCTGAGCCGGATCGTGACCAAAACGGTCGAAGAATTACGGCGCTACAACCGGTTGATCCATCCGGAACTGATCGAAACGATTTTGTATCGAATCGAACAGTTCCGGAAATCCAAGCGAAGCGGACCGCTGGTGGTGGACGCGGCGTTGATTTACGAATGGGGAATGAGCGGCGTGTTCGACGCCGTGCTGGTGGTGGCCGCGCCCCGCGCGGAACGGCATAAACGTTTTCGGGCGGCGCGCGGGAACGAATCCCTGTTTCAAGTCCTGGAATCGGCGCAATGGCCGGAACAGGAGAAAGTCCAACGAGCGGATGTGGTATTCCAAAACGAAGGCGATTTGGCCGAACTCCGGTCCCAAGTCGAAGCGTTTATGAACTGTTGAAAGGTTGATCACACGGATTATGGAGAGCAAAACCCAGACACGACGTCCCCGGCTAGGGAACAACCGGATGCATAACTCGCATGGTCGGAGAGGAATGATTAACGATATGCGAACCAACGATCGGAACAACAAACCGTATGGCGCCTCGAATCCCGGCGGCGGGACTCCCTCGGCCTCCCCGGCCGCTCCCGGCAGCACCACGGCCACGGCCGCTCCGGGCAAGAATCCCGGCCTGGAGATGGAGACCCTCAAGAAAAAGACCATCGCCGAGCTGATGGAACTGGCCCACGAGATGAGCATCGAGGGAGTCAGCGGCCTCCGCAAGCAGGAACTGATCTACAAGATCGTGGAGCACGCCGCCAAGGTGGAGCCGGAAGAGACCGGCGAAATGCAGGGCTCGGGCGTGCTGGAGGCCTTGCCGGAAGGCTTCGGCTTCCTGCGCAGCGCCGATTACTGCTACCTGCCGGGGCCGGACGACATCTACGTGTCGCCGTCCCAGATCCGGCGGTTCGGCCTGCGCAAGGGCGACACCGTGACCGGCGTCATCCGCCCGCCCAAGGAAGGCGAACGCTACTTCGCCCTCCTCAAGGTGACCTCCATCAACGGGGAACCTCCGGAAGCGGCCAAGGACAAGATCCTGTACGACAACCTGACGCCCCTGTTTCCCAACATCCGGATCCGCATGGAGACCACCCCGAACCGCATCTCGGCGCGCATCATCGACCTGATCGTGCCCATGGGCCTCGGCCAGCGGGCGCTGATCGTCGCGCCTCCCAACTCGGGGAAAACCATGCTGCTGCAGGAGATCGCCAACAGCATCACTTCGAATCATCCGGACGTGACGCTCATCGTGCTGCTCATCGACGAGCGGCCCGAGGAGGTCACCGAGATGAAACGCACGGTGAAGGGCGAGGTCATCTCCTCCACCTTCGACGAACCGCCCGAGCGCCATATCCAGGTCGCCGAGATGGTCATCGAGAAGGCCAAGCGCCTGGTGGAATACCGCCACGACGTGGTGATCCTGCTCGACAGCATCACGCGGCTGGCCCGCGCCTACAATCAGATCGCTCCGCACAGCGGCAAGATCCTCTCCGGCGGGATCGATTCCAGCGCCCTGATTCCGCCCAAGCGTTTCTACGGCGCGGCCCGCAACATCGAGGAAGGCGGCAGCCTCTCGATCATGGCCACCGCGCTCATCGACACCGGCAGCCGCATGGACGACGTCATCTACGAAGAGTTCAAGGGCACCGGCAACCTCGAGCTGCATCTGGACCGCAAACTGGCCGAGCGCCGGATCTATCCCTCCATCGACATCAACCGCTCCAAGACCCGGAAGGAAGAGTTGCTGCTCGAACCGGATGAACTGGAGCGGGTGTGGCTGCTGCGCAAGGTGTTGAACGAAATGAATGCCAGCGAGGCGGTCGAACTGCTCATCGAGCGGATGAAGAAAACCAAGAACAACAAGGATTTCCTGGACACGCTGAGCAAGTCGACGCTCTGATCCCGCAACGCGTTCCCCAGTTCTGCAAGGAGAAAGGGGACACCCGTGGGCGGAGGCGGATGCCCGCGCGCCGGCCCCGGGCCCGCTTCCCCGCGTGCCACCATGATGACTTCGCGTCCGCGGGGCGAGGCCGGCGCCCTGCGCCGGTTCGCCTGTTATGTTCTGCGCTACAAACTCCGTTTCGTTTACGCCGTGGTTTGCAGCGGCCTGATTTCCATCACCTCACTGTTGCTGCTCACCTTGTTGAAGCCGGCCGTGGAAACCATTTTCCGCGAGCCGGCTTCCGGCATGGCCGCGGCCGTGACCGCCGCCCCCGCGGAACCGGAACGGGGCCTCTTGGAGCCTTCGGGCCAGCTGGGAACCCTGCTGGCCCCCGTGTATCACCTGATCGGGCGCTTCGCGCAAAACAACCGCCTGCTGACCCTGGGCATGGTCTGCCTGTTCATCCTGCTCCTGGTGATCGTGAACGGCGTCTTCCGCTACATCCAGGAATACATGGTGAAATGGATCGGCAACCGCACGATCCTGGACCTGCAAAGGGATTTGTTCGAGCACATGCTCCACTTCGACGCGGCCTATTTCGCGCGGCACAAGGTGGGCGCGCTCATCTCGTACTTCACCGTGGACACCCGCAAGGTGGGCGAGACCGTCTTCGACGTCTTCGGCCGCCTGCTGCTGGATCCTTGCATGATCCTGGCCGCCCTGGTGTTCCTGCTCTACATGCAGTGGAAATTGACGCTGCTGTATGCCCTGATCTTTCCCTTCATTTACTGGACGATCCGCATCTTCTCCAAGAAAAGCCGCCAGGCCGGCCGCCGGGCGCAGGAAATCATGTCCGCCATGGGCGCGTTTCTGCAGGAGCATTTCAGCTCCATCCGCCTGGTGCAGGGTTACGCCATGGACGAGCGCCAGAAGCGCCTGTTCTGGAAGGAAGCGCGGGGGGTGTTTGACGCCAGCATGTCCCTCGCCAAGTCGATGGGCGCCTCGTCGCCGATCAGCGAGTTGATCGGCGTGTTCGCCCTGTGCTGTGTGCTGATGCTGGGCGGCTTCATCATGTTCCGGCAGGAAGGCGGACCGGGCGTTTTCGACGGCGGCGACTTTTTGGTGTTCCTCGCCACGCTGGGATTCATCTATCAGCCCGTGAAACGCATGGAGCGCACCATCCAGCAGATCCAGCAAGGCCTGGCGGCCGCCGACCGCGTCTTCGCCGTGCTGGACACGGACGCGCGCCTGCCCCAGGCGGCGGACCCGGTGGAGGTGGAAACGTTCCAGCGGGAGATCCGCTTCGATGAGGTTTTCTTTACGTACGATGGGCAAGTCCCCGTGCTGGAGCGCGTGTCCTTCGCCGCGCGCAAGGGCGAGCAGATCGCCCTCGTGGGCCCCAGCGGGGCGGGCAAAACCACGCTGGTCAGCCTGATCCCACGCATCTACGATCCCACCGGCGGCCGAATTCTGTTGGATGGCCACGATTTACGCGCCGTCCGCCTCGAAAGCCTGCGGCGGCTGATCAGCACCGTCCACCAGGACGTGATGATTCTGGGCGACACGGTGCGGGTGAACATCACCTGCGGAAACGAATCGTTCACACCAGAACAAATCGAATCCGCCGCCCGGGCCGCCGGCGCGGACGAGTTCATCGCCGCCCTGCCCCACGGCTATGACACGATCGTGGGCGAACGGGGCGAATCGCTGTCGGGCGGGCAATGCCAGCGGCTGGCCATCGCGCGCGCGTTTCTGCGGGATTCTCCCATTCTCATCCTCGACGAGGCGACCTCCTCCCTGGACAGCGAATCGGAACGGCACATCAAGGAATCCCTGCGGCTCCTCATGCGCGGGCGCACCGCGTTCGTCATCGCCCACCGCCTCTCCACGATTTTGCAAGCCGACCGGATCCTCGTGCTCGACCGCGGCACGATCGTGGACATCGGCGCGCACGCCGATCTGTTGGAACGGTGCGAACTCTACCAGCGCTTGTACCATTTGCAGTTTCATGAGTAGGATGGCGGTATCATGGCGGATTCCAACTTGTGATCCATCAGTGATTCATAGAGAGAGGGAAGAATTCAATCCTTCCAATCGGTTGAAAAAAACGCGGGAAAGTCCTTTATTGTCTTCCTCTCCCTTTGGGAGAGGGCCGGGGGGAGGGACTTCGAAACCAGGGTAACCCTCACCCAATTCCTCTCCCAGGGGGCGAGGGAATTTGGGGCAATTCCTCCATGAAACCGGGATGGATTCCCCTTGTTCCATTCATGGTACGAATATGATGGCGCCGGATGAACGTATTTTAAAATTCCGGCTTCCGGAGCGGATGCCGATGGCGCGCCGAATTCCGCCTGTTCTCGCTCTCCTCCTGCTGCAGGCATTCCTGCTTTGGCACAGCGCCCGGCAGGATTCGGCCACCGTGGACGAAATGAGCCACCTGGCCTGCGGGCTGTATTCGCTGCAGACCCTGGATTTCCGCATGAACCGGGTCGCGCCGCCTCTGCAAAATTTGGTCTGCGCCCTGCCGGTCTATCTCTCCCAAGATTGCCACCTGCCCTTCGATAACGCCTGCTGGCAACAGGGCGTTTGGAACGGCGCGGGCGACCGCTTTCTCGAGGCCAATCCGGACAACTTCCACCAACTGCTGATGACCGGCCGCCTGGGAACCATGACGCTCTCCCTGCTGCTGTCGGTGATGGTGTTCGTGTGGGCGAACGCCTGTTGGGGATACCGGCCCGCTTTGGCTGTACTGGCCCTGTCCGTGTTGGAGCCCAATCTCCTGGCACATGGGCGGCTGGTGACCACCGACACCGCCCCCGCCCTGCTGTTCACGCTTACTGGATACCTCGCGTGGCGCTTCGTCCAGCAGCCGCGTTGGACACGGCTGATGCTCGTGGGAATCGGCATGGGATTGACCTGGTACGCCAAGCACACCGGGCCGCTGCTCGTGCCCGCGTTGTTTCTGGGATTCGGGCTTGTCTTCCGGAAGAGGCAGGAAACCGCTTGGTACACTTTCTCCCGGTTGGCCGCGAAGTGTCCGCACTCGCTGCGGCCATGGCTGCAATCGGCGGCTACGACTGTGATGATATCAATTGTTGGATTGCTGGTGATCTGGGCGGGGTATGGCTTCGAGGTGGGCGACAGCATCCCCGGCCCCCGTGAACCGCAGCGCGGCGCGCTCTGGCGGGAAACGCAATTGCCCTTGCAGACGGCCGCGTACCTGCTGGGATGGGACCGGCGCTATCCTTTCGACAGCGGCGATCCCCGCGATCCCTACTGGCTTTTGCTCCGGCGGTATCTGCCAGCCTTCAGCCATTGGGAGGGATTTTTCGCCAACCGCCAGCACCTGCAGACCGGACACATGGCGTATTTCATGGGTGAGATCTCCGCCGGCGGATGGCGATCGTATTACCCCGTCTTGTTTTTGATCAAAACGCCGCTGCCCTTGCTGATTCTCTTCCTGCTGGGCGCGGGCCTGCTCGCCGCGAAACGGGTCCGGCTGGATTTCCACGCCGGTGTGTTCCTGGCCATGATTCCCCTCGTTTACACGGGGGTGTTGATCGAGTGGAACCGGGTGAACATCGGCTACCGGCACGCGCTGCCGTTGGTTCCGTATGCCCTGATCGCCCTGGCGGGAGCGGCGCTGGCGTACCTGTTCCGCGCCCCGGAATCCGGCGGGACGGATCCGGCCGGTCTCCAGGCCGGACGAAGAGACTACTCGAACCGCGCCGTGCTGGGGTCGTTGTTATTGGCGTGGACCGCGGTGGATGTCTTGTCCATCCACCCGCATTATTTGTCTTATTTCAACTCCCTGATCGGCGGGCCGAAAAACGGGCATTATTACGCGGTGGATTCCAATCTGGACTGGGGGCAGGATCTCTTCTTTCTCAAGAAATATCTAACAGAGAATGACGTCCGGGATGCCTATCTCTTTTATTTCGGACCGGAACAATACCCCAACTATTACGGTGTGCCGTGCCGGGACACCAAGAAGCTGGATCACCTGGAACCGGGCACGTACATCGTCAGCGTCACCCTCCTGCGGCAGTATTGGGGCGCCCATCCGCCGAAATTCCTGCTGCCCGTGATCGGGCGGGAACCCGACGGCCGGGCCGCCTACACCCTGTTCGTTTACCGGGTTCCCGCCATGGACCGTGATTCCTCTGCGCCGGTCACTTCACCGTGATCCGGTTGGTGGCGGAGAGGGCGTTGATTTCGGGATAATACATGCACCAGCCGTACGCCGGATTGGCGCGGAAACGGCCGGGCAGTTCGGTGCGGATGAGATATTCGATCCGTGTTTCGCCCTCTCCCACTTCATCCAGGAAGAAAACCATTTTCTGGTCCCGCCGCTCGTAGTGCGAATACGGTTCCCAAGAACCCTCCACGTTGCTGGTGAAGAACGACTCGATCACCTCGCAGCCGCTGGGCAGCGGGTCCTCAACGATCATATAGGGTAGATCCCGCTTGGCCTCGATGACCAGGGTGACGAGGATCTCCTGCCCGACTTTCAAGGAATCATCGGGCGGGAAGCCCTGGGGCAACAGTTTGGGACGCCCGCGGTAGTCCTTGGTGTGCAGGGCCGTCTCGTACAGCCGGGTCATCTTGAAATACTCGTTCGGTGTAGGCTGGAGCAACTCGCCGTGATGGAAGAGCGTGCTGTTCAGCGCCCAGAATCCCACCGGCCGCGCCATTTCGAGGGTGATGGTATTCGTTCCGGCTTGCGGATTCAGCGGCGTCACCACCGGTTTGGTGTAGTCGTTCTTGGTGAGGGCGCCTTCCTGGACGGTCTGGCCGTTCAGCCGCAGGGTGTAGGGAAGATCGGCGAATTCCTGCGCGGGTTTTTCCGTCCGGATGATCCGGGTGAGCGCCTTGATCACCAACGCCGTCTCCCGGGTGGAGCGCCAGCGGTTGCCCCGGCGGCGGTCTACCAGCCACTGGCTGATTTTGTCCGTGGTGGCGTCCACGCCGCGCAGCTCGAGCAGCGCCATGAGCCCCCAAGCGGTGGTTTCGACCGCCGTCCCGCTCCATTGCCACACCTGGCCGGGATCCACCTGCCAGGCGGCATGGCGTTCGGAGAGGTTTTGCAGGTGGCTCAGCAGCAGGTCGAGCATTTCGTTGGCTTCCTTGTCCTTCTGCTTGCCGTGCAGGGCCAGGGCGCTGACCGCCAGGCCGAAGTCGAACATCTCGTTCCGGTTCGTGTAGAGCGTGTTCAGCGCGAAATCATCGGCCTGGCCGTTTTGGCCGAGAACATAGGTGAGGTACGCCTGCGTGTCCCACTCGCGGACCGAGGTCACCGTGTTTTTCAGGTAATTCATGGCAATGTCGATCCGGCCGGATTCGACCGGATAGCCGAGCCGGTCCGCCTGCAGGAGGCTGTCCACCACGAACGCGGTGAGCATGGGTTCTTCTTCACTGCCCTGGAACCAGCCCCAGCCGCCTTCGGGCCCCTGCATCGCGTAGATCCGTTGAAGTGTCTTTTCGACCTGCTCTCCGATTGATTCCATCCGTTGTTCCATCTCCGCGGGCAGGGCGTTCATGTCCCGCAGCGCGTGAAGCAGAAGAATATTGGGCAGGTAGCCGTTGATGGTCTGCTCGATGCACCCATAGGGGAAGGTGGTCAGGTAGGGCATCGCCCCCAGGGCCACGCCGGCCAGGGACGGCGTGAAAGTGAATTCGAACTTGGACGATCCGGGCAAAACATCTTCCCCGAGATCGCAGGGAATCTCGGTGGAGGCGCCGGTGATCTTGCCGCCGCGGGCTTGGTCTTCCCGGTAGCCCAGGGGAAGAACCGGGGCAGACAGTTCGAGGGCGTCCTCGTCCTCCTTGCCCTTGGCCTGGAAGACGAACGTGGCCGTGGGGGAGGCGGCGTTGACCGTGAGGCCCCAGAGTTCGCGGGCCACCGCGCCGGCGGCCGCCTGGGTGGTCTTGGTATCCGCTTCCTGGAGCGCCACGCCCCCGCTGACCGCCAGTTGAGTCTGGATTTCCGGCAGATTTTCAGTGGTCAGATTGTTGACCTGCGTGGAGATTTGCAGTTCGTCCTGTTCCAGGAAGAAGCGGGGCAACGCCAGGCGCGCCACCAGTTCCTTGGTGACCTGGGTGGAGGACTTGGTCCAGCCCACCTCGGTGTTCTTGGTGTGGGCGCGGGACGTGAGCCGCCAGGTGGTCAGGTTGTCGGGATAATACACGTCGGCCGTGGCTTCGCCCTTTTCATCGGTGTAGATGTCGGCGATCCACACCGCCGTGTCGCGGAAATCCTTGCGGACATCCGCCTGGATGCCCTTGTTCGCCCCGCCGTAGTAATTGATCGGGTACGAGAAACTGGTGGAGACCCAGTTGGCCTGCTTGTCGTAAAACACCTGGTGGATATCGGGCGTGTGATCGCGCCGGATGGCGAAGATGGCCTCGTCCACCACCGCCAGGCTCACTTCGGCGGGGACGGGCGTGCCGTCGGGCAGCGTGGTCTTGATGGTCACGTGGCCGGTTTCGCGCGGTTTGTAGGTGGTCCGGTCGGACGTGAGTTCGACCTTCAGATCCCCCCGCTTCTCGGGAATGTTGAGAACATATTCCCGCGTGGAGAGATTGATCCCCCGCGGCATGAACAGGCCGATGAACACATTGGGCGCGTATTCGGGCAGGATGGGGATGGTAACCCGCGTGGTTTTGCCCGACGGCCAGATCACCCGGTGGGACAGGATGTCGCGCGACTCGATGGTCAAGACCACCGGATTTTCGGGGTATTGCGTGTTGAGGAGCAGAACGGCTTCCTCGCCGGGCTGGTAGGCCTTCTTGTCCAGGATGCCCTCGAGCGCGGGGTATTCGAAATCGAAGCTGCCCGCCCCTTCCACCATCCGCCACACGCGCGCGGCGGCGGTGATTTCGTTGCCCTGCTCATCCGTCCCGTGGACTTCCACTTCGATGCGGCCGCTGATCTTCGTGTCGGGCAGCCATTCCACCCGGCCCAGGCCGTTCGCGTCCGTGTTTACCTTGAAACTGGCCTGGGGCGCGGCGGGCCGCACGTAGGTGCGCTGCACGGGGTTCCAGACTTCCTGGACGAAATCCACCTCCAGGGCGGCCGTGACCGGTTGGCCGTCATGCGTCAAGGTTTCCAATTCAACGGACAGCGGCGTGTCCCGGTCAAAGACGTCGCGCGACGGCCGGGCGAGAATGTAGTACATCCCCACGCCCACTGGCGCCGCCTCGCTGGTGGTCACCTTGCGCCCCGACGCCTCCTGCACTTCCACCTCGACCGTCACGCGGCGGTCGCGCGAGGCCCGCGGGGGAACGTACTCGATCCGCGCCATGCCTTCCGCGTCGGTTTTGGTTTCCCCGCTGAACAGAAAGCGGGAATAGGAGGAAGGAAACTCGCGCGCCCCGCTGCCGGCGGCCAGCGTCTCGTAGAACCGGTAGCGGACCTCCGCGTTGGGCACCGCCCCGCCGAAATAGTATTCCGCCCGGATGGCGAAACTCAGAATCTCGCCGTTGATGTAAAACGGCTTGGCCGGTTCCACTTTCACGAGAAACTCCGGCTTGCGGTATTCCTCCACGAAGAAATGGATCGACTTTTTCGGATTGTCTCCGATGGCCGCCGTGAGATTGTAACTGCCCAGGGGCGTGTCCTTCGGCATGTCCAGCGAACCGTTCACGGAGCCCCATTCGTTGAGGGTTAGTTCGGCGGTGTGGATCACTTCGCCTTCGGGATTCGAGACTTCGATCTGCGCCGTGGCCCCCGCCGGGATGGTGTAGTCCCGCTGGTTCTTGTCGCGGAAGACCGCCTTGTAATATACGGTTTGCCCGGGCCGGTACACGGGCCGGTCGGTGTAAGGGTAAATTGTCCGGTTTTCGGACGAGATCAGCCCGCTCTTGTAAATGGGCGAAATGGCGAAATGGCCGTCAGGAGACAGGGCCAGCACATCGCCCGTGGAAAAAGCCAGGTTGTGCTTCAGGACCAGGATGCCCTGCTCGTCGGTTTCCCCGCTCCACTCGATTTTCGTTTCGTCGGTATTCTGCAGCACCTGCGACCAGCCCGGCGTCAGGTTGACATCGAACGCGCGCGGCTGGATCTTGACCTTGGCCCCGCGCACCGGCATGTTGGTCTTGAGATGGGTGGCGTACACGAACGTGGAATTTTCGCCCCGCTTGACGATGATCCCCAACTCGGTGACAAAAAACAAAGCGCGGTGCTCCACTTTCTCTAGCGTGCTGTACGCCCGCAAAACGTAGGCCCCGTGCGGCAGGCGTTGGGGCGCCTTGATATCCTTGTCCACCCAGACGTAGGGATTGGTGAGTGGCACTTCCTCCACCCAATGCAGGACGGATTTGAACGGAGAGAGGTCCTGCTTTTGCAGCATGGCCCGCGTGTCGGCTTTCTCTTGCAGGAAAACGGGCAGGGGAATTTCACGGATGTCGCATTCGTATTGCCCGACGCGGAAAGTGCGCATCTGGAAGGCCACGTCCTGATCGGGCAGGAACACGTCGCGCTGCAGGTTGATGGAAATGGAGGGAGGCAGCGCCTGCAGGCCGATCACCACGCCGGTGCGGCTCTCGCCCTCTTTCAGTTGGATGGCGTCCGCCGATTCGTAGGGCCGGAAGCCGGCGGGATTGGACTGCAGCTGGTAGGTTCCCGGAAGCAGGCCGGCGATGGAGAAAAAGCCGTCTTCATCGCTGGTTCCCACTTGCTGGGACGCCCCCCGCGCGGCGACCTCGATGTCCCGCAACGGCGAATCGCTGCCTTCCAGGCGCACCACGCCGGTGATGCCGGCGGGGCGGTAGAGCTTGATGGTATAGCTTTTCTCCTCGCCCGGCTGGGGACGGATCCCCACAATCTGCTCGCCGATGTACCCGCCGAGGGAGATGTCCAGCGAATAGATGTTGGGCGGCATGGAGGCGAAAACGAACTCGCCCTTCTCGTCGGTGAACAGCGATTCCTCGTATTGGATCATGCTGAAATTGCCGCCTTGGAAGGACAATTTCACTTGGGCGTTGCTCACGGGGGTGGATCCGTCGCTGAAGACCACCTGGCCCTTGAGGGTCGCGCCGCGGATGAGCGCGATGTTCAAGTCGATGGCGTTCTGGTTGTCGGGGAACCGCCAACGGTTCATCTCGTAGGTACAATAGCCTTCCTTCACCACGGCCAGGTCGTAGGGAATGTTGGAGCGCACGTCCGTGAAGGAAAACTTGCCGTCCGCGTTGGTGGTGGTCACGAAGTACCCGGTCCCGTAGTTGGAGTTGGTCAATTCGACCTTGGCGCCCGCGACGGGCTGCTGGGCGGTCTCATCGATGACAGTGCCCGAGATGGTAACGGATGCGGCATACGCGCCCGGAACCCAGACGGCCAACAGGACCAAACCGGACAACCACAGGACGGCGGACGGCAAACGGCGGGCGTTCATGGAAATACCTCCCAATATGAAAAATGATGATGATGATGATGTCACGGTTTTATGGATACCGGCTTCGGATACGGCACTCATGTAGATTTTCCCTCGCCCCAAGGGCTGATCTTTACCCACGACAGGATGCCCTCTCCGCGAAAGCGAAGATCCAGGTCCTGTCGGCGGGCTATGCCGCGCTTTGCGCTCCCCGCAGTTGCTTTTTTATGGCTCATCCGCCACGAGTGTACCTTTTCCCCCGGGGGACCGGTTTCTCATGAATCAGGCCTGAGAGAACCACCCCCATTTTCCCTCTCCCCTTGGGTGAGGGTTAGGGTGAGGGAAGCCCTGAAAGGGCGGAATAACGGCTCTCCGCGCAATCGGTTAATCCATTCCATATGGGTATTTTTGGCTATGTTTGAAAAACTCAACAAAACCCAAAGATATTCCAATTTTATTTTCCCTCTCCTTCAAATCCCGCCTATTCTATTCTATATCCAGAATTCACTCGCCATTTTTCTTTTTTTCTCCCCGTTTCGCGTCCGCGGGGGACCGTCTCCAAGGCTCGCTGACCACCACGACCGGAAACGCGGCGTAGACAGCCGGTTCCTCCTTGGGTTTTTTCATCTGCCGGTGGAGAAACGATAATCCCCACGACAGGGTTTTGGCTTCCCCGGGCAGCAGGACCGCTTCCCGCCCGTTCCAGCGGGCGATCAGCCCCTCCCGCCAGATGTCGGCGGCCTCCGGATCGTCCAGGTGCCGCGCCGCGCCGGTGAAGGTGACCACGAACCGTAATGCATCCAGCTCGTAGGGATCCAAGGGCGGATGCCGGGGATCTTCCGACACAAGCCGCCGGCATTGCTGGGCGATTTCATCCCCCAGCGTGGGCCCGGTGGGAGCGAAGGTCCCCACGCAGGCGCGCACCTGCCGGCCTTTCATGGCCGTGACAAACACCCCGGCGGCCTGGTCCAGCCACGGAAAACGGGTATTCGTGGCCGGGAGCGGCTCTCCCGCCGCCAGCGCGCTCACCGTGGTCCGGACGAAGGCCAACAGCGCGGGGCCTTCGGGGCCTTTCGCCCACTCGGTGTAGGCCTGGAGCGCTTCCCCGGGATTGGGAGAGGGAACGATCAGGACAGAGGCTGGGAATCCCGGGGCGGGCAGCGCCGCGGTCATCGTCAGGATCAAGCTGGAAAAGAGACTCAAACGGTTCATGGTTCCCGGGGAGTTTGCACAATGCGGGCTGGATAATAATCGGTGTGAATGAGTTGCCGGGCGAGGATTTTTCCTTCTTTCTGGCGGATCCGGTAGAGTTTGATTTCGATTCCCGGCTCGGAGGTTTCATCGGGATGCGGACTGGGCGATTCCACGATCTCGGTTTCCAACCGCAGTTCGTCCGCGAGGGGTTGTTCACCATAAATCTGGAAGGTGAGGGTGGAATCGGAAACCCGGCCGATGATTTGCACGCTGCCGGGCGAGGTGTTGCGGAAACGGAAATCCTTGGTTCCCCAGCTGATGGTGGCGTCCATGCCGAGGGGAAGGTAGTTGACGGGCGTGTAATGGCGATGCCGCTCCACCACCTTCAAATCCGAGAGCAGCACGGCGTTGAACAGGGTGGAGGAGACCTGGCAGATCCCGCCGCCGGTCACGGGGCGCAGGGCTTCATGCACGATGGCGGGCGCGGGCAGAAAACCCGCGGCCCGGGTGCGCGGCCCGACAGTTTGATTGTAGGAAAAGGTCTCGCCCGGAAGCAGGATTTTGCCCGAGATTTTCTCGACGGCGGCGCGGATGTTTTGAATCCGTTCGGGCGTGCTTCCCGCCAGCGGGGAGGAGCAACTGCCCAGTAGGAATGGCAGTTGGATATCAGCCGAAACGCTGTCCAGGGGCAGTAAAAGAATCAACAGGCGGAAGAACCATCTCCACATTGTTGGGATCACGATACCCCACCCCCACGGCATGGTGTTTCAATCAGCTGACGAAATTCCAGCCTCTTTTATTCATCCTTCACCGATTCATCCGCCGGATCGGAAACATCCTCGCCCTCACCCGCCTTGGGAGTATTCAGTTTCACCAGCAGGCGGAAATCCATCCGGTCCAGCAGGCGGTTGACGGTTTCACTTTCCAGGATCCAGTTCGAATCCGTTCCCCGCGGCAGGTTCCGGTTCCGTTGCCGCTGCTCGACCATCTCTTGGAAAAGCCGGTCCGCCTTTTGATACCGCCGGTAGGCCTCGGTTTTTTGGATCACCTCTTCTTTTTTGTTGAACCCCCGCGCGTAAGCCAACCGCAGCAGGGCTTGCCGGTATTCCTCGTCCGGTTCGCCGCCATCCTCGGCCAGATTGGGAGGCAGCCCGACGGCTTCATAGCGGTGGATGGTCCGTTTGTTCTCTTCCAGAATGGTCCGGATCTTGGATTTGCACTCCTCGAAGGGAATCAAGCCTTCCGGTTGTTCGTCCAGCAATTGTATGAAATGCGTGCTTTGCCCCACGAGAACCGGCCCGGTGATTTCACCGACGTCCAGGGCCCACAAGGCTTGATCGAAGTTTTGATGCAACGCCCCCCGCCGCACCCAGCCCAGTACGCCGCCCCGGTTATTCCCGATCGCGCCGCATTCCTCCGCCAGGGATTGAAAGTCTTCCCCCTGGCGCAGCCGCTCCACAATCCTGGACAATACCGGCCGCCCGGCTTCCGCTTCCTCCGTCGCGCCGCGGGATTCGCCGGACAACATGATATACCGGGCCAGGCGCTTCCCTTCACGGTGGAACAGGTCCGGATTATCCACATAGTAGGCCAGCATCTCTTCTTGAGTCACGAGGGGGGAGAAGCGGGCCAGTTCGTTTTCCAGGGATTCGGCCATGATCTCCTCGCGGTATTTTTGGATGGGATCCTGGCCTTCGAGGACGTGTTCCGAGTCCGGATAACGGTCCAGATATTTCACGATGGCAATGTGTTTGATGATGTTTTGGATCAACAGCTGGCCCAGGCTGGAATGCAGCAATTCCAAGTCTTTTTCCACCAGGCCGATGCCCGTTACGTCTTCGGGAGAGAGTTCCAACGCCTGAAGGATGGACCGTTCCTCCTTGGGCGGATTTTCGAAATAGAACCGCAAATCCTCCCGGGTGACCCGGCCGTCCTCGAACAACGCGATCACGCTCTCCTGGACCAGGCGGTCCATCCATGCGCGGCGGCTGGACTGGTAATATTGGCCGTACACCAGCGCGGCGAACACCGGCAGGCACAAAAACAGAATCGACAGGCGGACTTGCTTTCTCATGGAACGCTTTCAGCGGACGGCCGGGACAAGGTACGGGGAAGAATGGATTTCCGTCACCCGAGCACTTCTTCCAACAGGGGCAGATCCTCCACCCAGGGATTCCGCCGCCAGGCGAATTTCTTCAACTCCCGCAGATGAGCGCCGCTCAACAGACGGCCGTCCGAGGGGGCGGTGTTCAGTTCCGCCTGGCGGAGGTTGCGGATCCCGGGGATCACGGTGTTCACTTCGGCATGGCTGAGCACCCAGCGCAAGGCCAGTTCCGCCAACGGCATGCCCGGCAGGTTGACATCGGCCCATTCGCGGATTTTTTCCACCCGCTGCACGGATGCTTTCAGATTGTCACCATGGAAATAAATGGAACGGAAATCTTCTTCCGGAAACGTCTCGTCCCCCTTGTATTTCCCGGTCAGGGAGCCTTCATCGTACGGCACGCGGATGATGGTTCCCACGCCCAACTGCCGGCATACCGGCAGCAACGTTTCGCGGGGGTGCTGTTCAAACAAGTTGAAGATGACCTGCAGCGTGTCGATCGCGCCCGTTTGCAGGGCCCCGATCACGCATTCCGGATAGCTCTCGGTGGTGGAGATGCCGAACGCCCGGATTTTCCCTTGCTTCTTGAGATTCTCGCCCAATTCGAAGATTTCGTCGACGGTGTTCCAGGTTTCGCACCATGTATGGAGCTGGTACATGTCGATGCAGTCCGTGCCGAGGTTCTTCAGGCTGGTCTCCACCCCTTCCCGGATGTAATCCAAGGGGAACGTGCGGGTGTAGGGAGTCCAGGAAGGCGGGCTCCAGACCCGGTCCTTGGGAGGCAGCTTGGTGGCGACGTAGATCCGTTCTTTCCGTTCCTTCAAGACTTGGCCGATCAGCCGCTCGCTCCGGCCTTCCCCGTAGGCCTGGGCGGTGTCGATGAAATTGCCCCCCACGTCGAGGTATTTGTGGAGTGCGGCCAGCGATTCCCGGTCGTCCTGCGCGCCCCACCACCCGCCGATCGCCCACGCCCCGAAGCCGATTTCCGAGATTTCCCAGCCCAACTTGCCAAAACGCCTGGTTTTCATTCCAGCCTCCTTATTTTCAGAAGGGCGTCTGTTCAATACGGCGTGCCCGTCCTCCCGTCCGGTGGGTCAGAAAAAGCCAACTCACCCTACCCTCTCCCTCACGGAGAGGGTCAGGGTGAGGGAATTCCTTGTTTCCGTACCGCCTTTACCATCATTTGAACAACGTTTCATCCGCTTGGCGTTGAACAGAACACCGCTCCTCATTTTATAGCCGGAAACGGGAAAGCATCCACCTGGATGCAGGCTTATCGTTCGATGAATTGATCGCCGGATTCATTTCCTGGCCGGAGTCGCTTCCTCGACGGCTTGTGTCGCTGCTTCGACGGCTGGCGTGGCCGGCAGCGGCGGTGGCGCGGCCGTGGGGGTGGCCACCTCCGGCGTGGCTGAAGCAGGCGCCGGGGAAACGATGTTACCCTCCGTGTCGAACTCCACCCGGTGGATTAAAACGGCGCGGGGAATCCACCCCTCGGCTCCGGTCCAGGCCGCGGCCTTGATCCAGGCATTGCCTTTCGGATTTTCGAGGATTTTCACTTCCAGGCCGGGATAGAGTTCCGCCACCGGGGCCGCCTGTTCGTCCGGCTGTTCACGGAGAAAAGATTTTTGTCCAATGAGAACCGGCTCGGCGGCGCTGACGCTTTTGACATCCCGGGCGTAAAATTGAAAGAGACGCTCGTCTTTGGTCACGACCGTCACCACCACCCGGCCGGCCGATTCGCGGACGATCACCCGTCCCTCTCGGATGCCGTGCCGGGTTTCCACCACGGCTGCCTTCCCGCCGATGGGAAAAGCGGCCAAAATGAGAAAAACGGAACAACTCAGTGGGAATCGGAATCGCATGATCTGGGAATTCCTCCGCCATGATCGTATCGGGGGGATTCGGATTTTGCAACACCCGGAAAGAAAAAAGTGATCCCCTGGACATCCAGATCCTTCATCGCGGCGTTGCTTCCCCTGCCTCTGTTCCTGGCCTTGTCTGGCTGCGCCTCCGGCCCGCGCCGGGAGCAGCCCGCGGCCGTATCCGGAGAGGCAATCGCCCAGCCGGTTCCGGAACCAGCCGGTACGAAGGAGATAACCCCGTCCCTGGACGATTTGCGGGGCTATTTGCTCCCCGCCCGCCCACGAACGCCCCGGTAAGGGGAGAGGGGGGCATTCAGCGTCCTGGGGGGCATTCCCTCACCCGAATCCTCTTGAGAGGGCAAGGGGATTTGGTCTGAATCAGGATGGCCAGGATAGTCAAGGTGACCAGGATGATGAGTAATCTCGGCCAGACTTCCCCATCACGGTCTGGGGATTGATCTTCGTGGAACGCTTTCTATTTCTTTTTCCCTTCCAATCCCATGCACAGGCCAGTGCATAAGGGCTTACTCCAACTTATCCTCTCCGCGATGGCGGGAAACCCTGGTATTTTCCTGCAGTATGATCTTCCTCCGTGAGGTGAAAGAGCGAATTTACGATTTCCTTCACCCTGATCCTTGAATAACAAGACGCCGTGATTCACACACTCCATAGGCATACGGCATCGGGCGCGAGGCAGCATTACATAATAAAAACAAAAATACCAACGAATAAACCGGTTTTTCGAAAGCGCCGTTCAGAGAAAGGGAGGGATGGGAAGACAGGAAGAGGCGTGGGCACGGTTGGAGGAAACCGCGACTCACCCTTTCGGATAGGGAAAGAGTCATCTTTCCGAACTCCCGCTGCCAGAGAACGGAGACTCCCGGCGAAGCATGGTCATGCCGCCTCGGTTCCGGGTGACCGGAATAATCCACGAATTTCAGGAGGAGGGAAAAACGTAGGATGGATTAGCGCGTAACGCGTAATCCATCATGGGCTTTTGCAGGGGCGGACCTTGGTGTCCACCCGCGTCATGTTATTTTCTCCCGTCCCTCACAAATCGTAAAACTGCAAATCCACCGCCTTGCGCATCTTGGTGATGTACGAAATCTGTCCCAGGTGCTGCGAAAAATGCTCCACCACATGAAAGATCGCCGCCAAGCCGGTCACGTCGAAACCCTGGATTTTCCGCGGCTCCAGGATGCGGGTGAGGTCGAACTTGTCCAGCACCCGCCCGGCGTCGTTGAGCGCGTCCTCCAGCAAGGCCACCAACTGGGCCTTGGGAATCGGGCCCTGCTCCCGGAACTCGGCGGGACGGTCGCGGATGTCTTCCTCTCCCCCGAGGCCATGCACGATCCATTGCCGCACATTGCCGCTTAAATGCAACATCAGGTTACCCACGCTGTTGCTTTCCAGGTTGGGCCGCCACCACAGATCCTCCTCCGGCAATATGTCCATGCATTGCAGGATTTTGGGGAAATAATCCTCCAGCAGTATGGACCGGGCGAAACTCACGAACACTTGCGTGGCCGGCAGGTTGTCACTCATCGGATTCATTCTCTCCCTCGTTCTGTTGAGTTTTCGTAATGAATGATTTACTGAAACGCGGAACTGTCTTTCCAGCGCCGATGGCGCGGCATGAGCCTATCCCAGGGCGTCAGCCCCGGGACGGCTGTGACTCAAGTAATGAATTCACTCTCCCTCTGGGTTGATCTTTACCCACAAGTCTTTGATGGATGTCATCCCCGCGCCAGCGGGGATCCAGGACATGGTGGTGCGGGCATCCTGCCTCCATCCAATCCCGAAGGGATTGAATGTGAATATCCGGGGGTGACAATCCCGGTATCATTCCCAAAGGTGGCGATCCCGAAGGGATCGAATGGGATATTCAACCCCTGTGGGGTTGGTTCTTTTTTTACACCTTACCGTAGGCTGTCGCCTACGGCTATTCATATGTATCCCCTGCGGGGATGATATTCTATTGTATGAAAATGACTTTTGGGTAAAGATCAGCCCTCTGGGAGAGGGGTAGGGTGAGGGAAGCCCTGAAAGGGCGCCATCCCTCTTATCCATACAATCAAATAAACAGTTACCCATTGCTATGTAGGATACTTTGGAAAAACTCAATGGAACCTACGGTATTGAATCAGTAAAAAACTACCCAAAACACAATCCGGTTGTTTCGTTCCCGCGAAGCCCGCCGGAGGAAATCGCCTACGGGTATTCCAGCACCAGCCGCAGGCCGAGATAGGGATCGCGGGCGGCGGGATCCCCGCTGACGCGCTGGGCGGACCGGTTGGCCCAGGCATACCCGGGGGGCGGCGCGCTGCGGATGGCCACCAGGCGGATTGAAGGCTCGCCCTTGGGATCCAGCTGGGGGGTGGAGGGATAGGGGCCATAACCGTCCTCGCACCATTCCATCACGTTTCCGCAGATATCGTACAATCCCCAGGGATTCGGCCTTTTCAAGCCCACCTCGAAGGTTTGCCGCTCGGAATTCTCCAGGTACCAGGCGTAACGGCCGATTTCCGATCGTTGCGGATCGTCGCCCCAAAAAAAGGCGGTAAAGGTCCCCGCCCGGCAGGCGTATTCCCATTCCGCCTCCGTGGGCAGGCGGAACGTCCCCTGATTCAGGGTGTTGAGCCGGTCGATGAATTCATGACAATCGTGCCACGACACCCGTTCCACCGGCCGGTTCACCGAACCCGTGTGATACGCGGGATTGCCGCCCATCACCGCTGTCCATTGCGCCTGGGTGACTTCGTATTTCCCCAGGTAAAAGCCGCGGGACAGGGTCACCAGATGCTGTATCTCTTCGGGGTCGCGGTCCGGTTCACAGGTGGGGCTGCCCATGACGAAAGTTCCCGGCGGAATCCACACCAGTTCCAGGGGGACCGCGCCTTCCGGAAGGGCCAGGTCCACGGTCTTCGTGACCGGCGGGACGGGCAGGTGGTTTCCAGCGGGCACGGAAATCACTTGGGGATCATCATCGTCTCCATCCAAAAAGCGCGGATTGTAGAACCGGTCCGGATCAAGCTGATAGATTTCGAAATTATCCAAGTAAACGGTGAGGGGATCCGTGGCGCTGATGTTGATCACCTGAATCACCGGCTGGAAGGCTGTGGAAGGGGGAGCGAAGAAATCCGACAGCCGGCGGTAGCGGTTCACAAAGTAACTCCCCTGGGTGGGCGTGGCGGTGGTGACGAATTCGTTCTCTCCCCGGTCGAGGATGGCCAGAACGATCTGCGCGTGCGGACCGCCGCTGCGCGCCGAACAACGCACCAGGGCCATGCCGGACATCACGGTCACCGGACCGAACAGCATGATCCCCTCGCCGGGAGCGGCCTGGATGACCGCTCCCCGGCCGTCCGTGGCGCCGGGAAACGCGGTGTCCACGGGAACCTTGCCGAAGGTCAGGTTCGCCGGGGGATATTGCCCGAATCCCGCGCCCTGGACCGTAATGTGGTTCTCTTCCGCTGTGTTTCCGGAAAAATCGATCCGCCTGGGCAGGTCTTGCGCCCAAACGGAGGAGAAGATCATGAGTAGCGCCAGGGAAACGAAGGGACATACGAAATGAATCATCGAATATCCTGCCGAAGCGATCGGAGTGTTTTTTGGATTATAAAGGGAATCCGGCCTTCATGCCATTGGAAAAAGGGATCGGCGCGGGATGGGAACCAACCATGAATCAGGGGCGTGTTGCTGCGTGATCCTGCAAAGCATTGGTTATGAGATCGGGATTCCCGGTTTCCCGGAGAGGATGTCCTGTCTGGAGTAAGGGATCCTGACCGGCGCACGGGCAACGGAAAATCGGCCGTTTTTCGCACCCCGGCGAAAGAGGTTCAGGCGCACAGAGGATTTGGAGTTCCGCGATTCCGGCAGGCAGAGTTAGTTTGGCGCGGGATGGATTCATTCGAATCGATCGCTTCGTGATCCATATTGCATGATTCAGTAATGCGCTTCCAGTTTCGATTGACAGATCAGGCACAGTTTGGCGGTGGGCATCGCGTTCAGGCGCGCTTCCGGGATCTCCTGCCCGCATTTGGAACAGATCCCGTAAGTGCCTTCCTCGATCTTCTGCAAGGCGGTGGTGATTTCGGCCAGCCGGTTGCGTTCGTGTTCGGCCATACCCAGCCGGGTTTCGTGTTCACTGTAATTGGTGCTCAGATCGACCAAGTCTCCGTGCGAGCCGGAATCGTCCACCGGCTGTTTGCTCCCCATGCCTTGCAATAGACTGTTGCGTTCCCTCTCCAATTTGGTTTTGATTTCCAAAATGCGGCCCGGGCTGAATTTTGAATGCGCGGTTTTCTTGGCCGTCTTCGCGGTGGATTTTTTGGACGCGGATTTGGTTGACGTCTCGGAAGATGTTTTCTTGGTCTTCGTTTTATCCATTTTTATCCCTATGCGGTCAAATCATAATGGAAAAACCCACGGATGGATAATCTCACACCTACGAATGGCGAATACCCTCTCCATCCCAAACTGACTCGATTGTGGAAAGGGAACCATAGTTTCGAAAGGCGCTTTTGTCAATAGTGTTTTGTGAATTCAGTCAGTCCAAAACCATCCCCCGGGAATCGCTAGAGTCCGAAATCCATTATCGGCCGGTGTTTCATTCCCATAAATCGAGCTCTCTCCCGGCGTCTCCAGGCCACCCGTATTGGGAAGGTACAATCATAAATCAATATAGATCAGGCCAGTAGGTTAACGAATCCCACATCCCGGCCATCTCTCCGGTGAAAGCCGAGAGGCCGAAAATCCCGCCCGTATGGAGAAACAGAACGCGGGATCCCCTGGGGATCGATCCATTTGCGATTTCCCCCCGCACGCCAGCAAAAGCTTTGCCCGTGTAAACCGGATCCAGGATGAGTCCCTCTCTCTCCGCCGCGTGCCGGAGCAAGCGGAGTTGTTCGGGACTGGTTTTCGCATAACCCGCGCCGGCGTAGCCATCCACCAGGGTGATCCCGCCCGGGTCCAGCGTCAGGCCGCTTTGGAGCATCCGGGCGGCCCGGGAAGCCTCACGAAGGATGCGGGGCTGAAAATAGTCCGCATCCTGGCAAACCGTGATCCCGATCACCCGTTCCGCCATGGATTCGAGGGCGTTTCCCAGATACAGGCCCGCGTAGGTTCCTCCCGAACCGACCGCGCAGACCAGGCAATCGGGTTGCCAACCCAAGTCCGCGCACTGGTCTTTGATTTCCCGGGCGGCTTCCACGTATCCCAGAATGCCCACTGCGTTGGATCCGCCGGTGGGGATGATGTAGGGCTTTTTCCCCTGCTGTTTCAGGTCTTCAGCCAGGCGGCTGAGGACTTCGCCGAGATGTTCGTGGAACTCATCCCAGGTTATATAGATCACCCGCGCCCCGGCGAGCAAATCGAGTTGCAGATTGCCATCGGCGGCGGCGGGAGGCGCCCCCGCCAGGACGAGCCAGGCGTCCAGTCCCAGCGCGCGCGCCGCCAGCGCCGTGGCCCGCGCGTGGTTGGAGGTCACCGCCCCGCAGGTGATGACCGTGTCCCCGCCCTGGTTTACCGCATCCGCCAGCAAGTATTCCAGTTTGCGGACCTTGTTGCCGCCCAGGGTGGAGCCGGTGAGGTCGTCGCGTTTCACCCGCAAGTCGACTTCCCATTCCCGGCCGAGCCGCTCCAGCCGTTCGATGGGAGTGGGAATCCGGGCCAAGGATATTTTCGGCGGGAAGATCGGCATGGTTTCCCCCAACCACACCTCCTTGAACGCATCCAAGGGGGCACTCCGGATTTCCGGAGTGAAATCAATCCTTCCCCGCCCTGATGCATCTCCGCGTGCCGCGGACGAGGAACGAACCGGCCCGGCCGAATGCCGGATTTCAAGCGTTTCCCTATTTTCCCGCCGGAGCCTTGTCTTTTTCTTTCTTATCTTCGGGCTTGGATGGGGACACCGGTTGCGCCGGCTGAGATTTCGAAACGTTGTCTTTCCGCATATTTTGAGGCTGAACGTCGGATTTGCCAATGAAAATGACGCCTTCCTCGATCTTCAATTTGGCCGCCTTGATGTCGCCGCGCAACTCCGCCGCCGAGCGCAGCTCGACGAGATCGTTGGCCTGGATGTTCCCGGTGATTTTCCCCTCGACCACAATACTGCCCACGCTGATTTCGGCGGTCACTTCACCGGTTTTGCCTATGATCAGGTGGCCCTCCGAGGAAATATCTCCATTGAATTTTCCCTCAATCCGCAGACCCTCCTTGAACTTCAGCGTCCCCTCAAACTCCGTGTCTTTCCCCAAGGTGGTGTAAGGCTGCTCGTCTCTTCGGGGCAAGGCGGATGCGGGCTGGACTGGCGTGTTCACGGGAGTCGTTCGTTCATTCCGCAGAATATCCACGGTTTGTGATCCTCCTGCAACAGGGTATTAATGAAAAGTTCTCCTACGGCTGCGAGATAACCCGCGGGGCATTCTCATAGCCAGGGAATTTGAGTTTTTCCACATTACCAATCTATGGTCCCAATGTCAATTCGGTTAAAGGGAGAAGCCGTCAAAATGACCCTGTCCCCCGGATTATTGCGATTGGCCGCGGGATGGGATTTTGGGATTCATCCCAAACACGCTCTTTTTCCAATTGGCGCGTACCAATAGGCACGACCGGTCCCTTATTCCATCCGTTGAAAAAACCACCCATTTCCCTCTCCCTTGCTGATGGACAGGATAGGGTAGGTGTCCCCTCCTCCCGGTTTGGCATCGTTTTTCATCAAACAGCTGGGGCGCATAGCAACGTGCCCCAGCTATCCATACACCCCTATCGTCACCAATCCCAGCCCAAATCCTCCGTATTCCTTATCCGTGCAATCTGTGCCCTTATCCGTGTCATCCGTGGTTCAATCCGGCTGCTCAACCCCCTTTGATTTTGCCTCTGCTCCTTCGGTGGGACAGGCCAGGACGAGGGTAGCATGGCCGGGGCGTCCGGCAGGCCGCCCTATCCATTCATCCAGCAATCAAGAGGATCAATCCGGAATCCTGGCTTGCTCGAAACCTCTACGGCTCATGCTTGTCGGCATTGCAGAATTGGTGGGGGCAGCAGTTCCGAGATCGAAAAGATGGGTGCGTAGGGGATGCCGGCCTTTTCGAAGGCTTCTTTCCCGCCTTGTTCCCGGTCCACCAGGGCGATCAGCCTGATGATCGATCCGCCCTGGGCCTGGACGGCTTCGGCCGCGCGCAAAACGGATCCGCCGGTGGTGATCACGTCTTCCACCAAAAGCACTTTCCTGCCGGCGATGGCCGGCCCTTCAATCAGGTCTTGCGTGCCGTGTTTTTTGGCTTCTTTCCGGACGATAAACAAGGACAGGGGATATCCCATCACCAGGCTCAACGCGGCCACCGCCCCCACCATGGCGTCCGCCCCCAGGGTTGGGCCGCCCACCGCCTCGGCCCCGCTCTTCCAGGCCGCGTCGAGAATGAGCCGGGCGGCGCAGAAGAGACCTTCTGGATCGCCGGTGGTCAGTTTGCCGTTGATGTAATAATTGGATTTCAGGCCGGACGTCAACAGGAACGGTTGCCCGGGCGGCGCGATCTTGATGGATTTCTCCACAATGACGCGGGACAGCCGCTCACGGATGGAGTTCAGGTCCCAATTCAGCGCGTTCGGATTCGGAATGGAGGCTGGCAGTGGCATGGGGTGGAATCCTCGAAGATCGATTGCGTTTCAACTTCGCATAAACAACTGAGGCAGTATACACCAGTAAGAAACCGGAATCAGCCTAGAATTCTATGGATGATGTCATCCCCGGCCTCAGGATGATGTCATCCCGCGAAAGCGGGGATCCAGACCACTGCCCCGGGGTTGCAACCCTGGGCATTCGCAGGTGGTGGAGAAACCTCAAGGCAGTCCCTTGCGCCAGCGGAGAAACCACTCACAGGCCAGGAAGGCGATCAGCGCCAAGGCCATCCACCACTTCTCGCCCAGGAAACGGGCGTGTTCCTCTTCCCGGACCTGGGCGGTGGAGGGGATTTGATCGGCCAGATTTTTCCAGGCGGGCTGGTTGGCGTATCCACCACCGGTGGATTTGGCGATGGCCTGCAGAATTTCGATGTTTTGCCGTAAGTCCCGCGATTCCAGGGAACTGTTCTCCACTACAAATTCCGCCGTGGCATCTCCCGCCGCGTTGGCGACGCGGTATTCACCCGGCTCCACGGGCGTGTAGCGGCCCTCGAACTGCCCGGGCGTGGAAGCCGAGGGTTGCAACCAGAGCGTCTCCCGTTTTGTGGGGCCGGAAACGGTCAGTGGTATTCCGCTCGCGGTGGCGGAGGCAACCGTAGCCAGGGCTGTGTACGTAAACCGCGCCTTTTCATACGGCTCGAACAGGTACCCATCGACGAGAATTTGGCCGGATTGCATCCGCAGGTTTGGATACGCCTGGTAGAGCGTCGTCAGCCAGAACGGCGTGAGCGCGTCCCGGCCGGTCAGCAGGTTCCACCGCCAGAAGGAATGGCTGCCCAGAATGACCATCCGTCCCAGGCCGTAGCGGTACGATACCACCAGGGGAACCGGTTCGTCGAACAGGTTTTTGCCTTGGAGCAGGACCTGACCGCTGTCGAAGGACGGCCGGGGTGTAAATGAATCGGCCAGGGGGGGCCATTCCATGCCGGAAGGATCCCGCAGCCCGGCCAGGTAAGGCGAATCCGGGGTGGCGTCCAGGTTCAGCAAAACCGGCTGGGAGGTCATGACGAACATCCGGGCCAGGGGGGCGGGTAACAGGTTCCGGGTTTCGGGAGACAGCGGCATGGAATTGTTCGCACCCGGTAGAAACAACAATCCACCGCCGTTCGTGACATACTCGTTCATTTTTTCGATGAACGGCCGGTTTATGGCCGTGAATGTAAAATTGTGCAGCAGGATGAGGGCCCACCGGGACAAATCGGACTGGATCGCTTCCAAACTTTGGGGGGGAGCGTCCGTATCCTCCCCGCCGGCATCGCTGGGGGCGGAACCGGGTCCCAAGGTGGCATGCTTTCGCACCCACGGCCGGTCTCCCGCCGGAAACAGCCGGTTGTCCCGGAAATAAAAGACGTCGGGGGTGATGGTTTCCTGACTTTCCAGAATCCGCTTCAAAAACTTGAAATCCCAATCCGGCCCCGAGGTCAGCAACAGCACCCGTTCGGTTATGTCCCGCACTTGCACGCCGCGTGTCAGGCGGTTGTTGTTCGCCAGCCATTCGCCTTCCTGGGGCACGCTCTCGAGGGTGAACAGATAATCCCCCTTGGGGAGTGCGGGAATCTCGAGGGTAAGGGAGGCTTCTGAATTATCGGGTGAAAACGAGACGGCTTGTTCCTCGTAATACACCTGGGAGCCGTCCGCCTTCTGACCGAGGACCTTGACCATCACCGGGCTGGACGGGATGGGACCTCGCGCGGCCAGATGAACCTGGAGTGGGAGCGCCTCCCCCGGGCGGGCGATTTTCGGCAACTGGACTGATTCGAGCACGATGTCGAAGAGCGGGTTGGCGGTTCCGATGCCGAAGGTGAAGATCTTCGCGGCAGTGAGATTATCGCCACTCGCGAGTGGCGCGGCCTGGGCCATGGGATTGGGCCCCTGGTTCCATTGCCCGTCCGTGAAAAACAACAGGCAGGAGGGGCGGTTCGGATCCCGCTCCCGCTCGTACCGGCCGATGACCGCCGACAGGTCGGTGCTGGGGGCGGCGGGGGTGGCGGAATGCGGCAGTTCGGACAGCCAGGGCGGAGTGGAGTCCGGAGAAAGGCCGGAGCCGGAAAATACGTTGTACCGGATTTCAAATCCCAAGCGTTCCCAGGCTGGGCCTTGGCGGGAAAGGAATCTCAGGATCTCGTCCCAGCGGGTGGGATGGGGTCGTCCCGGCCGGTCCTGAGCTGGATCCGGCGGGTAGGACATGCTTTGGGAATCATCGAGCGCAACATACAAGACGGACGGTACCGTGATCCGCCGGATTTCCCGCGCCTGGGGATTGGTCAGCAGCCACAAGACCAGCGCCAGAAACCCGAACCGGCACGCCGTCAACGCGTAGCGGAAACCCGGAGTGATCGGGGCGTTGAGGCATCTCAGGGAGTAGAGATACAACACCAGCCCCAGTGAAAAAATCGTCAAAAACAACAAAAGACATGTACCTCTTTCTTACGATTCATTGAACAAACGTGTACTTTTTTATACAGGCCCGATTGGTACCCAACAACCTGGGCCTGAATTTCCCTCTCCCCCTGGGAGATGGTTAGGGGTAGGGACTTCTTTAATTCTTCATCCCTCCCCTGGCCCTGACATGTAGGACAAGGATGAAAAAACTCCCGTATTATTCTTTTCATACTAGCCTTGATAGAAGGTAAAATGGAGAGCCCAAAGGATACGAAAATGTTTTCCTCTCAATAAATCGGGCCGAGATGCGTTTAAAAATGGGGATGGAATGAGACGCCATGGACAATCGGGAACACGGATCCTTGTTCATTCAATACCGGGATAAAGGCGACTTGTCCGCGTTTCAGGTTTTGCTGGATATTTTTAACAAGCCTCTTTTCAACTACTTATTGAGGCTTTTGCGGAGGACGGAAGACGCCGAGGACGCCCTGCAGGAGGTATGGTTCAAGGTGATCCGGCAAGCCCATACCTATACGGACCAGGGCCGGTTTTCCTCCTGGATTTACCGCATCGCTCACAACCACAGCATGGACGTTTTCCGGCGCGGCAACCACTTTCCCCTCGAGGAGGAAAGCGGCGATCCGGAATACGGCGAATCACGGCTGGACCGGTTGGAATCGGAGAACCCCTCCCCGCGGGACCTCCTCATGGAGCAAGAGCGTTACGACATGCTGGAGGCGGCGGTGGGACAGTTGCCGGAGGCGATCCGGGAAGTGTATATCCTTCGGGCCATGCACGACGTTCCTTTCAAGGACATCGCGGTGATTCAGAATGCACCGCTGGGAACGGTCTTGTCCCGCATGCACCAAGCGGTCCAGCGATTGCAAAAAGTCATCGCGGAAGAGGAAAAAACCTCACTGGGCACCGCGTAACCGGGGAAGAGAAACCATGAAGATTAGACCCCTTTTCCAAACGCCAGATCCTCACCGGATTCCCACCGGGGAAGAGATGCTACGGTTTCTGGACGAACCGGAAACCAGCGAGACCCGGCGGGCGTTTTTGAACCAATGCGTCCTTTCCGGCAACGGCCTGGAACAATGGAACGAGATCCAGCGGGCCGTCCAGGCGGGACAGGAACTGACCCGTTTCGAGCCGGCGCCGGAAATCCGCGCCCGGGTGATGGAGGCGGCCTTCGCTTCCGCGCGAGGGATACCCACCATCCGGCCGGAAGCGCCCCGGCGGAAAGGCTTTACTGCTTTCCCCGGCTGGCGGCTGGCGTGGGCCGCCCTGTTTCTGGCCCTTTCCTGGAGCGGCTATCTGCAATTCCAACCCCGGCAATCCAGCCTGATTTACAGCGAGCCGTTCAACTATGAATTGCTCACCTTGCAGGAAGACTTGGATGAACTCCAGACGAGTATCGGTCTGGACAACGATTTGATTTCCGGATGATGAAATGCCATGAAAAACCGAAGTTGGCTTAAAAAACTGATCTGCACGGGAATGGTTGCCGGTCTGGGATTCTGGTTGATCAATGGGAAAACCCCATATCCGGCCTTTTCCGCGGAAGAAGAAACCAGCGGCCCGGCGGCGTCCCCGGTGGAATCGGCCACTCCCGCCGCCGGAAATACAATTTCCCCGGCGGTGATCCCGGACGCCACCCTGGAAAATGAGGATCTCGAACCACTGGAGCCCGGATTGTTCCCGCCGGGACCCCCGCCCCACGAGAAACCAGCGCGGGAAGAAGCCGGCCGGCGCCGGCCGGCCTGGGGCGGTCCACCTGAACCGGGAGGGCCTTATGGATTCGGTCCTGGCCGGCGCGGTCCCGGAGGCCGGGGCGCGGGCGGCGGCCTGAGAGCCCCCTTCGGGAGGGGGGCCGGTGGCGGGGGCGGTCCCCGGGCACCCATGATGGATTATCTGGATTCACCGGAGCGGATGGCGCGGTTGCGGACGGAAAATCCCCAACTGGCAGACTTGATCGAGAATTCCCGCCGGGTGACTTACCAGATTGAACACTACCTGGCGGAGTATGACCACGTCCAGGAACCGGCCGGAAAAGAGAAGATCCTGCAGCAGCTCCAACCGCTGCTGGAAAAGGAGTTTGAGTTGGAATTGCAGCGCCAACACATGGAAATCCAGATGATGGAAGCCCGGTTGGAGCAATTGAAGACGGCCTTGCAGCGCCGGGAGCAGAACCGGGAGCGCTTTATCCAATACCGCTTGGACACCCTGCTGAAAGGTCTCCGTGAAGCCACTCCCATGCACCTCGGCCCGGAAGGCGGGATGACGCCGCCGGAATCTCCTCCACCGCCGGAACATCAATGAGATGAGGGGAGAAACAGAGCCGGGGGAAATATCGGCAGCGCCGGCGGCCCGCATGGGCACAATCCTTCGGAGATGAAATGCGAATAGCCGGGCGTGACAATCTACGGTAACGTTCTAAAAGGAGATGACCCCGAAGGGATCGAATGGTTAGCAATTCCGTCCCTTCGGGGTTCGGTTTTTAAATATAAAACTGTAAGCTATAGCCTGCGGCTATTCACATGGATCCCCAACGGGGATGAACTGTTTTGATCAGGATTTGTTCATAAAAAAGATCAGCCCCTCGGAAGAGGGCCGGGATAAGGGTTTCGAAATAACGATTCCCCGCATCTTTACCTTCTCCCGGGGGAAGTAACAATGGTCTCATGGAATTTGAAAAAATTGGGGCGGCCCGCCGGTTGCTCCTGCAAAAAATAGTCATGGGATCTCGGAATGGAGGGGTGACCGGCGGGCTGCCCCCGAAGGTACGTTTTGATTCAGATTCTTTGTTCACACGATTCATCCGTTCCACTAAACGGGTGAATCTGATTGTCTCCGGATGAGCCTTTGATTGTTACGAAGCCGTCGTCATGCATGAATTAAAGTCTTGAAATGGAAACCATAAATTCGGAATACAGGTACGTTCCAAACACCCATGTTCACCTTATCCAATCCCTTGTTGTTGTGGGCCATGCCGGTGCTGCTGCTGCCTTGGATCTTCCGCCGCCGGCCAGAAGAACGCGTCCAACACCTGAATTTCCCCCTCATCCAATTTCTGCGGGAATCGGAAGAGAAAGACCTGATCAATCCCCAGCTCCAGGAACTGCTGCTGTTGATCCTGCGCACCGTGCTGCTGGCCGTGTTGATCCTGGCCTTGGCGGGTCCGGAATGGGTATCGGACGGGCAGCCGGGCCGGGGCTGGTTTTCGTTTCTCCCCTTCGGCGGACGCTTCGAAAACCACACCGTGGTGATCGATTCCTCCTACAGCATGGGCTACGGGCAGGGCGAGCGCTCGTGGTGGCAAAAAGCCAAACAAGTGAGAGACCAGGCCGGCCGGGGCCTGTCCGGATTGGCGGTCACCTACGTCCGCTGGGACCGCTCCACGCTTCCGCTCAACCGCGCCGCCCGCCTGGTCCCCCTCTCGGCGGCGGAACTCAACCAATTGTTTGAGACGTCCCCCAATCAGCCCGGCGCTTCCATCACCGAACTGGCCGAGGCCTTGAAGCGCAGCGTTGCGTTAGAGGGTAGCATTCTGCTGATCACCGACGGCCAGCGGGTCCCCTGGCTTCCCCTGCTGCAGGCCACGGCCCGGCCGGACGCGTTCCCCCCGCTGGTGGCGGTCACCGTGGGAGAAGGCCCCCTGGTCAACACCTGGTGCGATATTCAAACCCACTCCTCTCCGCCCTGGGGCATCGCCGGGTGGGAGACGCTCGCCGGCCAGGTCCATTCGCTCCGGGATGAAGCCGGCGGCGAGGGAACCGTTTCCATCCAGCTGAAAGACCGCGCGGAGCAGCTGTTTTCCCGCGCGCTGACCTTCCCGGGGGCCACGCCGGATCCGGTGGCCATCCCCTTCTCGTTTACCGCCCGGTTTCTGGATTTGATCCCGGGGAACAATCCGGTCCCGCCGGTGTTGGAATTCGTGGTCCAGGTTTCCCCCGGGGATCCTCTCCCGGTGGATAACCAGGTGGTCGTGCGTGTCCCCACCGCGCCGGCCTTCCGGGTGGGATTCGCGCAAGGTGTTGAGGAAGACAATCCGGTGCTGCCGGTGTTGTATTCAGCGCTGAATCCCCCGGCGGACGAAGGCAAGCCCTCCCCGGTGACGCTTACGCGCGTCGCGTTGCCCTTCATGATTGACGAAAGCCAGGTGGACCTGGTGCTTCTGGAAAAAAGCCTCGTGGGAGACCGGCTGGACGCGGCCGACTCCTCCGCCTTGATGGAATACGTCAAAAACGGCGGCGCGGTCATTCTCTTCACGGGAGGCGAACCTTCCGCTCCCGGTCCCTGGACCGCCTTGCTGGAAACCATGGGCTGGCGGTGGCTCGAGGCAACTCCGGCTGGAGACCAGCCTTCTCCGGTTTCCGTCAACAGCACGGGGATATGGGGCAAGGCGCTGTCCACCTGGGAGCCGTCGATGTGGCAACCGTGGATGCCCGCGCGCGCCGGACGGTTGGAGACCGGTGAAATCCACCCCCGGGTGGTCTACCAGGCCGGCAGCCAGACCGCGCACCTTATCAGTGAAGCGGTAGTGGGCAAAGGCCGGGTCTGGGTGGTGAACACCGGCCTGCGTCCCGAAGCGGGCGTCTGGCTTTCGCCCCTGCTGCCTGTGTTTCTATGGGAAACCGCCAAGGATACCGCCCGCCTCCGGCGTCCCGTCTCCTTTCAACTGTCCGAATCCAACGCGGAATCGGATATCCGCCTGCTGTCGAACGAGGAGAAACAGCAACTGAGTCAAACCTACGGTGTCCGGTTCATCCCACCGGAGGAGATGGGTGAATTGGCCGCGTCCCTGTATGGCGGGACAGATCTGCGCGCGTTGCTGCTGGCCTTTGGCGGCGCGTTAGCCCTGCTGGAATCCTGGCTGGCCAACCGCTTGGCCTCGTTATAAGCCATGACACTCCGGATCGACCAGCCCCCCGCTCCACACGATTCCTGGATGCCTCAGTCCAGCGACCTCGCCCTGGCCGCCGGGCTACTGGCGGTCCTGGCCGTCCTCGCCCCGTTGTTTCCTCAACTGGTGCACCCCGGCTTTGCGTTCTTTTTCCGTTCCACGTTGTTTCTCCTCCTGGGACTCTGGGGATACCGGCTCGGCGTGGCGGAAGTGGCCCGGCGTCTCGTGGTTTCACCCTTGTTCTGGCCCGCCCTGCTGCTGTTCCTGCTGCTGCTCGCGGGGCTCTTTTATACACCCAATGTATACCGCGCCAAGGCCAAACTGTCCCTGCTTCTGGCCGCCGGCCTGCTTTACGGGACGGCGTATTTGTGGCCCCGGGACGACCAGGCGCGCCGGTGGGTCTGCGGCGGCCTGCTGCTCGGGGGATGTCTCGCGGCTTTGCACGCGCTTATCACCCAATGGCTGGGGCATGGCGCGTTGATCGAAACGATCAAAACCAATCCGCTCTACCCGGCCGACATGCGCGAGGAAATGATCCGTTCGCTCCAGGCCAACCGGGCGCTGGGGCGCTTCGGCAATCCCAACCATCTGGCCGGGTATCTGGCGTTGTGCGTTTGGCCCTTGTGGATTTTATGGAAAGCCCGGGGGCCGCGGTGGCAACGGATACTCCTGCTGGGCGCCGCCGCGCTCCTCGCCTGGGGCATCTACCGCACGTATTCCCGCAGCGGACTGATCGCGCTGGCCGCCACGGTGGCCTTGACCACGGGATATGAACTCCACCGCCGGGGCGTCCGCTTCTCCTGGAAATCCGCCTTGGGCGCGGCCGTGGGACTCCTGATCCTGGCCGCGGGATTCTTCACCCTGCTGCCCGTCCATTGGCTGGGCGGACGGTTGATGACGGTCTCCACCATCGTCGCGCGCGTCCACTTTTTCCGGGGCGGCGTGGCCATCATCCGGGACCACCCCTGGCTGGGCGTGGGTCCGGAAGGCTTCGAAGGATTCTATTGCGCCTACCTGCGACCGGGAGATCTCGAATCGCGGTACGTGCACAACGTGCTTTTGGAAATGGGAGTGGAAGGAGGGATCGCAGGAGTATGGCTCTTCTTCTGGCTGCTCCTCGTTACCATCCATTGCCTGCGAGGGGCGCAACGCCCAGCCAAGAACGATGCGCCCTATCCCTTCGCGGCACGGGGAGCGGTTCTGACATTTCTCCTGCTCTCCCTGGTCGATTTTCACAACAATTTAATGGAAATGTGGCTGGTCCCCGCGTTCCTGGCCGGTATCGCCACGGCGCGGCATATCCCCTCCGATGCTCCACCGCCCAATGAATGGCGCACTTTGGGACAAGCCGCGAAAGGAGCGTCCGCCCTCTTCGCCGCCGGGCTGGTGGCTGTGTGGATCATCCTGGTCCTGCTCCGCTTCTGGAATGAAACCTACAAGGGCAACGCGTATTTTCTGGCCCTCGACGGACAGAAACCGGCCGCCCAGGCAGCGTATGAACGCGCTGTTTTTTTTGACCGGACCGATGCCGAATCGTGGAACCACCTGGGCTACCTCTGGGCCGATACGCCCGGCCCCGCCGCGGTTTTCGAACGCCTCGCCTGCCTGAAACAATCGGTCCGCTGGTCGCCCCGCAGCGCCGCCTACCGCGCCGATTACGCCGACGCCCTCTTCGCCGCCGGCCACACCGGCCCAGCCCTGGAACAACTCCAAACCGCCCAACTTCTTTTTCCCTCCCGCCCCATTTATCATGAAAGGCTGGCCCGGTATTACCGCCTGCTCGGCCGGGACGCCGAAGCCACCGAACTGGAACAAAAAGCCCAACACCTGAAAGAACTAATCGAGGCACACCGCATATGACCGCCGCCGCCCCCTTCCCCGCCCCCCGCGTGACGCGCGAACGCCGCAAAACCTCGCAGGTCACGGTCCGGAACATCCGCGTCGGGGGAGACGCCCCCATCGCCGTCCAGACCATGGTCAAGGTCCCGACCACCGGCTACGACGCGGTGATGCGGGAAATCGAAGCGTCCATGACCATCTACCCCGAAGATCTGCCGGAAAGGGAACAAAACATCCTCAAGGAAATCCAATGCTGGGAAGATGCCTGTGCTCTGGCCCCCTTCCATTGCGACATCACCCGGGTCAGCGTGCCCGACGAGGATTCCGCCGGGACGTTTGCGCGCATCGTCCGGAATTCGCCGATTCCCATTGTTTCCGACATCCACTTCCGCCCTCCCATGGCCCTGGCGGCGCTCGAGGCGGGAACCGACAAGCTGCGCATCAATCCCGGTAACATCCGCGATCCCAAATTGCTGCGGCGCATCGCCCGCGAAGCCATGGACCGCAAGACTCCCATCCGCGTGGGTGTCAACGCCGGCTCGCTCGACAAGAACCTGCTGGACCGCTACGGTAACCACTCGGCCGAGGCGCTGGCCTTGAGCGCGGCCAACTCCGTGCGGCTGATGGAAGAGGAGGGCGTCACGGACATCGTGGTGTCGCTGAAGGCCAACGACGCCCGCTGGACGGTGGACGCCTACCGCATCTTCGCCGAAAAATCCACCTATCCCCTGCACCTGGGCGTCACCGAGGCGGGATGCGGCCGCGCGGCCGTCGTCAACTCCTGGGCCGGCCTGGGCACGCTGCTGCAGATGGGCATCGGCGACACCATCCGCATTTCGCTGACCGAGGATTCCCGCCTGGAAGTGGTGGTGGGGCACCTCTTGCTGCATTACCTGGGCCTGCCGCGCTACACCACCCCCGGCGGGGAGGCCTGACATTCAGGTAACGAACGAAATCCTTTCCCCCTTGAGTAAACCTGTTTTAGTATGATTTCTCCCCGCGATGCCATCCTCGCGAAAGCGGGGATCCAGCTATTGTAGGGCAGGCGGTTCGCCCGCCCGGTTCTTTTTCTTTTCGTCCTGGTTTGATTCCTTCCCCGAGGACCGGGGGAGACGAGGAGGGGGATTGACGAGCCTCTTCCGGCCCGGCCAAGGACCAGATGATAGCCGCCTTGGATTTTTAACTCAGGAAAACAACAACCATCGCCCGCCTCATGCCTTCGCGGACACGGCGGTCTCTTCATCGGCGGTGATGTGTTCCAACGCCCGGGCGGCCAGCAGGGCGAAGCGGGATTTGCCGTTGGCGATCTGCTGTAGAATGGGGATGGCGGGGGCCGCCCGCAGGTCTTCCAAGAGATAAATCAGGTTGGGATCGATCTTGCCGGTTTTCCGCTGATCATCCAGGATTTCGATGAGAGCCTGAATTTCCGGCTCTTGCGCGTGCTTGCGGAGATAGACGAACGCCAACCGGGATTCGGCGTGCACGGGGCTGCCCACCCGCTCCACCCGCTCCCGGGGTGACAGTCCCGCCGCCCAGGCTGCCGCCCGCTTTTCCAGGCGGCCGGCGTAAATCACGAAACCCGCCGCGGCGAGCAGCAACAGCACCGCGCTGCCCACCACCACGCCGAAAAAGAGCGGCGAATCGAACAACTTCGCGATGGGCATGTACGTATCGAAGAAGCCCTCTTCCTCGTTCACCTGGGCGAACGCGGCCACGGAGGACAGGAGGAGCACGGCCAAGGCGCAAGCTCGGTTCATCATCGGTTTCCCATTACGATCGGTATTTGTTGGTGACCGGCAGGCGGCGGTCGCTGCCAAACGCCTTCGAAGTCACCCGCAAGACAATGGCGGCCTGCCGGCGTTTGTATTCCGCCCGGTCCACCAGGTTGACCACCCGCTTGACCATCTCCACATCGTATCCCAGCTCCACGATTTCGGCAATGCTGCAATCCTGTTCGATGTAGGCATGCAGAATGCCGTCCAACCAATCGTATTCCGGCAAACTGTCCGTGTCGAACTGGTTCTCGCGCAGTTCGGCCGAGGGCGGCTTCACCAATATGTTCTCCGGAATGAGCGGCCGGCCCGCCGTCCGGTTGCGGTACCGGCTCATGGCGTACACCCAGGTCTTGGGCACGTCGCCGATGACCGCCAGCCCCCCGCACATGTCGCCGTACAGCGTGGCGTATCCCACCGCCAGTTCCGACTTGTTGCCCGTCGCCAGCACCAGGTACCCGAATTTGTTGGACAACGCCATCAGGATATTGCCGCGGATGCGGGACTGCAGGTTCTCCTCGGTGATGTCGGGCGCGCGGCCCTGGAATTCCTCTTGCAACAGTTCGAGATACCGGGTGAAGAGCGGCTCGATGGCGAACCGCTTGAACCGGATGCCCAGATTGCGGGCCAACTGCTCGGCATCGGTCTGGCTGTGTGCCGAGGAAAAATGGCTGGGCATGGAGACTCCCACCACCGCGCCGCTCCCCAGGGCGTCGGCGGCGATGACGGCCACCAGGGCGGAATCGATGCCCCCGCTGAGGCCGACGACCACTTCGTGAAATCCGTTTTTCCGCACGTAATCCCGCACTCCGAGCACCAGCGCCTGGTAGGCTTCCGCGATGGGGTCGTGGGAGCGGACAACCGGTTGCGGCAGAAAGGGATTGCGGCTCAGGTCGAGGGCCGATGCGGTTTTGGCGACCGCCGCCGTGCGCCCCGGCGAATCGATCAGCCGCACCGGCTCGCGGCCGGGCATTTCGCTCGGCACGACATCCCGCTGGATGGGCACCGCCAGCCGCCCGCGGTTGATTTCCTCGAAGCGGATGTCCGCCACGATCAGATCTTCCTCGAAGGCCCGGGCCTGGGCCAGGATCTGCCCCTGCGGCGAGACGATCAGGCTGTTGCCGTCGAAGATCAGCTCATCCTGCCCCCCCACCTGGTTGCAAAACACCATGCCGATGGCATGGTCCTGGCACCGGCTCTTCACCAGGGTTTCGCGTTCCAGGCCGCGGTTGACGCTGAAGGGCGAGGCGGAGAGGCAGACGATCAGGTCCAGCCCGGCAGTGGCGATGTTGGCCACGGTTTCCGGATGCCACACGTCCTCGCAGATCAACACGCCCACGCGGGCGATGTCCGTCTCGAAAACCGAGAGGAACTCCCCGCGCCGGAAATAACGCTTCTCGTCGAAGACCCGGTAATTGGGCAGCCCCACCTTGCGGGCGAAATCCACCAGGCGGCCGTCATGGATCACGGCGGCGGCGTTGTAACTGTCGCCCGCGCGGATCACCAGGCCCGCCACCACCAGTAGGCCCTCCGTCTCGGGGATGATTTGTTCGAGATACTCCCGCTGGTCGGAGATGAACTGGGTCTTGAGCAGCAGGTCCTTGGGCGGATAGCCGCAGACGGCCAGCTCGGGAAACGCGAGGATCTGGATCTCCCGCTCCCGCGCCCGGCGGATCCAATCCCGGATTTTTTGGGTGTTGCCCGGCAGATCGCCGACCGTGGTGTTGATCTGGGCGGCGCCCACGCGGATGAAGGAGGTGGATCGGTTCGCTGTCATGATCGTCGGCGGGGACCTCGGCCCCTAGCGCCCGGGATAGTTGACCGGGACTCGCCCCGTTCGTCAAGCCTCTGCTCTGGCTCCATTCGGCATTCCAGAATGGTTTCCCTGCTCATGGCTTGATGATCCGCTGGGGCTTCTGGGGATCCCGAAAATCCAGGATCAGGGACCATTCCCGCCATTCGGCCTTGAACAACCCGCTGCCGTATTGCGATTGCGTGAAGGGACTGGAAAAGAGTTGAAAGGACGGATCCCGGGGCGGATCCATCACCCGGCCGTTGACCTGGAACTCGCCGCCGTCGAGGGGGAACAGAAACACATCCCCCCGGCGGGACACGTAGGTCACCGAATCCGTGTCGATTTCCAGCGGGGATTGCAGGACATCCTTCTTGAATTGCTCGAAGGAGGCGAAATGGGCGGCCTCCTCGACTTCCAATAACAAGCCGGCGTTCAAATCCTGGAAGGCCAGGATCGAGGCGTTGTCGATGAAACTCTGGCGGGATTCCGCGGTCCGCCACCAGTACCCGCGTCCGGTGATGGGCCGGAACGCCATGAAGACATCCCCCAGGCGGGCAAACCACCACGCCTCTTCCTGCGACACGGCCACGAACGCATCCGGAATCCAGACCCGGGTGGGGAGCTGGACATGACGGAGGTCGGCCCGGTTCCCCGTTTTGCCGGCATCGGCCCGCTTCCGGTCGGACCGGTGATACTGGCAAAACAGCACGTTTTTGTATTGCAGGCAGGTGCTGTTCCATAGGTAATACTCCCCATTCAGGGGGGGGCGGCTGCCACTGAACAACTGGTCTCCCGTGAAGGAGAAGAAATGATGCCCCATCCCTTCCGCGTCCGTCACCAAGAGGTCCCAGGGCCGGGATTGCCAGGGAACCGGTTCGTCCCGCAGGTAAAAGGAACCCAAAATGAAGGAAGGCGCCGCGTACTGATAGAGAAAGCCCGCATCGGAATCCGTGGAACCGGCCAGGGCGCGGTGGTAGCGGTTCTTGATCTCATACGCGCCCCGCCCCGCCGGATCGCACGCCAGGCGGACCAGCACGGGCGGCGGGCGATACCCGGTGTGCCCCAGGATCAAGGTCAAGGCGTTGATCGCGCCGTCCGGACCCGGGGGCAGGGGATCGCCGAACCAAAGGGTGTGCAGCCGTTCGCCCGGCAACGGGCCGAGCGACTCGAACGACCGCAGCCGCGCGCCGCCCCAGTGACCGCGAATCGATTCCTGGGCCAGATCGGCGGTGATGTAATCGCACACCGCATCGGCCTTGGTGCGCAACAGGCCGTCGCCGGTGAAGTCCCGCAGATTGAGCAAGGCCGCCAGGATATAGCTGGTATAGACCGAACCGCGCTCTTCCAGGCCCTGGCGCAGGCGCCGGTCGAGCCATTGATGGGCGTCTTTTTGATATTGACTCAACAGGGCTTTGTTGGTCATCGTGTTCGGCCAGGCGAATTCCGGAGTCGTGTCGGCCACGTGCTGCGCCCATAACAGCAGGAGCGACGTTTCCAGGATTTGGCGGCTTTCCGGCGAATAGGGATCGGCCATGGGCGACAGCGAGGCGGTCTCCCGGTTCAGGATGAAGTCCGCCATTTGCCGTTCCAAGTGATTCCGCGCCGCCGCTTCCAGCCGGTTTTCCTGCTGGGCATACCCCCGCAGAATCCGGAGAATTACCGGATATTGCAGCAGGCTGGCTTCCCGGTCATCGAAGGTTTGGAGCAGCTGGTTGGCGCGGGGAAGGTCCCGGTTCAAAAACAGCAGAGCGGCCCCCACTTCCATGGAGGCGCCGGACACCGTGGCGGCGATTTCCTCCAGGCATTGGATCTGCCGCTCCGGGAATTGGCGGATCCGGCTTTGCGCGTCCTCTTCCACGGCGGCCGCGCCCAGGCTGATCCCGGCGCAACCGGCCCCTACGAGACACGCCATATAGACAGGACGGAAAAATCTCATGCCATGCGTCTCTGCGGGAAGCGGGATCCTTCCGCCCGAAAGGACACCCCGGCGGAGGCATGGAGCCGGAATCTCTCCCCCGGCCCGCGGCCCGCGTTCACGGGAAATTCAAATGGTCTGGAGCCCCCGCCCTCATATATCCAAAAACCGCACTTCGGGTGCGTGGCGCTGGATGAACTCCCGCCGCGGCTCGACGGCGTCACCCATCAGCACGGTGAAAATGTTCTCCGCCTCCACGGCGTCCTCCAGGCTGACTTTGAGAATGGTCCGCGTCTGCGGATTCATGGTGGTTTCCCACAGCTGCTCCGGATTCATTTCCCCCAGCCCCTTGTAGCGCTGGATGTCCACGCCCTTGCGGCCGGATTGTTTCACGAGTTCCAGCACCTGCGGCAGGTACGAAACCTGGTGCGCGGTCTCTTTTTCTTCCATCTGGAAAATGGGCGCCGGCTTCTCGTTTTCCCGGCCGTTGCGGCCGTTGATGACGGCGTGCGGATCTTCCTCATCCGGCCAATGCGCCAGCACGTCGATCCCCATCTTCTCGATTTTCTTGAGAACGGGTTCCATCTCGGGCGATTCGAAAAACTCGATGGCCTGGTAATGCAGCTGGCGGGTTTCGGCGGGAGCATCCTCTTCCAGGGCGTCCTTCATGGATTCCTCGTTGAAGGCCTGCAATTCCTCCACGATCCGCGTGTATTCCCGTTCCGTCAACGCGTATTGCTCCCCGGCCTCGCAGACGATTTTATACAGCGGCAGGCTCTCCCGCTCTTTCCGGACTTGCAGCAGTTCCCGCAGCGACAGGCCCCGCCGCCCGAGTTTGCGGTCAAAATCCACCAAGTGGATGATCTGGTCCAGCAATTCCTGGAACTGGTGATTGGTCAGCGGCTTGCCGTCCTTCCCGTTGGTCAGCGAATAACACTTGATGTTCTCCAGCCCCAGCTGGATCAAATAATTGTCCAGGTCGCGTTCCGTCTCCAGGTACTGTTCCTTCTTCCCGCGCTTGACGCGGAAGAGGGGCGGCTGGGCGATGTACATGTAGCCCGCCTCGAACAACTGCGGCATCTGCCGGAAAAAGAAGGTGAGCAGCAGGGTGCGGATGTGCGCCCCGTCGACGTCCGCGTCGGTCATGATGATCAACTTGTGATACCGGCTCTTGGAGATGTCGAAATCCTCCTCGCCGACGCTCGTCCCCAGAGCGGTGATGATCGTCTGGATCTCCTCGTTGGACAACACCTTGTCCAGCCGCGCCTTCTCCACGTTGATGATCTTGCCTTTGAGCGGCAGGATGGCCTGGAAGCGGCGGTCGCGTCCCTGCTTGGCCGAGCCGCCGGCCGAATCGCCCTCCACGAGGAAGATCTCGCACAGCTGCGGATCGCGTTCGGAGCAGTCGGCCAGCTTGCCGGGCAGATTATTGCCTTCCAGGGCGTTCTTGCGGCGGGCCAGGTTGCGGGCCTTGCGGGCCGCTTCGCGCGCCTCCGCGGCGCTGATCACCTTCTGCGCGATCTTCTTGGCGGTGGCGGGATTCTCCTCGAAAAATTCCGCCAGGCCGTCGTTGACGATCGACTCCACCAGCCCCTTGACCTCGCTGTTCCCCAGCTTGGTCTTGGTCTGCCCCTCGAACTGGGGATTGGAGATCTTGACCGAAATGACCGCCGCCAGCCCCTCGCGCAGGTCGTCGCCGGAGATGGATATATCGCTCTTCTTGATCAGGTTGTTCTTCTTGATGTAATCGTTGGTGCTGCGCGTCAGGGCGGAACGGAAGCCGATGAGGTGAGTCCCCCCCTCGCGGGTATTGATGTTGTTGGCGAAGGAAAAGATGTTCTCCTGGTATCCGTCGTTGTATTGCATGGCGATTTCGACCGATACACTTTCGTTTTCCTTGCCCTCGATTTCCCGCTCCTTGAAGAAATAGATCGGCTCGTTGTGCAGGACCGTCTTGTTCGTGTTCAAATATTTCACGAACTCGATGATCCCGCCCTCGAAATGAAACACTGCCTGCTTGCCATTCTCGCGCTCGTCCGTCAGGGTGATCGTGATGCCCTTGTTCAAAAACGCCAGCTCGCGCAGCCGCTTGGCCAGGATTTCGAACGAATATTCGATCGTTTCAAAAATCTTGGCGTCGGCCTTGAACAAAATCTTCGTGCCGGTGGATTTGGTTTCCTTGATGATTTCGGGGGGCCCCTGCGGCGCGCCATGCTCGTACCGCTGATAGTAGATCTTGCCGTCCCGCTTGACCTCCACGTCCATCCACTCCGACAGGGCGTTGACCACCGAAACGCCCACGCCGTGCAATCCGCCCGACGTCTTGTAGGATTTGTGATCGAATTTGCCGCCCGCGTGCAGCACGGTGAGCACCACTTCCAAGGCGCTTTTGCCCTTGTACGTACTGTGCTTCCCCACAGGGATGCCGCGCCCTTCGTCCTGCACCGTCACGCTGTTGTCCGAATGGATAATCACATCGATGCGCTTCCCGAAACCGGCCGCCGCCTCGTCGATAGAGTTGTCCACCACCTCGTACACCAGGTGATGCAATCCCTCCGCCGATGTGCTGCCGATGTACATCGCGGGCCGTTTGCGCACCGCGTCCAGGCCTTCCAGCACGACAATGTTACTCTCATCATACGTGGATGCTGGCTGATTCGCGTTAACCATAGCTCCTGTTTCCCTCGTATCCCGAGTGTTCATCCCCAACAATCATCAGGTCTATCGCAGTCCGGTACGCCTCGAACCCGGGCATGAAATGATTCTGGATCGAGAATAGGAATGTCTAAACTACATAAGTATAATGGAATGAGTTATAAACGTCAAGATTCGCAAACTGGCCCCCTCCCCGCGAAATGCATTCTCTCCAAGTTACGTCCCTTATGGCAGTTAGGTATAATTGAGTAGAATGCCCGCGGGTTCCCCACGGCGTCCGGCGGGATGCCGCCCGGGGATTTTTCCGCTCCCGGGATTTCGCCCGATTTCCCCGGCGGGTTTGTAGAAAAGGAAATCTTCACCGCCATGACCACCCGACTCCTCCTTCTGGGCTCCACGGGTTCCATCGGCCGCCAATGCCTGGAGGTGGTGCGCGCGCATTCCGGCCGCTTTGAGATCGCAGCGCTGGCCACCAACACCCGGCACGAAGCCCTGCTGGAACAATACCGCGAATTTGAACCCCGCTATCTCGCCATCGCCGACGAAACCGCGGCGCGCCAATTCCCCCGCCACCTCCTGCGGGACGGCACGGTGTTTCTGTCCGGCCCGGACGCGTTGACCGAACTGATCCGCGGCGCCGAGGCCGACGTGGCGGTCATCGCCACCGTGGGCGCCGCCGGATTCCGGCCCACTTTCGCGGCGGTCGAGGCGGGCCGGCGCGTCGCCCTGGCCAACAAGGAAGTGCTGGCCATGGCTGGCGGCCTCCTGATGCAAAGCGCCCGTTCCCGGGGCGTGCCCATCATCCCCATCGACAGCGAACACAGCGCCGTCATGCAATGCCTCCAGTGCGGCGAAGCCGGCGAAGTCGAACGGATCATCCTCACCGCCTCGGGCGGCCCCTTCCGGGGTAAAAAACCTTCCGAATTCGAAAACGTCTCCATCCAGGAAGCCTTGAAACATCCCACCTGGGCCATGGGAGCCAAGATCACCATCGATTCGGCCACCCTCTTCAACAAGGGCCTGGAAGTCATCGAGGCCCATCATTTGTTCAACATGCCCCTGGACCGCATCGACGTCGTCGTGCATCCCCAATCCATCATCCATTCCATGGTCGAATTCCGCGACGGTTCGATCCTGGCCCAACTCGGCGACGCTGACATGCGTACTCCCATCCAGTACGCCCTCTCCTATCCCCGCCGGATTTCCCGCTCCGGCCGCAAACTGAACCTCCTGGACATCGCCCAACTCACCTTTTTCCCGCCGGATCTCCAGAGCTTCCGCTGCCTCGCCATCGCCTACGAGGCCGCGCGCGTGGGCGGCACCATGCCGGCCTATATGTCGGTGGCCAACGAGGAACTGGTGGACGCCTATCTGAAAGACAAAATCTGTTTCGGCGCCATCCCCCGCTTCTTGGAAGAAAGCCTGAGCCATCACGCCGTGATCCAGGACTACACGCTGGACGACATCCACGCCGTGGACCGTGAATCCCGCCGGGTGACGCGCGAAATCATCGCCCGCGCCCGCGTCAAGCGGTAAATCCCTCCGGCCATCCCCTGCCTCTGTCTCCATCCCCCCCATCCTGGGATCCCCTTGCCAAAATACCCAAACAAATATAAGAATGACTAGATTTATATAACAACTCATCTTTGATTCATCCCCCAGATACAATCCTTCGCGAAACAGGAAAGGCCGATCATGAAAAAGAACTCTCCTCGTGTTTGGATCCTGGGTTTCTGCCTGACCGGAATCCTGGCTGGCATGGCGTGGCTCACCGCCTCCTTCGCTCCCCCCACCCCGGCCCGGATCCTCTTCCAGATCTCCGCCGCGGAAAAAGCCCGGCTGCTTGCCGCGGCGAAACCGCCCCGTCCCGCGCCAGCGAACCAATTGCCTTCCAAATTTACAACCCCTCCGCAAAAGACACGTTCGGCTCAAGCCCCCGATCCGGCAACCGCCAAAGTATCCCTGGCCGGACTCACGCCCAACCTTCCCCGGCCGCAAACCGTCCCGGCCATGCCGCCCGGCAATGCTCCGAACGCCGCTCCCCGGAAATTGCGGGGCCTGCCGCGCGGCAGCGGGCGAACGGTCCCCGATCCCTACCAGCAGCAAGCCATCGGCCGGCTGCTGGATCAATTGGGCCCGGAAGCGGATCTGCAAATGGACAATCTGAGCCGCACGCTGCGCTGCCTGCGCGGCGATCTCTCACGGGTGGTGGCCAATTCGGAAACCTACCGTCAGGCCCGTTCGCGGGGGGACTTCGGGGCGATGGCCCTGGCCCTGGCCGGCGAGCTGAACGTGGTGATGAACATCCGCGATCCCCGGGATGAATTTTCCACTGAAAAGGTGTCGCGCGACGAACTCGGCATGACCCACGTTCTTTTGCAGCAGAAGTACAAAGACCTGCCCGTGTGGGGGGCGCAGGTGGGTGTTCATTTCAATCAAATGGACAATCCGATTCAAATTTCCGGCGTCTACACGTCCACGCCGGTGTGGATGCCGGAACCGGCCCGCCGGATCGGTCCCCGGACCGCCATTCAAAAAGCCCAGGAAGAGTTACAGACTACCGGTCCCGGCCTGGTCCAACCCACGGCGGAACCGATGATCTACTGGGATCTCGACCGGGCGCCGGAAATGACGTACCGGGTTGATCTCACACCTTCCCTGGCCGCGCATTGGCAGGTATTCGTCTCCATGGAATCGGGCCGGATCGTCCACAAACTCCAGGCCATCTGCTCCCAGGCCGCGACCGGCCAGTCGCCCGATCTCAACAACCAGCCCCGGACCGTGAACTGCTGGAACGATAACGGTGTCTATTACGCGATCGACACGTCGCGGCCGATTTACAATTCCCAGTCTCAGCCGCCGGTTTTCTCGAAAATACAGGGCGCTCTCATGGTTCTCGACGCACAGAACCAGGATGTAAGCACCTTGAATCAGATTCCCATCGCCCGGTCCTCGGACGTCAACCGATGGGATCCCACGGTGGTCAGCGTCTTGAGCAATTTTGCCACGGTGGAGGAATATTACCGCCAAACCTTCAATCGCAACTCGATCGACGGCAAGGGGATGAGCATCGTGGGGATCGTCCATGCCCGATTCAAGGACGCCAATGGGAACCCGAACAGCGATAACGCGTTTTGGAGTTCCAGCCTCCAGATGATGATGTTCGGCGACGGAGAACAAGATTTCAAAAATTTGCCGGAGGGTTTGGATGTCACCGGACATGAACTGACGCACGGTGTGATCAACCACTCGGCCAACTTGATCTACGAGAACCAATCCGGGGCTTTGAACGAGCACCTGGCCGATCTGTTTGGAACCATGGTGGATCCCGGTGACTGGCTGATCGGAGAAGATATCGTGGCGCGGGGCGAGGCCTTGCGGGATATGCAGGATCCCCACAACCCCAATGTGCAGTCACCTCAGCCCAAAATCATGGCGGAATATCAAAACCTGGCCAACACGCCGCAAACCGACAACGGCGGCGTGCACGTCAATTCGGGCATCCCGAACTACATGTCCTACTTGCTGACGGATGGGCCCAACGGCGTCGGCCGCGACAAGTCCCAGCGGATCCTCTATCGGGCCATGACGGAGTACCTGACCCAACGCTCGCAGTTCCTCGATTACCGGCGGGCCGTCCTGTCCGCCGCCAAGGACCTCTACGGAGACAACAGCCCGGAAACCCAGGCAGTAAACAGCGCCTTCGACGCCGTGGGCATCGTGGATGGCGAAACGCCGGGACCCACCGAACCCACTCCCGCCCCCACCGGGCAGGAACAAGTGGTGTTTCTGGCCGCCGATCCCAATATCTTCCAGCAGAACGGCGAAATCCATTACCTGCTGGTCTTGTATGATAACGGCCAGTTCACGCTGGTTTCCCCCCGCTACGTGTCCAACACGCGCCCGGCGATCTCGGGTGATGGTTCGTTTGGGCTGTACGTGGATGAAACGCACAACCTCTACCTCACGGATGGAATCAACGAACAGCTGATCCGGGGCCAGAACGACATCCGCACCATCGCCCTGTCCAAGGACCTCCGGTACGTGGCCTACACCACCACGCCGGAAGACAACCTGATCCATGTGCGGAACATGAAAACCGGCGAGGAACGGACCGCCGAACTGAACATCCCCCGCGTGGACGGCAATCTCGAAGCGCTGGATTACGCCGACGTGCTGACCTTCAATCACCGCGGCGATTATCTGATCTTCGACGCCGTCCATAACGGCGTGTGGGGCCTCTACTCGCTGCGCGTGGTGGACCTGGCCGCGCAGCAGGTGGCGGCCAACACGCCCGGGGAACAGCTGGGCAATCCCATCTTCGCGAACTACAACGATTCGCTCCTCCTGGCCGATTATTTCGTGAGCCAGGGCGGCCAAACCGCGGTGGCCATGATCGCCCTGGATTTCGACACCAATCAAATGGGAATCCTGCAGGGAGGCTTGAACATCGCCGCCCATCCCACCTTCCGCGGCGATGACCAGCGCGTCGTCTTCCGGAGCGGCAACCCGGACCAGAACGCCTACTTTCTCTACGAAGCGGAACTGCAGGAGGGCGAGGTGGCGCTGAAACCCAATTCCCAGAAACAAATCGCCACATTCAATCTCCCCTTCTCCTACCCCATCGGCTTCCAGGTGGGAACCTACACGCCCGTGGAAGGCAAGATCGCCGTGCCCGATTCGATCACCTTCGCGGATACGCCGGTCCTTTCGGAAAGCCGGCAAGACTGCTCGATCCAAAACACGGGCAACGGCGACATTACGATCATTGGCATCGACGTGGAGGGCGATGACGCGGATTCGTTCCGTCACACGGGCATCAACCAGGTCATCGGCGCGGGAAAGGCGTTGACCTTCGAAGTGGTTTTCGCGCCACAACGCCCCGGGCTGCTCTCCGCCCGGCTGCGGGTGAAATCCACCGATTTCAACAATCCCGACGTCACCGTCCCGCTATCGGGAACCGGCGCGGCGGCGGCCATCACGCCCACGCCCACCCAAGTCCCACCCACGGCCACACCCACCAGCACGCCCACGGCTTCACCCACACTCCAGCCGCAGGCCACTCCCACGAAATCCCAGGAACCGGGGCCGACTCCGACACCCCAATCCGGGGGCGGCATCCTGGCCGTCTATGAATTCGATCAGGACACGCTCGAAGCGGACGGCTGGTTCGCGATTCCCGGGGGATTCAATACCGCCGATCCCGGGACCATCCAGCCGGCCCCGCTGATTTTCGGCCTTATCCCCTCCTCGCGGGACAAGAAGGGATTGGCGGTCACGGTCAGTCCGGGCCAGGTGGCGTTCCTGGCGGCCTCCTCGGCCCTGCCCACGGGCGGCAAACCCGTCCTATTGCGGATGACCGCGCAGGCCGACGCGCCCAACGCCTCGCTCTTCGTGGTCGCTCTCAAGGGCGGTTTGGCGGGCAACCAGGGCGTGGACGGCTCCCTGGCGTATCACAATCCGGTCAGCGCCGCGCAATACATGGAACGGGAACGAGTCTTCGTTTTGCTCTACGAACCGGATTCGGGCGACACCATCACGCCCATCATCCAGGTGGCGGGAACCGGACCGGGCGGCCCGGCGACGGTGTATATCGACAAGCTGGAAGTGTTGTCCCTCGATCCTGGGCAATCGTATCCGGGAGCATTGTTCCGTTCCGCGCCGGGAGCGGATTAAGACCGGGAAACACCCGTTGGCTAGGGGCGGCCGCCGGCCGCCCCTACAGGCTTTCCCTCACCCCCGCCCTCTCCCATAAAGGGAGAGGGACCGCATCAATCCCGCAGATGCTTCATCTCGGTGCGCAGTTTCCAGAGTTTGTAAATGGCCGGGTAGATGAGCAGTTCCAGGATGAACGAAGTCGCCAGGCCGCCGATCATGGGCGCGGCGATCCGTTTCATCACGTCCGCCCCGGCCGAGGTGGACCACATGATCGGCAAGAGGCCCATGAAGGCCGAACAAACGGTCATGATCTTGGGCCGGGCGCGCTTGACCGCCCCGTGAATGATGGCTTCGTCCAGCTCGGCCCGCGAACGCAACAAGCCCCGGCGCTGGGCGTCATCGTAGGAGAGATCGAGGAACAGGAGCATGAAGACCCCGGTTTCGGCGTCCAGCCCCAGGAGGGCGATCATCCCCACCCAGGCGGCGATGGAGACGTTGTAATCGAGAAAATGGAACAGCCAGATCGCGCCGATGGCCGAGAACGGCACGGCGAGCATCACCACGATGGCCTTGAACGCCGACTTGGTGTTGGCGTAGAGCAGCACGAAAATCAGGGCCAGGGTGATGGGCACGATCAGTTTCAAATGCTCGCGCACGCGCAGCATGTTTTCGTATTGCCCGCTCCACTGCAGCACGTAGCCGGTAGGCAGGGAGAGGTTGTCGCGCACCCGCTGCTTCGCCTCTTCCACGTAGCCGCCGATATCCCGCCCGGTGATATCGACATACACATACCCGGCCAGGAAGCCGTTTTCGTTGCGGAGCATCGAAGGCCCCTGCACCAGCTCGATGTCCGCCAGCTGCGCCAGGGGGATCTGCGCGCCCGTCCGCGTGGGGACCAGCACGCGCCGCAGGCGGGTGATGTCGTCGCGCAACTCGCGGGGATAGCGCAGGTTCACGGGATAGCGCTCGCGGCCTTCGATGGTGGTGGTGATGTTCTCGCCCCCGATGGCGCTGACGATGATCATCTGCAGTTCCTCGATGGTCAGCCCGTAGCGGGCCAACTGGTCGCGGCGGGGCACGAAATCGACGAAATACCCGCCCGCCACCCGCTCGGCGTACACGCTGCGCGTGCCGGGGATCTCCCGCAGCAAGGTTTCCAGCTCCGAGCCGATGCGCTCGATCTCCTTCAAGTTGCCGCCGAAGATCTTGATGCCGATGGGTGTGCGCACGCCGGTGGTCAGCATGTCGATGCGCCCCTTGATGGGCATCGTCCAGGCGTTGGTGGATCCGGGGATGCGTAGCGCCTGGTCCATCTCGCCGATGAGTTCCTCCCACGAGATCCGGTCGGGCCAGATGGGCCGTAAAAACGGCTTGAGCCACTCGGGGGCGCGGTGGGTGTGCCACTGTTCCTTGGGGCGCCATTGGTCCTCGGGCTTGAGGATCACCGTGGTCTCCATCATCGAGAAGGGGGCGGGATCGGTGGAGGTGTCGGCGCGGCCCGCCTTGCCGAAGACGCGCTCCACCTCAGGGAACGCGCGCAGGATGCGGTCCTGGGTTTGCATCAGTTCCTGCGCTTGGGTTACGGAGATACCAGGCAGGGTGGTGGGCATGTAGAGGATGGTGCCCTCGTTGAGGGGCGGCATGAATTCGGATCCCAGTTCAAAATACCACGGCAGGCTGGCGGCCACGAGCAGCAACGCCGCGAGAATCGTCAGGCGGGGAAAACGGAGCACCAGGCGGCAGGCCGGTTCATAGAAAAAATGAATCACGCGGCTGATGGGATGGCGCTCTTCGGGGTAATACGTCCCCACCGCCGCCTTGGTGAACAGCCAGGCCAGCCAGCGGGGCCGGAAGGTGAAGGGATCCATGCGGGTGAAGAGCATGCGCAGGGCGGGATCGAGCGTCACCGCCAGCCCCGCGGCGATGGCCATGGCCAGGTTCTTGGAGATGGCCAGGGGCATGAAGAGGCGGCCCTCCTGCTCGACCAGGGCGAAGATGGGCAAAAAGGCCACGGCGATGACCAGCAGCGAGAAGAACACCGAGGGCCCCACTTCCTTCAACGCTTCCAGGCGGACTTCGTGAAAGTCGCCTTTCCGTCCTTCGGCCTGCCAGTGATACAACTTGTTGTAGGCGTTCTCGACCTCCACGATCGCGCCGTCCACCAGCACGCCGATGGAGATGGCGATGCCCGCCAGCGACATGATGTTCACCGTCACGCCCAGGTAATACAGCGGGATGAACGACAGCAGCACCGCCACCGGGATGGTGACGATGGGCACGATGGCGGAGGGGATATGCCACAGGAAAATCAAGATGACGAGGGAGACGATGATCATCTCCAGCGTCAACTCGTGCTTGAGGGTGTCGATGGCGCGCTGGATCAGATCGGCGCGGTCGTAGGTGGTGACGATCTCCACGCCCGCGGGCAGTGACGTCTCCAGTTCGTGCAATTTCTGCTTGACCCTTCCGATCACGTTCAGGGCGTTCTCGCCGTGGCGCATGACCACGATCCCGCCCACGTGATCGCCCAGCCCGTCCAGGTCGGAGATGCCCCGGCGGATTTCCGGCCCCAGCTCAACGCGGGCGATGTCCCGCAACAGCACCGGCACGCCGCCCGGCGTGGCCTTCACCACGATCTGCTCGAAATCCTCGATGGAGCGGGCGTAGCCCCGGCCCCGCACCATGTATTCCTTGCCGCTGAACTCCAGCAGCCGCCCCCCCACCTCGTTGTTGGAGCGGCGGATGGCCTCGACCACCTCATCCAGGGGCAATTGGTAGCTGACCAGCCGGTTGGGATCCACGGTGATCTGGTATTGCTTGATGAATCCTCCGATGGCGGCCACCTCGGCCACCCCCGGCACGGACTGCAGGGCGTAGCGGAGGGTCCAATCCTGGTACGAGCGCAATTGGTCCAGCGAATGGGTTCCCGAATGATCCACCAAGGCATACTGGAAGATCCAGCCCACGCCGGTGGCGTCCGGGCCGATTTCGGTCTGCACGCCCTCGGGCAGGCGGGGCGTGATCTTCGAAAGATATTCCAGCACGCGCGACCGCGCCCAGTACATGTCGGTCCCGTCCTGGAAGATGACGTAGACATACGAGAAGCCGAAATCGGAGAAGCCGCGGATGGCCTTGACGTTCGGCGCGCCCAGCAACGCGGTGATGATGGGGTAGGTCACCTGGTCCTCGATGATGTCCGGCGAGCGGTCCCAGCGGGAATAGATGATGACCTGGGTATCGGACAGGTCGGGTAGCGCGTCGAGGCGGATCTCTTCCAGCAGATACACCGCCAGCACCGACAGGGCGATCCCCCCCAGCAGCACCAGGTACTTGTTATGGGCCGAATATTCGATGATGGATTTGATCATGGGTTAATCCAATGCGATGAATTGCTGTATTACGCCATGGATGACATGCGTTTCAGGCGCCTGGCTTCTAGTAGGGGCACGTTGCAACGTGCCCCTGCTTACTTGACGGGATATTTTTTTATTCCCTCACATCCCACCACCCATCCCCTGGATCGCGGCGCGCAGGCGGGATTCGGAATCGATCAGGAAATTCGCCTTGACCACCACGTTCTCACCGGGCTGGACACCGGACAGGATCTGCGCCTGGCCGCCGCCGCGGATGCCCACTTTCACGTCGCGCGGCTGCAACCGCCCATCATCCTGCCGCACGAAAACCACCTGGCGCAGGCCGGTGTCCATCACCGCCGAATCGGGGACCACGACCGACTCGGGCGTGTCGATCTGCAATGTGACATCCACGTACATGGACGGTTTGAGCGCCAGGGTGGGATTGGCGAAATCCAGGCGGACCTTCAAGGTCCGGCTTTCGGGATTCAGGTAGGGATAGATATAGGCCACGCGGCCTTTCAGCTCGACAGTGGGATCGTAAGGAAGCGTCAGCGTGGCCTCCTGTCCCACGCGGACCGCCCGGGCCTCGTACTCGTAGAAATCGGCCTCGATCCAGACGTGCGAAAGATCGGTGATGACGAACAGCTCCATGCCCGGCTCGACCTGGTGGCCCTCGTAGATGTCCTTGGAAGTGACGAAGCCGGAGACGGGGGCGTTGAGGACCACCGCGCGCTGGGGCTTGCCGGCGCGGGTGAGTTTCCCGATGAAATCCTGGGGCACGTCGAACAGTTCCAACCGCCGCCGCGAGGCCTCCAATAGATCTTCTCCCCCTTTCCGGACTTCGGTGATTCGCGAGTTCTGAAACCGCTTGTGGATTTCCAACGCGCGCAAAAATTCCTCCTGCGTGGCCAGCAACTCGGGCGAATAGATGGACAGGATCGGTTCTCCCTTCTTCACGGCCTGCCCGGTGAAGTTGGCGTAGAGTTTCTCGACGAAGCCGGCGATCTTGGTGTGCACGTGCCGGACGCGGGTTTCATCGGCGAGCACCGCGCCCACCGTGCGGGTGGTGAAACGCAGCTTTTCCGGCGTGGCGGCGACGATCTGCACGCCCGCCAGCCGGAGGGATTCCTCCGTCAGTTGAAGGGGGGCCAGGTCTTCAGGCGCGCCAGTGGCCGTCGCGGTCTGGGACGGTTCGTCCGCGTACACGGGGATGAAATCCATGCCCATGCTGTCCTGGGCCGGGACGGGGGACGTGACCGCGGGATCCATCGGGCTGCGGTAATAAAGGATCTTGCGTTCCGAGGCGCGCGCCGCCGCGCCCGTGGATGGCGGCCCGGCGGCAGGTGTGGGTGTGGGATGCTCAGGGCCTGAAGCGGGTAGGGCCGGTTCGGAGGCGGATGGAGTGGGGGTGGCCTTGACCTCGACCAGCTTCATGCCGCATTTGGGGCACCGGGCGTTGGGATCATGCAAGAGAACCTCGGGGTGCATGGGGCACGTGTAGAGCGGCTCGGGAAAGGGCTGGTTGGCCTGTTCAATCGGAACCAGCTTCATCCCGCACAAGGAGCAGCGCTCGCCGGGCTTGTCCGAGGTGATTTCGGGATGCATCGGGCAGACGTACTTGGGCGCCACGGTGGGCGCGGTCTTGGTTTCGATGGGCACCAGGCGCATGCCGCAGATGGGGCAATCGCCGGGCCGGTCGGAAATGTAGGTCGGGTGCATGGGGCAATGATATTGCTTCCCCGCTTCTTCCTTGGATCCGCAGCCGGTCAATCCGGCCAGCATCGATCCGATGAGCAGGAGAAATATAAGGAATGGAATTCTCTTTCTGCCTGTATTCATGGGCGCGTCTCTCCATTCAGGGAGCGAAGTTCCCCATCCCGGGCGGCGGGCGAGGGACGGATCAGGTATTCGATTTCCGCCCAGGTGATGAAGCGGTCGGCCTCGCGCCGCCCCAGTTCCACCCGGGCTTCGAGCCAGAGGTTGAAGTCCTCGATGACGGTCGAGAAATCGCCGCGGCCCACCAGGTACGACGACCGGGCGGCGTCCAGCGCCGCGCTGGTCTGCGGAATGATGCCCTCGGTGTAGAGTTGGATCTGTCGGCCCGCCTTGGCCCATTCGGCGGCCAAGCGTTCGATCTCCGACCGTGTGGCGATTTCCGCTTCCCGCAGTTCGTGCCGGGCCATGTCTCGTTCCTGTTCGGCGGCGCGCAGCAGAGGTTTTTGCTTGTAATTTTTCCACAACGGCAACTCGATTCCCACTTGCAGGGTCACGATATGGTCGAAGCCGCCGCGTGAAAACACACCCGCGCCCACGGTGAAGCCGGGATTTAAATCGGCGCGCGCGGCGTCCACTTTGCGTTCGGCCACCGTGACTTCCTTTTCCTTGATCCGGATTTCGGCGGCATTCGCCAAGGCTTGGGATTCCCAAGCCGGTTCGGGCAATGCGCTTTCGGGCAGGGTGTCCACTTTTCCGAGAGTCACGGGATCGCCGCGGCCCAACAGGCGGTTCAGGGCGGCGTTCAGGACGCGGCGCTCGGATTCCAGGTCCGTCTGCCGTTCGCCCAGCCGCGAGAGCTGCAGCTGCGCCTTGATCAACGCTTCCTGCTCGGTCTCCCCCGCGCTGTAGCGCATGGAAACCGTGGCCGTGAGCATGTCCAGCAGTTCCCGGCCCAGTTCCAGGGCTTGCCGTTCCTGATCGATCGCGTACAGGCGGGCATATACCATCCGGACCTGCGACACGAGTCGGCGGCGGACCTCCTCGAGTTCCGCCGCGCGCACCGGCGCCACCGCGCGGGCCGCTTCCCGGCGCGCCTTCAATTTGCCGGGAAAGAGCAGCCCCTGCGAGATCCGCACCCCAGCCATCGACATTTCCTCATCCCCCACGGTGAGGCTGGGAAAATTCACGTCGGTCAGTTCGAACTCCACCATCGGGTCGGGCAGCGCGCCTTCGGGGGCGGTCATCTCCTCCGCGGCGTGTATGCGGCTGGTCATGACCGACACCGAGGGATTGTTGGCCAGAGCCTCCCGGACCAGGTCCTCCACCGGCGGCGCCTGGTCATCCAGAAAAGGGGTAGCGGACACGGCCGGACCCGCGGGAACCGGCGCGAGCGGGAGTTCGGCCTCTGGGGCCCCGGCGGCCCCGGCGCGCCAAGACATCAGGACCAGGCACCCCAGCCCCACACACGCGGCGTATAGGAATCGGCGCACGGCAGGAACCTCACAGGATTCGGTTTTTCTTAATGCAATGGTATTTTAACCGGGATCTTCCTAGATTGTGTTGAGCTGGTTCAAAACAGCCTGAAATAACCATTGGCAAGAGTTGCCCGGTTGCTGGGATATTCTGTATGACGCCCTTTCAGGGCTTCCCTCACCCTAATCCTCTCCCAGAGGGAAGTGATTCACTGGGTCCCCCCCAGGGCTGAAGCCCTGGGCTAGTTTAAATGACGGAGCGGCAAAAAGTCACTTTATTGTGGTGCGGACATCTTGTCTGCGCAAAAATAGGGTTGCAGGCGGAACGCCTGCGCCACAATATATAGATCATCACCGTATTATTTTCACTTTTTGCCGCTTTGTCTTGAATGCGCTTTTGACACAGGACAAATCCGTGCCGCAGTCCTCCTATTTCATGCAGCACGAAAACTCACCCAAACCAGTACGGTCTATCTTGAGAGCAAGGTCCATGCCACGCGGGGAGAATCCCACGATTCACGGAAACATGCGTTTTTCCAGGAATATCCGAGTATGAATCTTGGTAATGTGGTTTTGTCAGGCGCGGAGATGATGCATTTGCATCACCGGATTGTTGTAAATGAACAACCGGCCTGCTCTTCCAAGGGGAAAAAGGAACGCGCCTCGCCTGCCTTGCCCTTCTAGGGTAAGCCGTATTTTTTCATTCGGTAGATCAGGGTCTGGCGGGAGATGCCCAACAACTTGGCGGCCTGGTTCTGGTTCCCACCGGTTTTCTTCAGCGCCGCGGCGATCAACTCTTTTTCCACTTCTTCCAACACGATTCCCTGGGGAGGGATCTCGATTCCCAGCCGGCTGAACGTGGGCCGCGCGGCGCGGATGTGGTCCGGCAGGTCGCTCACCTGGATGCGGTCCTCCCGTTGCCGCAACACCACCGCCTGTTCGATCACATTCCGCAACTCACGGACATTCCCCGGCCAGTGGTAATTCTTCAGGACCTCATAGACTTCCGGATCGGCCGAGAGCCGCCCGCCTCCCCATTCCCGTAAAAAATACTGAATCAACAATGGGATATCATCCAACCGTTCCCGCAAGGGGGGGACGCGGATGGGAACCACGCTCAACCGGTAATACAGGTCTTCACGGAACCGGCCTTTTTCCATTTGTTGTTTGAGAGTTTTGTTGGTGGCGGCGATCACCCGGACATCGGCGGGGATGGGGACGCGGCTGCCGACCTTGTCGATTTCCTTTTCTTGCAGCACGCGCAACAGTTTGCCTTGCAGGTCCAGCCGCATGTCCGCAATTTCGTCCAAAAAGATCGTCCCGCCCTGGGCCAGTTCGAATTTGCCGGTGCGGTCCTGGATCGCGCCGGTGAACGCGCCTTTGACATGGCCGAAGAATTCGCTTTCCATCAGGTGTTCGGGAATGGCGGCGCAATTCACGGCGATGAACGGCTTCTTTTGCCGGGGGCTGTTGTAGTGGATGGCCTGGGCGATCAATTCCTTGCCCGTGCCGCTTTCGCCCTCCAGGAGAACCGACGAATCCGTTTGGCTTACCCGCCGGACGATATGAAAAACCCTTTCCATCGCCTCCGAGCCGCCCACGATGTGGTCAAACTGGAAGCGTTGCAGAAGGGCTTCCTGCAAGTGCACGTTTTCCCGCATCAAACCCTGGTAAGTCAAGGCTTTTTCCACCGTGACCAGCAACTCGTCCTTCGCGAACGGCTTGCACAAATAATCGTGCGCGCCGGTTTTCAAGGCGGTGATGGCCGTATCGATCGATCCGTGGGCGGTGATCACGATCACCAGGGTGGGCAGCGACAGGCGCTTGATTTCCGCCAGCAAGGCCAGTCCGTCCATCCCCGGCATCTTGATGTCCGTGATCACCAGGCCGGGATTGTCCTCCTTGAAGCGCCGCAAGCCTTCCTCCCCGCTGGCCGCCGCGCTGACATGGTAGCCGGCCTCCTCCAGCTGGAACTGGATCACCCGCAACAAGCTGGGATCGTCGTCCACCAGTAAGATGTGATGCGCCGCCATCTACTCCGCCTCCGGATGCCGGGGGATTCTGACGGTAAACCGCGCGCCGCCTTCCGGACGGTTTTCCGCTTGAATCACGCCTCCGTGATGATGGGCGATTTTCTGCGCGATCGAAAGCCCCAGCCCGGTGCCGTTGGCCCGGGTTGTGAAGAAGGGATCGAAGATCCGGGGCCGGATGGCTTCGGGGATGCCCGGACCGCTGTCTTCCACGACGCCCAGGACGTCCGGCCCATCCCGGCGGGCGGTGAGGATCAGTTCCCCGCCCTGGGGCATGGCTTGCATGGCATTGGCGATGAGGTTGGCGGTGATTTGCTTCAACTGGGCCGGATCGAAATGCACGGCCGGCAATCCGGGTTCGTACCGGCGGATCACCTGAATCCGGCGCGCTTTCCGTTGCTGCGCCGTCAAATCCAACACGGCGTCGATCGTTTCCTCCAGGCGGCAATCGGCGGGCTTTTGCGTCTTGGGGCGGGCGAAATCCAACACCCCGCCGACCACGTGAGTCAGATGCCGCGTTTCCCGCCGCAGGATATCCGAGAACTCCTGGCGCTGTTCCGGCGTCAAGGCGTCAGAGGTGAGGATTTCCGCCGCGCCCTGAATCGAGGCCAGGGGCGTGCGGATTTCGTGCGCGATCCCCGCCGACAGCTCGGCCAGCGCCTGCACGCGCTCCGTCCGCCGCAACTGCTCTTCCGCCTTCAGCACCTGCTCGGTCTTTTGCCGCAGCTCCGCGTACGACTGCTCCAATTTTTCCGAGGCGCGGAGGAAGCGCTCGGACAAGATCCCCGTGACAAATCCCAAAAACAGATGAACGAACACCTCCAACGTCTGATGGAAATTCTGGCTGAAAAAATTCCCCCCCCATTGAAACCAAATATGCGACAGGTGCATCAGGGCCATGAATGTTCCCGTGACCATGCCTCCCCAGAAGCCGAACCAATACGCCGCGACGATGATGGGAAAGTAGCAAAGCCGGTCAAACACCAAGTGCCAATGGTGATACGGCACCGGAGTCAGGAAATGAAGACACGAAATCAAGAGGGACGCTCCGGCGATCAATCCGGCGCGCGGGAGGAAATGAGGCGAGTGGGTGGTGGACTTCATGGAATGGGCTTCAGTGCTTTCTCAGGATAAACGCATCCCGGAAGATCCTATATTGTACCATCGATCACTCGGGGCCATCGGGCACGGAAACCCTCAATCCCCCAACGGCTGGTTTCCCCAAAATACCCAATGAGCATCGCGTTCTGATGATGCGCTTGCCACACCCCCTGTTGGTTTTGCATCATCCCCCACCATCCCCTGAAATCCCGGAGGCCAAGAGAGGGTGTTTCCGAACTCTTTGAAACCGCGCCACTTATTCCGAAATCAGCCTCCAGTATGGGATTTGGCGTGATTCTTGCCCTATTGCCTAAACAACCGGTCACAAGATACACCCTGATTTGAAGGGCGCGAAGATTCAGATGACGGCCACATATCGAAACCGATGGAGGTGCAAGACGATGAAGTATCAAGGATTCATGAACATACTATGGAGCTTTTTGGGGCTTGCGGGCGCATCCCTAGCTTTGATTTCAATGCCATTGCATGCCCAAACGGAACACAATCACGCCCAACATTCTTCCCAGGAGAGCCCAACTGCATCGAAAACCATTCAGGAAATCCCGGGGGATCCCTACACCTTGTCCACCTGCCCGGTCTCCGGACAGACGTTGGGCTCGATGGGAGAATCCGTGATCTATACTTACCAGGGAAGGGAAATTCGATTTTGCTGCGCGGCGTGTATCTCCAAGTTCGAAGCGGATCCCGGAAAGTTCATCCAGAAAATCGATCAATTAATGATCCAGGATCAATTGCGAGTATATCCACTCGACACCTGCGTGGTATCGGGCGAGAAACTGGGCGGTTCCATGGGCAAGCCGGTCGATTTCATATACAAGAACCGCCTGGTCCGGTTTTGTTGTCCCTCCTGCGTCGACTCATTCAAAAAGGATCTGGACCGATTTTTGAAGAACCTGGATCAAGCGGTAATCGAGAAGCAAAGATCCTCATACCCGCTGACCACCTGCCCGGTTTCGGGCGAGAAATTGGGCGGATCCATGGGCAAGCCCGTGGACAAGTTGGTGGCGAACCGCTTGGTCCGGCTTTGCTGCCCGGCCTGTGAAACGGCCTTGGCCAAGAACCCGCAAAAAATCCTGGGAAAAGTGTACGGGACATCGGCTCCAAAACCTAACGTTCACGGATCCCATAAACAAAAAGTGGGCCATAATCCTGCAGGCTACAGACACTAAAAAAGAATTTACAAGTGAAACAATTATGACATTTTCCATGGATTGTAGCGTGTACATCTCGTCCGAACCCACCTGCCTTCACCCGGAATTCCCTCTCCCTCGGGGAGAGGGTCAGGGTGAGGGTTTTTTGGTAGGGGCGGGCCTTGGTGTCCGTCCGCGTTACCGTGTGGATGGATTCCCTTTTCCCATCCGGTTCACGCTAGCCGGATCACTCCTTTCCCGTGCGGTCAAGGTCAAATCAGGACCAGGTTGTTGCGGTGCACGACGACCGCCGATTTGCGGGTGTTGAGGATCTCGCGGATCTCCTCGCTGGACCGGCCCTGGATCTTGCGCAATTCCGACGACGAAAAGTTCACGAGGCCCCGCGCGATTTCCTGGCCTCCCAGGCCGGTGATCTGCACCAGGTCCTTGACCTGGAAGTGGCCGATGGTTTCCCGGATTCCCGAAGCGAGAAGGCTTTTGCCGTATTCGCGCAGGGCCGCCGCCGCGCCGTCATCCACGACCACCTTGGCCCCGGTCGGGCTTTTGGCGAAAGCCAGGTAATATTTCCACGCCGCCATGCGTTTTTTGGAGGGCATGATCCACGTCGCCCGGGCGTTCCCCGAAAAGAGGTCCCCGATGATCCCGAGCTTGAGCCCATTGGCGATCACCACGGGAATCCCCTTGGACGAGGCGATCTTCCCCGCCGTCAACTTGGACCGCATCCCCCCCATGGACAACGGATTCTGGCTGTCCTTGATCCAAGACTGGACCTGGTCGATGTCGTTGTCGATCACCTCGATCAGGTCGTGGCCGGCCTGGCCTTTCTTGAAATCCCGGTACACCCCGTCCTCGGTGGTCAACAACAGCAGCAGCCCGGCGTTCATCTTGCCGGCGACCAGGGCGGCCAGCATGTCGTTGTCGCCGAATTTCAGCTCGTCGGTGGAGACGGTGTCGTTCTCGTTGATGATGGGGATCACCCCGATGGTCAACAAGTGTTGCAGGGTTTCGTTCGCATTCAGGTACGATTGCCGCCGGTCGAGGTCCATGCGCGTGAGCAGCACCTGCGCGGGAATGATGCCGTAGCGGCCGAACAAATCCGCATACAGGTTCATCAGCCGCCCTTGCCCCACGGCGGCGAGGGCCTGGCGCAGATGGATGGACGCGGGCCGCCCTTTGAAGCCCAGCGCCCGGACCCCCGCGCCCACCGCCCCCGACGAGACGATCAACACTTCGATGCCCTTGGCCCGCAGCCCGGCGATTTCCGCGGCGAGCGATTCCATCACCGGCCGGTTGAAATGCGTCTGCTCGTTGTCGATAACCCGGGTGCCGATTTTGATCACCACCCGTTTGACGTCTTTGAGGAGAATATCCAATTGGCGGCGGACCAGTTCATTCATGGCGGTGCAATCCGAGGAAGAAACCTTTCCGGGAGTTGAAACACAGGGTTCATTCGTCCAATCCGTTCCCAGTGTAAAGGAGAAACGGCCGGGATCCCATTCCCGTGGTTCAGAAAAACCACCCCACATTCCCCTCTCCCTCAGGGAGAGGGCAGGGTGAGGGAATTTTTGCAGGGGTGGACCTTGGGTGTCCCCCCGCGTCATGACGGGGGGGGAATATCCTCCACCCATCATGCGCGCAATGGCCGGATGAGCCTTATTGAGTAACCGATAGAAGTGTAATCGGGATTGCCCCGTCCTTGAATCCTTCCTACGCCGCGGTTCCCCCGAATTCCTTCTGATAGAGCGCGACGATCCGGTCCCGCAGCGCGCCGGTCTGTTCCCGGGTCAGCGCCGAAATGACTAGAATGGACTCCGCCGGGATCTCCGGCTGCTCCTTGCGGAAACAATCGAGCACCACGCTCCTTTCTTCCTCGTCGGTGAGAAGATCGGCCTTGTTCAAAGTCACGAGATACGGACGCTCGAGGATGGACGGATCGTATTGGCGGATCTCATGCTGCAAGTCCCGGAACGCGCCGGGCGGCAGATCGGGATCGTGCGGCGAAATTTCGATGACGTAGACCAGCAGCCGGGTCCGTTCGATGTGCCGGAGAAAATCCAATCCCAAGCCCAATCCTTCATGCGCGCCCTGGATGATACCGGGGATGTCGGCGATGACGATGCCTCCGCCATCCGGCAGGGTGATCGTTCCCAAGACCGGGTGCAGGGTGGTGAACGGGTAATCCGCGATGCGCGGCCGCGCACCGGTGATGGCGGAAATCAAGGTCGACTTGCCCGCGTTGGGCAGGCCGATCAACCCCACATGCGCCACCATTTTCAGCTCCAGCAGAGCCGTGATCTCCTCGCCCGGCTTGCCCGGCGTGCATTGGCGGGGCGCCTGGTTGGTCGGGGTGGCGAAACGGGTGTTGCCCTTGCCTCCATGACCGCCGCGGGCCACCACCGCTTCAGTTCCTGGCTTATCCAGGTCCAGCAGGATCTCGCCGGTCTCGAGGTTTTTCACCACGGTCCCCGGCGGCACTTCGAGTGTCAGGTCTTCCCCGTTGGCCCCCGTGCGGTTGTTTTTCCCGCCGGGAGATCCGTTCCCCGCCCGGTAAAGGGGCTGGCTATGCAATTTTTCCAGAGTGTTCAGGCCGGGATGGACCCGGAGATAAATGGAACCGCCGTCTCCCCCGTCCCCGCCGTCGGGCCCGCCGAAGGGGACGTATTTCTCATGCCGGAACGAGACGATGCCATCGCCGCCATCCCCGGCTTTCAGGCGCAGTTTCACCCGGTCTATGAATTTCCCCTCCGGATACCCCATGTTTCAATCCGTGTTTCCTTTTTCATTCATCCGTCCTGGCCGCCCTATACGGGATTGGTGGCCATGCATACGTTATTTAGGTGAATAATCTGAAATTCCCTCTCCCTCTGGAAGAGGATCACAGTGAGGGGAATCCTCTTTTCCACGCGCCTGACCCCGGTTTTCACCTGAATGGCAAGGAAAAACCTATCCATTCTTCCGGACCGCGCGCCGATTGAACCGCTCTTTGATCTCCACGGAGCCGGACGGTAAGATCATACTCCCGAACGGCTAAGGAGGAAGGATGGAAATATTCCCTTTTTTCCAAAAAATCGAATCGATCTGTCTTGAAAGAATCTCCTAAAATTGTTAATGTTAAAGATTATGAGCTGATAATTAATTATTCATTATAGGCCAAATTGAATGAATTTATCAATTTTATCGGGAGATATTGATGAAGATCTTGGTCACCGGAGGCGCGGGATTTATCGGTTCCTATATAGTGGATGAAATGCTCCGCCTGGGACACCAAGTACGGATTTTTGACGCGCTGGATCCCCAAGTGCACCCCGGGGGGCAAAAGCCGGCGTATCTCAATCCGGAGGCGGAATTCATCCAGGGAGACGTGCGCGACATCCAAGCGCTGCAAAACGCCCTCCAGGGACAGGAGATTGTCTTCCATAAGGCGGCGGCGGTGGGGGTGGGGCAATCCCAATACCGCGTCAAGCATTACGTGGATGTCAACACCGGGGGAACCGCCAATCTGTTGGACCTGCTGGTCAACACCAAGCATTCGGTGCGCAAATTGATCATCGCCTCGTCTCAAACCTGCTACGGCGAGGGGAATTGCGAATGCCCGGCGCATGGCCTCATCAAGCCCGAATACCGGAGCGAGGAGCAATTGCGGGCGGGACGGTGGGAGCATGAATGCCCCCGCTGCGGCGTGGTGATGCGGCCGGTTCCCACGGTGGAATCCACCCCGCTGACCTGCCGCGTCATTTACGCCCTGACCAAACGCGACCAGGAAGAAATGGCCCTCGGCATCGGCGCCACCTATGGCATCCCCACCGTGGCCTTGCGCTACTTCAATGTGTACGGGCCGCGGCAGTCGCAATCCAATCCCTATACGGGGGTGATCGCCATTTTCATGGCCCGCCTGGCGAATGGGCGGGAGCCGGTGATCTACGAGGACGGCTTGCAATCCCGCGACTTCATCTCGGTCCATGACATCGTCCAGGCCAACCGCCTGGCCATGGAACAGGACGCCGCGGACTACCAGGTCTTCAACGTGGGAACCGGCGCCGCGGTTTCCATCAAGACCATCGCCGAGACGCTGGCCGGAATATACGGCGTGGACATCGCTCCCGGCGTCACCCGCCAATTCCGGAAAAACGATACCCGCCACTGCACGGCGGATATCACGAAAATAAGGGAAATCCTGGGATTTCAACCCCGCGTCTCCCTGCGCGAGGGGTTGGAGGAAGTGGTGGCGTGGTCGCGTACGATCCAGCCCGAGGACCGCTTCGAACAAGCCGCCCTCGAGCTGGCGAAGCATGGATTGACCTGACATGACGCTGGTGGACATTCAACATTTTTTCGATCGGCTTCGGCCCCCCCTGGAAAGCACGCTTCTGGCCGGTTTCGTTTCCCTGGGTCCCGGAGACCGGGTGTTGGAAGTGGGATGCGGCACGGGATACATCTCCCTGGTCCTGGGGTGGAAGCATCCCTTCAGCCGTGAAATCGTCGGTGTGGACATCGATCCCGCCGCGGTGCAGGACGCGGAGAAAAACCGGCGGGAATTGGAGGAAATCTGGAAAGGCTATCTGCCGCCCATCCGGTTTCTCCGGGCTGACTTGGCGGAGATGGACACCAGCTGGCCGCGCTTCGACTTCCTGGTCAGCAATCCGCCCTTTTTCCCGGCGAAAGCCTCCCGCCCTTCCCCCTCGGCTTCCCGCCGCGCGGCCCGGCAGGACAAGCAGCTCACTCCGGAAATCCTGATGGCCGGCGCCGTCCGCCTTTTGAATCCGGGCGGCCTGCTGGCCTTGGTGTATCCCGCCCTGCGGGTGCATGAAATCTACACCCGCGCGCGGGAGAACGCCTTCGAAGTCATCAAGGAAGAAATCCACTCCGGCGTGCGGATGCGGAACGGCGGCATCCGCCTCCTGCTCATGAAACGTCTAGTACTTTCCTGAAATAGGCGATGGTTTTCTGAAGCCCCTCGCGGAGCGCCACCTTCGGCTCCCATCCCAACTTCTGCCGCGCCTGGGTGATATCGGGCTGGCGCACTTTCGGATCATCCTCCGGCAGTTCGCGGCACACCACCGGGCTGGACGAACCGGTCAGTTCCAGCACCACCCGGCTGAGCTCCGCCACCGTCATCTCGGCCGGATTGCCGATGTTCACCGGCATCCGCTCGTCCGATTCCAGCAACCGGATGATGCCCTCCACCTCGTCCGAAACATAGCAAAACGACCGGGTTTGATGCCCGTCGCCGAAAATGGTCAGCGGCTCGTTTTTCAACGCCTGGGTGATGAAGGTCGAGACCACACGCCCGTCATGCACCCGCATCCGGGGCCCGTAGGTGTTGAAGATGCGGACAATGCGGGTCTCGATGCCATGATACCGGTGATAGGCCATGGTCATGGCTTCGGCGAAGCGCTTCGCCTCGTCGTACACGCCCCGGGGGCCGATGGGATTCACGTTGCCCCAATAGGATTCATGCTGGGGATGGATCAACGGATCGCCGTACACCTCGGACGTGGACGCCAGCAGAAACCGGGCCTTTTTCTCCTTGGCCAGCCCCAGCGCCTTGTGAGTGCCCAAGGATCCCACTTTCAACGTCTGAATGGGCAGTTTGAGGTAATCGACCGGGCTGGCGGGCGAGGCGAAGTGGAGGATGTTGTCGATATTGCCGGGGACGTGGACGTAATTGGTGACATCTTGGTATATGAAAAGACAATCCTTGCGGCCGATGAGGTGTTCGATGTTGCTGAGACTGCCGGTGATCAGGTTGTCCATGCAAATCACTTCGTGGCCGCGTTCCAACAAGGCGTCCGCCAGGTGGGATCCTAAAAATCCCGCCCCTCCCGTGATCAAGGTCCGTGGCATATTCAACTCCGAGTGTATGAACGGTCTGGGATTGACAAAAAAACTGGATCTATCCTACAAGCGGGTTCCCCTCACGGCAAGAAGGCGGGATCGGCGGTCCCGCATGTCCAGCCGTTTTCACGGCGCATCCCCGCCGGTTCAGGTCTTCTGGGGCTTTTTCTTGGCCGCCGGAAACAGCACGTTGTTCAGGATCAGGCGGTACCCCGGCGAGTTGGTATACTGGGACAGGTCCGTATCTCCCTCGCCGACCAGGTGTTGAGGATCTTCCGGATCGTGGCCGCCCAAGAACGTGAAGGTCCCCTTCTCCAGCACGCCGTGGATGTACTTGGCGACGCCGAATCCCGGAAATTCGGCCAGCACAATCACGTTGGGCTTCAATCTGCTTTTCCGGAACGCGGTCGTCTGTCCCCAGAAATCCTTGACTTTCCGGACATGATCCTGAGTGAGCATGGTGGGCACGGGATCGAACTTGGCGGAAAAATCGAAGAGATCGAAGGTGTCGCTCTGGTAGCGTTCTCCCGGCGTCAACGGGCTGGGATTGGTGTCGATATCGGAAAATTCATATATCAACGGATTGGGAATGATCGTGAAGTGAGCAAAGGCCAGGGTATTGGCGAAATCGAGTTTTTCCTGGTATCCGGGAGTCAGTCCGTCCCCGTCGATGGGAGCCTCGACGATATCGACGCCCAGGGCGGACAGGGCGATGTCCAGGGTGTCGGTGGCGGCGCACATGGCGAAGAGAAAGCCGCCGTTCTTGACGTAATTCCGGATTTCCGTGGCCACGGCCCCCTTGTGTTCCTGGACCTTGGAAAATCCGGCTTCGCGGGCGGCCGCCAAAAAGGTGCGCATCTGTTCCTGGTACCAGGCCGCGCTCCGGAAGCTGCCGTAGAACTTGCCGTACTGCCCGGTGAAGTCCTCGTGGTGCAGGTGCAGCCAGTCGTAGTCGTACAATTTGCCGCGCAGCACGTCCGGATCCCACAAGGGATCGAAAGGTATCTGGGCATAGGTGAGCGCCAGGGTGACGGCGTCATCCCAGGGATTGCTGTTGGGGGGCGTGTAGACCGCCACCTTGGGGGCTTTCTCCAGGGGGATGACTTCCATGTTGTCCTGTTCGATCGCCTGATGGATGGACGCGATGTCGCCCTCCGTGACGGGCTGGACCGACACGCCCTGCAAGGCCGCGTAGTTCCGGGTGTTCTCGATCTCATGGATCAAAAACGAACCGCCCCGGTAGTTGAGCAGCCATTCGGCCTTGTATTGCCGGGGCGCCTGCAAGGCCCAGTACGTGATCCCGTAGGCCCGCAGATGATCGGTCTGCGCGGCATCCATGGGGATGAGCAATCCATCGCACCAGGCCGGGATTCCCATGAGTAACCATAAAATAGAGACGGACAACCGCTTGCGCATGCTTAACCTGCCTGTTCTTATCCTTCGCTACGGACTGAGGGGGTATTGTACCACCTTTCCCATGGAACGAAAAACAGGGTGGATTCGTCACGCGCGGGAGGGTAATTCACCCGCAACCCGGGCCGCGTGGCCGCCCCTCATCGTGCCGGCGCACCGCCCGCTTCGCCCTTTTCGTCCTTTAGTTCCTTTGGGTCCTTTTGATACCTCCCCTCTTCCCGGGGCAGGAGGCAGCCCACCCGGCCGATCAAAAAATAACGGAATCTCCCGATAATCCTGAAGAAAGAATTGATGAAAAGAGGATCCCGCGGGTACAATAAATCATTGGGATGATGATTTTGAGCGTGCGAGAATGGGATTATCCAATTCAGAATGACCGCTACCCGCAAGCAAGTCGACAACACTCCCCGGCAATGGGCGATCCTCTCCCAGGATGAATCCTCGGTCATTTCCTCCGTGCTGCAAAAGATCACGGAATCGGACGCCCAGTTCACCGTGTACGGCGAACTCCAACTGTTCGAGCACGTGACCGCCTGCCCGGTTCCCCTCTCGGCGCTGGGGAGACTGCCCACGCTCGCCGAGGTCAAGAACAACCCGGAGCGGATCGAAGGCGTGGTCATCCGGCTGGATGAAAAAAAACGGATGATCATCCGGCTCGATTCCCACCCCATCCAACTCAAGGGGCCGGTGAAAAAGGTCCCGTTTCGTTTCGAGATGAAATCCTCCCCGGTTTTCTTGACCTTCGCGGCCTACGGCGAACCCCAAATCGGCGACTTCGTGAAATTCCATGACCTGATCAAGGAAAAGGCCCAGTCCAACCTGCTGATTCTAGTGGATTTGGCCCAGGTTACCCGGCTTCCCTCCCTCACCGGCCCCATTCTAGGCGATCTGATCGAATACTTGACCCAGCGGAAACGGAAGGTGGCTATTCTCAACTCGCTGGCGCTGGGTCCGCACTTTCTGGGTACGTATTCCAACACCCGGTTTCTGCGGCATGTGAATCAAGAGCAGGAAGCCGTGGATTTTTTCCAGGACGAACCGCTTTCCATCCTGGTGGTGGAAGACGAGGAAACCACCCAGCTGCTGATCGCCACGTTCCTGACCCAACGGCATTTTCAACCCATCGTGGCCTCCACCGCCGAGGAAGGGATCGCCCTGGCCCGCGAAAAACGGCCGGACCTGGTCTTGATGGATCATTACCTGCCGGGCATGAGCGGCATCGAGGCGGTCCGGATCTTGCGGGACGATCCCCAAACCGGCTCAATCCCCATCCTCATGTTCACCGCGGATTCGGAGCAGGAAACCGTAATGGAAGCGATGCAACTGCGGGTGGACGGCTACCTGCTGAAGCCCCTCAATCCCGACGTGTTCATCGAACGGATCGCCAAAACGTTGTGATACGGCAGGGGACTTTGTATATTGGAAACGCGCGTGCTCCAGGGACTATTCCATCCGGCCAGGCCCGGGATTGTAATCACGGGCTACAGGCAGGTGGTCTCCCGCAGGGGACTCGTAGGAAGGCACAATCATAGCAGGGACCCGTGGGCGCGCCGCAACGGGCTCCTTCTTCTCATTTCCTGTGCTTACCATTTCTCTCCAGGGTGGTTTTCCTCCACTTCACCCCCTGGGCACCCGGTCCGCGATGATCTCCCGCACCCGCTTGGGATCGGCTTTCCCCTGCGATGCGCGCATGGCTTGGCCGACCAGAAAGCCGATGGCCTGGGCCTTGCCCTTGCGGATGTTTTCAACCGCGTCCGGATGGGCCTCCAGCAGCCGGGCGACCAGCGATTCCAGTTCCGACGTATCGGTCATCTGGCGCAGCCCCCGCTGTTCCACGATCGCGGCGGGGCTTTCTTGCGATGCGAACATGAGATCGAAGACTTCCTTGGCGGCCGTGGCGTTGATTTCACCCTGCTCCACCAGCGCGAGCAGGGCGGCGAGGCGCAAGGGATCCACCGGATTGTCCGCGAGCGCCACCCGCCGTTCCTTCAAGGCGGGCAGGAGTTGTTCGGCGATCCAATGGGCGGCGGCGCGGGGATTGGGGCATGATTCGGCCACCGCTTCGAAATATTCGGCCACATCCCGCTCGGCGGTCATCCACTGCGCTTCTTCATCCGGCAGGCCGAAAGTCTCCCTGAACCGCCGGCGCTTTTCCGCGGGCAACTCCGGCAGCCGCGCGCGAAACGCGGCCAGTTGCTCATCATCGATCACGATGGGCGGCACGGTGGGATCGGGCACACAGGGGCCGGAAAACTTCGCCCGCATGGGGGTGGTGATCCCTTGCTCGGGATTCCACAACCGGGTGTGCAGCCGCACCGCTTCACCGGCCTGGACCTGCCCGATCTGCCGTTGAATTTCATAGGCAATCGCGTCGCCGACGTGGCGGATGGAGTTCATGTTCTTGACTTCCACCTTGGTGTTCAGTTCCTCGGAACCGGCGGGGCGGATGGAAATGTTCGCGTCGGCCCGCATGGTCCCGCGTTCCAGGCTGCACTCGGCCGCGTCCACGTAGCGGATCTGCGTCCGCAGGGCGCGCAGGAATTCCATGGCATCGTGCGGGCCGCGCATGTCCGGTTCCGTGACGATCTCGATCAGCGGCGCGCCGGCCCGGTTGAAGTCCACCAGGCTGATAGGCTTCGAGCCTTCGGTGTCGTGCACCAGTTTCGCGACATCTTCCTCCATATGGATTTCGTGGATGCGCAACCGTTTCGGGCGGCCGTCCTCGCCTATGATTTCCAGCCAACCGTTACGCGCCAGGGGCTTGTGGAATTGCGACAGCTGATAACCCTTGGGCAGGTCCGGGTAGTAATATACCTTCTGGTCGAAGACGCTGCGCGGTTGAATCTCGCAATGGAGGGCCAGGCACGCCATCACGGCTTTTTCGACCGCCGCCCAACTCAGATGAGGAAACGCGCCCGGCAGCCACAGGCAGGTGGGGCACACGTATTGGTTGGGTTGTTCTCCCGGCTGGTTTGGGCAGTCGCAGAACAACTTGGTGGCGCAGTTCAGATGGATGTGGATTTCCAATCCGATCACCGCTTCGTATTGGTGGTTATTCGGCATCGTTGGTTCCCTTCCCGGAGGCGGCGTTCACGAGATGACGGGCGGCCGCGAGCAGGCGGACATCGGCCAGCGGCGGCCCCATCCACTGCAATCCCAAACTCATATCCGGATCAAAAAGAGATCCCGGCACCGCCAGCGCGGGAAATCCCAACAGGTTGGCGGGCAACGCCGGTTCAAAACGGTCATACAATTTGTCCAGAGATGAATCCCCCGAGGCATCCGAAGCAGGGGAGCGTAATGGGGAGATCAGCACGTCCACGTTTTCGAAGAGAGCCTGGGCTTGTTGCAGCAAGCGGCCGCGGATCCGGCAGGCGTTATCGAACGCGGGATAATTCTGGAACTGGAAATACGCACCCTGGAACAAGTAACTCTTGATCAGCAGGCCGAACGATTCCGCGCGCGACCGCAGATACATCTCATTCCAGTTCTCGGCGTTCGCGGTCCGGTGGCCATAACGCACTCCGTCGTATTTCCCCGCGTGGGAGGATGCCTCCACGGATCCCACCGCCTGGTGCGCCACGCGGAAGAGTTCGTACTCCGGAAGGCCGATCGATGTGACGTGAATATTCATCTTACCCAGCCATGTCAACGCCTGCTCAAAGCATTTGGCTTCATCCGGAGACAGACCACGCAAACTCTCCCGGATTACGCCTGCCTTGATCGGCTTATCGGGCTTTTTCTTGGCTTGGGTGAAATCGAGGGCGGCGTCACGGCGCATGGAGGGGTCTCGTTCATCGGGTCCCGCCAGGACGGCCAATATTGTGGTGATGGTATCGAGGGACCGGGCGGCCACGCCCAGGCATTCCATCGAGGGGATCAGGCCATTGAATCCGAACCGCGAAATCAGGCCATAGCTGGGCTTGAATCCATAACATTGGCTGGCCACGGCCGCGCACCGGGCTTCTCCCATCAAGTCGGTCATCACCGCCGCGTGGCCCAGACTTTGCGATAAGGCATCGGCCATCCGGTCTCCGTCCAGGCCGAGCCCCAGTTCCGCCATGCGGATGCTGCCCGCCAGTTTTGCGCCCGCGGCTTTCAGCTTTTCCACGGCGGCGGCGTCTTGCAGGGGAACGAACTTTTCGAGCGCCACGCTTCCCGCGCCGCATTCCCACCCCCGCGCCGCCAGGTTGGGTTGAATCAATATTTCCAACTCCGACAAGGGACCCCGCCCCGCCGCTTGGGAGGCATCGCGATAAGCAAAGATAAGATCTGGCATTCCACACCTCGCTGAAGATTCGCTGGTGAAAAGGCTTCCCTCACACCCGGCCCTCTCCCGGAGGGAGAGGGAATTCATTGTTTGGGTCCCCATCGTCTCAGGGCTGAAGCCCTGGGCTAGGCTCATGCCGCGCCGTGGGCGCTGAAAAGACAAGCACGCATTCCAGTAAATCATTCAATACGAAAACTCAACAGAACCGATACGATTTATTCCAAAATATTCGCGACCTTGAAATAATCCCCCTTCAGGGCGGGAGCGTTTTTGAGCAATTCGCCGGATGGCACAAACGGGCTGATCCGGGCTTCGGTTCCCGGACGGGATTTTTGCGCGATCTCGATGACCGAATACAACGGCTCGCCGTCGCCGGGGATAGATTGTATCTTTTCCGCCAAACGCTCCGCCTGCCGCACCGCTGCATGCACGGCGTTTCGCTCGTTATCACTCACTCCGATGCGGGAAACCCAGGACAAGGTCTCCACGATATCCCCCTCGTGGTCCATCCCCGGCAACACCGCTTCTCCCCCCAGGTTCAACAGCCCCAGTTCCGCCAATTGCTGCCGGGCGACGGGCGAGGGCGCTTGCGTCAACGGGCAATACGCGCTCCGGTTTTTGGGGAACGCAATAACATCACGGATGGAGGCCGTCCCCAGGATCATGGCGGTCACGCGGTCCAGCCCCAGGGCGATGCCGCCGTGCGGCGGCGCGCCGTATTCCAACGCCTGCACGAAGAAGCCGAACTTGTCGGCGATGTCTTCGGGAGTCAATCCCAGGGCTTCGAACACTTTTTGCTGGACTTTGGTGTCGTGGATGCGGATGCTGCCCCCGCCCAATTCCTCGCCGTTCATCACCAGGTCGTAAGCCCGGGAGCGCAACGACAGCAGTTCATCGCGGTCGCGGGGATCGAAATCCACCCGGTCCGGCGCGGTGAAGGGATGGTGGCAGGACGTGACCCAATCCTCCGTGGGTTCGAAAAGAGGGAACTCGGTCACCCATAGCGGGCAGTATGTGCCGGCGGGGATCAACCCCAGCCGGTCCGCCACATGCAGCCGCAGTTTACCCAGCACCGCGGTCACCACCGCATAGGAGGCATCGGCGATCAGCATGAGCACGTCGCCCTCTTCCGCCTCAAAACGCCGGAGGATTTCCTGCCGCTCGCCCTCGCTGAAAAACTGCACGATGTTGGATTCCAGATTCCCGCCGGCCACCCGCATCCAGGTCATGCCCTTGCCGCCCAGCGAAGGGACGATTTGCTTGGCGTATTCGTTCTGCAACACGTTTTTGCTCAGGGCGTCCGATTGGCCCTTGACGTTGATGCCCTTGATGCGCCCGCCGGCCTGGATGATCTTCTGGAAGATGGCGTAATTCGTGTTCCGGAAAATATCGGTGGCCTCGATGAACCGCAATCCGAAGCGCAGATCGGGGCGGTCGGAGCCGGTGGTGTCCATGGCTTCTTGGTAAGTCATGCGGGGAAAGGGGCGGGGCAGGTCGATGCCGCCCACGGCGAACATCCGGACGGTGAGTTCCTCCATCAATTCATAAATGAATTCCTCGTCGATGAAGGAGGCTTCCAGATCGATCTGGGTGAATTCGGGCTGGCGGTTGGGACGCAGATCTTCGTCGCGGAAACACCGGACGATTTGGAAGTAGCGTTCGAAGCCGCTGATCATCAGCAGCTGCTTGAACAGCTGGGGCGATTGCGGCAGCGCGTAAAAATGGCCTGGATGCACGCGGCTGGGGACGAGGTAGTCGCGCGCCCCTTCGGGCGTGCTTTTGGTCAGTACCGGGGTTTCGATTTCCAGAAATCCGCGCTCGTCGAGAAAATCCCGCACGCGCTTGACGATACGGTGGCGTTTGATGAAATGGTCCTGCATCGAGGGGCGCCGCAGATCCAGAAAGCGGTATTGCAGCCGCAGGTCTTCCGCCACCGCGCCCGGACCGGCCAGTTCCACCCCGGCGGTCATACCCTTCTCCGAGATCAGGAACGGCAAGGGCTTGGAGGGATTCAAGACCATCAGCTCCGTGGCGATGATCTCCACGTCTCCGGTTTCCAGCGACGGATTTTCCGTGCCCGGCATCCGCTCCGCCACGGTTCCCGTCACCGTCATGCAAAATTCTTCCTTGAGACCCCGTGTCAGTTCCCGCAAATGGGGCGCGCGGTTCCAATCGAAGACGACTTGCACAATGCCGCTGCGGTCCCGCAGATGCGCGAAGAGCACCTCGCCATGGTCCCGCAGGGCGTCCATCCATCCCGCGACTTGCACTTGGCGGCCGGCGTCCTTCGGACGCAACGAGCCACAGGGAATCCGGTCATGAAAATTCATCGATGTGTCACCTCGGTTGTTTCCCTTGCGCGGCGGGAACCGGCGCCCGCATGCCTGGCTTTCGTCCCCCCCGGCGTGTTGCTGGTTTTTCACGTATCATGGGCCGTCCCCCTTTGTCAAGGCGGAGGCCCGGGCCGGGCCGGCAAGGAACATGCCGCAAAAAACAATCCGCTGCCCCTCTCAGTCGCCGGCCCAGTAAGAGTACAATAGACTTTTCCTGGTTTCCCGCGGGAGCGGGAGAGATCAATGAACCGATTCAGGAAAGGGAGACAATGCGCGCGCTGCGGATCTTGATTCTATTGGCGATTATCGTGTTGGTGGGATTGGCCTTCTATGCCAAGGGGCCGGATGGTTTTTTCTCGAAAACCGGGACGGATTCCACGCCGGCCGAACCGGCCAACGCCCTCGACAAGATGCAGAAGATGGTGGAAGAGCGCCTGCCCCAGTTGCGTGGCAACGGCGAACGCCTGCTGGGCGACATTTCGAATTTTTTCAAGGACTTGAATACCCAAGCCAAGGATGTCATTCTTTCGGCGTCTCCTGCACTTTCGCAAGCGATTTCCGAACGCGTCTTTTCGGCGACCACGCCCCTGACCGAATCCGAAAAGGATGAGATCGGAAAAGAACTGAAAGCCCTGGGAGAAGAATTACGCCAAAAGGGGCAGGAGGAGCTCGCCCGCCGCGCGGACGAGATTTATCAACAGTTCAAGAAGAAACTGGAAGAGGCCGGCAAGGTCCAGCCGTAGAAGCGGCGGGAGGATTTCCAACCGATCCATCTACCCTACTTTTTCAGAAAATATTCAAAAAAACGGTATAGAATCTCGTTGGATTCGGGTGTGGGGTCGTGGCCCGCGCGGTTCGTCATGGCCACCCGGTTCTCGAATCCCAGCAGCCGGTTGACGGCGACGGTGTGATTCAACGCCTTCCAGCGTTCTGGCTGGTCCTCGGAGCCGCCGGATACCAGAAACGGGCGGGGGGCCATGAGCGCGTGCAGTTCGTGCAAATCGAAGCCGCCCGCGATCATTTTCTTGTACGCCCCCGTGCGGGGATTGTCGTCCGTGGGAACGCCGGGCTTCCGCTCCACGCCCCGCTCGTAACCCAGGTACCAAGGCTCCCAGTAATTCACATTCGGGCGCGTCTCGTCGAACACGATACCCGGGTCGGAGACGGCGGCGCAGGCGAATTGGCCGTACAAGCAGGCCGCGAACATCGCCCATTTCCCGCCGTACGAATGCCCGGTGATCCCCACGCGGGCCGGATCGACGCCGGGCACGGTCACCAGGGCGTTGTAACAATTGGCGGCCGCGTAGGCCAGGGCGGACAGCGGCTGCAGGTCGGCGTTGGCTTTGCCGGGATAGTACAACGAGGCGGGCATCCCCACCGACAGCGCGGCAAATCCGCGCCTGGCCAATTGATACCCGAAATCCCGCCGCTCCTTCCCCATTCCCGCCCCGGTCTCGGGATCGTAATACACCACGATGACCGCGGGCCACGGCGGCTGGGCGTCGGGGATCATGAGATAGCCCGGAATCGTACCGCCGTGGGGTGTGATCTCCACGGTCACTTTTTTGCGCGTGAATCCCTCGATCTTCTCCTCGCCGTGGATGGTGATGGCCGGCTTCTCGATCAGGGGCGGCCATTTTCCCATCAGGCCGTGCCAGGCATCCAGGATTTCCTGGCGGCGTTTTTGCCATTCCGCCGCGGTTTTGACCGGACGGCCGTCATAAAACCGCAGGGGAGAGCGGTAGTTCCCCAGATCGTTCGCGAATTCGGGAGGCGGGCTGAAATACGCGGCCAGCCGCTCCCACCCGGCCGCGCTTTCCTCTCCCCCAACCGCCGGAAGGCCGGAGATCGCCATAATCCCCAGCAGCGTGATTGGATAAACGGCTCGATTTAGGACGAATGCTTTCATCTCCATTCCCCCAGGGTGGCAGGATGTGTTTTTCTATCATGATGGGCAAATCGGCGTCCGGAGGGAAGGCTGGAGGGAAGGTTTGATCTGACGCCGCGGGAAGTTCTGAGGTTTTTAAATATCGAATATTTTCTAATACGGCCGGCCCGCCGGCCCTGTTTACGGATGGCTTGAATCCTTTGTCCCCCCCTGCTTACCGGCTGATCTCCCTCTCCACCTCAACCAACGTTTGGGGGGCCTGGAGGACGGCGCGCGGCAGGAGGGCTTCGATCACGCCGATGCGGAACTTGTTGGTCTGCTTGAGCGCCAACAAAAAACTGAGCCCGAAAACCAGCGTGACCGTGATCATCACGAGGGTGAACATTTTGAGGAGATAATGCTTTTCCCGGTTTCGCATCGCCTCGGCGTGATCGAGCAACGGCTCCAGACGATAGTCTCCGGCGGCTTGCGCCTGTTGGGTGATCCGCAGCAGCTCGGGGGGCACTTCCCCGGGAACCAGGGGTGGAACATAGCCCGATTCCAGTATTTTCAGCCGCCAAAGCAGCCAGGGATTCCTCGACGCCAACAGATACGCTTCCCGGCGAATATCCAGATCTTTCAGCAAAGTTGGGTCTTCCATGATTCACCTAAACATGCCATGTCCCGTTGTTGTATTTTTCCCCCCATTGTCCCTCTACATGCCGGGGGAGAGAAAAGCAGAATACTTTTTAATTTCTGGATGGATTACTTTTTCAGGATGGATTCCGCTTCGTTGATCCATCCTCCATCGATGAAAAACAAACTCTATCTATCTGGGTGGTCACATCGGCCCGCCCCTCCCATAATTCCCTTACTCTAATCCTCTCCCCGAGGGAGAGGGAATTTGGGATTGATCTCATTCTCCATCCCGGCCGGGCTTTTCCGGATAAATCCAACGCCTGACCGTGCAAGGGCACGTGGCCCCGTGCCCTTACGATGAAGGATTTGCCATAAACTTGAATTTCCTCATCCGCAAAAAATCACTTCCCGGCAATCCCGAGGGGATTTTTTTCATCCCTATCTTTTAATTCTGTCGGAGAAAACCTCCCTGTTTTCCCCGACAGCCGCTCGCCGGCGCAGACGCGGTATTCTAGGCCAAAATCCGAAAACGCAACCGCTGTACCAATCCGCGGCCTTACGTTCCCAATCAGGTAACTTGTTTCATTTTATAGAGTTGCTAGGATTAAGCGGGCTTCTGTTCCAAAATCGCCCAAGAGACGCGAGGGCAAAAAATTCCCTTCCATGGAGACTGCTGTACAAAATTTTCCTGCCTTGCGCCCTTACCACGAATTGTCCCGCGGCCTGGCCGGGGGGCCGGCGGGGATTTACATCCACTTCCCGTTTTGCCGCGCCAAATGCAACTACTGCGCGTTCGTCTCAGGTCCGCCCGCCTCGGACGCGGAGATGGACCGCTATCTGGACGCCCTCGTGATCCATCTCCGGCTGGGGGCGGCGGCCGCCGCCGGGCGGACGTTTTCCACCCTCTTCTTGGGCGGTGGAACACCCAGCCTGCTGGGTCCCGCCCGCCTGGCCCGGCTCTTCGAGACCGTATTCGAACACTACGCGTTCACACCGGACGCGGAAATCACCCTGGAGGCCAATCCCGAAAGCGCCACGCGGGAACTCTTCGAGACCCTGCGCCCGCTGGGCCTCAACCGGGTTAGCCTGGGGGCGCAGTCTTTCAATCCGGTTGAACTGGCGCGGATCGGGCGTGTTCATTCCGTGGATCAGATCCACCAGGCGGTGGACAACGCGCGCGCCGCCGGCATCGGCAACCTGTCGCTCGATTTGATCTTCGCCTGGCCGGGACAATCCGTGGAGTCGTGGCGTTCCAACCTCCGTCAGGCTCTGGCGTGCGGCGTGGACCACCTGTCCGCCTACGCCCTGACCTACGAGGAAGGAACCCTCCTGGACCGGCTGCGGCGGGAGGGGAAAATTACTCCAGTTCTGGATGAAACGTATATAACGATGTATGATGAGACACGGGATATTTTGTCCGCGGCGGGCTGGATCCATTACGAGATCTCCAACTGGCGCCGCCCGGGCCGCGAATGCCGCCACAACCGGATCTACTGGAACCGGGACGAATACCTCGCATTCGGGGCGTCCGCGCACGGGATGTTCCGCGGCCTCCGCTACGGCCTGATCCAGGACACGGGCCGGTACGTCCGGACCTTGGCATCGGGCGCGTTGGAGGCCTCCGCCGAACGGGAAAACGCGTTTCTCCACCCGGACCTGCTGGCGGAATGGGTGGCGGTGACCCCGGAGGAGATGGCGTCCGATGTGATGATCTTCGGCTTGCGCCAGACGGAGGGGATTTCTCTGCTCCAATTCGAGGAGCGTTTCGGGTATACTGTATTGGAACGGTGGGGTGCGGCCGTGCGCCGCCTGCAAGAGCGGGATCTTTTAGAACAAAATGGAGACCGGATTCGACTAACGTCCAGGGCCTACATGCTCAGCAATGAGGTGTTCGTTCATTTCCTGGATTAATCATACCAGACTCAGGTCGAAACAAGCATGAGACGCTTATATTATTTGGTGGCGGATAAATTGCGGTATTTCACCTGGGGGCGGTCCGTGGTCTATCATGTCGGCCGTCACCAGCGGTTTTACGAAAACTTCGAGGCCCTCTACACGGCGCTCATCCTGGCGTTGATCATCAAATCCTTCATCCTCGAGGCCTACAAAATCCCTTCCAGTTCCATGCTCGATACGCTGCAGATCGGCGACCGCATCTTCGTCAGCAAATTCATTTACAACATCCGGGATATCAAGGTCGGCGACATCATCGTCTTCAAGACGGAAAACATCCCCGGCCTCGATTCCGACAACAAACCCTATTACATCAAGCGGGTGGTGGGCCTGCCGGGCGACCGCATCGACATCAGCAACGGCCATATCTACCGCAACGGGCAGATGGTCACCCAGCCGGAATTTTTCCTCGAAAACGAATATTACCCCCTGCGCCGCAACGACGAAACCCACTTCGTGGTTCCCAACGGCGAGGTGTTCGTGTTCGGCGACAACAGCCGCAACAGCTGGGACAGCCGGGCGTGGGGCGGCGTGCCCCTCGAGAACGTCATGGGCAAGGCCTTCTTCCGCTACTGGCCCTTGTCCCGCATCGGCGCGATTTACGACCTGCCCCCCGAGCCGGTCCGTGAAAAAATCGCCCGCGAACGGACCTCGAACAACCCCTCCCGCTTTTCGCCCGGCAGTGCGCAAGCCTCCGAGCAGTGACGCTCCATGTCTTCCACCCGACTTTTAGCCGTCGACATCGGCAACACCTCGACCGATATCGCCCTTTTTGAAGATTCCCAGCTGCGCAAACATGTTTTTCTGCCTTCCACCCCCTCCACCTACGACCGCCTTGGGCCGGTGCTGGATCCCTGGCAGGCGGAAGGCCGGCTGGACCAGGCCATCCTCGCCTCCGTCGTCCCCCCGCTGACCCCGTTGATGGTGAACCAGATCGAAAACCGCCTGGGCCTCACGCCCATCCGGGTGGAGGATTTCAAAACCCGGCTCCTGCCGTTGCGGGTGGATTATCCCGAATCCGTGGGCGTGGACCGGGTGGTGAACTGCTACGCCGCCATCCACCTGTACGATCTTCCGGCGATCGTCATCAGCCTGGGAACCGCCACCACCTTCGAGGCGCTCTCCGCCGCGGGCGAATACCTGGGCGGGGCCATCGCGCCGGGCGTGAAAATCTCCCTGGAGGCGCTCACCTCCCGCGCCGTCCTGCTGCCTGAAATTCACCTGGAAAAACCCGGCGCCCTGGTGGCCGCCAACTCCGTCGAGCAGATCCAATCCGGCGTCTATTTTGGGGCTCTCGCCATGATCGAGGGCATGGTTATGCGCATGCAGCCGCGGTTGGGCGGCCGCGCGCGGGTGATCGGCACGGGGGGCATCAGCAGCCTGTTCGCGGGCGAAAACCTCTTCGACCATCACGAGCCGATGCTGACCTTGAAAGGCCTCGAACTCATCCACCGCCGGCATTGCTCGAATCTGGATCATCCGGCGAAAATCTCGGCGGCGCCATAATGAATAACCTGCATGCGCCACATGAATTCAGTGCAACGGATTGGTATGTTTCCTTTTTCATGAAAAAATGACTACCCTCCATTCCGGTTGGCCCTCCCCCTCTGGGAGAGGGCCAGGGTGAGGGAAGCCCGGTAAGGGCGAAATAGGTTAGCCAGGGGCAACGCCCCTGGGGTGCTGAATGAACCATGAAATCTCTCCGCCCCTGGATCCTCAACTTCCTCCTTGTCTGCATGACCGTCCTGGTCTGCCTGGGGGGGATTGAACTTGCCTTCCGCCTCCGTTCGCTCTTCACGCAACCTACCGTGGCCGACAAGCAGAGGGAATTCATCGAAACACTGACCATTCCCTACTCGTATGGCGTGGTGCGTCCCCACGCGCGGATCGCGGATTTGCGGGATTATTTCCCCACCGGCAAGAACATTCCCGGCCCGGTCCCCATCGCAACCAACTCGTTCGGTTTGCGGATGCGCGAAATCTCCCTCGACAAGCCATCGGACACAATCCGCGTGGCAGTGATGGGGGATTCATGCACCTTCGGCTGGATGGTGCGGGAAGAGGATGCCTATCCCCGCGTGCTGGAACGGCTGTTAAACGAAAATTCCACGCGCCGCTACGAGGTGCTGAATTTCGGGGTGCCCGGCTACACCTCGTATCACGGCTGGCAACAATACCGCCGGCTGGTCAAGCCCTTCGCGCCGGATATCCTGATCCTGGCCTATGGCTTCAACGACTCGTACGAAAGCCGCTTCCCGGAACACGAATTCCATGCTCTGCTGATGGAGAATCACCTGGCCGCGGGACTCTCCGGCGCGCCCTGGTTCGTGTTCGACCACAGCCGGTTCGGAGCGTGGCTCATCGGCCGCTTCCACTCCCGCTCCCAAAACGCGGTGGATGTGGTTTATCACCAGCGTGCAGCCGCCCATATCTGGCATCCCCGGGTGAGCCGCGAGGAATACCGGCAGAACCTCACGGCCATCACCCAGGACGCCGCCCAATCCGGGGCGCGGACGATCCTCGTCAACCTGGACCTGCCCAACTCGTGGGCGCGGGACGCGCTCCCCAGCCTCGCCCAGTCCCTGGATATCCCTTGGGTGGATATCCGGGAGCAGTTCGAGCAACTCAGCGGGCATGAGGAAGAACAAAAGCGGCAGGAACTGAAACTGAAGCCTCCCGGCCCCCGCCCGGCGGCCGATCCGAACCAGCCCGCGTGGCTTTTCCGGGTGTGGATTCCGGAGGACGCGCGGACCGAACCGGGTGTGCACTTGGTGTTCCATCATCAGGACCCCGCGAACTGGCCCCGGTATATTCCCCTCTTTGATGATGCCACGCACGGCGACGAGCAGGCGGGCGACCGGGTCTGGTCCCGCGCGCTGACGGTTGATGAACTCGAGATAGGAGAAAATACGGCGTTGGATTACATGTTTCTCAACGGCCGCCTGCCCGGTGATCCGCCCGTGTATGAAAACACCCCCAAGGCGATCCGCTTCTATCACCGCCTGGACCTGCGGGACATCCCCCCTGGCTCGGATTGGACCTCCCCCGTGCATCTCCTCGATCACCTCCCCTTCGGCCAACTCCTGATCCCCGGCGATCCCATCCACCCCAACGGGGAAGGGCATCAAGTCATCGCGGAAATGTTGGCGGAGGTGGTGAGGGGGGAGAAATAAGGTTCATCCGGTCAGTGCGTACATTTTTCGGCAAACAGCGGGTGAGATCCAATCGCGGTAACCGGAGAAATCATCACCAGCCCCTCTCCCTCTGGGAGAGGGCCGGGGTGCGGGAAAGCCTTCCCGCCGCGCTATGACTCCCCGGATTGTGTTTCCCCATCCCGAAATCCATATGAGTCCCCTTCAGGGACGGCTTTGAAGCAGCCCAGCGGTTCATTCCTGGGCCCAATGACTCTAGTGTCCTCACATCCCGGATGATCCAAAAAAAAGACCTCACCCGCCGCTCTCCACACGGATCTTCTTCCGTTTCATCTGCGTCAGCCGGTGGTGCCGCAGGCTGTCCATCATCACCGCCAGGAAGATGATGGCGCTGGTGATGAGCGGGTAGAGGTACGGGTCCGCGTTCATGATCACCAGGCCGTTCTCGACCGTCTGGATCAGCACCGCTCCCAGCACCGTTCCGGGGAACACATGGCCGCGCCCGCCGAACAAACTGGTCCCCCCCAGCACCGCCGCGGAGATGGCCGCGAACTCGCGCTGCTCCCCGAACTTGGGCGAGACCGCGCCCAGCTGGGCGACCGAGACGATCCCGCTCAAGGCCGCCAGCGCGCCGCAGATCAAATACACGCTGAACAGGACCGCCCGGGTGTCGATGCCCGCCTTTTGCGCCACATCCAGATCATAACCGGCCGCGTAAATCCTCCGCCCGAAAGGCGTCCGTTCCAAAACGATGTACGCTCCCGCCAGGACCAGCAGAAAGATCAACACCGGCACGGGCAACCCGGCGATCCGCGCCGTCCCCACGCGCACCAGGCCGCCGGGAAGGTTCATCGCCCGCGTTTGCGAAATCCAAAGTCCCAATCCCCTGCCGATATACTGCGCCGCCAGGGTCACGATGAAAGGTATCAGCCCCATCCGAGTGATCAACCACGCATTCACGCCCCCGCACGCCAGCCCCGTGATCAGGGCCGCCGCGAGCACCCAAGGCAACGCGTAGCCGCTCAGCACCATCTTGCCCGCGATGACCGCCGAGAGGAACATGATCGATCCGATCGAGAGATCGATGCCCGCCGTGAGCAGCACGAAGGTCATCCCAATCGCAGCGATCGCCATCGACGACGATTGGATCAGGATATTCACGAAATTGCCGAACGTCAGGAACGCTGGAGATTGATACCCGAAAAACGCCACGCCCCCCCCGGCCAGGACGATCGGGACCAGGTTTTGACACAGGAACCTCCGGATCATTTGTGGAAAGCGTGTCACGTCTGCCGGTTCTCCCCCAAGGCGGCGCGGAGAATCCGCTCCCGGTCGAATTCAGGGCGCTCCAGGCATTCCTTGATCTCCCCCCGGCTCATCACCAGGATCCGGTCGCACATTCCCATCAACTCCTCGATCTCCGAGGAAATGAACAAAATGCCCACGCCCCGCCGGGTCAGTTCGTTCATGATTTTGTAGACCTCGTATTTCGCCCCCACGTCGATGCCCCGCGTTGGCTCGTCCAGGATCATCACCGACGGGCGGATCAACAGCCACTTCGCCAGCACCGCTTTCTGCTGGTTCCCGCCGCTGAGGGTCTTCACCGCGCGCTCCAGAGACGCGTCCGTCAGCCGCACCCCGGCCGCGGATTCCTGGACACGCGGCTTCAGCGTGCCGCTGGACAAGGGATACCAGGGCGCCGCCGTAAAACCCGGCAAGGCCGCCAGGGCGATGTTGTCCAGAGTGCTCGCTTCCATGAGCAAGCCCTCTTCACGCCGGTTTTCCGTCAGAAAAGCCAGTCCTCGCCCTATGCTTTTCCGGGGTGTGCCTCGCGAGAGAACCCGTTCACCCACCTGAATGCTTCCTTCCTTGCCGGGATCCAATCCGAACAGGATGCGCGCCAGTTCGGAACGCCCGGAACCCATCAGGCCCGATATCCCCAAAATTTCCCTCCGGCGCAGCGTGAACGAAATATCGTGAACGATCCCCGGCCGGCTGAGATGGTTCACGGCCAGCAATGGTTCTGGAAAGGGCATCACATCGCGCGGTGGATAGAGTTGATCCATGCTCCGCCCGACCATGCGCGCGATCATTGTCTCCAGGTCGAACTTTGCCCTGGGACCCTGAGCCGCCACCGCGCCGTCCCGCAGGATCACAATGTCATCGCACAGTTTCAGCACGTCTCCCAAGGCGTGGGAGATGTAAATCATCGATATCCCCCGGGCGCGCCATTGCTCGATGCGTTCGAACAGATGCCCGGTTTCGCGCGCCGTCAATGAGGTAGTAGGTTCGTCCAGGATGAGGATCCGGGCGTCCAGGTTCAGCGCCTTGGCGATTTCCACCAGCTGCCGTTCCCCTTGTGATAAGTTCTCGATCAACGTATCCGGCGGATACTGGAGGCCGACGGATTCCAGCCGATCCCGTGTTTTGCGGGCCATGGACTGGCGGTCCACCCATGGCATCCCCAGGATTCTCCGCGTGGGGAAATCGTGAATAAACAAATTCTCCGCGATGCTGAGGTTGGCAAAGAGATTCAATTCCTGGTGGATGAACGCGATTCCCCGCCGGTACGCATCCGCGGGGCCGCGGGGATGGAAGGGTCCGTTATCCAGGACCAACCGGCCGCCATCTGGGGGGAAAACGCCTCCCAGGATGTTCATCAGGGTGGATTTCCCCGCCCCGTTCTCTCCCACCAGGCCCAGGATGTGTCCTTCCACCAGCGGGAAGCTCGCGCCGTGCAGCACGGGCACGCCATGGAAGCGTTTTTCAATTTGATCGAACTCCAAAATCACCCGGCTCATCGTGTCCCGTGTTCCCTTCCCCTTACCGCCCTTCCCGAATCCGGACCCGCACGGCGTCCAGCAGCGCCGCGAAGAGGATGACACCGCCCTTCACCATCATGATGACAAAAAACGTCAGGCCCAGCATGGTCAGCGTATTATCGATCAGTGTGATGAACAACACGCCGTACACGGTCCAGGACACCTTGCCTTTCCCGCCGAACAGGCTGGTCCCGCCGATCACCGCCGCCCCGATTACGTCCAGCAGAATCTTATCCCCCAGCGTGGGCGAGCCGGTCTCGATCCGCGCCGTGTACAAAACCGCCGCCGCCGCCCCGCAGAGGCCGCTGAACGTGTACGCGAACCAGATCGTCCCACTCACCGGCACGCCGGAGACACGCGCAGTCTTCGGATTGTGACCCACCGCGTACAGCCACCGTCCCAACACCGTGCAGTGGAGGAGGTAATGCCCCACTCCCGCCACCCCGGCCGCGATCCATAAGGCGTACGGGATGCCCAATATCCCGCCCGATCCCAGCGCGTTGAACGCGGGCGGCAGGTTGAAAATGTTGCGGGACTGGGTGAACCAGATGGCGGATCCCCGGAAGAACATCATGGTGGTCAAGGTCACGATGAAGGGAGGCATGCGGAACAATGTTATAGCCGCGCCGTTCACGAGACCCATCGCCAGGCCGGTGCATCCCATCACGGCCACGCCCAATCCGGCCGCCAGGGGAGTCCCCGGTGTGTAAAACGAATTCTCCCCGGTCATCACCGCCGCGCCCATCACGCTGGCCAGGGAAATTGTGGACGTGACCGACAAATCGATCCCCGCCGTGATCAGCACGAAAGTCTGCCCCACCGCCACGATCAACAACGGCAAGAGGTTGGAAAACAGGTTGCGTAGATTACTAACCGTGGCCAGGCTGGGCTGGATCATGACCAAAAGCAGAAAATACGCCACGCTGACGTACAGGATGAAATATTCCGGCAGCAGGAACGATTTCCACCGCTCACGCAGAGCGGCTAAGAAAACCATCGCCGGGGAGGAAGAAGGAGGATGTTTTACGTCCATGCGGTTGGTCTGCGTGAATCCCCCAAGTCCCCTCTTCCTCTGGGAGAAGGTCAGGGTGAGGAAATATTTGCCGGGGCGGACCTGGCTTACTCAGCCAGGTTCGTCCTCCCATCCCGTAGGGGCACGATGCAATGTGCCTCTACTATACATTCGGCTCACCCGGAGGTTCGCCCTCCCGTTCCTCGCCACGGCCCTTGGCCTTTAAGGGAGGGCGAGGCTCCCGCCGGGCCGGCTGTTTTGGCATGGTTTATGAATGGGGCGCCTCACCGGGCCATATTCGCCCCCCACATGCGCGGCGCCATCTCCTGGAGGTTGTCCTGGTGAATGACGAAACCCGGATCCCGGATCACGGTGGGGACTTCCTTCCCGGCCCGCAGATCGAGGATCGCCTGCACCGCCCGGGAACTCTCGAAAGCCATATCCTGCACTCCGTCCGCGTCCAGATAGCCGTCCACCAGCAACTGATACGCGGCCGCGTCTCCGTCGAATCCCCCCAGCATCACATGCCCTTCTTCCCTGAAGGTTTTGTATTTCCCCGCGGTCTTCAGGGCCGAGACGATCGCCGGCAGATGCAGATCGGACGAGGTGAAGATGAAATTGATGTCTGGATTGGCCTGCAGCGCGTTGGTCACTCCGGCCAGGGCTTTTTCGTTGTTCCATTCCGCCGGCACGCGCTGGGTGTCCTCGATCACGTCCGCGTATTGCTTGATGACCTCGTCATAGCCGTCCCGCCGTTGGATGGCGTTGATGTCCCCCAGGTCGCCAATGAGGATCATGGCCTTGTATTTCCGCCCCGACGCTTTCGCCTGGTCGGCCATATAGGTCACCGTGGCCTTGGTGATCTCCTTGTTGTCGGCCACCACGGTCACCGATTTCGCGCTGCTCTCCGCCGGGGGACGGTTGTACAAGACGATGGGGATGCCGGCCCGGTTGGCCTCCTTGATCATCTTCACCACGCTCTGCGCGTCCTTCGGGGCAATGATGATGCCATCTACCCCCTGGGCGATGAAATTGTTAACCTGCTCGAACTGGCGGTTGGCGTCGTTGTCGGCGATGGCCTCCACCACCCGGATGTTCCGCTTCTTGAGTTCCGCCCGCATGGTCTCGATGCTCGCCACCCAATACTCTGTCTGCAGGGTGTCGAAGGCCACGCCAATGGTAAGATCCGTCCCGGGCGTCTCTCCACTATCCGGAGGATTGCCGCATCCCGCCAGCCACGCGCCGCCCGCCAGGGCCGCCGCGCCGAGGCTGTTGCGCAATAATCCCCGCCGGGATATCCCGTCCCCCCCGGCCTGGTGGCGCGTTGTGTGTTCCATGTCCCCTTCTCCCACACGAGGGAAAGCGGCTCCCTCTGAACATCCGTTCATGCTTGAACAGTCTCTCATACGGTACGGAGGATTGCCGGGTGTGTCAAGGTTCAATCCCGGGAATAGCGAACGAGGGGAGAGGATTGATTCTTTGCGGTTGTATTGCACGTGTCATCCCCGCGCAAGCGGGGATCCAGGTAATCGGCTCCTGGGGAAGAGCGACGCTCCCTCCGAGCCGTTGGCTTCCACAATGCGGCTGGCATAGTAGCGGCTCCCCTGGTGAATCGCCTTCCCATTCCGTGCAAGAAATGGCTAGCCAAGGATTTGAAATGAACGAAAATTATTAGTACGTTGATCGGTGAGAAGCATGATCCTCTATAAAGAATGCGACGGACCTTGATCCAAGCCCATGGCCGCCGGAACGTATCAACCAAGGCTCTTCCGGCAAGCGCGTCACTTTTTTACCCGATGCCCGGTCCGCCTCTCATCGAGGTGATCGAGGTGAAACACCCCAAAATTCCCTCTCCCTCTGGGAGAAGGAGTCTATTCATCTCATACAAGGGTCAGGGGGAGGGCGCTTTCGAATGGACCTTGGGATTATCCATCCTACATGGAAGTGGATTGAACCGCATTGTCAGTAACATGTACACACTTTCCGGATGCGCCATAAAAAAGCGCCGGGACTGACACGAAACAGCCCCTCGATTCGTATTATAGAGTAGTATAGAGATTCCCATGACGCCTGAGCTCGAGTGCTGTTACCGGGACTGTCTGAGTGAGAACCAAAAACTGGAGATCGATGCATCTGTCCGGGAAGGAGAAGTTTTTGTCTGTCCATGTGAAAGAAAACGAGTGGTGGTTTGGCGCGATACTGGAGAAAAGAAGGTTCTCTTCCCACTCGGCCAGCGCTATCATCCCCTGACAGGCCAAGTACTTACGAATAAACCGCCGATCATCTCGCAATTCCGCGGCGAATCCCGGGGCGGCTTGGGATTTTGGGAATCCAGCGCGGACGATCTCCCCGATTTGACCTACGATCCTTTCCCCGTTCCACCCGCGGCCGGCAATATTGCCCCCTTGCACCACGATATCCTCCAAGTCCCTCCACCCGCTGTCGGGGGAAGTTACCTCGCCCACCGGGCCTTGGACGCGGCGCAGTGGTATTTCTGGTCCCTGGCCACGGGACGGGTGGCGCTCCAGGTATCCGGGGGGGAAGGCTTGGGTCTGGCCGCCGCGCCCATCGGCGAAATCAGCGGCCTCGGACTCTTGGTCAAACCGGATGAGTTCCATCATTACGCCGTTCTCCCCGATCTGGATCCCAATCCCTTGATCATTAAGTTGTCATCGCCCGCCTGTCCCAACGCCGCCCCGTTGATGACCGCCCAGATCCGGACCGGAGAGGATGCTTTTGAAGCCCGGAAAGTGTTTGTCGCCGCCGCAACCGGGCTGCACTGGTTCGATTTCAACGCGTGCCCGGTTCCGGGCCAAACCGTACGCTTCCAGGAATGCCAGAACTGGACGGGTGATCCCCGGTTGTTTTGGTCTCCCGTGTATTTTCCGGATGCGAATGAATACGGGACCGGGGCGGTGGTGACCTTCCACGCGAACGGCTGGGCGTATGTGACCTGGCTGGACCGCCGGGGCGTTCCCGCGGGGGCGGACTCCATTCGCATCGCGGAAGGCGACGGTCATGTCCTGTTGCCGCCCGTGGTGACGCGCGACGGCCTGTGGTGCCTCACGGTCTCACCCCGGTCCGCCCGGATCGGACTGATCGGCAGTCCCGGCCTTTTGCGCAATCCTCCGGACTGGCGCAACGCCGGCTGGTTTCCCTGGATCATGGAACCGGAAGACCCCATTCCGGCCGATGCCTGGGCCTGGACTCCGCTGGTGGCCGACAGCCGAAGGATGCATGGCGCCGGAATCAGCCGTGTGGTCTTTTTGCATAACCGGGAACTGGTGTTCCTGGACCGCAACCGCTTGAATCTCGACCGGGGCAGCCGGTTTTCCACCATCCATCCCAATCCGCTTCCGATAGGATTCAAGGCCGGCGCGGCGTTCGCCCGGGCGCGGAAGGAACATATTTTCCTGTTCGATCTCCTCACGGGCCGCGTCTGCCTTTTCGACGCGCGGAACCGGACCTGGACCGAACACGCGGCTTTGAATCCGGCGGTATTGTCGAATCTCCTGGGCGGGCCGGTCTGGTGCGGAGATAGTGTGATCTGGCCGACACGCACGGGATTGCATAAAATCAAGATTCATACAAATCATGGGGTGGCCGCGGGATGAGCCGATCGAAATCCGAAACACGCGTGTATTGCACAACATTGCTCCTGACTGTCCTGCTGGGAGGAGCGCTCCTGGCGGCGCCCGCGGCCCGGCCGGGTGCCGAACCGTTCGCCCGCCGGGTCATTCTGCTGTGGGACGGTTCGCAAAGCATGGTGAAACGCCTGGACCGGGAGAAAATCCCGCCGGCGACCGTTTGGATGGCGCGCGACACCGACCTGGAACGCCTGGAACGGTACGTTTATGAGCTGCTGTTCCACGATTCTCTCCCGCCCGTCACGGACCGGGACATGATCGATACGCATACGAAGGCCCCCACGCCTCCCCTTCCCCTCGCGGATGAAAACACCCTCCTGACCGCCTACCTCTTCAACAGCGAGCGCGCTCCGAAGTTTTCCATGCGGCGGGAGATCCTGCCTCCCGGTCCGGACCGGGAAGAGCGGCTGCGGCAATTTCTCCCCCGCCCGAACCAGGCGGATCCGCGATACATGGGCCTCGAAACCAACTTGGTGCGGCCCCTGCTGGAGGCGGTTTATGATCCGGAAATCACCGGCCGGATCGTCCCCCATACGGACCAAACCTACCTGGTGATGGTCACCGATGATGTTCAGGAATCATTGGAACCCTACACGGATCAATCCGTCGTGCAAAAGCATCTTGAACTGGATCACCGCCGTCAAAAATTGCTGACGTACGTGGTGAGCTGTCAACCCAGCCTTCTGGAAAAAAGCCATCAGATTCTGATCAGTCTCTACCAAATTTTTGACAAACCGATCGCGGCCACCCCCACGCCATTGGTCACCGCCGCCGCGGCCACGCCCACTCCCGAATCCACCCCCACACCCGTACCGGATGCCGGCCCTCCCCCTCCGGCGGTGATCAAGGCCGTCATCCCGCCCGATGGCCTCGCGGTCCTGCTGGAGGACGGCCGCCTGATTTCTTCCCCCTTCCGCGTGGAGGTGGATGGGAATCCCAGCCGCTCCGCCCCTCTGCCATCCCTCGACGCGAGCCTGCTGGATCAAGGAAATAATGTGATTGCCACCGGCCGCCTCGAGTTTCCGAACGCGACGGCCTTGCCCGCGGAAGGCCGCCTGGTCTTCGCCACGTTTTCCGAAAAGGGGTGGCCCGCCGCGGGACGACTAGCCTTGCCGGCCCCCGCCGCGGACAACCAGTGGATTCAAGGCGTGAATCCCCTCCAGTTCCCCGCGCGCTTCCAGTCGCATGAATTGCTATGGCTGATGGCGGGACTCCTGGGATTGGCCGCGGCCGGCTCCGGCGGTTTGGCCTACGCCCGCTGGCGGTTGGCGCCGCCCCGGAGCGTGCGGATTCAATTCACGTTGAATCCCAACAGCGCCGCCGCGCGCAAGCTGAAGCCCCTGGTCCTCCAGGCGGACGAGCCGGTGACCTTGGGAGAAGACGAACGCGCGGATGGCCCCGCTTTTCCCGTGAATTGCGAACCGTTGACCTTGGTCTACGAACGGGGGTGGTTCTCGGGGAAGGTGCGTATCTACAATGAGGGAGTCTCGGCGCTGGATTCCACCGGTCCGGACGAGGAATGGGCCGGGGAATCCATCGGCGCGCCCCCCCGCGAGTGGACGATTCCCTTGAAGCAAGACGAGGGGGGCAGCCGCCTGATCGTTCTCCGGGAAGCCGATTCCGGTTCCCGGACATGGGAGGTCCGCGTGGAGGCCCGGCCGGGCGAGACCATGGCCGGCGCGGAGGGTTCCGGAAAAAACTGGGAATACGAAGGGCCGGCAGGAGGTTGAAAAACGATGCAAGCGATTCTCAATCAGATCCACCCGTTTGGGGTGGCCTTGTGGATGATCGGAGGCTTGGCGGGAGGCCTGTTTATCCTCCAACTCGCCCTTCCCCGGGGCCGGGCGGGGATCCGGGGCACGCCCGAATCGCGGGTGTATCTCTGGACGATCAACTTCCTCCGGCTGCATCTGGCGGCGGGCATCGTGCTCGGGGTGTATGAATATATCCAGTGGTTCACTAAACTGGGCATGACGGACCATTTTTACGACTGGTGGCCCATGTTGCTGATTTACCTGGCGTGCCTGGCCGTGGATTTCGCCCTGCTCCGGCTGTTGTTCACGTCCAAATACCGGCGGTATCTCCAATCCGCGGACCGCCTGGGGAAAACGGGAGGCCAAGAATCATGGTGACGCCCTCGGTTTACATCGGCTTGGGCACTTCGGGGACGGAAATCATCCAGGGCGTCCGGCGTTTGTTGTACGATGAATACGGCGTGCCCGGCCTGCCCTGTATCCGTTTTCTCAGCCTGGAAACCCATACCAATCTCCCCTCCACGGACCAGGATGTCTACGTGCGCGACGAAAACCAGGCCTGGCAGCAACTGCAGGTCATTTCCCTCGCCCTGACGCGCATCCAACTGCAACAATTGCGATCCCGGATCGATCCCTCCGGCCAGGAGTATCACCCCGGCTGGGCCGAGTGGCTCGATCCCCAGGTGCTCATGGGGACCGCCTTCACCACCGGTGCGCGGGGCTGGCGCATGGCCGGCCGCCTCTGCCTGTGGGCCAATTGGCGAAACGTGTACGAGGGATTGATCCAAACCATCCAAAGCGTCATCCAAGGCCGGGACGAAACGATCTCCTTGCTGGAGAGGCATTACGCCACGAAAGGCATCAACCGGCCCGACGGCGACCTGGTGGAACCGGCCCTCCGTGTTTACATCTGCGGATCGCTGTGCGGCGGCACGGGTTCCGGCATCTTCTGGGAGACCGGCTTCCTCGCGCACGAAGCGGTCGCCGACGCCGCCGTGGGGCACGATCCCGACATCCATGGCGTTTTCACCGTGGTGGACCGCAAAACCGCCAACAGCCTGCGCCAATCCGATATCGTCTGCTCCATGAACTGCTGGGCGGCGCTGCTGGAATACGACTACTGGGCCAGCGGCCAAAACGCCTATCAGGTCCTGCATCCCCTGGATCCCAACAGCCGGTTCCCGGGCATCCCCAACGATTTCGGCCCCTACCAGGTCTTCAACATCATCTCCCCCTCCAACGACAGCGGCTACCGTTCCGTCAGCTGGAACGGACAGGACTACGACCTGACTCCGCTGCACGTCTCCATCTCCACCTCGCTCTACTTGGACCAGGTGCGTGAAGTGAAAGCCCGCAAGGACGGCGACCGCGCGCAATACGCCATCACCAACCAGATCAACAAAAAATCCCCCAACGGCCTCTACCGCCAGCGCATCCAGACCTATGGCTTGTCCGGATTCTACTATCCCAAGTTCATGATCGCCTCGGCGGCCGCCTGCCAACTGGGTAAGGAACTCGTGGAACACTGGTGCGGGGAGGGCAACCGGAACAACGCCATGCGCGCCGCCCACCGGGATTGGGAAGAGATCTACCTCCTCATCCGTTCCCAACTGCTGCGCGTCGGAAACCTGGATTTCATCGAACACATGCGCAATCACCTGCAGGACGCGTTCGACAGCATCGGACCGAAGAACCTGCAGGCCTTGATCAACTACCTGAAAACGCAGGTCCACGTCCCGGTGCTGCCCGGCGCCCCGCTCCTCCTCGAGGCCTTGCAGCCCAACGGCGCGCTCCACCGCCATTTCGACCAGGAAGCCAACAGCCTGATCACCCTCCTGGTGACGGAAATCACCAAAAAAGTGGAGCACCATATCAACGCCATCCAATCCGGGGGAACCACCAGCCTGGACGAAGTCGTGCAATACCTGGAGGAATTGCCCCAGCGGATGCGGGAGACGATCAACGGCCTTCCCGGCCCCGCCGGCTTGCGGGCGTTCCATATTCCCTGGCCTTCCCTCCGGGGGATGGCCCTGCGGTTCGGCGAGATCAGCAAGGACTGGTGGCTGAAGGCCACGTTCTCGCGGAAGGCGATCCAGAAATACTACCTCGCCAAGGCCCTCGAGGAGGTGCAGGAAAAGGTCAAGGAGCAGATCAACCAACTGGCCGACCGGGTGACACGGATGATTTGCGAAAAAGCGCTGCCCCGCGTCATCGGCGACTCCGGTCTGGGCGGGTTCCAATCCTCGACGCTGTACGACGACAACCGCGAGCGGTTGAACCGCCTCCGCAACCGGATCGCGCCCGCCCTGCAAAACCGCTGGCAGGACATCACCCGCGAGCGCACCTTCGGCAGCCTGCGCATGGTCACCAGCCGCGATACCATCGCCCAGGACGCGGAACTCCTGGCCAACGCCGTGCGCGCCCGCCTGCGCCCCGCCGAAGTCTACCGCGAACTGCTCACGGACGGGACGCAATCCGTGAGTTTCTATCATTTCCTTTGCCAGGAAGCCGGACAGATCGAACAAAAACTGATTCAGTACTACCAGCCGGAATGCTGGCGGGCGGCGCAATCGGTCAATATCCTCAATCAATTGGCCACGGACCGCTATTCCCTGCAAACCTTGCTGGAAACCGCCCGCGGTTCCCATCCCTGGCTGCAGTTCACCGGCGGCCAGGTCCCCGACAAGGGCTGCGACGAACCGGATATGATCATCGGGCCGCGGGGATCGGAAGCCCGGCTGAACCAAATCGTCAACCAAGTGCGGACCCAGGATGACAACCTGCCCGCATTTCAGCCGGTGGAGGGCATCCTCGACAACATGGTGGTGTTCTACCACGAGGCGGCCGCGCTCTCGCTCCAGGATTGGCAACTCGAATCCACGCTGGACAACCTCCTGCAGCACGGGGGACGGACGGAAACCGACGACCCCGTCATGACCCCGTTCAATAACCATTACACCCACAAGCTGGGTACTCTCCGCTATCATCCCAAGCTGCGGCGGATCATCGCGGATTTGAATTTCTGGATCGAGGCCGCCACCCTCTTCCGGGAACCGATGCTTACCCAGGATTTTCTCTACCTCGATCCCCAAAACGGGCATCTCACCTACGTCTATACCTCCAAGATGGGCCTGCGGGACACCGTGGACCTGACCGTGGAGGGCGAGATCTCCGAATTCGCCCGGGCCGATGACGGCGAGGCGGCGCGCGGATTCATCGAACGCGTGCGGGAAGTGCTCAATGACCTGGGGCGGGACAACGTGGAAGACCTGGGTAACGCCTTGTGGGAGGCCCAGGCCGATGACCGGAATCAACAACGGAAGATCAAGGAAACCACCGAACGGGTAATCCACCAATTATTTCCCGGGGAATCGCGGAGGCGGACGGAAAAAACGCCCCCGCCGGCCCTCCCCCCCCGCAACGAACCATGAGCGAGAACCGCGTGGAACGCTGTCCCTGCGCCTTGCGCTGGCCCGTCAATCCGGCCACGGACTTCTATTGCGGCTTTTGCGGGCGGCGGATGCGCGCCTTGGAGGCGGTTCCCCTTCCCAAGGTCCAAGCTCCCTGGATCATGGGAGGTGAATTCCTGCAAGTCGATCTCGAGATCCGCAACACGGGCCTCGTGCCGCTGACCGTCACCGGCCTGGAGTGGGTCTCGCCCCGGCCGCCGGAGCCCGGGATTCTGGCCGCCGCGCTGCCCAATCCCCTGGCTTTGCCGCCCCAAACGGAGAGCCATGTCTCTCTGCGGGTGGCCATGATCCCCGAGGCCAAATCCCGGACGAAAATCGTCCTACAACTCCGCCTCGGGCCCGCTGACACCGGCCCGGGCCGCGTCCAGCTGAATCCCATCGAAATCCCCCTCGCGCCGCCGCCCCGCGTCGAAGTGTCCGGACTGCAAGAGGGGCGGATTCTCCCCGTGGAACGCCTGGAGGAAAGTTTCACCCTCTCCCTGACGGCCGCCGATCAGGACATCATGCTGGCGGAGGAAAACCAGGTCGTCCTCAAGACGCGGGATGGGAAGGAAGAAGTCCCTCTCGATCCGGCGGTCCCGGTCTCCCTCCGCCTGCTGCGCTCCCGCCAGCCGGTGGAGTTCCAATTCTCCTCCCCGGCCGCGCTTTTCCCGGGCCAGACACGGGACCGGGACGTTTTCGTGGCGTTGCGGATCCAGGGTATGGCAACCCCCGTCCGGACGGATATCTTCACCCTGCGCAAACAGATCCCCGCCGAATTCACCCTGCAGTTGGAACTGCCCGACGGCATGACGCCGCGGGTGCTCAAGGGGTATCAGCGTTCGTTCGGCCTCCTCCTGCTCAACCGGAGCCCGCGGATTTTCTCTCTGCAAAAGATCACCGTCGACCTTCCGGCGTATCTGCGCGAACAAGGTCTCCTGGCCCATGTGCTACCTGCACGGACACCGCCTTTCTTCGTCGAGAAAGTCAAACGGATCGAACTGGGAACCCTGGTGTTGAACACCGAACGTTGGTCGGGCGGCAGCACGCGCAGTGAGATCCGGATTACCGCCGAAGTGGAAAACGGCCCGGCGGTCCACACACCCTTGCCCATCCACATCGTGGTCTCCCGGCCGGACTACAACCGCCCCCTGGGTATCGACTTCGGCAACACCAACACCTCGGCGGCGCATTTCGACGACCGCAATCTGCCCCTGGTGATTCCCCTCACCCCGCTGGTTCATTGGCCCAGTTTGCGCAATCAATCCATCAACCCCCACGTGGTGGCCACTCTCGTGCAATACGCGCCGGCCGGAGACAGCGATAGCGATTGGACCGCCCAAAGCGTCCGGGTGGCCGATGTGGGCGAACCGGTCCGCGCCCGGATGAAGCAAAACCCCATCCACGGGCGGCGCGTGGTCAGCTTTTTCAAGCCGCGGATCGGCTTCGGCGAGGCGTACCGCTTCCCCTTGATGCCCGATGTCCGGAACAAAACCTTCGATTCCGTCACCGCCGACTACCTCCAGCGTGTGTTGTTGGCCGTCGAGGAAGAAACCGGGCTGACCCACCGCCGCCTGGTGCTCACCCACCCCGTCCGCTTCTGGACCCGCCAGCGCGAAGCCTTGCGGGCGGCCCTGTTCCACGCCATCCGGGAGCGGAAGGAGGATCCGGAAGAGTGGACGGTCTCGTTTCTCGACGAGGCCACCGCCGTCATCCTGTACCATACCATCGGCCGCTACGTGCTGGGCCATGCCGTCCCGGAGGAAGGACCGGCGGAACAGGAAACCGTCCTGGTTTTCGATTTCGGGGGCGGAACCATCGACATGACGCTCTGCGAAGTCTCCCGCGATCTCGAAACCGGCCATTGTTTGATTCGCCATCTGGATTTCGACGGCACGGGGGAATTCGGCGGAGAACGGATTACCGAATTGATCGCCCAGCGGCTCTACGAACGGGCCTGCGAGGCCGCCAACGGCCTTGAAAGCCCACGTCCAGGCGAATCTCCGGGCGCGGCCGTGGCTCTGCGGGAAAGTGGGGAAGAAATCTTCGGCGGGAAGAAAAAAAGCGGGAAATCCTCCGCGCCCGCCAAGTTTCACCATGCCGTGAACACCAAATCCGGCGCGGTGGTGATCCCCTACGGCCGCTGGGACGTGTATCCCACGGTATGGGACCAGCACACCAAAACCGCGATCGACAATTACGTCAAATTGTATTATGGAGCCGAGGATCTGAAAATCGACAGCCTCGATCCCAGCGAAAACGAAGCCGGCGATCCCGCGGTCTTCGATCAAATCGACCGGCAGTTTGAGGTCACCACCGTGCCGGCCAACGACAACCACGCGCCCCCGGTCCGGTTCTCGTTCCCGTACCGGTTCAAGAACGACCGGGACGGCTTGAAACAAGCCGTGCTGACCGGCCTGGAAGGGGCGCTGGAGATGGTCCGCAAAATGATCGGCCGCTTCCGCGAACGCGCGCGCCTCGAGGGAAATCCCCTTCCCCGCCTCTCCCGCGTGCTGATGAGCGGCCAATCGAGCCGCCTGCCCTTTATTCAGGAGGCCCTGCGGCAGGCGGTGCAAGAAGCCAACGAGGGGGAACCGGTCGAAGTGGAACTGCTGAATCCCCTGAAAGAAGCGGTGGCGCTGGGGGCCGCCATCTACGGCGCACTGGATGACCTGGCGCAGGTGGAGATGAACCGGTGCGGCCGGGTGCATATTTTTCTGCAAAAGCCTGGGGGCGCGATCGGGGCCGGCGCGTTTGTCCCGGTTTTCCGCCGCTTGTCTCCCCTGCCCGCCACCGTGATCTGTTCCTCGATAAACCAGGAAGGCGCCATTCATTATCCGTTGTATTACGGCATGCGGATCCGGGTGATCGAATCGTTTGTGGATCTCTCGGACCGGCGGGAACTCAATCAGGCGGTCCTCGATCAAGATTACCGGGTGTTGGCGGAGATCCCCGTGACTCCCCCCGGCTGGAATCACGGAGACATCCGCGGTGCGGCGTTGAAAATCACCTTCTCCGAGGATGAGCAAATCACCGTGACGCTTGTCCCCGGCGCTTCCACGGCATCCCGCGTCGAATCCGTCCGGATCTGGCCCCGCCCGGCTTCGGAGCCGCGCGGCCGGGCGGAATGAAGGAGGAGCCCGCCGATGGGCGTTTTGGCTGTCGATTTCTGCCAGGTTCCTCCCCAATGGGCGGACCACGAAGGCCGAACCGGCCAGGCGCAGGATGGCTGGTGGGGTATCCCGCGGAACGGCGGTATCGCCTGGGACCAGGACGTGGACTCAAAAAGAGATACCGAATCCAGCGGAGAGAAATCCTTCATCGCCCACCCGGCCCAGGCGGTGGATTCCATGCCTCCCGCGAGCGCCGGGACGGCCCTCTACCCCCTGTTCCGCCGTGTGTTCGCGGCCCGGCCGGGGAGTGGGGACGAGTGGCTGGTTTTATTGCTCCCGGCGGGCGCGTCTCCCGCCAGCGGAGCTTCCTTGCGGAACTCGGCGCGGCGGGCGGGATGGCCGGGCCCGGTTTTTCTCACGGACGGCGCGGTGGCGCTGGCCCTGGCCCACGCCTGGAAGAAATCCCGCGCGGCGGCCGTCTTCACCGTGCTGCGGGACCGGATCTTGGCCGTGGAAGGCTCCTTGATGACCGTCCACGCGAGTGGAAACACGTTGGCGGCGGAGTTGGTGTGCCAATGCCGCCGGGAGGATAAAAACGAAACGGTCCGCGTGATCCGGGAGACAGGATGGGATCCCGGCACGGTAATGGATGGCTCTTGCTTGGATCCTTCCCGCGGTTCTCTGGAGAACGTGGCCCGGATGATGAACGAAACTCGCGGGGGGAAAGTGATATTGGAAATAAAAAGGATGGGTGTCTTGGGAACGCGCGCCCGGCAATGGGACTTGTGCCCCCTGATCGGCGAGGACGCGCCCGTCACCGCCGCCCGGGAATACGAGCTCCAAGCCGGAAAAGACGCTCTGGCGGCCTTGGAATTTTGGTTTGGCTACAATGCGTCGGCCTTGCACCCGCTCGCCGGAATCCGCTTGACCCGCGGCCGCCTGGATCCGGCCCCGGCCAAAGCGCGGTGCCGCGTGGTCCGGCGATTGAACGGCGATGTCCAGGTCACGGCCGAATGGAACACCGGAAGCGAAAGCCGGGACCTTTCGTTTCCGATACTCTGGCTCTAAGGAGGGGGGATCTTGCGAGGCGATAATTCATACAGTTCGTTTTCCGGCGGTTCGCCATCTTATTCCAAACAGATGACCGACAAGCAATTTATTTTGGAGTACAGCGTCACTCCCAAGTCGTCCAAGTATCCCAACCTGTTATGGAAAGGATTTCAGGTCCTGACCGAGGAACGAGAAGACCATACGATCGAGTGCGCGCTTTCGGTGCCCCGGTTCATCAACAACCTCAAGGTCATCAATGTCTTCATCGACCATCCCTCCGTGCCGGCGCAAGGCCGTTCCTTTTGGGTGGATCCGGAACGCAACGCCTTCATCTCCTCCCATTCGTTGATCCTGCATCCCATGGACCAGGCGGCGGCCGAGGGCAAACTCTACCTCATTCAGGAAGGCAATATTCAATCTGAGTACCAGCTCCGTATTTCATGCCGGATGAAGCAGGGCGCACCCTCTCCGCCCGCCTCCCCTCCGGCTTCTTCCCGCCCTCCGGAATCTTTTCGCGGCCCGGCCCGGAACGTCGTGACCTCCACGGCGCCGCGGCCTTCCGAAATCCGGCCGGAATCCAGGTCCCCGGCGCCCCCGGCGGATCCCCAACTGTCCGTCTTGATCGACACTCTGAGCCGCAAGGTGGAAGCCTTGGCCGCCATCACGCAAAACATCAACACCCGCATGCAGGAAATCAAGATGTCCCTGCACGATATCCGCGGCCAGCTGGAGGTGTTGCAGCAAGGAATGAAAAACAACCTCCCCGAAACCGCCTTCGAGGATTTCAAGGAAACGCTGCGCCAGGTTTTCACGAATCTGGCCCAGAAAAAATGCGGGGAAATCACCGCCTCCCGCAAGCCCGCCCTGGCCGGCAACCGCTACTTCCAGATGCTGGACAATTTCGTGACCGGGCTCAAAGCCGGCCACGCCGCCCGGATCCGCCTGGAAAACCTGCATCCCGAGTTTCACAATGAAATCCACCGCTTCGCGGCCGATGTCAATCAGACCTTGGGATGGCTCTCCGGACCGGATGTCGAGGTTTATTTCGCCAAGCTCGACATCCCCCCCTACGCGAAATTCCTGAAATCCGTCACCCAAAAACAGATCGACGAGTGGCGGCGGAATCCGGACCCGCTCCAACCGGCGGATTTTGACCTGGATTCCCACGTCCGGCGGCGGTTGTTCTCTCTTTTTCAGCGGGAATATGAAAACCTGCTGGAAGACCTGTCCGCCGGAGCCGGCGGTGAAGAACCTATGATCCAATCGTATGCAAACATCGTCAACGAGATTCTCCCCCGGCATTTCGACGGCATCGAAACGTTGGAAGCCCAGGGGAAATCCCGCGATGAAAATATGTTCGAGCTCGTCAATCTGTATTTCACCAGTGTGTTGAATCCGTTGGGCCTGGAGTTGATCCCGGTGGAAGCCGGCGATCCCTTCGATCCCCAGCTGCACAACAACGAGAACCATCTCGGCGCCTCCGGCCCGACGGTCCGGACCGTGAAAAAACGCGGCTACCGCACCGTCACCGGACAAATCATCCGCAAACCGTCGATTTTCGCCTGAGATCTTCAAATGCAACAAGGTACGCCGCGGGAGTCACATTCATGCTCGGTATCGACGGGATAAAAAACGTAGGATGGATTAATGCGCAGCGCGTAATCCATCAATATCTTGGTCATCCTGTATATCCTGACCATCCTGATTCAGTCAAAAACCGGTCCCCTCTCCCTCTGGGAGAGGGCCAGGGTGAGGGAAGACACGCGCGCTCGACCGGATGATCTTACATGACGCCCGACACCTTCCTCTCCTCCGTGTCTTATCCCGAATCCCCGGGCGGGTTTTCCATCCCCGGCCCGGCTGAGGTCCTCCTTGCCCCTGACGCGCTGTCCCAAATCAATCCCCCTTCCCTCCCCGCTCCCCAAATCGCGGTCTCGGCTGAATTGAAATTCAGTCAGCCCCCCACCCGGCCCGTACCCGGCCCGGTTCGTCTCCATCCCCAAACCGGACAACGGGATATCGAACTACGCGTGGGCGAAGCAGGTTCCGTTTGCCTGGGCGCTCCCCGCCTGGAAGAACCGGGCTTTTACGTGTTCCAACGCCAGGCAGAAGCACGCGCGATCGATTCCGGCCGGATTGTGTACGATATCGACACCCGGGAAGGCCTCTGGGTGCTTCCCTCGAATCCCCATGAACCACCCGCCGTGGAAACCTGGCTCTGCGGAATCCGCGGTCCCCGCCGGGACGCGGCGCACCCCTTGCCCGCGCATGGCCATCATATCCGGGTGGACCGCGAGGGGGCGCGCAGCGTGATCACCCACGATCCCGCCGTGTGGATCGCCAATCCCCATGGGCATTCCGTCAAGTCAATGGCCAAAAAACTGAAGCCCTGGGACCTGACCGCCGATAAGGGTGGTCTCGTGTTGCGGCCGCGGCCGGATTACTTTGCCTCCATTCCCGAGGAGGCCGTGATCTCACTCCCCCGCCTGAAATTACGTCTCCGGCTCGTTAAATACTGCTGGCCCGCGGCGCTCACGGCGGAGTTGCTTTCTTCTCCTGCCAATCCGGAATCCGCCTCCATCCGCCTCCAGTGGCGGGGGACCCGGCCGGTCCGGATCATGCTGCGCGGCGCGGGGACGGATCCGTTCCCGCCCATGACCACCGTGCTCTCCGGCGATAATCCCGAACGCTTGTTGACCATTCCACCCGCCGCCTGCGCCGGGCCCCGCCGCGGAAGCGTGGCCGTGGAATCTGACGAAACGGTCATCACTTGCCGCGTGCGGATTCTGCCGCTTCCTCCACAGCGCCGCCTGGCCTGTTATCCACCCTTGATCGTGTGGGGAGATGACGACCGGACCGTCAACGCGGGAGTGGTTTTCGCGCCGGAAGAACCGGCGGATTTCCGCGTCATTCCGCCCCCGGAAATGGCCTCCTGTGAATGGGAACCCGGCGGGCAGCCGGGCGCGTTCCGGTTTCATCTTGCCGGCCCCCGGCCCGGCCCGCCCTGGGCGGGATGCGTCACGGTGATCGACATTCATTCCGGCGCGCGCGGGTATATTCCTGTCATCCGCCTGTCAATACCAGCCATACCCGAGGACCCATGCTAAGCCAAGTAATACTCTACCTGTTCTCAACTCCCGCCTTGCGCGAATACCTGGATTCGCTTTCCAGCATCGCCTGGAGCCTGATCGAAGCGATCGCCTGGATTCTCCTGGCGGGCGGGATCACCATGGGAATCCATGTGGCCCGGCGGATGCTCCTCTTGCTGCGCCTGCGGGGAGTGGCGCGCGTCATCCAAAATACGGACTGGCAGCCGCTGGCCATCCCCCAACGCTTCGCGCAGCTGAAGCCTATCTGCAAGCCGGCCGCGGGCCTGCGCTGGGCCGTCGAGACCATGGAACGGCTTTCATCCCGGCAATATTCCAACCGGATGGAGGAGGTCATCGACCTGTGCGTGGCGCGTTACCGCCCGCCCGAAATTTACACCCTGCTGCCCCGCCTCGCCATCATGACCGGCCTCATGGGCACCCTGATCGGCCTGCTGATCGCGGTGCAGGATGTGTATCTGAAAGTGGAATCGCTCGACAGCATCGACAGCCTGCGCGCTCCCTTGCACTCTACCCTTAGCGGGCTCAGCACCGCCTTTGTGACCACCCTCGCCGGGGTTTTCGCCGCCGCCGTGTTAAGCCCCCTCCTGGTTCTGACCCGCTGGAGCTCGTTCCAGGTCATCAACCGCCTGGATGCTTTATTGTCCACCGAGATCCTGCCCCTGGTCACACCTCCCAAGCGCGCGCGGAAACAAACCCTGGGGCAAATGGTGGAGAAAGTCAGCCGCGCGGTGGTCGAAAACACCATGGGCGGCCTCGTGCGCGAAACCGCCGCCGGCGTGAACGAACTGAGTGTCCGCCTGGCCGAGGCCGTCAACGCCGCCGCCAGCCGCCAGGCCGATATGCACGGCGTGGTGTTCAAACTGGAGCAGGCGGGCGAGGGCCTGCAAGAGGCCGCCGGCAAAATCCACGGCGCGTTGGGGCAACTGAACGAATACTTGCTCACCCTGACGCAAACCATCGCCCGCCTGACGCCCGAAGCCGAAATCCGCGAACAAAACGCCCGGCTGCTGGGCGCGATCGTCAAGGAAGAACTTTCGGAACTGGGGGATGAACTGCGCCGCTTCAACGCCGATTGGTCCGAACGCCTGCGGCAGTTCCCCGCGGGCCTCGAACCGTTGGGCATTCTTATCGACAAGGCCGTCAAGGATCTGCGCGACGACCTGGGCTCTTTGCCATCCCGCGTCATCGCCCACTTGCAGCCCATCACCGAGCAACTCAAGGATTTGAATGTTTTGGCCCAAAACGAAAGGGAATGGTGGCGGGCCCGGGCCGGAAAAGTCCCCGAAGATCTGTCTCAGGCCCTCTCCCGTCATCTCGAGCCCCTGCAGGCCGCCGCGCTGGAAGCGTTGAGAAACCAAACCGCGCGTCTGGACGAGATCCGCGGTGTGCTGGAGCCTTTCTCAGGCGTCCTGGAGCGCATCGTCCAGCGGATCGAAGAGGGGTATCTCTCGCTGCCCACGGTCTCGGTGACCACCCCGGCGGGAGAGGCTCCGGAACCAGCCGGAACGGCGGGCGCGAATCTGGATGAAATCAAAGCGGGTCTCTGGCAATTGGGCCAGCAATCCCTGCGGACCCTCACTGCCGTCCGCGAGTCGGCCAACGAATACCGGCAAATGCACCAGGACCTGCGGCAGCTCATAGGCCTGCTCCAGCCGGACCGGCGTCCTTTGTGGCGGCGGATGCGTTCCTGGATTCAGGGAGACGGAGACAAACCGTCATGAGCGCGGGAAGACACGCCCACCGGCGCGACATTCTCTACTCCGGCCCGGCTCTCGAGAACCTGGAAGACATCTGGCCGGTTTTTTCCGACATCGCCATTTCCATCATCCTGTTTTTGATCTTCATGCTGGTGGCGCAATTTCTCGAACTCTCCCAGGTCTTCGACACCTTCGCCCGCAAACGCATGCAGCAGACCATATGGCAATCGCTGGACCGCAATCCGTACTTTCACGACTTGATCCAGGGCGGCAACCTGACCATGACCGTGCACGGGACCTTGCAGCGCTTCGGATTCGCCTCCGACATCGTCTTCGTCCTGGGCGAGGCCGACCTGCAATCCCGGGGGCGCGAGGTCCTCACCCAGTTCGCCCGCTTCCTCAGCGCCCAGGGCCCGCCGGACCTCTACATCGAGGTCGAGGGGCACACCGACCGCATCCCCGTCACCAGCGGCCGCTACCGCGACAACTGGGAACTCTCCGCCGAGCGCGCCCTGACCGTGGTCCGCCTGTTCCAACAACTCTCCGCCGACCCCGCCTCGGGAGTGACCTTCAATCCCCAAAACATCTCGGCGATCGGTTACGGCGAATTCCGCCCCCTCGAGGATAAGAATGAATCCTTCCTCAACCGGCGGATCGAAATCCGGCTGGATTACAGCAAAATCCCGATCCGTTCCGGCAACACCCCGGCGGGAACCAATTGAGGCAGCCCGGGCGTCCCATCCGGGAAAGGCGTGGATAGGGCATAAGATTTTTCCTTGGAGGGCGAGGCTCCCGCCAAGCCGGTCTTCCCGGATTGTTGGCTCACCAGCAGGTTCGCCCTCCCAATCCCTTCTCCCCCCGGGAGAGGGCCAGGGTGAGGGAAAGCCTTTGCCGCCCGGGCGGCCCGCCTGCCCCTCCTGATACCGGTGACACCCTCCCCTCATTCCTTTCGTATCCTCAAATGCTGGTTCAAGGCGGGGTGGGGGATGACCTGCTTTTCGCGGTCCCGCCAATGAATGGTGAGTTCGTCGATCGAATCGATCTCCCCGAATCCGAAATGCAGGGTTTGGCTGTTTTGAGAAAGGTAACTGGAGCCGCCGTCGACGATCCGGGCCCAGATTCGATCCCCCTTCCGGGCGGTCACCTTCACGCCGTAACTGTCTGCGCTGGACGCCTCCAAGGTCACCTTGAGCCAGTTCCCTTGCGGGGTTTGATTCTCCAGCAACAGGGGCGTGGAATCCACGCAGTTGATGACGATATCCATGTCGCCGTCGTTGTCATAATCCAGGAGGGCCGACCCCCGTCCGCCGATGACCGGCTGAGCCCCGGGGAAGGAGCGCGCGGTGACATCCTCGTATTTGGTCCCCAGGTTGCGGTAGAGGGAAATCCCTTGTTTGTATTTCCGGCCCAATCCCAGGCTGTCGATTTGCGGGTAAAGGTGGCCGTTGGCGGTGTAGAGATCGAGCCGGCCGTCCGCGTCGAAGTCACCGAATCCCGATCCCCACGTGATCAGCCAATAGCTATAGAATCCCAATCCCCACAAGTTTGTCACGTCCGTGAACCGGCCTTCGCCATCATTGCGGTACAACACGTCGGACATGGTCTCGTACGAGGTGACGAATACATCCAGGCGGCCGTCGTTGTTGAAATCGCCCAGGCTGGCCCCCATGTCGCCTCCCGCCACCCCCTCCTCGTTGTACGCGGCCCCGGAAAAGAAACTGATATCCTCGAAAGTTCCATCCCCCCGGTTGCGCAAGACATGGTTGTAAGTGGAATCGATGGACACGTACAGGTCGAGATCGCCGTCATCCTCGATATCGAAGAACACGCAACCCATGGCGCGGCCCTCCGACACGTTGATCCCCGCCGCCGCGCTGGTTTCCCGGAAAGTCCCGTTCTTTTGATTGATGTAGAGATGGTCATCCTGATGCTCGTAGGCCAGTGGATTGGCGAACACCGGTATTCCATGGTACTGGCCCTTTTTTTGCCCATCGGTTTGAGGATCGAACGCCACGTAATTCCCCACAAAGAGATCCAGCCAGCCGTCACCGTTGACGTCCGCGAAGGCCGCGGCTCCCGCGTAGCCGGGCTCGTCGATCCCCGCGCTCTGCGTGATATCGGTGAAGGCGCCGTTTCCGTCGTTGTGGTACAAGACATCGGGACCGTAGTTCCCCACAAAAAGGTCCAGCCGGCCGTCGTTGTCGATGTCGCCGAAAACCGCGGCCATCCCATACCCGGTGTCGCCCACGCCGGCCTGCCCGGTCACGTCCACGAACCGCCCGCCGTCGTTACGGAACAGGGCGTTCCGGTATTCCGGCTGGGGATGGGCATAATCCGGACGCGCGTTGACGAAGTAGATGTCGTCATCCCCGTCCTGGTCGTAATCCCCCACGGCCACGCCGGAGCCCATGGCGTCGATGATCCACTGCTTATCCGGATTCCCCTGCGTATGTTTGAACGCCGTCAGGCCCGTTTTCTCCGTCACGTCCACGAACCGGAAAACCAGGGGGGCGGAAGCGGACTCCACGGGGCCGGGGGATGTTTCCGGGTGCTTTTGTTTCTCGGCCTCCAGTTTCCCGGCCAAGGCTTGCAACGGCTTGGAATCCTTGAAACGGGATAAGGCATCCGTCATATAGGCTTGGGCTTCTTCCACGCGTCCCAGTTGAAACAGCGACCAGGCCCTCTGTTCGGCGAAGATTTGCGCTTCCACGGCGCGGGGATGTTTCAGCCGCTCCTGGAGGGCCAGGCATCCCGCGTAATCGCCGTCCTGAAACCGGATCTGCGACAAGAGAAACAGAAACGGTTCGTTGGCCTGGCCTTCCTTGAGTTTCTGCTCCAGGTATTTGCGCGCGAGGTCGCGGCGGTTGACGAAACACAGTTCCGTGGCCAGTTCATATCCATCCTTGAGGCTGATTTCGGCCGGGTGAAAAAACGAATACCGCATTCGTCCTTCCTTGATGTCATCCCAGGAGGACATGTGCACGGAGATGGATCGGAATTCCCGCAGCGCGTCGTTTTTTTGCAGCCGGGCCAGCGTGGTCAGCAACGCGTTATACGCCTCGCGGAAGAAAGGATAAAACTTGACGGCTTCCCGGAAATGCTTCTCGGCCGCCTCATACTTTCCCGCCTGATTGTTCAACCGCCCCAGTTCGTAATACGCCAGGTAATGCTTGGGATTGGCCTGGACCGCCCGTTGCAGCAACGGCTCCGCTTCTTTCAACGCGCCTTCGGCGATATGGATCCTCCCCAGGAGAAACAATCCGTCGGGATCCTCGGGCTTTAGCGATAGCAATTCGGTCAGCCAGGCCTTGGCCTCCGCGTTCTTCCCCAAGGTCTGCGCCACCGCGGCGCATTGATACAGGAGATAGGGATCGCCGGGCTTGAGCCGCAGGGCTTTTTGGCATTGCTGGATGGCGGCTTCCACATTCCCCGTACGCCAATACGCGCGCCCCAGAATGAAAGCGATGTCCGCCTCATTCTCATACTTCGTTTCGAGGGATTGTAGAAAAGGGATCCATTCCGCCCCCGGATTCAATCGGTTCAAAGCTTGAATGATCCTTGGCGTTTCGCTTGGCGCCAGCGAGGCCGGGAGAGCCTCCAGGGCGGCCGCGGCCTGCTCCCGGTTCCCTTCCTGCAAGGCTTGAATCAGAGCATCGGTCCCCGGACCCGCGGCCGGTGGCTCCTCGCCCGGGCCTGGAACGGCCTGCAATAGAATCCAAAACCACAGACCACCCAGGGCGAACGTTTTATACGTCATGGTGGAATTCTCCCGAGAGAAAGAATGTTCGGATTGAGTGTACAAACTCCCCGCCGGCCTTAAAAGAGATAATTGCCTCGTTTTTTTGTAATTATAACGATATATCGATTTAATTGTTTTTTGACTTGACCCTCGCACTTATATTTGATAAATTAACTCGGTTTACTGCAAGATTCAATATATCACATGGAGGAGGATGCACCATTATGAAACGGTTCGGAACGGCTGTTTTTATTCTATTTGTCGCATCAATCTTGGCCGCCGCGCAGGACACCTCAGTCAACGTGAATTCCTATACCATCCCTGAGTTGCCCAGCGTTCCGGTGGTCGACGGGGACCTCTCCGACGCCGTATGGGCCAGTGTCCCCGCGATTCCCATGGATATGCTGGGCGATTCTCCCCCCGCCGATCCGGGTACGGGCGACCTGGACATTGTGCTCAAAGTGGCCTGGGACGACGAGACCAACGCCCTCTACTTTGGCGTCAACGTCAAGGATGAATCGTATGTGGGCGTACGCGGATTAGGTTCATCCGTGGGGACGGACGGTTACAACGGCGAGCGGCTGGAAGTCATCCTCGACGGCACCAACAGCGGCGACGCGGCCTCTTCCACCACCTCCGGGTATCACCAGCAATACACGTTCGACATGCCCTACACCTGGGACACCTGGAGCGCCTCCAACGACATCGCCAAGAAGGTGTTCACGCCGGGCGAAATGGGGTATCTCGACACCACCGGCGGGGGAATCAAGCCCTCGGCCACTTTCGTTCAGGTCCCGGTTTTCGAGCGGATCGAGGGAACGCTGAACCTGACCAACGATTCGGCTCCCTGGGACATCGCCAACGAGTATGTCGAATCCGCCGCGCGGATCCGCGTCACGGATCCCCAGGTCACCGAATGGGCCGCGGCCCCGGTGGAATTCAGCTGGGAGGTGAAAATCATACCCTTTGAATACATCATGCCGGCCGCCGACCTGGGGTATGACATCACCGATCCCGCGGAAATTGCCACGGGATGGCTCTCCTTCTGGAAAGATCCCGTCCACATCCCGCTGGACCTGAAGGAAAAAATCGTTGTTGGATTCACGGCGCAGCAAAACGACGCGGATGTGTGGGACGAGACCGCGGCGCGCGAACACCAAACCAACACGACCGGAGTCGCGGGCAACTGGAACAGCAGCGAGAGTTTGACCGGCTTGATCCTCGGCGCGAAATCCGCCGCGGTGCCGGACTGGTCCTTGCAGTAAGAGCAATAAGGTATCTTGAAATCCGGTTTTGGGGGATGGAACGATCCCGAAAACCGGATTTTTGTTTACACGGGATGAATACGCTTTCTTCCCTTGAGAAAAAAGGTGGAAAACTCCGAACCAAATCCCCTCCTCCCGCTGTGTGGAAGTCAGGGTGGGTGAATTTTTGACGGCGGTCCCGGGTATCTGGCGGGAATACAGGTTAAAACGAAACAGTGACCTACCAGCCGGCATCCGCTTTTTGAATCCCATTTCCCCATTTGGCTTGCCTGCGCCATTTCATCAATATACCAAGTTAAATATTTTTTTATCTTGACTTGGAGTCTTGGCTTTGATAATTTAAATCGAACTATGGCAAGAATAAATCCATCACATCAAGGAGGGTGTACTATGATGAAACAGATTGGTTTTGCGGTACTTATCGTATGCGTGGGAGCACTGGGAGCCGCCGGGCAGGACACATCGGTCAATGTGAATTCCTACACCATTCCTGAATTGCCCGGTGTTCCGGTTATCGACGGTGATCTCACCGATGCCGTTTGGGCCAACGTCCCCGCGATCCCCATGGACAAGGACGGCGACTCTCCCGCGGCCGAGCCAGGGACGGGCGATCTGGATATCGTGCTCAAAATCGCCTGGGACGATGAAACCAACGCCCTCTACTTCGCCGTCAATACCAAGGATGAATCGTTAGTCCAGGTTCGAGGGTTCGGGTCCTCACTGGGAACGGATGGTTACCAAGGCGAACGGCTGGAAATCATCATCGACGGATCCAACAGCGGTGACCCGAATTCTTCCACCACATCCGGCTATCACCAGCAATACGTTTTCGATATACCCTATACGTATGATCCCTGGGGCGCCTCCAACGACATCGCGAAGAAGGTATTTATCCCGGGCGAGCTGGGGTATTTCAACAAGGATGAAGGCGGAATCGCTCCCTCAACCAGTTTTGTCAAGGTTCCAGTCTTTGAGCGAATTGAGGGTTCCATGCAATTCACTGATAATGAGACTCCCTGGGACATCGCCGATGATTATCTCCAATCCGCCTGCCAGATTCGCGTGACCGATCCCAATGCCACCACCTGGATCGAAGCCCCGGTGGAAATCAATTGGGAAGTGAAACTCATCCCCTTTGAATACCTCATGCCGGCGGCCGACCTGGGGTATGACTTCACCGATCCCGCGGAAATTTCCACTGGCTGGCTGTCTTTCTTTAAAGATCCCGCGCACATACCATTGGATCTGAAGGAAAACATCGTCGTTGGGTGTGTGCCGCAGCAAAACGACGCGGATATTTGGGCGGAGGCCCCGGCGCGCGAACATCAAACGAACACGAGCGGTATCGCGGGCAACTGGAACAGCAGCGAGAGCTTGACCGGCTTGATCCTCGGCGCGAAAGCCGCCGCGGTCACGGATTGGTCCTTGCAGTAATTGGTCCTTGCCGTAAGCGTATTCAAGCCTCATGTGAACCGGCTTCGGGGAGGGAATGTTCTCCGAAGCCGGTTTTTTATGGATAACTCGATGATCATCCTATTGAAGACCCTATATCCCCTTTCGATCCCTATTTCTCCTTTCGATACCGGTCCCTCCATTGGCCCGGATATCGGTTTCCAGTATGATTGAAGACAGGCCGCGGATGGATTTCCGCATCTCCGGAGACATGGAAGCCAATTGTGTTTGGAAAGGAAATCGACTCATGAACAATATGCCTCTCGACCGACGAACGTTCGTCCAACTGGCCGCCGGAGCCGTGGGAATGGCATACGCCAGGCCGTCCAAGGCCGCCGTGGAAAAAAAGAAATTCCGGCTGGGCATGTGCGTGGGCATCGAGGGCGATCCCCATGAATCCCTGGCCAAGGTCCATGAACTGGGATTGCATTCCTGTCAGGTCATCACCGGCCAACTCTCGCGTCAAGCGGAAGAGGCGCTCCGGTCCGCCCTCCAGAAATATGAAATCGAGGCCACGGCCCTGACCACCTTCGGCCCGGGAGAAATGGTGTGGGATTTCCTCAAGGGCCCCGTGACCATCGGCCTGGTCCCCCGCGGCACCCGCCAGGCCCGGATCGACGCCATCAAACAAGGCTCCGATTTCGCCGCGAAGCTGGGCATCCCCGCGTTTCAGACGCACTGCGGCTTCATCCCCGAGTTCCCGGGCGATCCCTTATACGAGGAAACAGTGCAAGCCCTTACCGAAGTGGTCCGGCACTGCCAGGGGAACAACCAATGGTTTCTCTGCGAAACCGGCCAGGAATCGCCGGTCACCTTGCTGCGGACCATCCAGGACACGAGACTCGATAACGTGGGCGTGGGCCTGGATACAGCCAATCTGATTCTGTACGGGAAGGGCAATCCGGTGGACGCGCTGGATGTCCTGGGGAAGTATGTTCACTCCGTGCACGCCAAGGACGGATTTTTCCCCACCGATCCCAACAAACTGGGAGAGGAAGTACCTATCGGCAAGGGCAAGGTGGATTTCAAAAAGGTCTTCACCCGGCTGATGGAACTGGGCTACACGGGCGATATCACCATCGAGCGCGAAATCTCCGGCCCGAAGCAGATGGAGGATATCAAGCAATCCATCCAGTACCTGCAAGGCGTCATCCAGGAGGTGCTGGGATAACATCGGCTCCAAAACGGCGACGGGCGGACCGTGCTGGCCTTGACGTGGTCCGCCCGTAATGCCGCCCTTCCGTTATTCTCTCTGGCCTTAGGCTTCGTCGATCAGCTGGATGTTTTTCAGATGGGCGAAACGCTTGAGATCCTCGCGGATGTTGCCATAGCACGTGACCCGGTGCAGGCCGTGTGACCAGTTCTTCCACAGTTTCTCGGCGTCCCCGTCCACTTTGACGGTGATCTTGGTGCGGCAGCCCCGGTCGGTGTCGGGCGTGTCGATGATTTCCCCGGTAAAGTACAGCAGACGGTCCGGTTGGGTGAGGATCGCCTGCGTGACCTTCTCTCCCTTGCGCATGAAGACCTGCATGACCGCCCCTTCCTGCCGCTCCATGATGGTGCGGATGCGGTAAGGGGCGCGGGCGCCGCCGGGCCCATCCATCTTGGTGCTGCCCAAGCAATGGGCCAGGATGGCGGCATCGGTGGACATGTCCATGGTGGGATCGCTGATGAAGCCCGGCTTGCCGGAAAGCCCCTGCAGGATCATGAAGGTCATCGCGCTGGCCAGGTCGGATTCGCAAATGCCGGCCAATCCCTTGTCGTTGAGGCGGGTGAAGCCGATGCAGGGGAAGGCGGGCAGGTTGCGGTACATCGTACCATAGCAATCGGCGGTGATGACCGTGGCGTTCTCTTCATCCATCATCTTTTCGAAGGCCAGGGCCAGCTTGCAGGAACGGTAGATCTCGTCCTCGTTGGGCTCGACCACCTTGTCGGCTTCGGCGATCAACTTTTTCGCTTCGGCCCGGGCGGCATCGTCGGGGATGGATTCGTAGGCCTGCACGGCGCGCTCCCGGGTGATCTGAATCATGTCCGTTCCGAATTTCTCCTTGATGGCGGCCAGGTAATCCGCGGGCATCGCGCGGCTGGTGATGTTAAGCAAGCGGCCCTCGCGCAAGTGATGAATGGCCCGGAGGGGACGCACGGCGGCGGCCAGCCGGCTCTTGTCGGAAGTGAGCATGCAGGTCACCGGCGCTTTTCGCTCCCATTCGCCGAAGCCCACCCACTCATGGCCGGAATAGGGCGCGGCGAAGAGGACGGTGGGTTTCTTGAGGTCCATCAGCGCCTGGAGCTCCGCCGAGATGCCCATGGAGAGATGGATCAGCAGGATCCCGTCCGCGTCTTGAACTTTCGGTGTGATTTCCTTCACGTCGTCCACCGAATCCACCAGCTGGCTGACCACGAAATCCACATCCGCGAAACTGTCCCGCATCCGGGTGAATTCGCTTTCGTACTTCGCGATTTCGGCGTCCAGATCGAGTTTCGGGGTCGGCCAAAGCGCCTTTGGCTTGCCCAGGTAGATCTTGGCGATCTTGACCTTTGAGGTCCGGCATCCCGGGCTGACCAGGACGGGGGATCCGCCGAAGGACCGGTTGGCCAGAATGGTGGAAGCCCCGAGAAACAGGGCGCCGCCCGCCGCCGACAAGTGGATGAAGTTTCTGCGATTGAGTGACTGAGACATGGCTTTTCCCCCTTTTTGACCGCTGTACCCGTATCGGGCTGATTGCGAATGGATCATCGATCCATGCGATCATCCCAAAGGCGGGTGGGAAACTCAAGGGAGGATGGCGGATGGGCAAGCGGGCGAATCCGCGGATGATCCGCGATCGGAATGCACACCCTGGCAACGCCCGGCTCGGCGGGAGCCTTGCCCCCCTGGATCCCCGCTTGCACGGGGATGAATTCCACAGCCTAAGAATCGTCGTGGGCGAAGATCAGCCCTCTGGGAGAGGGCCGGGGGTGAGGGATTTATCGAATCCCTTGTCCGCCGTCACTTGGATTTCTGCCGAATGATCCGCAGATACCGTTCGATCTGATCGATGTGGCAAAGGTCGTGGCCGGCCTCCATGCGCAGCATGGTGTCCAACGTTTCCAGGCCGCGTTCGCGATGCCGCCCGGCGCGGTTCAAATCCGCGGGAGTCAATTGTTTCCACAAATACAGATTGCATTCCCGCAGCAGCCGGAAATACTTGACCCATTCGGCCGGTTCCCGCTCGTTATGCCGTTGGCGCGCCACCCACAGGTCCTGATCGAAGCCTACAATGTCCGGTTCATCCTGGCAATAGATGAAACGCAGCCGCGTCCCCGTTACCAGTTCCACATCCACCAGGTGGCCGAGGATCTCGTTGGGAGTCCATTTGTCATCATACGCCCGGGTTTTAAGAATCTGGGCGGGATGCTCCGCCGCGATCTTCCCCAGAATCCCGGTGGTCTGGCTCAACACGTCGATAGGGTCGCGGTCCCCCAGAAATTCGTACATCCGGCGCTGATAGGCCTGCGCGTCCATAAGCGGTCCTCCTTTGGGACATCCGGGCCGGGAACGCGGGAAGCGAGGAGGCGATGTTGATTTCCCGGCTATATGGATATCGTGGGTAAGCCTAGCGTAACTCACCCTCGATAACCTTTCTTTTCTCCTCCCTCTCCCTCTGGGAGAGGGCCGGGGTGAGGGAAAAACCGATGGAACGCGGCATCGTCGCGGGTACATATCCCGCCGCCGCGCTGGCCATTCACCTCATATCATAGGAGCGCGTGGCCCCCGTGCCCCTGCGAAACCAACGGCTTCCGGTTGAGGTAGACACCCGCCTGCCGCCCATCCTATCCCCAGTCTCAGATTTGCGAGAAGGCCGTGGGGCGCAGGATGTAGTCGGTGATGTTGGAGACCGTGTCCTTGTATTCCCCCTTGCCGCTCAAGGCCTTCCAATCGGGATCGGAGCCGAACACGCTCCACTGCTTGTTGCGGTGCTCGATATTTTCGAAACAGAGCATGTAGGTCAGGTTGGGCATGCGCGGGCCCACCAGCGTCTCGCCGAAGAAGACGGGATTCAGGCCGGTTTTGCGGAAGATGGCGATCTCGCCCCCTTCGTTGAACATCTCGATCTTTTTCTGGCCGAATTTCGCGCTGTGGCTTTCATAGGTGCGCATTTCGAAAATGCGCGATTTTTTGGCCGTGGCGAAATCCGGCAGTTCGATCTTGGGCATGTGGCTGAAGGCCCGCATGAGGGAACTCTCCACGCGGACATAGGCCGGATCCGCGAACGGCGCGTTGAGGAAGGCTTCCCCGGCCTTCTGGTATTCGGCGTCGGCGGCGAGTTTTCCAGGCGTGGTGAGCAGCGATTCCAGCGAGGGATGGGGAATGAGCACAAACAAGGTTGGCTTGCTGGGCCCGTAGACGGTTTCGAACACCCCGACGGGCTGGATGCCCAGGCGGTTCAACGCGGGGATGGCGGCATTTTTGTAAAAATCCGCCGTGGCGTTCTTCTGGGCGCCGGTGGGCAGGTGGTATTGGCGGAGTTCGTAAAACTCCTGCGCGCGGTCTTCTCCGGCGGCGGCGATCGACTGCAACGAAGCGGCGGCGGCCAGTGACGAAACGGTGACAAATTGACGACGGTCCATGATTTACCCTCCTAGGCATTTTCCAATGGGATCTGGATGTTCACTTTACGCTGGTTTATGGTTGGATCAGAATAATGAAATTTGGCTCATCCAGCAAGTGCGTACCTTTTCTTAAGAAGGCGATCGTTTTCCAATGGATCAGGCGAGAGAGAACTACCCCAACTTCCCTCTCCCTCCGGGAGAGGGCCAGGGTGAGGGTTGCCCTGAAAGAACGCGATTTTTCTTTTCTCTGGAATCAAGTAAATAGTTGCCAAGGGAGAACTTATATGTTCGACAAGCGTTTCGGGTATTGGATTTTATGGATTGGTGTATTGGCTGGTTTTGGGACGCCCGTGTCTCAAGGATTGTCAGAAAGCGAACGGCAGGAAGGCTTTGTTCCGCTGTTCAACGGGCGCGATCTCTCGGGATGGCATGTCATGGGCAACGAAAGCGCCTGGGTGATCGAGGACGGCGTCCTGCACGCGCTGCCGGGGCTGGGTGGAGGCTTTATCCAATCGGAAGGCTCGTATGAAAATTTCATCCTGAGGCTGGAATACAAAAACGGTCCGAACGCCAATAGCGGAGTCTTTTTCCATATCCCCCAGCACGGCCGGCAATCCCGGGTAGGCGGGGAAATCCAGATTCATGACAGTTACGGCAAGGAACCCACCCTGTCCAGCGCCGGCGCGTTGTATGACAAGGTTCCACCCCTCACCATCGCCTGCCGCCCCGCAGGGGAATGGAACGAAATGGAAATCTGGTACGAGCATCCCCGGCTGAAAGTGACGCTCAACGGAACCGTGGTGCAGGACCTCGATGTCAGCCAGGATGAGCGCGTCCGCTGGCGCAAGCGCTTCGGACCGATCGGCCTGCAGGAACACGGCAACCACGCCTGGTTCCGCAATGTCCGGATCAAGGATCTCGGCGGCACGGACCAGGCCTCCTGGATTCCCTTGTTCAACGGCAAGAATCTGGACGGCTGGCGCAAGGCCGGCGACGCCAATTGGATCGTTCAACCCAGCCGCACGATTATCGAAATCGAGAATAACGGGGCCGATGGGTCCATCGATTTTCCCAAACGGCTCGAACGGTGGAACGTCCTGGGCGGCGCGCAATGGAAAATTCAGGAATCCAGCGTTGTGGGTGAATATGGGCAGGGATTTCTGGTCTCCGGCGCGCAATACAAGGACTTCCACCTGTGGGCGTATGTCAAAACCAGCCCGGAAGCGATCGGGGGGATCTGGATCCGCTGGAACGGCGAGAGCGATCCCGGAATCCTGGTCACCCTGCTCAACGACCGGCACGAGAAGCACAAGACGGGCAGCCTCGTCACTCTGGGACGCAGTGTGAACGATGTCAACATCCTGGCGGCGGCGGATGGGAAATACACGCGGGACGAGGAATGGTTCCCCATCCAGATCATCGCCCAAGGCGGCCGGACCACGGTGGTGGTCAACGGAGCGGTCGTGGCGAAATACGATCAAACCCCGGACCGGCCGGGAAACATCGCGCTCAGTGTGTTCACCCGTAGCGATACCCATATCAACCTGCGGGATGTGCGGATTCAAGAGTTGAAATAAGACCGATATTTGCGTTATTCAGCGCGGAGACGCAGAGGGCGCGGAGGAGGATTCGAATTCGGACTGCGAAAGAGTCATTGGGCAGGAATGAAACCCCGCCGGGGAACCACTGGAGTAGCCGCAGGTTTTAACCTACGGTGTGGAATTCGGATTTTTGAATAGAAATAGAGTAATAAAGATGGGGCACGTGGCGGCGCGCCCCTGCGAATGTAGACCAAGGGATTGGCAGGGCAAACCGGGAGGATAGATATTTCACCCGGCCACCAGCGCGGGTTTGCGGTTGGCCTCGCGGACCCGCAAGGCAATCTGGTTCAACCACATATGCTTCAGCAACGGTTTGAGCACGTCCCGGAGTTTGGGGCGTTCGATGATCATATCGATCATGCCGTGCTGGAGCAGGAATTCGGAGCTTTGGAAGCCATCCGGCAGGCATTGGCCGATGGTCTGCTCGATGACCCGGGGGCCGGCGAAACCGATCAGGGCCTTTGGTTCGGCGAGGATGACGTCGCCTAAAGCGGCGAAGCTGGCGGCCACGCCACCCATGGTGGGGTTGGCGATAATGGAGATATAAGGGATTCCGTGTTGCTTCAGGCGGCTGATGGCGGCGCTGGTCTTGGCCATCTGCATGAGGGAAAGCATGCCTTCGTGCATGCGCGCTCCGCCGCCGCCGGTGGAGACGATCACGAGGGGCAGTTCATCGTTCAGGCAGCGTTCCGCCGCGCGGGTGATCTTTTCCCCCACCACCGAGCCCATGCTGCCGCCCATGAACGAAAAATCCAGCACCGTCAAAATCACGGGAACGCCGTGAATTTCGCCGCGGCCGGTCACCGCCGCCTCGTGGCGGCCCGTGGTTTTTTGCGCTTTGATTAACTTTTCTTCGTAACCATCGAAATCCAGGGGATTGCGCGAGGCGAGGGAGGCATCGAATTCCTCAAAGGTTCCCTCGTCGATAAGGCTGTTCAACCGGTCTTCGACGGGAAGAACGTAGTAGTGATTGCAGCGGGGGCAAATGAACAGATTGCGCTTGATTTCTTCGCTGGTGATATATTGATCACATCCCTCGCATTTACGCCAAATCCCTTTAGGGATATCCACCTTTTTTTCCTGTTTGTTGATCGTGGTAAAGACCTTTTTCTTCCGGAACCACACCACAGCGACTCCTCCACAGCATTCCAATTCCAGAAAACTGGATCAGAAGATGCGCGCAACTTGGTAACTTTACCCTTTTTTTCAGAAAACGGAATGCCAGTATGGGGAATTTATTCCCCCTTCCGCGGCTTCCCGTGCAGAACATCCACGAAGGGGCGCAGGAAGCGGGCGGCGGCGCGCTCATGTAATTGGGTGGTTTCCTCGATCAGGCGGACCACGGCGCTGCCGATGACCACTCCGTCCGCGTGCCGGGCGATCTGGGCGGCCTGTTCGGCATTGGACACGCCGAATCCCACCGCCACCGGCAGGGAAGCCAACTCCCGGATCCGGCGCAAATTGTCCGTCAGATCGGCGGCGATGTCCCGCTGCTCGCCGGTGACGCCGGTGCGCGAGACATAATAGAGGAATCCCCGGGCCTGGGCGGCGATGGACCGCACCCGCTCTTCCGTGCTGGTGGGGGCAATCAGATAAACCAGCGCCAGACCTTCGCGGTCCAGCGCCCGTTGGAAATCGGCGGCCTCTTCCACGGGCAGATCGGGCACGATCACGCCGTCCACCCCGGCCTGGAAAGCGTCGCGGGCGAAGGCGTCCAAGCCGTAATTGAAGAACAGATTGTAATATGTCATGATGATGAGGGGCGTGTTGATATCCAGCCGCAGTTCTTCCACTAGGCCGAGCACTTTTTTGAGCGTGACGCCTTGGCGCAAGGCCCGTTCGCCGGCCCGCTGGATCACGGGGCCATCGGCGAGGGGATCGGAAAACGGCATGCCCAACTCGATCAGATCCACTCCGATTCCTGACAGGGATTTCACGATTTTCCCCGTCGTACCCAGGTCGGGATCGCCGGCCATGATGTAGGGGATCAGGGCTTTGCCCCCCTCGTTTTTCCGTATTTGAAAGGCATGAGCGATGGCTTCCATGCCCCGCCGGACACCGATAAAAGAACGGTTCATTGAATCACTCCCTCCAGGTATTTGGATGCGGCCTCGACATCCTTGTCCCCCCGGCCCGAAAGGTTGATCAGAATGTGGGCCTCCGGGCTGAGCGTGGGGGCCAGTTTCATGGCATGCGCCACCGCATGGGCCGACTCCAACGCGGGAATGATACCCTCCAGGCGGGACAGCGTGGTGAAGGCCTCCAGCGCCTCCTGGTCGGTAATGGCCACATACGTGGCGCGGCCGGTGTCCTTATAGAAGCAATGCTCCGGCCCGACGCCCGGGTAGTCCAGACCGGCCGATATGGAATGCGCCAGCGCGATTTGCCCGTCCGGGTTTTGGAGCAAGTACGATTTGGAGCCGTGCAGGACACCCACCCGCCCCGCGCAGAGCGAAGCCGCGTGCTGGCCGGTCTGAATGCCGCGTCCGGCGGCTTCCACGCCGATGAAGCGGACGTTTTTATCCTCATAAAAGGGATAAAACAGCCCCATGGCGTTGCTGCCTCCCCCGACGCAGGCAATGAGATAATCGGGCAATCGGCCCACCCGCTCCAAAAATTGTTGCCGGGCCTCGACGCCGATCACTTTTTGGAACTCGCGGACCAGTTTGGGATAGGGATGGGGGCCGGCCACGGAACCGATGACGTAATAGGTCGTGCGGACGTTCGTAACCCAGTCGCGCATGGCCTCGTTCATGGCGTCCTTGAGGGTCTGGGAACCGCTGCTCACGGGAACCACACGCGCGCCCATCAGTTTCATGCGAAAAACGTTCAGCCGCTGCCGGACGGTGTCTTCCTCCCCCATGTACACGGCGCACTCCAAGCCGAAGAGAGCGGCCGCGGTGGCCGTGGCCACGCCGTGCTGGCCCGCGCCGGTTTCGGCGATGACCCGCTTTTTGCCCATGCGGTTGGCCAACAGAATCTGCGCCAGCGTGTTGTTGATCTTGTGCGCGCCGGTGTGGGTAAGGTCCTCCCGCTTGAGGTAGATCCGCGCCCCGCCTAGTTCCTCACTCAGACGGCGGGCGTAATAGAGGGGCGTGGGCCGGCCCGCGTATTCTTTATACGCGAACCGCAGATCCTCTTGAAACCGGGGATCCCGGAGCGCGTCATCGAACGCCTCCTCCAATTCCAACAAGGCCGGCATCAAGGTTTCGGGAACAAAACGGCCGCCGAATCCGCCGAACCGTCCCTGCGCGTCAGGAACGGCGGTCACTCCGGCCGCCGGGGAGATATCGAGTGCCATGATATTTTACCTAACCTTATCGAAATGAAATGGTTGTTGAATTTTCCCGAAAACCTACCCGCAACCGAACCGCCCTTCGCTGGATGGTTTCCATCACTATCATCCCCGCGCCAGCGGGGATCCAGGATTGCCCACGCCGCCCACGGATTAATCCCAAAGATTATACCTTGCACCTCCGGGGCGCGTTGCAGCGTGCCCCGGCCTAAGCCGAGGTATCCACTATCCTGAATTGAGACAGTTGCATAATAGACTACCCTGTCTCTTATCCAAACCACTAAAGATAGATAAATTCCGCTGGCCGTTTCCAATTTCCCCCCTCTCCAGGAAGTATTGAATTCCCATAAAACCCTGTCAAGATGCAACCAGTGGGCCAAAGTCCGGCGTCGGACCTCCACCGGGCCACTTTCCTTGGAGGAGTATTGAATCTTCTGGGATGGAAACCGGAAAAGGGTAGCCTGCCAAGAAAATGATCTTGACACACCGCCCGCTTACGATGAAGAATGGATACAACCATGAAAGTCTACAACCATCTTGCGGAAGTTTATGACTACTTCATCGACTGGGACGAGCGGATCAAACGGGAAGATCCATTCTTCCAACACCTGTTCCGCGAACGGCTGGGGACTTCGATCCTCGACCTGGGCTGCGCCACCGGCGGCCACGCCCTCCATTGGTCGGAAATGGGGTACAACGTGTTGGGGCTCGATAGTTCCGCGGACATGATCGAGCATGCCCGCCGCCGGGGAGAAGAGCACGAGCTGGACATCGAGTTTCTCTGCCTGCCGTTCACCGATTTCGCCTCGCGCCTGCAACTGCAGTTCGATGCTGTAGTGTGCGTGGGCAACAATCTATCGCATCTGCTGGATCCGCCAGCGGTCCAGCGCCTCTTCTCCGAAACGGTGAAGGCTATGAAGGAAACGGGCGTGGCTGTTTTCCACCTGCTCAATTACCAACGGATTTTGGAGTTCAACAAGCGCGATTTTCCCGTCCGCAGCACGACGGTGGGAGATAAAGAATACGTATTTATACGTTTCTACGAGTTTCGACCGGAGCAATTGGATTTTCATTTTGTCGTGGCGGTCAAGGACCAAGGGAACTGGACCTCCCGCGGTTACGTGATGAAACATCACCCGTGGATGCAGGACGAACTGGTGGATTTGGCCAAGCAATCCGGATTCACGCAAATCCTCTGCTACGGCGGTTACGATTTCTCCGATTTCAATCCCCGGGAAAGCAACGACCTTATCCTGGTGTGCGAAAGGGGGGACGTGGATTAGGCTTTTGTTTTTTGGTTGTCACCCTATACCCGGCTCACATTCCACCCGGGCGAGCATGGCCTCCACGGCGTTTTTCACGAAACGCCCGGGGCCGGTTTGAACCGCAGCGGCCGAGGCGCAGGCGATGGCGAAGCGGTAGAGATCCGGTGTGTTCATCTCCTGCTTGAGGCCCAGGACGAGTCCGGCTACCAGAGTATCGCCACAGCCCACCGTGTCTTTCACCTCACCGGGGTCCATCGGAACCCGTAACCGCCAGCCGGACGCGTGGTTCCCGGCGATCATTCCCCGCGCGCCCAGGGAAATCACGCCATGGGCCAGGCCGGGAAACTCAAGGATACGCCGCAGGGCTTCCCATTCCCGGGCTTCATCCTGGAGCACGAGGCCGGTCAATTCTTCGGCTTCCGTTTTGTTGGCTTTGACCACAAACGGGCCGGCGGCCATGCCCAAACGCAACGGGGGGCCACTGCTGTCCAAAAGGACCATCGCGCCTTTCGCGTTCGACAACGCGATCAGTTCACGGTAGGCGTCTACCGGGAGGCCGGGAGCGATGCTGCCCGAGAAGACCAGAATGTCCCCGGAAGCGATTTGTTGTTCCAACATATTGTCTACATAATTATTTTATCATTTATATCTGATTTAATAAGACTTATAAAAATGACAAAACTGGCAAAATGCCAATCGGTAGCAAATCGGTAACGCTTTATCCAGAAAAATAAAAATGCCAGGCAGCATCGGCTGAATCTTTTTTGGCACCATCACATCCTCATGGCCTCGATTTTGGCGAAAATTTTCGGGGCGCATTTAGTCGCTTGCTCGAGGCCGATCATCCCAAGGTTCTTGAATGAAGTTTTAAAGAAGCCATCATTCCCCGACAGTCCTCGAACTTTTCATCCGACGTTTACAGGGAAAAGGGCTACCGGAAAGAGGATTATTCCTTCCGGGTCCTCATGACCTGCCCCACGGAAGAAACGCGCAACACCTGCCTGGAACAGGCCTGCCCCTGGGCAGTAACACTATGATGAGGTTCGCGATGCACGTGGAAGCGCTTCAAGATCCCCTGGGTGCGGTCTTGGTGCGGGGCAAGGAGTACAAGAAGGCGTTGCTACGGGTTCCTCCGTCCACGACGCGGTAATGGCACAACGCAAACGACAAAAGCGCGCGTGACGCCTTTATTCGGCAATCCGTCCGCCGGATCTCCCTGCTGGAGTAACTCAACCGGAGATGGATCAATACCCTCGTGTCGTGAATGGCTCCGGATTTCCACCCAGGGCCTTTTACGTGACGTTCCCTAAAGAGGACTCTCAATGCGGAGAATCGCCGGGGGAATCCGTCATTGGGTAAGGGAAACTAGGGCGGGAGGTTTTCCCGCACCCTGATCCTCTTCCGGGAGTGAAGTGATGAGGCGATACGGGTTTTCATCCTGGCAATATCCTGTTCATCTGTAGCATTCTGGGGATGTTGATTCGGACGAGGTTTCTGTAGCGGCCAGCGGCCGCCCAGTTTGAAGACTTGAGCTTTATGAAATAATCCCTTAGCGGAGACATCCCTTCCTGATGGAGTAAAATAAATAATCCAAACTTTTATTCCAACCATCACAAGATGATTCATTTCTAATCTTTAGATCCGCTGAAAGGGGGTGGTAAAATCCCACTGTTCTTACCGCCACACCACTCCTTTGACCATCTCGGCCTGGATGTCCGGGGTGACCTTCATGTACATACTCATGGTCACATAGACCAAGGCGTGGCCCAGCCGGGCGGAGATGACCTGGATGGGCACCCCCTGCTGGAGCAGGTGGACGGCCAGGCCGGGGCGGAACCTGTGGGGGTGGGTGTTCCGCAGGTCGGCCACCCCGGCGTAAGCCCGGAGCGTCTTCCAGATCCGCACCCGCCCGAAGTCCAACAACCTGAATAGCCGTTCATCCCTACCCGTCGGGTCCCGTTCGGGTGAGGATCCGACGGCGACGGATAGACGGTAGATGACTCCGGCAAGCCAGAAAGACTGAGGTGGCTTCGCCTCAAAAGCCGCGCCAGGCCAAGCCTGTCACGTATTTTGAAAGACTTCGCCGGTTGATCTTGCCCCTTCTTCAGGTCGCGAATGACCAAAAGAATGCCGTGGTATGGTTCGATAACCTGGAAGTCTACGATCCAGGAGAAGGGCAAAATTTCACCGGTGTGTTTTTCGGAGAAGGAAGTTCGCCCAACCAAATTTTCGGGGCGAAGCCCCTTTTCTCTTAACGGCTCTTCATGGATCGAATACGTTTCTCGATTTCATCATTCGGCAGGAATACCGATGGATCAGCTTGCCATAGTTTGAGTGCCGATATTAGCAATTTATCTTCGCAAATTTTCTCTGTTTTCAATTGATCTATGATCCATAGTACGCCATGCACTCTTAGGCTGTTTTGTATTGCGACCTTTCGAAGAAGTGCATCTCCAGTGAGCAATATAGACTGACTATAATGGCGTGTTGCGATGAGACAGAAGCAGTCATTGGCCGAAAGTCCGGGATGAGCCAGTTTGACCTCGAATGCTTCCGCAGTGCGATTCGGCGCTAAGTCGAAGGTTTCCATACCGCCGTCATCGAGAAGTCGCCATTCCCGATCAGTAAAATCTAGCAGCTCCGAATGCCGGATGGGGTAAGGCACAATGAAGCGGTAGGGAAGCTTCAGCATCACATGCAGAAGTCTTCCTTTGCGAAGATCAATTAGGCTGGAAGCGTCATTAATAACAACACACTGTTTGATGGAAAGTGTCACTGTTCACGAGGCCCCCGAACTTGTTCTTCTACGGTTGCAACCGAACATTTCAGTAATTGCGCCGCTCGTACGGGCGAAATCAGTTGCTCGGCCAGGGCTCGATAGACGAGTTCCTCATATCGCATTGGTTTTTCAAATGCCCCAAATCCCTCCGCATCGCGAAGAGGTTCCGGCTCTTCCTTCCTCCACGACCGCGCGTAAGTCCGAAAGGCATACTCCACGGTTGATTCTGGAAGTAATCCCACATCCTTTAGCCTTATAAGCATTGCCGCCGCTGAAATCCCGTAGAAGCGCTTTAGCCTAATCAGTTCATGCCAGGTGATTCCGTTTCGGTTTTGTCCAACCTCAGAGTATAGATGCTCGGCAGGCACGAGAAACGCCGCCCCGAATCGGTGCATGGCTTTTTCAGGCTTTGCTTTTGGAATTCTGGTGTTCTGGATAATCCGGTGGGCCAACTCATGTGCCAGGTTAAAACGTTTTCGCTCAACATTGGTTCTGCTGGATACCACCACAACTTCGATATCCGGATTGCCACCGCTTCTTTTTACCTTACAGGTAAGCCCATCGAACCTTTCTGGTAAGTCCGCCTCAATGACCTTGATCCCCTTCTCTTCAAGAAGGCCGGTCATACTTGGAATCGGATCGTTTCCGAGTTTCCACTTTTTTCGTAACTCTTTCGCCTTATCTTCTACGTCTTCAAGGCTCTTTAGATCGGTACTGCGGAGATTCCCAAACGGATCGGCGGGTGCTTCGAAACCGAGAATATCTTCAATCGAGAGATAGTCTTCTATCTTTTCAGTAACGATTGCCTCAGCACGGGCGCGATCCTGCACAGAAGTAGCCGAGTGCTTGCGAAACTCTACCCCCTCTAACTCAGCAATTTGCCCACCCATTAAGAAATCGAGCGAAGTGTTGAGTGCTCTACCCAGGCTCACCAGCGCACTCGAACTCGGCATCATTTTCCCCGATTCGTATTTGCTAATCGCTTGTGCTGAAACGGCCGGGGACATGCGCTTGGAAAGGTCTTGAAGCGAAAACCCTGCTTTTTTTCTCGCCATTTTAAGCCTTTGTCCAAACATGGTTCTCTCTCCCTCTACATGGTTGACATTCACATTATATGTACCTATAATTAAACCACGAGTTGATTATTCTGTCAACAAATAAATGCCGAAAGGATAGAAATTATGCAGAAAAATCAGCATGTTGTTCCACATTCCGGAGGTTGGGCCGTCAAAGGAGAAGGAAATCAACGAGCAACTTCCGTCTACCAAACGCAGCAAGAGGCGATTAACGCCGCCCGTGAAATCGCGATCAATCAAGGTAGCGAGATGTTCAGCCACGGTCGAAACGGTCAGATCTGACGCCCCGGTAAATAGTCGTACACATTCCGCCTAAAAATTCTATCCCCAAAGGCAATTTTGGCTTGACCAAACTATCTTTTTGAACTATACTTAACTTATTCCAAATCAACATGTAAGGTTGCCTCATGCACCGCATCGATCCGCTCCGCCAAGACCTCCTGCTCGATCCCTTTGAATTCCTCGGCCCCAAGTGTCTAGGGACACCCTCTTTCCCGCAGTTACGGGACATCCAATTACACGTACGCCGAAGCCACGTGGACGCAGTCCTTGCCGGACTGGATTGGGTTACACGTGCGGGCCCTGGAGTGGTTTGGGGGGTGTCCCTAGACAGGTGTAGGACGATTCTTGTCGTGTTCGCTTTCCAGGTAGTCTTCAATGAGAGGCCGCTGGACAAAGAAGAATTCCTCAAAGATATCGCGTGAATCATCCGTTTCCGGCAACTCCCGCCCATCCAGGATCATCTGGATATCCTCGTTGGCGGTATACACATCCCCGGTCTGGAAAATAACGTATTGCGTAATTCATTTTTGGGATGTAGAAGATTTATCCTCGCCAGGAAGGGGGATTGGGGAGAATTCTTACTTCCGGTGGGTGAACTAATGCAAAAAGAGTTAATTCACGGCCGACACAATCCCACGGATCGCGTGATCGGCAGGGTACGCAGGAGTAAAAAACCAGCGTGCCCTGGAAGCGATGCGGCTCTAGGGCACTACGCACGCCGCAGTGTACGTTTGCGCTCTCAATAACCGTCCGCGCAGTAGGTGTCGGGGCCGGCTTGAATTTCCGTCGCCCGTTCGAGCTGGACGAAGGGATCCCCGTTCCCCTCCGCGTCCGCGTATTTCGGCGGCAGGATGTCATCATAAGACACCAAGGGTGGAGTGAATCCGAAATCCTTGACCTTGGCCCGGCAATGCTGGATGTGGCCGGGATAGACCCGGAGCACCATGCAGTCGAAGGACCAGGTGACCGTGCACGCGTCCGGATATTCCGGATTCCAGATGACGTCGCCGCAATGCGCGAGGATGCTCTGCAGGGCGCAGGCGGCCGTGTCATCGGCCACCGGGAAATGCGTGGCGACCGTGAGCCGCGGGCGGGGATCGATCTGGCTGAGGAGGTACCCGAACGCGCCCTGCGTGGTATGGGAACTGTCGTACACCCTCTCCGTACCTTTGACGTACATCATGAAGTCCTCGTAGCCCGGATCCCCTAGGACGGGCGGAGTGGTCAATCCCAAAACCTTCATGGCGTACCGTTCCGGCGGCATGACCATTTCATGAATGAACACGTCCACGCCATCGCCCCCGTTGAGGGCCTGTTCGATGCAATGGGTTTCCGGCTTGGTGTCGCTCGTGTAGACCAGGGAGAAGGGCGGGCGGTCCGGGGCATGCCACCACTCGAGTTTGTAGCCGACGGAGCCCTTGCGGCAATGGATCACGGGGAAGTGGGTGATCTTCACGCCGGTGGACGGGTTGTTGTAGGCGACGTTATCTCCCGCAACTTGCCCGTATTTCGTCCAGTCCAGCTCGATGGGGACCAGCGCGTAGGCGTCGTTGGGGGGATCGTCTCCCACCGGGATGGGATCGCAGGGCAGTCCCCAGCTTGTCCGGGTGGGAATGGGGTAGCTCTGGTAACTGGTTTCCAGGAAGCTGAAACTCTCCGTGTGCCATCGCATCGCTTCCCGCAGGTTCCGGCAATACGCCTTGGTCCCATCGTCGTACAGCCGGCGCGGCGGCCGCGGGCTTTTCACGCGCGAGGGCCCCGGCCCCCAAACGTACAGGGGCGATTTGCGGTCCCCCGAGGGCCCGAAGCAGTAGATGTGGCTCAGGTCGTTCATGTGGTCGGCGTGCAGATGATTGATGAACACCTTGTCCATCCGCCGGTACCCGATCCCCGCGGCGCCGAAATTGGTGCAAGATCCCGCTCCGCAGTCGAAGATGAACGAATCGGCCGCTTTCCCCAGGGCGGGATCGCCGGGATTCTTGGGATCGGGAATCCACGGGCCCACTTCCACGAAGACGCTCATTTCCGCCTGAACCCGGCGTTGGATCGGGAAACAGGATCCCATGAACGTGATCCGGATCTCGTCATCGTCGAGGGGGGTTTGCAGCAAGTCGATCTCGGGCAGATTCTGGAAGAACGAGTACTGGTCCGGACTATACCCGGGTGGACAATCCACGGCATACGGTTCGTGATCGCACACGGCTTGGGCTTTCCGTGCTCCGGGGCCGCCGGCCATTCCTCCCAGCGCCAGGCCGCCCAAGGCCAACCCGGACAGCTTCAACGTGTCCCGGCGGTTGTATCTCTGAGATTTGGATTTTTCGGGAGCATTCATGGTATGTATCCTTGTTATATACATCAATCTGGATGTTCACTTCCGCCCCACTCCCAGGAGAGAGTCCCGGGAGTAGGCGTAGCGCTCCGAATCGCCTGTTCCATCCCATACATCAGTCGAAAAGATCCATGAAAGCATAAAAAGCCTCGGGATCTCCGCCGTCAATAACAACCTTGGCAGATGAAACAGCCTCTTGAGGAGTCAGCTTCCCCAGGACCAGATCTTTCCAGACCGGAGAGTCGGTGATGATTCGGAACTCACCATTCTGGGTTCGGGACCCGGCCTTCGGCGTAGCCTCGGGAGCCACTTCAAGGATGCAATGGCGGACATGCAAAGCATAATAGGATGGTTCCGTGGGGCTGTTTTTAGGTATGTCGGTCAACTGCAGGCCGACTGCCATATCCGTATCCAGGGATTTGACCGCGTTGATATTGACCGCCAGGATGCGGTGGAGAGCATCCATCGGCATGAAACGCACGGCGTTGTCATCCATCGAAGCAAAAATAAGTTTCGGATACATACCTGAAAATATCGCGGTCTCCACGGGCGGTATCTGTCCCGACTCCAAGAGATACTCGGATAAGAGATAGTTGCGTGATTGACTATTGATGGTTTCACCGGCCAGGGCGATCAACGCGGTATTCTTGGTCGAGCGCGCCGAGGAATTGGCCGGGTCGAGGAGGAGAACATCATCCGCCAATTCCAATGCCCACTCCCACTTGCCATTGTCCAGGGCCTCCTGGGCCTTGGCAGCCAGTTTGTCTACTCCCTCTGCCAGCATAGCCGCCATTTGAGCCTCTTCGATGGGAGACTGTGTGATCAGGTCCCTGCACTTGCCGGTAAAATAGCCCCGGTATCTCCAGAAGGTATAGTATATGTTCCGGTCGATTTCCCCATACGTCTCTTGTAAAAAGGGATCGCTGGCGAGATCCGGCGGCAACTTGACCAACTCTTTAATCTCCCCCGGTGTCAAACCCTTATTCATGTAATGCACGGTCTGATCGTGAATGAACTGAATGGCGTCACGATAATTGGTCATGGTTTTGCTGATTTCTTCCTTCCCTTGCAGAACCGGATAGGGGCCGTGCATAAAAACCATGCATTCCGGATTCAGTCCGCGATAGAAATCAATGCTGGTAATGTAATCCATCGGATCCCGGAGGGATCCCCCCCGGAGCGTTGTAATGGCGGGGATGGCGTTGTAAAAATTACCAATTTGCACTAAAGTTTTTTTGACCGGCAGCCAGACGACGATCATATCGTTTGTCTCACCGGGGGTAAAAAACATTTCGAGTTTCACGCCAGCCACCGTTGTCTTCAAGGTATCCCGAAAGGTCTGGGTGGGAGGTAAAAAACCCGACTCTCCCGGGAAACTGTCACGGCAATGAGGAGTCAAACCTCTATACCACCCCGGATCGTCGTAAAAAAGCAGCCCCCCCATTTTGACGGCGCCCATGATTCTACTGGGATACAATTGGCTGAACCAACTCGAGTACAAGGTGGCCATCAGGTTTTCATGGGCGATGATCTCGGTTTGTGGACCGGCAAAGACGGAGGCGCCGTGGATATGGCAGTCGTGAGAGTGGGTGTAGATAACCGCCTTGACGGGCTTCCGGTCAAAGATATTATCCAATTGCGCATTAAATGCATCCTTGGCAAGCCCTGCCCCGATGATGCTTTCCCCCGGATCGATGACAATAAGCCCGCTGGGCCCCTCGATCAATATCGGATTATCCCGGTTGTATCCACGAGCCACGTACACTCCATCCACCGCTGTAAAAACCGCGGGTGGATGAAAATCATTGAACATTTCATCCAGCAAAGGATGAATGGCTACCGTGGCTGGTTCGAACGCGGTTGCGGAGGATATCAACACCAGAACACTGAATACTGAAATCAATAAGGTTTTCATGATCTTTTCCTTTCGTCATTGATTGGCTTTCGGGATGCCATTCTCTCTACTCCGCTGCAGTCTTTCTCCGCCCTCAAGTCAAGGAACTCTTATGATGGGTCACTCCCGTGATCCATTCTCCTTTCACCGTTGATTAGTCGTTATTTCTCGAAGGAAGAGGCGCAACTTGCATGCCAAGCGCTCCTGGAGATCGAGAACCTTGTCGATATGGCATAAACTGATATGCGGCAACGGATTGGAAGGGTAAGCAGTGAACACGGGTCCGCGGCCGATGAACTTGTCCACGGGAGTTATTATCCAAAACGTTGCTAATAGCGTACGAATAACCTTTGAATAGGGTGCTAAAAGGGTGCTAAAAGGAATCTTTCCAAATCGGTTGTTAGTCATAATAAAGGGGCGGGGAATGGACCACGCAGGCCCATCCCCCGCTCGTTTACTACGGAAACGTGGTTGCCCGTGTTACGGCATAGTCACAGTCACCGTTTGGCTTGTGAAGAAACCACCCAAAGAGCAAGTACCCTGGATATCGAGGGTCTGAGGGCCCGATGGCACTTTCTTGAACTGCAGCGTGCACTGCTTGCTCGCGCCCGGCTTGATCGCACCATAAACCAGCGGCAGAGGCGAGTTGGTGTCCTTGCTGTCCAGCCGGGCCGTGTCCACTGTCACATAATAGGCCGTGGTCGCGCCTGGATTGGTAATGAGCACCGTGACCGTCCAGACCTTGGTGTTGCGGGGCATCACAGATGTGACCGAAATATTCAGCGCCGACACAACCTCTACCGTCACAGTTTTAGTAACGGATGCCTGGTCATCGGTCACCATCACGTCGAAACTGAATGTTCTGACAACCGTCGGCGTCCAGGAGAAGTTGCCATCCTGATCGATGGTGGCCCCTTGTGGCGCGTTCACCAAGCTGAAAGTCAGCGTGTCGCCATAATCCGGGTCGGTAGCGGTTGCCGTGAAAGTTAGTGGGTTATCGAGGACAACGGTGGGCGGAATGTCAGGCAGCGACAGAACGGGCTCATGATTGGTAATGGGAGGATTGCCGCTGACACGGAAGGCGCACGCCTGATTCCAATCTGGGTAAGTTGGTATGTAACCCTGGTACCACCATACACCGTTATACGATGTATAATTACAGTATCCTGCATCACCATGTTTGTTAATCATCCAATCCGCTTTACTAGATTTGCCAACTTCTGTGATGACCGCCTCTACTACGACCCAATAGGTTTTGCCATTCTCAAGTAGAGTTTTGCCACTAAAGGTCGCCGTTGCAAGTGAAGAAGGAATCTCTGGGTAATCATCCGGTAGATTGGTGGACTCCAAAAAGGTCCCCAGAGAGTACCACGGCAATGGAGTATCTGTTACCAGATCTTTTATCAGCGAGATTTTGAGTGAGTGGTTTGCATTTTCATATGCGTAATTGCTGTACTTGAGCGCAAGTTCAATTGTGCTGAGATAGTAGTCTCCATTAGGGCTGAACTTCATTGCAAACATCTGGTAAGATCCCTCTAATGGGTCATTATATATCATTGCGCCCGTGCAGTTCTCACAGTCGAACACATCTCCAACTTCGATGTTGCTGTAAATTATTTCGGCACGCGCCACGCTTGCGCATAGGATCATCGCCATGGCTATGGTAAGGATTATGGATTTTTTCCCTTGCTGCTGCATTGTCGTTCTCCTTTTCATTAAGAATGTTAGATTGGGTTGAGATGCCGCCTTGCTCCCATTCGAGTGGTTGGAATAGATGGCAACCTGCACTATTTGGATTTATTGCTGCCTATATTCCGAGCGTTTCTCCTTTCCTTGGGGGGTGTCCTGCCTTTTTTTTGCTTTTTCAGCAAATGCAGAGAATGGATGGATTCCGATCTTCCCGGACATCCCTCACCCTTACCCTCTCCCAGAGGAAGAGGGAATCGTTTCGCGTACGCGCCAATCGTCAGAATTAACAGCAACCGCCATGCCAGGAAAAAATCACGTGCAAAATCACCTTGGCAATGTGCGGAGGGGAACGCTGTTTTCTCGGATTTTTGAGGAGAATTGTTCACGAACCATGAAAGGTGTGAATCTGAATAAGAATTCCAAGATGGATGTTGTATTCAAAAACCTGCTAATAGCTTACGAATACCCCGCTAATAGGATGTGAATACCCTGCTAATAGAGAGTGGGAGGATCAGGCCCGGCGGTAGCGTTTCCAGCGCCGTTCGCCGTCGCTTTGCAAGAGGCCGTAATCGTGCAGTTTCTTGAGCAGATAAGATGCGTGATGCAGATCCGAAACCAACAGCTGGCGGCATTCCGAGTTGTTGATAGTACCATGCGTTTCCACATAGGCGAGGATTTTCTCCTCGTCAGTCAGCGGATCGGAGGGATCCGGGCGGCCGGTGGACGGATCGTGCGCGTTGGAACTGAGGGACCGTTTGACGACCAGTTCCTTGCGCTGCTCGAAATCATTCATAGCGCCCAAGTGGTTGCCGGAATTCAAATCGGAGTATAGATGATTCTCCTTGCTTATATCATTGAGCAGGTAGAGGTGATGGGGCTGGATGCCGCCGCCGCCGCTTTTAATCATCGCGTGTTCGACAATGTTCTTCAGTTCCCGCACATTGCCGGGGAAACTGTACTGTTGCAAGGCCGCCATCGCCTCGGGACTTACACGCGGGCGCTCCCGCCCCATCTCCTCCGCGAACAGGCGCAGAAAGTGCTCCACCAGCAGGGGAATATCCTCCGGGCGGTCGCGCAAGGGCGGCACCTCAACCGTATATTCGGCCAGCCGGAAGTATAGGTCCTGCCGGAACAATCCCCGGTCGATGCGGGTGTGCAGATCCTGATTGGTGGCCGAGATCACACGGACCTCGGCGATCCGCTCGTGCGCGCCGCCGACCGGAATGTAGCGGCGGTCTTCCAGGACACGCAGCAGTTTGGCCTGCAGCTCATAGGGCATGTCGCCGATTTCGTCCAAAAAGAGCGTTCCGCCCTCGGCCAGTTCGAAATAGCCCTGGCGCGCGCCGGTGGCGCCGGTGAACGCCCCGCGCACATGGCCGAAGAGGGTGGACTCGGCCAATTCGCGGGGAATCGTCGAGCAGTTCAGGGCGATGAACGGCTGGTGGGACCGCGATCCGCCAAAATGAATCGCGCGGGCAATCAGCTCTTTCCCCGTGCCGCTTTCGCCGATAATCAACACGGAGACTTTATCGGCATAATGCAGTTGGTGGACATCCCGCAGGATAGCAGAGATGGTTGCGCTCTGGCTGATGAAGCCCTCGATTCCCCAGTGCTGGGCCTCCTGGTCCGAAAGGAGCGCGAGGCGTTCGTCCGCCCGGGCCAGGTCGCCTTCCGCCTGCACGCGTTTGGCGATTTCCTCCAGCAGCTGGCGGTTTTTCTGCAACAACTGCTGGGTCAGCCGATGGATGCGGAGTTGATTCTCGACGCGCGCGCGCACCACCTCTTCCTGAAAGGGCCGGGTGATGTAGTCCACGCCGCCGAGGTGAAAGCCCTGCAGGATGCTCTCCGTGTCATCCTTCGAGGTGATGAAAATCACGGGGATGTCCTTGGTTTCTTCCTGCTGTTTAAGCCGCTGGCAGGTTTCGAAGCCGGTCAGTCCGGGCATCACGATATCCAGCAGGATAAGACTGGGTTGTGCCCGCCGCGCGACTTCGAGGGCCGCCTCGCCGCTGGGAACCAGGAGAACGTCATACCCGGCGGGTTCTAACGTGTGCCCCAGCAGGCTGCGATTGGCCGCGATATCGTCCACAATGAGGATTTGGATCGGTGTCTTATTCACGATTCATGGCTCTCGATGAGTGTCAAGACGCGCCGGATCAAATCGAGGTCGCTCCGTTCGCTCCAGGCGCGCAGATGTTTGGCCAGCGCCCGGCCTTCCTCGCCGAGGCTCTCTACCTGTTCCAGACAGCGCTTGAGTTCGGTGGTATTGTACACTTCGGCCGCCGAACGGAGGCGGTTGAGCAGTCCTTCCGGTAACGAGATGTCCGCCAGGTTGGCTACGCTGACGTCAGGGGAATCGTATTGAAATTGTATGTGCAAGAGATGTGCCAACACCTCATAGACCTTCCCGGCGGCGATGGGCTTGGCGATGAATTCCTCAAAACCGTTCTCAAAATACCGCTCGCGTTCCTGAACCAGCGCGGACGCGGAGACGGCGACCAGCTTGAGGTAGGCAAGCTCCGGCCGGGCACGCAAATGTTTCGCGGCCGTCATGCCATCCATGTCCGGCATGCGGATATCCATGAAGACGATATCCGGAGAAAACGCATCCACGGCCTCCAAGGCCTGCCGGCCGCTTTCCGCCGTGATGACCTCGACGCCCACGTCCCGCAGGAGTTGGGCCAGCACATCCCGGTTCTCTTGTATATCGTCCACCACCAGTGCGCGGACTTTGCAGCCCTCCGCCAACCGCTTGATCGAGCGGCGGCCATCCGGCCCAGCCTCACCGGCGCCGGGCGCGAATCCGTCTGATCCGGACTTCAACGGAACGGTAAAAAAGAAACGCGATCCTTGGCCAGGAGTGGAATCGATCCCGATCCGGCCGCCCAGGAGTTCCACATGCTGCTTGGCGATCGCCAGGCCCAGACCGGTCCCTCCCCGCCTCTGGCCGGAAACTTCTTGGACAAAGGGTTCAAAGATACTCTCTTGCGCGGCCGCCGGGATACCGATGCCGGTATCGATCAACTCGAAGGTATAGGACACCGTTTCCGCGATGCCGCCCGCGGCCTCCGGCGGGGGAGAGGGAGATTCCGTGATGCGTAAAACCACTTCCCCCGCGTCGGTGAATTTCACCGCGTTGGACAGCAGATTCGACAGGATCTTGCGGAGTTTGCCCTCATCCCCCCGCACGATCCGCCGGGCGGGCATCGGAGGGATGGATTCAGGATTCCCCGCTTCTCCACCGATTGGCCGGGATGTACGCCACTCCACGCGCCAGGCCAGCCCTTTCTGTTGGCAGCGAAACTCAAAAATGGAAGCCAGCCCCTTGACGCAGTGCACCAGGTCGAAATCCGCCGGAACGAGTTCCACGCATCCCGCCTCGACTTTGGACAGGTCCAAAATGTCGTTGATCAGCGCCAGCAGATGGTTGCCGCTCTCGGCGATGGTGGAAACGGCGGAACGGGTTTCGGCCGGCAAACTGGTTTTACGCAAGAGGACCTGCGTGTAACCCAGGATTGCATTCAAGGGCGTCCGGATGTCGTGGCTCATGTTCGCCAGGAAAATGCTCTTGGCCTGGTTGGCCGTTTCGGCGGCCTCTTTCGCCTTCTGCAGAAGCAGGTTTTTCTCCCTTTCATTCTCGAACAGTTGACGAACCAATCGCCGCGCCTGGCGGCGTTGAGCTAGAACCCGATACCCCAGCATCACTAGAGTGCCGATCAGGCCGAAAAGTCCGGCCACGGAGGGGATGGTCATTCGCGGATTCAAATACCAGGGGAGAATGACACGAAACGTGATCCGGGCCGGCGGGGAGAGATTGAGATCCCGGTCTACCGCTTGCACTTCAAACTGAAAAACACCCGGTTCTTCTGGTGTCCAGTCGAACGTCGTCGCGGTGGTGGAAACCGATAGAAAGGGGGAGTGAATTGTGAAAGCGCCTTCCTCCCCGGAAGGCGGCCCATCGGCCTGCCGGATTTGGATGAGGTATTGTTGTTTGGCCGTCAACGTGTTGAGATCGATCGATTCATACTCAACACTCAGACGCTGGCCGTTCAGCAAGGAAGGAAGTTGGGAAAGATTGGTGTACTGGCGGTCTCCCCGCAGGGAAAGAATTCGCACCACGGGCGAAGTGCTTCGCGGGTGGTAGCGCGTGAGGCCTTGTTCGGTGCCGAACCACAACATCCCGCTCCTGTCCGCATGGATGGCGTATATAGTATTGTGCGCCAGCCCGTCCCGCGTATCGAGCGTGGACCAATGGGTTCCATCGTGAACCATCACCCCGGCGGACTGCGTACCCAACCAGAGTTTGCCCTGATGATCCTGAACCATCACGTTCACCAGGTTGTCGGCCAAGCCCTCGTCCCTCGTCAAATCGAAAAAACGCCCGCCATCGTAGCGGGATATGCCGCCTTCGGTCGCCAGCCATAACGTCCCATCCAATCCCGGATGGATCGCCTCCACATGATTATTCAGCAATCCGTCGCGGGTGGTCAGATTGGAGAATTGCCCGTCCAGAAAACGCCACAAACCCCACTGGGTCATTCCGAGCCAGGTCGCTCCGTTGGTTCCTGGATAAATCGCCCGGGTATGAACATTGTTCAATCCCTGGGGATAAATAACCGAATGGACCGTGAGCGTGTCCGTATTCAAACGCGATATGCCCCCCGCGCTGTGGCCGATCCACAGCAGGCCGTCATGAACCTGACAGATGGCGCTGATGCGGTCCGTGGCCAATCCACTCACGCGGTTGAACCGCTGGACGGATTTCCCATCATACCGGAACAATCCCTGGCTCCAGGTTCCGATCCACATCACTCCATCGGTGGTTCGGTAGATACAGGTGATCTTGTCCCTTGGCAATCCATCCCGGCCATTGTACCGGGAAAAGGTCCGGCCGTCATAATGGGACAGGCCGTCATTGGTCCCCAACCACAAACTCCCCTCCGGATCTTCAGCGATCGACCAAACCGTGTTATTCGTCAGACCGTCCTGTACTGTATAGTTGGCCAGAATGTGTTCGTCGTAACACGAAATCCCGCCGCGGAGCGTCCCGAACCAGAGGACGCCGCGGGCGTCCCGGTGAACCGCCCCCACCCGGTAATGGGCCAGGCCGTCATTCGGAACGAAAGTGATGAATCCCTGGCCATCGTAGCAGGACACGCCGTTTTCGGTGGCAAACCACAGACGGCCGCCTTCATCCTCCTCGATCCCATGAACGGCTGGATTCGACAAGCCGTCGGCGGGGGTGAAATTCGTGAAGGTTTGCCCATCAAAGCGGGATACACCCTTCCCCGTGCCGATCCACAATCGCCCTCGCGCATCTGGGTGAAGCGCCCGGATCTCATTGCCTACCAAACCGTCCGCGGTAGTGTAAACGTGAAATTCCTGCCCGTTATAAGACGCCAAACCGGCCAGGGTTCCAAACCAGAGGGTTCCGGAAGGCGTTTCGGCCAACGCGTGGACTTCATCGACCGGCAAGCCGTCTCGCCGGGTGATATTCACGAAACTCCTGTTCTCGTACCGGGACACTCCGGTAGAGGTGCCGATCCACAAACGTTTCTGGGAATCCTGGAAGACCGCGTAAACCAAATCCCCCGCCAAACCCTCCTGTTGGGTAAAGTTCACGAACGATTTCCCATCGTACCGGGACAATCCATTCGTGGTTCCAATCCAAATCAATCCATCCGAATCTTGATGGATTGCCCGGACATCGTTCGCGGCCAAGCCGTCCCTCTGAGCAAAGGACACAAAACGCCGGCCATCGAACCGCGACAGACCGGCATTCGTGCCGAACCAGATCCGCCCCTGGGTGTCGGTTTCGATCGCGGCGACAAAGTTGCTGGCCAAGCCATCCAGATAGGTGTAACTGCGCCAGACTCCTTTCTTGAAGGGAGCCAGGTGAAAATCCACACCCCAGTGAGATTGATCCCGTTCGATCTGCAGGACATCCCCTGTCTTTCGCTCGGATCCGGGCTCCAGAACCGGCCCGGAATAGACATACGCGTCCCCCACGTAGCAACGCATCTGACATTTACCCGGCCGGAGGTTGATGAACCGGTATTGGCCGTTCTCATCGCTGCGAACGCTGGCCGTTCGGATCTTTCCGTTTTCCATTTCCTGCACGGCCTGCACTTGGATACCGGCGTGCGGAGATCTGTCATAGGCCAAGAGGGTTCCGCTGACGCTCTCCGCCGGATGGAGAGTTAAATCCGCGGTCCGCGTCTCGCCGGGCGAAATAGGGAATTGCAGGAGCCATTCACCGTCATCCATCCAGGTGGCCATGAGATCATACGGACCGGAGCCGGGATACAACACCATCTGGTATCGCCCCGCCTCATCGGTGACCGAGGTCTTGACCGGGCGCCCATCCTGCTCCAGAACCACGCTGGCGCCCGGGAGTGTATCACCGCTGGCGTCGCGGATCCTGCCCGAAAGCAAGGCGGGCCGCGGCAATTCGTCCGCCAAGGGGAGGTCCGCTTCCACGCATCGCGCGTTTCCATATAGCGTTCCGTCATGGCCACGCGGGGTTGCGTCGGCGCCATCGCTCCGGTCGAAATTCCAAAGACCGGTCAGATGCTCTTCGGTTCCGGTGAGGCGCCCAAACATGGTCTGGCGGATCTCCGCTTCGGTGCGGGCCACGTCCCAGAGGCGAAACTCATCCATCTGGCCATGAAAATCGGCGTTGGCGGGCCAATGGGATTTTCCCAAGTAGATGAATTCCATCGGGGGAATCGCCTCGGCGTTCCCGCGGTGCGCCAGCTGACCCACCCGAATGCCATTGAGATACAGTTGCAGCCCGGTAGGACTGTACACTGCCGCGATGTGCTGCCAGCGGCCCCGAAACAAAATGTCCGGAACATGGAGGCGTTGCAGTTTCCATCCCTCGTAGACAAAAAACTGCAATGTGGTAGAAAAACCTTCGTTGTTGAGGACGATGACATCCCGGGAACCGGCACTCCCAAAGCCCCAGGGTTGGGAATGATATTTAAACGATTCCCATTGGATCCACGCCTCCACGGTCATTTGATCCATGCCGTGCAGGATCTCACGGGGCAGTTGGACATAATCTCCGTCCCCGTCGAGTTGGAGCACCTGGTTCCGGGGAAGACTCTCCCCGCCCGCCGCATGCGCCAACATAACGGAAAGCCAACCGATGAGGATACCATGGAAGGGACGGATGCCCGGTCGTTTTATCTGTATCATGCTTTTGCACTAGAGACATCAAATACCCACTGCTCCGGATGAACCGCGCGCCGACCGGTATGGATCATGGAGAGTCCGTGCCTGGCCATAGTGTGGCATCATCCGCCGAGTCCTTTCCTGCCCACAAGCGGTTTATCTTCTAAAAAAACCCATATCAGGGGATCTCCCACTCCAACAATTCTCCGGCTACTAGGTTGTTCCATTCAATCATACATTTCGTTCCCCTGGCACGGCTCCACGCATGGAGAAACGAATCCCAGCCGCGAAGCATTAGATCATGGTCAGGTGATCCGGATCCATCTCGACGACTCCCAGCGCTGGGGGGAAGAACCAGCCGTGCCGAACCATCGGCGGGATGTCCATTACCCTATTTGACGAGGCAAAAAGTGAAAAGATCCTGATATGTTCCATATGTTGAAGTGCAAGCGTCCTGCCTGCAACAATATATTGAGCAGAGAAGATATATGCACTACAACAAAGGAACTTTGGGCCGCTGCGTCCTTCAAGGCCGGGCTGCTGCGGCTGCGGTCCACGAAATAGATGGTGACCGATCGGTGGTGAAGCATCACAACCAATG
>JBHGBC010000010.1:0-78762 GCA_041946805.1 bacterium
GTTGGAGTCTTGCCTTCATGGGAGTCCCCTTCAGGGGACGGCTTTCCAGCAGCCCAGGGGGTTAACCCTGGGCCTATAGCGCCGGAGGTACGCACTTGTCGGATGAACCATTTATATTGCTTCTTTTGCCTTCTCTATGAGGAATGGGTTGTGAGAAGTCCGGCTGTGATTTTCTTATCATGGTAATCTGAATCGAGGTGCTCACCATGGTCCAATCACCCGTTTCACCCCCATCGGACGCCATACTCGATGACGAGCCCTTTCGGGTAGGGGATTTCACTCTGCGCTCGCGCTTGATCGTCGGGACCGGCAAATACAAGGATTTCATCACAACCGGGCGCGCCCTCGAGGAATCCGGAACCGAAATGGTCACGGTTGCCCTGCGCCGGATTGATTTCGACGCGCAAGATCATCTCCTGAATCACATCGATCCCAAGAAATACATCATTCTCCCCAATACGGCGGGATGCTACAACGCCGAGGACGCCGTCCGCGTCGCCCGTTTGGGACGCGAGGTATCCAATTCCAACCTGGTCAAACTGGAAGTCCTGGCCGATCCCGACACCCTCCTGCCTCATCCCGTGGAGACCTTGAAAGCCTTGCAAATTCTCGTGAAAGAGGGCTTCACGGTGATGACCTACACCAACGACGACCCCGTCATGGCCCAGTTGCTGGAGGAAGAAGGCTCCACCGTGGTCATGCCCGCGGGCGCGCCCATCGGCTCGGGGCAGGGAATCCTCAACGCCAACAACATCCGGATCATCCTGGAACGCGCCAAGGTGCCCATTATCGTGGACGCGGGCGTGGGGACCGCCAGCGATGTCAGCCGCGCGCTGGAACTGGGCTGCGAGGCCGTGCTGCTCAACACGGGCATCGCCGGCGCCAAGGACCCCATCCGCATGGCGCGGGCGATGAAATACGCCGCCCTGGCCGGCCGGCACGCCTATCTCGCGGGCCGCATCCCCAAGAAACTCTACGCCAACGCCAGCAGTCCACCATTGGATTTTTGATTGGAACACAACAGTTGATCCGTGACATGAAAACCATCGATTCCGGTTTGTACCGATTGCTCGACGCCAACGCCGACCGCGCCGCCGAGGCGTTGCGGGTGGTGGGAGATATCGCCCGGTTTGTGTTGGATGATACCACTCTTTCACAAACCTGGCGGACGATGCGCGGTGAATTGTGGCACATTTTGTCTTCGGTCCCGCGTCTTCAACAAAACGCCGTGGAGAGCCGCGACAGCGCGGGGGATGTGGGCCGTGATTTCAAGGCGGGGCGCCATGCCGATCTCCTGCAGTTGGCCCGCGCCAACATCCACCGCGCCCAGGAATCGTTCCGCGTGCTGGAGGAAGCCTGCCGGAGTATCGAACTCGCCGCCGTGCCCCGGTTCGCGCGCCTGCGGTACCAGTGCTATGAGTTGGAACCGGCGATGCTCGCGCGGCTGGAACTACGGTCGCTGGAACGCAAGTTGGATTTTCATCTCTATGTCGTGCTCGGCCGCGAATTTTCCAAGGGCCGGGATTTTCTCGAAGTGACCGAAAAAGCCATCGCCGGCGGAGCGGGCGCCATCCAACTGCGCGACAAGGAGATGTCCAAGCGCGAGTTGCTGGCCTGGGCGTACCGGCTGCGCGAATTGACCCGTGAACGTGGCGTGACCTTCATCATGAACGATCATCTCGACATTGCCCTGGCCGCGGGCGCGGACGGCGTGCATCTGGGCCAGGACGATTTCCCCATCCCCGAAGCCCGGCGCGCCGCGGGGCCGCATTTCATCATCGGCGCGTCCACGCATTCGGTTGATCAAGCCCGGAAAGCGGTGGAGGAAGGCGCCAGCTACATCAACATCGGGCCGATTTTCCCCACCGGTACTAAAAAAGGTGTAGTGACGCCAGTTGGCCCGGAGATGATCACCGAGGTCACACGGATTGTTTCTCATCCCTTTACCGTCATGGGCGGGATCAAACTCGGCAACGTGGACGAGGTTTTGCGGCGGGGCGCCCGGCGGGTCGCGGTGGTCACGGCGGTCGTGGCCGCGGACGACATCACCGCCGCCGCCCGCGCTTTCGTCACGAAAATTCAATCCTGCACGGAGGGAGCCAAGCCGCCCCGTCCTGAATGATTCCACCATGCCCGATAATCCCTATGGCTCGTCCCCGCAATGGCTCGATCTGCTTTCCGCCCTTGAATCCCGCGGGATTGCCCCGGCAGCGTGTTCCGATTTGCTGCATGACCGTCTTGCCCGGCTTGCGTATTTCTCTCCCCGCCTGGCGGAGATCGCCTCGGCCCGGCCGGAATTGATTCTTCCTTGGATGAAGGAAGATGCGCTCGAAGACCGAATCACGAAGTCTCAATTGCTCGACGGGTTGCGGGCCATGCTGCAGGAAGAAGGGGATAAGGAAACCACCGTTCGTTTTTTCCATCGTTCTCACATTCTTCGGATTGCCTGGCGGGACTTATGCAATCTGGCCGATATTCAATTGATCACCGAGGAACTTTCGGATTTGGCCGATGTGATCCTGGAAGCGGTTTTTGACCTGACTTGGAGCCGGTTGACCTCCATATACGGTGAGCCTCAGCCGCAAGAGGAGGAGCCGCCCGCCCACTTGGCCGTTATCGCCTTAGGGAAACTCGGCGGCCGGGAACTGAACTTCAGCTCCGACATCGATCTGATGTTTGTCTATGACCAAAACGGCAAGACCACGGGCGGAAGCGGCGCGGCTATTGCAAACAAGAGATTTTTCACGTTACTAGCTCAGGGAATTTGCGATTTTCTTGGAAAGTCCACCCCGCTGGGCTTTTTATATCGTGTCGATACCCGCCTCCGGCCGGAGGGCGAACGGGGAGAGCTGGCGGTTCCCCTGGCCGCCATCGAAATCTATTACCACTCGTACGGCCAGAATTGGGAGCGGCAAGCCTTATTGAAAGCCCGGCCCGTAGCCGGAAGTCCAGAGGCAGGCCGCCAATTCATTCAGCTGATTACGCCGTTCACCTATCGTAAATACGTGGATGAAGTGGAAATCGCCGAGGTTCTCCGCTCCATCGATACCCTGCGCCGGCGGTCGCTGGCCGCGATTGGATCTCCCGGCCAGCAGGCGAACAACTTCAAAAACGGGTATGGGGGGATTCGGGAGATCGAATTCTTTGTTCAGGCCGTACAGATGCTCTACGGCGGGCAATATCCCGAAATCAAACTGGCGGGCACACTGCTCTCCCTCCAGCGCATGCACGAAAGCCATTTGCTGCATTCCAAGGAATACGTGTTGCTGACCACGGCCTATAAATTTCTCCGCCGCGTCGAACACCGCCTGCAAATGGCCGCCGACCAGCAGGTATATGACTTGCCCTCCGATCCCGCCGCGCGCCAACGGCTGGTGGATAGTATGGATATGGCTTCCTGGGATGAATTCAAACAAAAGTACGAGGAAACCACGCGGGGGGTCCGGCAGATCTATGAAGGCGTCTTTCAACGCGAGGATTGGAACGACACCTTGGAACCGCTGATCGAATCCCAGGAATGCACGGACGAAATCAAAAAACTCCTGGCTTCTTACGAATTTGAGGATCCCCCGCGCGCCTTCGCCTTTCTCAAAGCCCTCCAGACGTCACCGGACATCCATCTGCAGCCCAAGACCACCCGGCTCTTCAAGGCCATCCTGCCCCGCCTGCTGGTCTGCCTGAAAAACAGCCCCGATTCCGACCTGGCCCTTTCCAACTTCGAGCAGCTGGTCACCAGTTTCAAGGCGCGGTCCGCCCTCTATGAAGCGCTCTACAGCCAACCGCCGTTTCTCGAACTGCTGGTCGCCGTGACCAGCGGCAGCAGTTTCCTCACCCGTCTGGTGTTGCGCGATCCCTCCCTCATGGAGACCATCGGCCATGACGGATTTTTGGAAGAAGTGATCACCCCCGGTCTGCTCCAGCGCCATCTCGAACTCATCGAGCAGGCTTACCCCGCCGCGCCACGCCGCGACCACCTGTTGCGCGTGCAGAACGCCGCCATGTTCCGCGGCGGCATCCGCTTCATCCTGGGGCTTTCCGATGTCGAGAGCATGGGCCAGGAACTGACGCATATCGCCGATTTCATCCTGGAAAAAAGCCTGCCCCGTGTCGTGAACCAGATGGCTGAAAAGTATCCGGATTTCACGGCTTGCGGCGCGGCGGATTTGGCCATCCTGGGCTACGGCAAACTGGGCGGACGCGAATTCAACGTGGCGTCCGACTGCGACCTGGTGTTTCTCTACTCCCAATCCCGGACCGAGGGGGGAATCTCATCCGCCGAGTATTTCCACCGGTTCGCCGCGCAGATGACCCGTTTTCTGGAAGAAAAATCCGCTCTGGGTTTTTTGTACAACACGGACACCCGTCTCCGGCCGCATGGTCAGAACAGCCCCCTGGCCGGCAGTTTCGCCGCGTTCCAGGATTACTACCGTCATCAGGCCCAATTCTGGGAAAAGATGGCCCTGACCCGCGCCCGGTTTATCGGCGGTAATCCCCAGGCCCGCGATCTCTTGGAGGAGTTGAAAAAAGAAGTCCTCTTCCAGAAACCTCCCAGCCGGGAGGAGATCCAGTCCATCCTCGACATGCGGCGGAAAATCGAATCGGCCAAGGGGGATGAAACCCTCAAGGCCGGTCCCGGCGGCCTGGTCGATGTGGAATTCGTCGCCCAAACCTTGGTGTTGCGTCATGGATTTCAGCATGCGTCCGTGCGTTCCCCTTCGACCTTCGCCATCCTGCGCGCCGCCGCCCGCGAGGCCTTGCTGCCCTTGGACGAAGCCAAGCAGCTCATTGTTTCGTACACGTTTTTGCGCGAGGTGGAAAACCGCCTGCGGATCGTCAACAACATTTCCATGGACGCCATCCCCGCCGATCCCGCCGAACTCGAAAAACTCACCCGCCGCTACGCCTTGCGCCTGGACACCGATCCGCTGACTCCGGAATCGTTTCTGGAGAAAATCGGCAGCCACACCCGCCGCGTGCGCGCCATCTTTGAACGGTTTTTTGAACGGATGCTGGAGGAGAGCGGGAGATGAGATGAAGATAAAATGATAAAGGTGAGACCCATTAGGCCGTATCCGGGTTGGACCGCTTGTTATATTTATCTCGTAGCCGGGAGTAGACGTCATCCGCGTCCCAGCTTGGACCGCTGCCAATTCCCTCTTGCACGAGGCGGCGTAGATCATCGAGTTCGAGTAAATCCACTTTTCTTTTGAATTTCCAAAAACGCAACGCTTCCCGTACCACTTCGCTCGCGCTGGCGTATTCACCGCTTTCTACCGCGGCGTGGAGCATGGCCACCATGTCGGACGGGAGCGCCACACTGATTTTTTCGACTGTGCCCATGGATCGTTTCCTCCAGAGAATATGGCAGCAATAATTACTACCGTTGGCAATTCAGTATTTGAAGAAAAGTTGGAATTGATTCCGGAATGGGATTCGATCGGCGGGCGCCTTCTGTCCTGCTTCCCCTACGGTATTGGAGACGCGCGGTGTAATTGCTCATCCGTAAGAGGGGTAATTCGCCGTTCGATATCCTCACCTATCTCCGCCAGAGCGGTTTTCAAGTCATAGCGTTGCTGCAGGTTCAACCACAGTTCCGGTCCGGTTTGGAAAAAACGCCCTAGCCGCAAGGCCATGTCGGGTGTGATTCGCCGTGCACCCCGGATGATGGAATTCACCCGCGCCGCCGGAATATCCAACTCCCGCGCCAACTTGTTTTGGCTCAATCCAAGTGGCTTTAAAAATTCAGTCAATAAAATCTGGCCTGGATCGATAGGTTTTATTTTCTTGTGCATTGTCATACTCCCGACTAACACTCCCCTTATGGAAGGAGATCAGGATCTGGGAATTATTGTAGGGGCGGACCTTGGTGTCCGCCCGATTGCGGGGTGGATGAAATCCCTGTTCCGCCATCATGTACGCGCAAACAGCATCGATCATAATTTTCAATATTATAAAAAAAGGGACACCGTTTCCAGTGCCCCGGGTCAGTCATTATTATCCTGTCCTCTACCGGATATACTCGTTCAACAGGTTCTCCAGGTACTCCTGGCGGCCGCTTTGAATCGCCGGTTCGCCGTGTTCCAAGGTGTATTGCTCCAGTTCCTCGAAACCCACCGCGCGGCTTTCGATTTTCTTACCCAGCTCGCCGTCCCAACCGGCGTAACGGTTCTTGACGAAACTCTCGAAAGTCTTGTCTTCCAGCATCTTGGCCGCGATTTTCAACCCGCGGGCAAAGGCGTCCATCCCGCCGATGTGCGCGTGGAACAGATCCACGCCGTCGATGGACTGCCGCCGCACCTTCGCGTCGAAATTCAACCCGCCGGTGGTGAATCCGCCGTTCTTGGTGATGATATACATGGCCAGCGCCGTGTCATACAGGTCGGTCGGGAACTGGTCGGTGTCCCACCCCAACAGCAGGTCGCCCCGGTTGGCGTCCACCGATCCCAGCATCCCGTTGGCCGCGCAATAGGCCAGCTCGTGGATGAACGTGTGCCCCGCCAGTGTCGCGTGGTTGGCCTCGATGTTCATCTTGAAATGATCCATCAGGCCGTATTTCTGCAGAAACGCGTGGCAACTGCCCGCGTCGAAGTCGTACTGGTGCTTGGTCGGCTCCTTGGGTTTCGGTTCGATGTAGAACTGACCCTGGAAGCTGATCTTCTTCTTGTAATCCACCGCCATGTTCAAGAACGTTCCCAGGTGGTCGAATTCCCGCCCCAGGTCGGTGTTGAGCAGGGTCTCGTATCCCTCGCGCCCGCCCCAGAAGACATACCCGGCCCCGCCGAGTTCGTGGGTGATTTCCATCGCCTTCTTCACCTGGCTGGCCGCATAGGCGTACACCGCCGGCGAAGGATTGGTCGACGCCCCCGCCATGAACCGCCGGTGCGAAAACAGGTTGCTGGTTCCCCAGAGTAACTTGACGCCCGTCTCGGCTTGCTTTTTCTTGGCCAGCGCCACGATCTGGTCCAACCGCTTGTTGGTTTCCGCCAGGTTGTCCGCTTCCAGCGCGATGTCTCGATCATGGAAACACCAGAACTTCACTCCCAGCTTGCTCAGGAATTCAAAAGCGGCGTCCAGCGTCATTTCCGCCACTTTCATGGGATCGCTCGATTGGTTGTACGCCCGGATCATCGTCCCCGGCCCGAAGGGATCGCTCCCCAATCCCTTGAACGTGTGCCAATAACAGACCGAAAACCGGAAATGCTCCTCCATAGTCTTACCCAAAATCTTCTCTTGGGGATTGTAATGCTTGAAGGATAAGGGGTTTTTGGAATCCGGCCCTTCGTAGCGGATCGGCTTGACGTCAGGAAAGTATTCGGTCATGGTCCAGTTCTCCTATTCTATTAATTACCTGATTGCCATTCCTTATCTTGCGTGGATGGGTCGTGGAACAGGCTCCAGTTTACCGCTCAAATTCCAGCAGGGGAAGGAACTCTTCGTTTTGGACGATTTTCTCTTGTTTTTTTTGTCGGAATCAAAAAATAGGGTACCAATTGAATTCAGATGTGATATAATAAAATGTTGCATAATAAGCCAGTTATGTCAAAATATTGATCTATTAGATGGGGATGATATGGTCATTGGGATTGCAACCTCCGAAACGGCCGTTGATTACCACGTGGGAGACCGGATCGGCGGCCGTTACCTCATCGAAGATATCCGGCGTGGCAACATGGGGATCGTCTATCTCGGTTCCGATCTGGCCACCTCGCAACCCATCGCTCTGAAAACCTTCGAAACCCGGTATCTCGATTCCCAGCGCAACCGGGTTGCGTTCATGAAGGAGGCTTCCACCTGGATTCAGCTGGAACGCCATCCCAACATCGTCCAGGCCTATTCCATCCAGCAATTCGATTCTCAGCCCTACCTGCTGCTCGAACGGATTCCAACCCGCAACCTCCGTGGCTGCACGCTCAAGGATCTGATCTTTTCCGAACCTTTGTCCGTGCAGCGGATGATACAGATCGGCATTCATATCTGTGACGGCATGATTCACGCTCTCGGAAAGTTTCCCGGTCTGGTGCACCGGGACCTGAAATCCGAAAACATCCTGGCCGGACCCGATGGCCTGCCTAAAATCTCCGACTTTGGTATGACCCTGCAAAAAGAGATCGAATTCCCATCTTCCGGTTCCGCGAAACCCGGGAACGGATTTCTCGATCTCACCGATTTGGCCCGCCGCTTGGTCGGCACGCCCGCGTTCGCTTCGCCGGAACAATGCTTGTCCCTGCATCTGGATACGCGGTCGGATATCTATTCCTGCGGCTGCATTCTCTACCATATGGCCGTCAAGCGCATGCCGTTTCATCGCGATACGGTCGAAAAAACCATCCTGGCTCAGGTGAACGAAGCGCCGGTTCCTCCGCATCTGATGAATGAGCAAATCCCGCGGGATTATTCGGCACTCATTCTCACTTGTTTGGCAAAGAAACCCGAGGCGCGGTTCGACTCGTTTTCCAGCCTGCGCCGGGAACTGATCTATCTGCATGAAGTGCTTTTTGGCGAAGAACCGGCTTCCTTCCGCGCGGGCCTTCCTCTCACCGTGGACGAATATGTCGCGCGCGCCCAGTCGTTCGCCTTGATCCAGCAATACGCCCAAGCCCAGGCCGAATTGCGTAAGGCCCTCCAGGCCTTTCCCCGCCGCCTCGATGTGTATTATCATCTGAGCCGGATCAGTTTCCTGCAAAAAAGATATGAACGCGCCCTGGCCGAATGCGAAAAGGCCCTAACCGCTCTGCCCAACGATCCGGACCTTCATCTGCTCCGCGGCAGGATCAGCCACGCACTCTCCCTGGCCGCAAAGGCGGAACTGGCCTTCCAAAAAGCAATCCAACTCGCCCCGGACCGGGCCGAGGCCTACCGCGAATGGGCTGGTCTATGTCTCGAACGCCGGGATTATCTTGCGGCCGAACGGACCTTGCGCGACGCCCTGGTCTATTGTGAGGAAAAGGGACCTTTTTATCTGCAATTGGCGGATCTGTACCTGCGCACCGGAAAAATCAACGAACGCTATCAGGCTCTCGAAAGAGCGGCGCAATGGCTGCCCTGGGACGTGGACTGCCTGCTAAGCCTGGCCGAACTCAGCGAACGGTTCCATCGCCCGGCCCGGGCCATGGCCTGGGCCTTCAAGGCCCTCCAGGCCTCGCCGCATACTTTCCCGGATTGGTACCGCCTCGGGCGCTTGTTCCAGCGGCTCAAAGACACTCGTCTCGCCGCCGAGGCCTGGACCCATGCCGCCGCGTTGGGAGAAGGAGACGCGGACTTCTATTTGGAATTGACTTCTCTATACTTGAATCTCCGGGAATTCGACGATGCGTGGACCTATGCTCTGCAAGCCGAACTCCGGGGAGCCGATGTCCAGAATCTGAAAGCCACGATCCAAAGTAAACGAATCCAACCCCGCGCGTGATCTCATGAAATATGCGATCTTCAGTGATATCCACAGTAATTATGAGTCACTGAAGTTCTTTCTCGATTTCCTCCACGGACAACCCGGCGTGATGCCCATTTGTCTGGGGGACGTCGCCGGCTATGCCGCCCGGCCTAATGAATGCCTAAACCTGCTCCAGGAAAACCGGATTCCCGTTATCATGGGCAACCACGACTACGCCGTGAACTTCATCCAGGAACGGACGGCCTTCAACGAATACGCTCTCCAAGCGATCCAATGGCAAGACACGGTCCTCACTCCCGAAAACCGGGAAATTTTGCGCCGCTTGCCGCTATCCATGGTGATCGATCAGAATTTCGCCGTGACCCACGCCGATTATTCCGATCCGGCGGAGTTCCATTATGTTTCGGCGGCGGTTGAGGCGGAACTCTCGTTCGCCGGCCTCCCGGCGCCGGTGGGATTCTTCGGCCATACCCATTGCCCGGGAATTTTTGCCGAAGATCCGCGCCGCCCTGCCGAGGACCGGATCACCTGCCTGTCCCTCGAACCGGGCGATGAACCCTTTCGGCTCGATTCCGAAGTCCGGTATCTGATCAATCCCGGCAGTCTGGGCCAACCGCGCGACGGGGATCCCCGGGCTTCCTTTCTGGTCTATGATTCCTGTGAAAGAAGCGTCATGTTTCACCGCTTGGCGTACGATTGCGAGGCGGAGGCGAGAGCCATCCGGGAAGCCGGCCTGCCGGATTTATTGGCTGACCGCCTCTTGGGGGGATATTGAAGCGGGAGGGAGAGGAGCGGAATCGCGATCACACTTTCCGCAGTTTCGCGTATTGCTGCGCCAAAATTTTGCGGCCCACTTCTTGAAATTCGATCGTGATGAGGGTCTTCTCACCCTCGCCCTCGACATTCAACACCACGCCGAAACCGAAAGTGCGGTGTGTCACCATGTCCCCGGGTGAAAACCGGACCTCCGGAACTCTGGCCGGCCGGGTCTCCCGCGCCGGAGTATCGAATTCCGGCAGCCAGCCCGGTCCCTCCATCAGCGAATCCAGGTTCGCGTTCCAAACAATACGCTCCTTGTATTGATTCGGTATTTCTCCAATGAACCGGCTGGGCTGGCTGGGCTCCCGGCGGTTGTACAACTGGCGCGAATCGGCGTATGTCAGGTAAACCTTTTTCTTCGCCCGGGTGATGCCCACGTAACCTAGCCGCCGCTCTTCCTCCATGTCCTCGGGGTTGGGTGATTCCACCGCGCGCCGGTACGGAAACAGCCCTTCCTCCATCCCGGCCATGAAGACATAGGGAAACTCCAACCCCTTGGCGCTGTGCACGGTCATCAAAACCAGCGCGTCGCCCGATTCGTTCATCTGGTCCACATCCGAAATGAGCGCGATGTTTTCCAGGTAATGCTGCAAGATGGAGAGAGTGTCCAGCGGGGCCGGCGTCTCCAATTTTTCCTCGAACAGGGCCACGCTGTTGATGAGCTCCCTGACGTTTTCCACCCGCGCTTCGTCCTGGGGATTCGGACTTTCTTGCAGCAGGTCCATATATCCGGATTCCGTGACGATTTTTTCGGCCAGTTCGTGCGCGGAAAGCGGTCCGGAGAGCGATTGCCAATGCTCGAACTGGTTGGCGAATTCCATGAATCCCGTCCGTGACGCGGGCGGCAATCCGGCTGCCGCGCCCCTTTCGCCCGCCCGGCGGGCGGCTTCGAGAATCGGGACATTCATCCGCTCAGCAGCCTGGATCAACTTCTGGACCGTTTTCTCGCCCAACTTACGGCTGGGGATATTGATGATCCGCTCGAACGCAACCACATCCGCGGGATTGATCAGCAACCGCGCGAAGGCCAGGACATCCTTGATTTCCTTGCGCTGGTAAAAAGCCATCCCCCCCACGACGGTGTAGGGAATCCCCCGGCGGACACATTCCTCCTCGAACAGGCGCGATTGGGCGTTGGTGCGGAAAAACACAGCGATGTCTCCATACGGGACCTTCTCCTCGCCCTCATGCAGCCGCTGCGCCTGGCCGCAGATCCAATAGGCTTCCGAATGCTCTTCCGGCAGATTGACGATTCCAGCCTTTTCTCCCATCACGCCTTTCGTCCACAAGGTTTTGGCATGCCGGGATTGATTGTGCCGTATCAATCCGCCGGCCGCCTCCAGGATCGTCTGCGTGGAACGGTAATTCTGCTCCAACCGCACAGTCCGCAGGTTGCCATAATCACGCCCGAAGAAGAGGATGTTCTCCACGGCGGCCCCGCGCCACCGGTAAATCGACTGGTCATCGTCGCCCACCACGCAGACTTGCCCATGGCCGCGCGCCAATTCTTTGATCAGCATCGCCTGCGGCACGTTGGTGTCCTGGTATTCATCGACCAGGATGTGCTGAAACCGCTGCCGGTACACATCGCCCACGGAGGGGACTGAGCGGATGAGGCGCACGCACTCCAGCAGCAGGTCGTCAAAATCCAGCGCGTGGTTCGCGCGCAAGACCTTCTGGTACTCCGCGTATACCACCGCGGCGGCCTGGTCGATGGCGCTCTTCGCCTTCTCCGTGTATTCCTTCGGCCCCTCGAACCGGTTTTTGGCCTGGGAGATTTGATATAGGAATTGCGCAGGGGACACGCGGTTGTCCTCCCCGATCTGGCACTGGGCGCGCGCCCGTTTCACCGCGGCGGTTTGATCGGCGGTGTCATAGATGACGAAATTCGAATCAATGCCCATGGCCTGGCCGTCCATACGCAAGATCCGCGCGCAGATGGAATGAAAAGTGCCGATCCACAATCCCTTGGGCATCCCGCCAAGCAGCTCCTGGACCCGTTCTTGCATTTCGCGGGCCGCCTTGTTCGTGAAGGTCACGGCCAGCACGTTCCACGGGGCTAAACCCAAAACCGAGATCAAGTACGCCACCCGGTAGGTGATGACCCTGGTCTTGCCGCTGCCCGCCCCCGCCAGCACCAAGAGCGGCCCGCCGGTGTACGTCACCGCTTCATACTGGGGCGGATTCAGATCCTGTTTCAGTTTTTTCAGGAACTCATTGGCTTTTGGATTCATGGAGGATGCCGGTCGTTTCGACATTGGACTTTTCGAATTACTTCAGGGCGTATTCAAGCCCGTATAAGCCGGTTTGTGAATGCAAGGACATTGGCTGCGTGAGCATGATGGCGGCGAGATTGTGTTTTTTCAAAGGCGGCTCACACGCACCGATCGTAAGGGCACAATGCAAAGTGCCCTTACATCGGCATGTACAAGGTTTTGCGATTTTAAAGCTATGTCCTGGTTATCTCTCTACCGCCTCCCTTCATTCTTCCAATCCAATATTTCTTCCAGAGTGCCCAGAGGATTTTTTTTCTGTAATTCCCGTAGTTCCGCGTAGGCGTTTTTCGCGGCAGGCAGGCAAGGAGTGAGAACCGCGACGATTTTTCCCCGCCGGGTGATATGAAATGTCTCTCCGTTTTCCACTCGCTTGAGAATCCCGCCAAATCGCCTTTGTACTCGTGTTACGGGTATCTCAATCATTGGTGATTCTCCTTTCCCCCCTTCCGCCCGCATCCCCAACCGGCTTTCCAAGTTGTACACTATTACGAACAGCCGCGTCAACCACACGGTTTTCATCAAATATCTGGATCATCCGGGAAATGCGTACCTGATGAGGCAATACTGATTCCATCCCCTCCGGGATGGGAGCAGACACCTGGGTCCGCATCTATAAAAAATACCCTCACCTTGGCCCTCTCCCAGAGGGAGAGGGGATTTTGGGGGGCGGTTTTCATCGATCAGTTCGTCGATCTGCAAACCGGCGGTCTGAAAAAAGTACCCACTTGCCGGATGAACCAAATTTCCATTGGATCCGAGGTGAACATGAGTCCGATCGAGACCTTCGACAACGCCTATCCGGGACGCCGATACAAAATCGCCATCACCTGCCCTGAATTCACGTCCGTATGCCCCAAAACCGGCAATCCGGATTTCGGCACCATCCGCATCGAATACATCCCCGGCAAAAAGTGCATTGAACTCAAATCGTTGAAGATCTACCTTTTCGGCTACCGCAACCAGGGCATCTTTTATGAGATGGTGACCAACAAGATTCTCGATGACCTGGTCGCGGCCTGCGAACCGTTATGGATGAAAGTCGAAGGCGATTTCAATCCCCGTGGCGGCATCACCACGGTGGTCAGCGCGGTATACGAAAAGCCTTAAGGAATCTGCTCCCCTGCCTGGCGTTACCGCTTCTTGCCTGGAGTAAAATCTACGCTTTTTTTTGATTTTGCCTCCCAGCCCCCGCATCAATCCCCGGCCTCCCTCCTGAAACTGGCTTGACAGGATTTGTTTTTCATAATCTACTAATTAGATCGGTTTAATAAACATTATTCTCTGATTGAGACAAGGACGCACTCTCATGGACGAAAAGCTGAATCAATTCCTCGAAAAAATGATCCACGATATGGGATCCGCCGCCAGCGCGCCCCTCGTGATCATCGGCGACCGCCTCGGCCTCTACAAAGCCCTGGATCAACACGGCCCCCTCAATTCCCAGGAATTGGCGGAAAAAACTGGCACCCATGAGCGCTACATCCGGGAATGGCTGGCTGCCCAGGCCGCTTCGGGTTATATCAGCTATGACACGGATTCCCAAAAGTTTCATTTGTCTCCCGAACAAAAGGCCGTGTTCGCCGATGAAAACAGCCCCATGAACATGACCGGCGGATTCTACAGCGTGGCCTCGATCATGATCGACGAACCCAAGATCACTGATGCCTTCCGCACCGGGGAGGGCGTCGGCTGGCACGATCACCACGATTGCCTTTTCTGCGGAACCGCGAAATTCTTCCGCCCCGGTTATCTGGCGCACATCACCCAGGAATGGATCCCCTCCCTCAACGGCACGCACGACGTTCTCCACCGGGGCGCCAAAGTAGCCGATGTCGGCTGCGGCTACGGCGTATCGACTCTCATCATGGCCCGGGAATTTCCTCATTCTCAGTTCTATGGATTCGATTATCATGAAAAATCCATTCATCAGGCGCGGGCCAACGCCCGCGAAAGCGGGCTGAAGAATGTCTTCTTTGAAACCGCCACCGCCCAGAATTTTCCTGGAAACGATTACGATGTGATCGCCTTTTTCGATTGCCTCCATGACATGGGCGATCCGGTGGGCGCCGTGGCGCATGCCCGCCGGGCGCTGAAACCGGACGGCGCGCTGATGATCATCGAGCCGTACGCCGAAGACGAAATGGAAAAGAATCTCAACCCGGTGGGACGCTTGTATTACGCCTTCTCCACCATGGTTTGCACCCCGGCCTCCCTGAGCCAGGATGTCCGCCTGGGTCTGGGAGCGCAGGCTGGCGAGAAACGCCTCCGTGAAGTGGTCACCCAAGGCGGTTTCACCCAATTCCGCCGCGCCTCGCAAACGCCGTTTAACCTGGTTTTGGAAGCCCGGCCGTGAATCCGCGCCGGCCGGGAAGGGGAGAGGGAAGGAAGCGGAGAGAATACCTTAAGCCGGGGTTTGGTTGTTCACCCACTCGAACGCCTTCATCAGCAGTTCGTTGGTGTTTTCCAGATGGAGTTTCTCCTTGATCCGCATCCGGTAGGTCTCGATGGTCTTGACGCTTAAATGTAAATGATCGGCGATCTTCCGGGTTGTGTATCCCTGGCCGATCAACCGGAACACTTCGATCTCCCGGTCGCTGAGGCCCTCGATCGACGACAGAATCCCCGCCGGTTTCTGGCCCGATATCTTCTGCAGGATTTTCGAGGCCATGGTTTCGCTGACGTAAATCTGCCCCTCCAGGACTTTCCGGATGGCGATCATGATCTTGTCCGTCAATTCCTGCTTCATGATGTATCCCATCGCCCCGGCCTTCAAAGCCCTTTCGGCGAAATGGGATTCTTCGTGCAGCGAGATCACCAGAATGGGGAATTCGCTGTACCGCGCGCGGATGAGTTTGATCAACTCGATGCCGTTGCTTTCCCCCAAGTGAATGTCCACAATGGCGATGTCCGGCTTCTCGCTGTCGATTTTGTGCAAGGCCGAAATCACACTGTCCGCCTCGGCGCAGACAATCAAATCATTCTCCTGGTTGATGAGTTGTTTGAGCCCATGCCGCACAATGGGATGATCATCCACGATGAGTATTTTACTTTTCATGGATTTGCCAGTTCAGAGCGCCAGGATGGATACATTCCACTCCCCTTATTCGTTCAGTCCGGTTTTTTCCACCTCCCAACGAACCTTGCGAGACAGGTGAGTTCGCGCCCGCGGACTCCACGGCATGCCTGAGATGGCCGGCCTGACCGGGGCTCCGATATTTTATTGATCATCCGGGAAGTGCGTACCGAATGAGGCAATACCGATTCAATCCACTCCGGGATGAGGGCAGACACCCGGGTCCGCCTCTACAAAAATACCCTCACCTTGGCCCTCTCCCCGAGGGAGAGGGGATTTTGGGGTGGGCGGTTTTCAACGATCATATCGTAGAACTGCAAACCGGCGGTCTGAAAAAAGTGCACACTTGCCAGATGAACCATATTTTTATCTATTCTACCCAGATTTCCCGAAAATGAAAATCAGTTTCGCAGCAACTTGTTTCAAGTCCGGTTGAAACAAGGAAATGTATGTTTTAAATTTTTAAAATAAAACAGTTCATCCGGTACAGGCGCCCTTTGCCAGGAGAGGGAAGCGGCGATCCCATCGAACGGATTTGAGAGAACTATCCCAATTCCCTCTCCCTCTGGGAAAGGGGCAGAGTGAGGGAAAGCCTACTGACGATGCTTTCATTCTTCCAATTGCGAGGAACCTTAGGCGAAGCAGGAAGATGAGTTCCCTTCAGGGGATGCCTGTACAGCAGCCCAGGGGGTCAATCCCGGGCAAAAGTCTTGTTTACGCATTACTCGGATGAAACTAAAAACATTGTCCGTTCCCCTCCCGGGGATGCGCCTATGATTCAACATGCTGCGAGGGAATTTTCTGACCGGGATGAATTTGGACCGAAACGAAAATTGAAATTTTCTAGAAATAAGGCGGATGTCAAAATACTTCAGGAATTTTTCATTCCGTGCGCGGGGAAATCAGGGGAAGGAGCGGCCTCGAACGGAAGAAGGCCATCGGCGGGATAGCGGGGCGCCGTCCGCCCACGGTTCAGCTCATCAAGGCGTCCAACGCTTCGAATTCCGAGGGATAGATGGTGAATATCTTGTTCAATTGCACCACTTCGAATAATTCCTTGATCTGGGGATGCAAATCGCAGAAAGCCATCACGCCCTGCTGGGGTTCCAGCCGTTTCATGCCTTCCATCAAGGCGCGGATCCCCGCACTGCTCATATACTCCAAACTGGAGAAGTTGATGAGGATCTTGTTCGCGCCTTCTTGAATGGAGCGGTTAAGTATCCCGGTGAACTCCGACAACGCGTTGAAGTCCATTCTTCCATCCGGTTTGATGATCGCGACACCCGATTCGTTGCGCACCTCTATTTTCATTGTTTCACACCCACGGTCAGATTCAATCCACGCCGGATTGAGACATATCGTTGAAAAATTCCTCCCGGGGAAAGAAGTCTTCCCGGAGTTACCGGCCTTACCATACCATTTTCAGATTACGGGGGGAATGCCCGCCGGGAACATCGGGACGGGAAAGTTGGATTTTTTCCCCTAACCAGGATTCATTTCCGGTCCACGGCCACTAACGTCAAATCGTCCGTGGGTTCCCCCGCCCGCCGGGCGGCGGTTTCCTGAAAGGTCCAGTCGAGGAATTCGGGGGCGGGAAGCCGTATCCAGGGCTGGATCATGTCCATGAAGGCCTTGCGTCCCAACATCTCATTGTTCTTCAACCGGGTTTCCGTGAAGCCGTCCGTGTAGAGAAGGATCCGGTCGCCGTGGGCCAGGGGCAAGACGGACTGGTGCGTCTCCTGGACCTGGAATTTTTGGATCCCCACCGGCAGGGTATGCGAGGCCACGGTCTCGAACTCATCGCGGTTCGTCCGCCAGATCAGGATATCGGGATGCCCGGCGTTGGCGGCGGTGAGGATCCCCTGGCGGGCGTCGATCTGCACGATCACCAGCGTGAAAAAGATGCCGGTGACGCAGAATTTCTCGGTCGCGAACTGATTGATCTGGTGCAGGATCTCATACGGCTGGCCGGGTTTGGCCATGAGGAGAGAGAGTTGGTGATGAATCATGGTGGCCACCAGGGAGGCGGCCACGCCATGGCCGGTCACGTCATAGAGGGCTACCCCGATGCGGTCGTCGCCGTAAACCTGGGCGGTCAAGTAATCTCCCCCGATCTCGATCAGGGGTTCATAACGCAGATGGAGTGACAGCAGGGGTGTGTCCAGGTTCGGCGGCAGCATGCAACGCTGGATCAGGGAAGCCAGGTGCAGGTCTTCCTTCATCTGTTGTTCCTGCTGTTTGACTTTTTGTTCCAGCTCGGCCCGGGTGAGCACCCGCTTCACCACTTGCAGCATCATGTCCAGATCGATCGGCTTGGTGATGAAATCGGCGGCGCCCAGTTTCATGGCCTTCACGGCCCGCTCGATGGTGCCGAACGCGGTCATGATGATGACGGGCACGTCGTTGCCGCCGGCGTGGATGCGCTTCAGCAATTCCAGCCCGTCCATCACCGGCATCATGATATCGCTGATCACCACGCCGGGATGTTCCTGGTCCAGAATGCGCAAGGCTTCCTCGCCGTTTTCCGCCTCCAACACATCGTACCCTTCCATTTCCGCGTAATCCCGCAGGTTTTGGCGGATATCCTCTTCGTCATCGACCAACAACAACAAGCCTTTGCCGCTCATGCGTTTTCTCCCCGTTTCCCCGCACTCTCCGGATTTCCGGGCTGCGCCACCGGGAGCCGGATGGTGAACCGGGTCCCCTCGTTGATCTTGGATTGTACCTGGATTTGCCCGCCGTGCATCTCCACCAGCTCCTTGACGATGGACAGGCCCAAGCCGGTCCCCCGGGCCATGTCCACCGACCGGGGAATCCGGTAAAAGCGGTCGAAGATGCGATTCATTTCCTCCGGACTCATTCCAATCCCCGTGTCCTGGATCTCGATCACAATGCGGGAAGGCTCCGTTTGATAGAGCCGCACGGTCACGCGGCCCCCTTCCGGGGTGTATTTCAGGGCGTTGCCGATGAATTCGCTCACCACCCGCTCCATTTTCCCCGCGTCGGCTTCCACCAGGAACAAGCCGTCGCCGCATTGCAATTCCAGGGCAATCTGCCGCTGCTTGGCCACCAGGCGGTTTTCATGGACAAGATCCTCCATCAGGGTGCGCATGGGAATCACGCATTTGTTCAGAATCATGCGCCCCGACTCGATACGGGACAGGTCCAGCACATCATTGACCAGGTCGTTCAGCCGGTTGACGGAGCGGTGCGCCCGCTCCACGATGCTCAACTGTTTTTCGCTCAATCCCCCGCCGACTCCCCGCATCAAAATGTCCAGGCTGCTTTTGATGGTGGTGAGCGGCGTGCGCAAATCGTGGGACGCCTGGGACACGAAGGCGGTTTTCATTTGGTCCAAATCCCGCAGTTTCTGGTTGGCGAGTTGCAGCTGTTCGTTGGCTTCCTGCATTTGCCGGAAAGTTTTCCGCAATTGATAATGCCGCGTGGTTGAATATCCGGTGAGCAGAAGGATGATCACGATTCCCGCGATGGCGATATACAAAAATCCACGCTCGTAGTACCACGGCTCCAGCACGGTGAAATCGAACACCGCGGGCGTGGGATCGATGTTCCAGTTGCGGTCCATGGCCCTCACCTCCAACCGGTGAGGCCCAAACGACAATCCCGTGAAAGTCTCCAACGGCTCTGGAATAAACGGTGACCATTTGCCCCCATCCATCCGGTACGAGAACAACAAACGGTTCGCGCCGGTGTATTTCCATTTGTCGATACCCCCGAAGACGATTCGGTAGTCCCCGGCCGGCGGCGCTTCCTTGACGTTCCTTTCCGCGGGGATCAATGTCTCCGGCGGATCTTGATCGGCATCGGGGTGATACAAGCTCAAACCGCTGGCGGTCCCGGCCCAGATTCTACCCCGGCTATCCTCGAACACCCTGTAAATGGCGGTGTTAGGCAATCCTTCTTCATGAGTGTTGGCAACCCACGAGCCGTTCCAGTACCTTAACAACCCCACTCCACACGCCACCCAGATGCCGCCATCCCGCCCGAGAATCATGGAACGCACTGAATCCAGGCCGGTGAGCACTTCCCGCCAGGATTTCCCATCGTATTCCATGATTTTGTCCCGGCCGCCCGTCCAGATTTTGCCGTCACCTAATTCCAGAAAACAAAACGTCCCACGGTCCGTGTAGCCGTCGCGGCTCGAGAACTGGTGCAACTTCCCCTTGCGGTACAAGCCCAGGCCTTCGGACCGAACCCCGCCCAGCCACAGGTCCCCGTTCTCCGCTTCGAGCAAATAGCGCAGCTCCCCGAATTTCCACTGATCCTTCAGGTTCGCCACGGGTTGAAAACGCACTCCGTCGTAAATCTCGAGGCCGAAATCCCCGGTCCGGGGATCGCTTGTTTGCACCCAGGCGCCTCCCTTTTTCCGGGGACGCAAATACCCGATCTCGAAACCCCGGGGATGGGAAACCCCCTCGTAACGCCCGGTGGAGGGATCGAATTCCAGCAGATAAGGCGTATCCGTCCGGATGGCCAGTTTCCCGTTCGGCAGAGGGCACAATCCCGTGGTTTGAAAAATGAAGGAATAAACATAGGCAGGGAAGGGATATTCTTCCCAGACACCGTTTTCCAAGCACAATAGAGAGGTTCGGTTCAAGAACCAAATCCGCCCGGCGGAATCTTCCTCGATCGCATGAAAGGTTTGGTCGTTCCCCGCCGTGGCGGACGGCGTCCGCCAGGTAGGCGGCGCGTAACGCACAACGCCTTGCGACGTGGCGAACCAAAACACGCCGCCCGGTTCCAACTCGGCGTTGTAAAACCGTCCGGCCATCACCTCGTTCTTTTCCAAAACGGTCTCTTGGCCACGGACCCGGGCGCTGAGCAACAATCCCCGTACGGGATTCATCTTGGCCACGAAAAAATAATCGTCCGGACCGGGGAAGCCCATAAGCAACTGGTTATCGTCCTCGTTGACATAGGCGGTCCGCCATCCGGATGCCGTATGTTCCGCGACCACCCGGCGGCCCAGGGCGGGAGACTCCGCGCTGGAGTACAACGCGCCGTCCGGGGCTTCGGCCACATACACAAAATCCCGCAATCCGGCGCTCTCGGGGCATGGGAAGTCTTCCCAAGGAATACTGGAATCCAATGGGCTTTTCGTTTCCCGCACCCGCGCGATGCCATGCTCACCCGTGACCCAGATCTCGTGCGCACTGGCGCGGTGCAGCGAGATGAATCGGCCGATATGGGCCGCGTCCGACTGCTTGATCACGGTGGATTCCTGCCGGCCGGCGTGAAAGGCCATCAAGCGGTCCGGCAACAGAAAAAGAACCTGATCATCCACGCCGGGGAGCAGGTGGACTTCCCCATCCGCTCCGGCGATTTCCGCCACGGGGAATTCCACCCATTGCTTGCCGATCAGGGTTTGCAAACCTTTGGGGGACATAGCCCAAAATTGACCCGCGGGGCTTTCCTGCACCGCGGTGTAGGCCCCGGGACTGGGCAGGACATGCACGAAATAGCCGTCCAGCCAGCTGAATTCCCCCACTTCGCCGTGACTGATCAGGATATGGCCCAAGGGGCTTCGGTTAATCCCATACGACCAGGACTCCGCCAGGCCATCGGACGCGTTCCAATACCGGAAATGTTGGTTATGAATGTCGCTCCAGGCGGCGTCCGCCATTCCGGACAGAAGAAGGAGCAACCCCAGCAGCGATCGTTTGACCATCCGCACCACTCTCTCGGGGCGAAATTTCAGACCGATTCGATTCTATGTATCAAATGGCGTAGGGTTCCCGTTGGGGGCGGTCCAGGTATTGATTGGCCTCCGCATCGTTCACGAACACTTCCCGGACCGGGTCCCACTCCAAGGGCCGTTGCACCATGCCGAAAATATTGGCGAGATGGCATACGGTGGCCGAGCGTTGGCCGGTCTCGACATCGGTAAGAGGCAAAGACCGGGAGCGGATACAATCCACCCAGTTTTGCATGTGGTTCTCGCTGACCGGCAGACGAATATCGTTGGCGGCCAAAGGTTCTTTCAGGATATCCTCCGGCGTCGATTTGATCACACTCCGGTTGACGAAAATCTCGCCTTTGTCTCCTTCGAAGATCATGTCGAAATCGGGCTTGCTTTCGAAACTGAGCACTACGCCGTTTTCGTAAGTCAGCCGGATGTCGTAATCCGTGTAGGTTTCATAGGCGCCCGGCCGGGTTGAAGCCTGTCCCTCGATTTTCCGTGGACCCGAGCGGTCCATCCCCAGCGCCCATTGCGCGATGTCCGCGTGATGAGTGCCCAAGTCGGTGATCTGCCCGCCGGAATAATCCCAAAACCAGCGGAAGGTGACGTGACACCGCTGGGGATTGTACGGCACCTTGGGAGCGGGGCCCAACCAGCGGTCCCAATCCAGGCCGGGCGGGACCGGCGCGTCCGGCAGGGGATCGATGACATTAGTGCCCCGGATCAGGATCCGAATCCGCTTCAGGGCACCCAGCCGCCCGTTGCGGACATACTCGCACGCGGTCCGGAACAGGGGATCGGAGCGTTGCTGCATCCCGGTTTGGAACACCCGCCCGGTTTCTTGGACTTTCCGGACGACCGCCCGGCCCTGATTGATGGTCAAGGCCAGCGGCTTCTCACCATAAACATCTTTGCCTGCGTCGAGCGCGTCGATAAATGTCTTGGCGTGCCAATGATCGGGGACGGCGATCACCACCGCGTCGATGTCTTTCCGGTCCAGCAGGTAACGGTAATCCAGGTACGGATCCGCCCCCCCCGCGGGTGTGGGCGCGGGCAGGCAGTCCCACCCCTCCGCCTGGACCCAGGCGCGGTCGATCGCGGCCTGGTCGTCCAAAAACTGAAGCCGCTTCATGAGGAACGAAAGATCCAGGTCAGCCACCGCCGCGATGCGAAAATTGGGATTCCGGTACGTCTGCCGCAGCAATTCGAAGCCCCGCCATCCCAAACCGATATGGCCGATCACGATCCGGCCGCTGGGAGGATTTTGTCCCAACACCGCCTGGGGCACGAACACGGGAGCGGTCCCCACGAAGCCCAGGGTGATCGCGGAAGCCCCGGTGGATTGCAGAAAGGTACGGCGGGAGGTTTTGTGGATTTGAGTCATCGTCATTCAACCCCTTTCCAGGTTCTGGAATAACGCGATGAGCGCATCATCATCCTTATTATCCAACAGTTTGACAAGGATGTCACCATTGTTCTTATCGGTTGGGCATGTAGAGCATCCCATGACCCTTGCGAGGTCAAATCGGAATTATTTTAATGTACCAAATGTAGGGGATGATGGTTAATGGTTCGAGTGATCCGGTGGATTGTCTATCCATCGCGATGTTCCTTTGGAGGCTGGAGCGGCAAAAAGTCACTGAATGGTGGTTCAGACATCTTGTCTGCACAAAATCGGGTGGCAGGCGGGACGCCTGCACTACAATATAATATATGGAGCGTCTCAGTATCATTTTCTCTTTTTGCCACTTCGTCTTTGGATGACTCAAAAGCGCCGTTTCCGATTCGGCGCGAGCTTGTCCGGGGGGGATTCTATTGTATTTAATTCTTTATTCATTAATATTAACGATTTAAATGCCCTCGTTGACCTGAGAGCGGTTCGGCTTTCCGGTTTATTACGGCCTGCCTGGAGACGAAGGGCGGGGAAAACGCGGGGTTGAGTATAGGATTTCAACTCATGGCAATCATGCAAAAGCCGGAAGCCCAATTGATCAAGTCTCTGCGGCGGCTGGGCGTTCACGATCAAGCCTGTCTGATTTATCAGGACACGCACGAACAACTGGCCACGGTCATACCGTTTCTCCAGGTCGGTTTGGAGCGGGGGGAACAGTGCGTCTATCTCACGGACGAAAATTCTCCCGACACCATAATCAACGAGCTGCGGGGCAGTGAGATCGACATCGGCCGTAGTCTGGTTTCCCAGTCGATTCTCATCACCCGGATCGATACGTTTCTGACCCAGGGCGGCGGCGTCCGCCCCGGGGCGGATTCCATCCTGCGCCACGTTTCGGATGTGTTCGGCCAGACGGTCGAAACCGCCAAAAGCAAGGGATTTTCCGCGGTGCGGTTCGCCATCGAAATGACCTGGATTCTGAACCGCGATTACGGAGTCATGCGCATCCGGGAGACCATCGCCCATCTTCTGCATTTCCTCGCCACGCATGACGCGCTGGGTTTGGCTCAATACCACCGGAACAAGTTCGATCCGGAAATCATTTTGGATGTCATCTACACGCACCCCATCGTGATCACGAACGGTTGGGTGTGCCAGAATTTCTACCTGATCCCCCCGGGGGATTTCGTGGCCCCCGATCCCGTTTCGCGGGAAGTGGACCGCGTCTTGAAGAACCTCTGCGACCAGCAGCGGATTCTGGAAAATCTTCTCAAAAGCGAGGAAAAATACCGGTTGCTCCTGGAGCGGCAGACCGATCTGGTCTGCGGTTTCAATCCCGACGGCACGCTGACCTTTGTCAACAGAGCTTATTGCGATTATTTCAAGAGGAAAAAAGACGATCTCATCGGGGCGAATTTCATGACATTTATTCCCGATGAGGACCGGCGCCGATTACGCGAGCATCTCAGCCGGTTCAGTCCCGCCAATCCCATTCAGACCATTCAGCACACCACCGTCCTGCCGGACGGCCAAGTCCGCTGGCAGCATTGGATCGACCAGGCGATTTTCGACCGGGACGGAATGCTCATCGAATTCCAGTCCGTCGGCCGGGATATCACCGAACGCAAGCAGGCGGAAGAGGCGCTGCAAGAAAGCGAAACCAAGTACCGCACCCTGTTCGAATCCTCCAACGACGCCATCTTTCTCATCCAGGACGGCCGTTTCGTGGATTGCAACTCGCGGGCGGAGGAATTGTTCAACCAGCCGCGGAAAGCCATCCTGGGCCAAACCCCTGCGGCGTTTTCGCCTCCGGTCCAACAGGATGGCGCGTCCTCGCACGAACTCTCTCACCAATATTTGCAGAACGCCCTGAATAACATCCCTCAATTTTTTGAATGGCGGCATGTGCGCCCCGATAACACCAGTTTCGATGTGGAAGTCAATCTGAAACGCATCCAGTTCCACGGGCAAGACTTCATCCAAGCCATTGTCCGGGATATTACCGAACGCAAACGCAATGAAGAGGTTCGGAACCGCCTGCAATCCCAACTGCTTCACGCCCAGAAATTCGAAAGCCTCGGAGTGCTCGCGGGGGGCATCGCCCACGATTTCAACAACCTCCTGACCACCATCCTCGGCAACGCCGGCATGATCATGCGCAGCCTGCCCGCCGACTCGCCGGTCCGCAAGTACGCCAAGGATATCGAAACCGCCTCGCTCCGCGCCTCCGAACTCACCAGCCAGCTCCTGGCGTACGCGGGGAAGGGCCGGTTCGTCCTGAAACCGCTTCATATGTCCAGCCTGATCCAAGACATGGTTCACTTGATCGAGATTTCGGTGACGCGCCATGTGACATTGCAGTACAACCTGGCCTCGCTTCTCCCCGCCATCCGCGCTGACGCCGGCCTGATCCGGCAAGTCGTGGTGAGCCTGGTGACCAATGCCTCCGAGGCGACCGGCGAAAAGGGCGGCCGGATCCGGATCCGCACCGGCGTTTTCCATTCCACGAACGAAAACCGCTCCAAGATCTTTCTGGGCGAGGATTTAACCGACGGGGAGTACGTCTTTTTGGAAGTCGCCGACACCGGATGCGGCATGGACGCGGAAACCCAGGCGAAGATTTTCGATCCGTTTTTCTCGACCAAGTTTACGGGACGCGGCCTGGGACTGGCGGCAGTGCTGGGAATCGTTCGCGGACACGGAGGTTCGATTCAGGTCCAAAGCCAGCCCGGCGAGGGATCCCGCTTCACGATCCTGTTCCCCGCCGCCGGAGAGGCGCGCGCCATGGAGTCCGGGTGATGCCCCGTCCACCCGGAATAATTAGACCAGTCCACCTGGAATAATCCCGCCGAGGTTTTTCCCGCCCCTGATTGCCAATCTCCGGGATTTGCTTTATCATGAACCACCGATCCAGAACCAAGAGGGCAGCTTAACCACCCCGCTTGGAGCCACCTTGATGGAGGTCTTCACCATGTATTCTTCCAATCGTCGAACGTTTCTCAAATCCGCCCTGGCCGGGGGGATGGCCGCTGCCTGGGGTATGCCGGGCGCCCGTTCCGCCATGGGCGCTTCTGAATCCGCGGCGGGACCGGGCGCCAGCCGCGTCGCGCTCATGGCCGGCGGCAACCGCATGGAAAACATTATCAACGCCTTGAAGCCTTTCGCCGGCGAGATCAAGACGGCGATCGGCAACCGTCCCGTGGTGATCAAGCCCAACAACGTTTCCATCACCACGCCGTTGTGCGCCTCCCATGCCGATTGCCTGGCCGGCATCCTGGAGTTTCTACAATCCATCGGCAAGACCGATAAAGTCTGCATCGCCGAATCGGCGGCCAGCGGCCCCACTTTTGAAGGCTTCGATAATTACGGCTATTTCGAGCTGAAGAAGAAATACACGGTGGACTTCGTGGACCTGGATGAACAGCCCGTCGATACCGTGTATACGGTCAGCGACGAGGATTTTCACCCGCACGCGGTCCGCATGTCGCGCCTGCTGCTCGATCCCGAAACGTTCGTCATTTCCTCCGCCGTCATGAAGACTCACGACCGCGTGGTGGCCACGCTATCGCTCAAGAACATCGTGTTCGGCGCGCCGATCAAGGACAAGGGATTCCGCTGGGGGCCGGGCAGCACGCGCGGGGCCCGGAATGACAAGCCCATCAATCACGGCGGCGGATACAAGGGCGTGAATTACAGCCTCTTCGCCAACGCGCCCCGCCTGCATCCCGATTTGGCGGTGATTGACGGTTTCGAGGGCATGGAAGGCAACGGGCCGGTCGGAGGCACACCGGTCGATCACAAAGTGGCGGTGGCCAGCCTGGACTGGCTCGCCGCGGACCGCACGGCCGTGGAATTGATGGGCATCGACTTCGGCAACATCGGCTACCTGAACTATTGCGCCCAGGCGGGTATGGGGCAGGCCGATCTGAGCAAGATCGAAATCATCGGCGAACGCGTTCAGGACCATGTGAAGAAATACAAACTGCATGACGATTTCGAAAAGCAGTTGATCTGGAAAGCGTAACGGGAACCGGTTTGGGTGAGGATGTTTTGCCTCATTAGGTTCCGAGGAGTTTTTCCGAGGCAGATCATATAAATGGATTAATCGATTGTCCGAAACGCCAATTTGGCGCCCTTTCCGGACTTTCCCTCACCCTGGCCCTCTCCCAGAGGGAGAGGGGATTCTGGATGGTTCTCTCTCACCCGTCGAATCGATGTCCGGCCAGGCTGCCGGAAAAATGGGCGCATTGATCCGATCAACCAAAATACGGATAACTAAAACAAAAAGGGGCACGTGGAAATGTGCCCCTCACTTTTTTGTGCCTCTCAATTTTTGTGTCTGCAATGAATCTTCTGCCGAATTCCGAGGTATTTACTTGAACGGAATGATGCGGATGTCGTCCCAATAGGTGTCCATTTGGATGCCGGCGTGGATTTGAAACGCGAAGATGCCCTTCAACCGCGTGGGATCGCTGTGTTCCACGGTTTTCTTGCCGTTGATGAACAATTCCACCTTGGGACCGATGGCGGTGATTTCGTACGTATTCCAGCCTTCCCAGTCAATGATCTGGCTGGCGTCGAACGACGGCTTGGCGGTCACTCCTTTTTCGCTTTGGTCATACAGATGGCCGTTGATCCAGTCGCTGCCCGAGGCCAGGTCGGCCTGGAAGCCGTGCACCATGCCCATCTCTTCCGATTCCACCAGCCAACTGCGGAACTGAATCCCCGAGTTGCCGGTGGCCATCTTGAAGCGCGTGGAGAAATGGAAATCGCTGTACTCCTGATCGGAGATCAGCCAACCGTATTTGCCGCCTTTGGATTTGCCATGAATCACGCCCTCCTCCACCGCCCAGGCGGCGTCCCCCACGGGCTTCCAATGGGTCAGGTCCTGGCCGTTGAACAGGGAAACCCAGTCCTGATGATTTGGAATCTCCAGGATCCGGATATCGCTCCACTGCATGGCGCCGCCTTCGCCCGGAGCCATCTGTAAAGCGATCAGACCGGTTTTCTCACCCTTGGGATCCTTGGCATCCACCGTTTGAATTCCATTGACGTAGATTTGGATGTGATCCCCGATGGCGGATATTTCATAGGTGTTCCACTGCCCCTTTTTGAACACGGCGTCGGCCTTCACCTTGGTTTCCATGATCAATCCCCGGGCGTTTTCTTCCAGCAACGAACCGGTAGCCGTGGGACGGCTGGGATCGAGATTGCATTGGTAGCCGATCATCTTGTCCCCCTCCAGCCGGCTGCGGATCTGGAGACCGCTGTTGCCGCCCTTCCATTGGAAGCGGGCCTGCACCACGAAATCCGAATAGGTTCCGTCGGCGATCAGCCAGCCCATTTCCTTGCCCGTGGCTTTCACGTGCATGACGCCATCCGCCGCTTTCCATTCCTGGTCCCCGGCCGTTTTCCAGCCATCCAGATTTTGCCCGTTGAACAGCGATTTCCAACCGTCCGCCATGGCCCCCGGCGTCAGCGTCACCAGAACCAGCGCGATCCACGCTCCCCAGCGAAGTTGTTTCATGGTTTCTCTCCCTTGATTGGATTGAGTGGGTCTTGGGATACGATGCGCGGCCCACGGCCTGAAATCATACTATGGCCCGCGGCCTTTTTTCAATCTATACCGGCCGGGAAAGCCGGATAACGTTCGGGAGAAACATTGACACTGCCCCGCGATCGGGTGAATGATAATCGGATGGAACGTCCCGTGATTGATCCGGGGAAAGCGTTCCATGTGGAACAGTCAAATCCTTTACATGGCCCGGCGGATAGTTGAAACTGAAATCAAGCGAACCGGGATCCCGGATAGATCCGTAACCGAGGGGAGAGGAATCGTATGTCCAAAAAAATATCCCGCAGAACCTTCATCGGCTCGGCCGCCCGCGCCACGGGAACGGCCGCGTTGGCGTTGCCGGTGATCGCCAAGAACCTGTACGCCCAAGGGCGCGCCGCCGCCAACGACCAGATCACCATCGGCTGCATCGGCGTCGGCGGCATGGGCACGGGCAACATGAGCGTCCTTCTGGGCATTCCCCAGACTCGCGTGCTCGCTGCCTGCGACGTGTATGAGCCCCACCGCGAGCGCGCCAAGAACCGGGTGGATGACACATACGGCAACCAGGATTGTGATACCTATAACGATTTCCGCGAATTGCTCGACCGCGACGACATCCACGCCGTGCTCATCGCCACGCCCGATCACTGGCATACCCGGATCGCCATTTCCGCCTGCGAGGCGGGGAAGGATATCTATTGCCAAAAGCCCTTGACCCTCACCATCAACGAAGGGAAAGCCCTGGTCAAGGCCGTCCGGAAATACGGGCGGATATTCCAGGTCGGCAGCCAGCAGCGGTCGGAAAGCAACTTCCGTTTCGCGTGCGAACTGGTCCGCAGCGGGCGCATCGGGAAGATCCACACCGTCAAGGTCTTTTTGCCCAACGGTTCCGACGGCCCCTGGGAACCAGACAGCGACCCGCCCGAGGGATTGGACTGGGACCTGTATCTTGGCCCCGCGCCCAAGGTCCCATATAACAAACGCCGCTTTCTGTGGGATTTCCGGTGGTTCTTCGATTATTCCGGCGGCCAGATGACCGATTGGGGCGCGCACCATTTTGACATCGCCCAGTGGGGGCTGGGGCGGGACCTGAGCGGCCCCGTCTCCGTGGAGGGAACCGGCACGCTGCCCCGCGACGGAATCTTCGAAACCTATACGAGTTTCAATTGCACCTATTATTACGACGACGGGATCAAGATGATCGCCACCAATCCGGAACACGGAACCCGCTTTGAAGGCTCCGACGGCTGGGTCCATGTGTGGCGGGGCGGCATGGAGACCGAACCCAAATCCCTCATGCACGAAACCTTGGGATCTAACGATGTTCATCTGTATGAAAGCCCGGGACATGAACAGGATTGGGTCAACTGCGTTCTGACACGCAAAAAACCAATTTGCGACGTGGAAATCGGCCATCGCTCGGTCACTTGCGCCCATCTGGGCAATATCGCTCTGCGCCTGGGACGCAAGCTGCAATGGGATCCGGTACGTGAAGAATTCGTCAACGATCCCGAGGCCAACCGGTGGCTGAGCCGCCCGTATCGCGCGCCATGGTACTTGTAAGTTCCTTATTATATAGGAGATATTCCATGAGACTTAAACAACTTTCGATATTGATCCTTTTGGCCTCGATACTGGGGTGTCCCGTTCTTTCCCGCAGTCAAAGCATGGAGATTCTACTCGATCAGTTGGCGGCGCATGACGCCACACTCCGCCAGCAGGCTTTCGATCAATTGTTGCTGCTGGGGCCCTCCGCGCTGCCCGGACTCATTCAGCAAATCGGCAAATCCACTCCCACCGGGGAAAAATGGGCCCGGCGCACCGTGGAAGCCATGGTCAACCAGTCCACCAGCCCGGGTTCGGAACGTGAACGCGCCGTCGTGGAAAAAGAACTGCTGCTCATCCTGCTGGGCAATCTCGCGCCCGAACAGGCCAAGTTCACCCTGATGATGCTTTCCCGCATCGGCGGGGAGGCTTCCGTGGAGCCGGTGGCCATCTTTTTGAACCGTCCACCCGTGCGGGAAATGGCCTTGTACGCCTTGGAGCGCATACCGGGCCATGCGTCCACCCGGGCCTTGATCGAAGCGGCCAACTCCGCCATGGAGCCGGCCTGGAAAGCGGCGATCATCAAATCGCTGGGAGCGCGGCATGACGCCGAGGCGGCGGATACCGTTCTGCGGGCGCTGCGGGATGAAAACAACGCGGTCCGCATGGCCGCCATCGCCGCGGCCGGCCGTATACCGGAACCCAAGTGTTTCTCCGCATTGAAGCGTTTCTTTAAGGAGGGCTTCGGCCCGGAAAGGGACACCGCGGCCGCGTCGCTCCTCGTTCTGGCCGATCTCCTGGCCCAGCGCGGCCTGGCGGAAGACGCGCAGGAGGCTTACAAGCTGGTGTGTACAAACACCTCGGTTTCTCACTTGCGGTGTGCGGGTTATTACGGTCTCGTGCAAACGGCGGGGAAACGGGCCTGGCCCTTCCTCATGGTGGCCGTCCGGGATAAGGATCCCCAGGTCCGGAGCGCGGCCCGCGATCTGCTCGCCGCACTGCCCGGCGAGGACATCACCCGCGCGGTGGTCCAAGCGGTGGGAAACTCGCGGGGCGCCATCCGGCTCGAGTTTCTGACACTGATCGAGCAGCGTCCGGAAACCGTGGTTCCGGAAGCCGCGCCGGTCTTGGCGGAATGCCTTCAAGACAGCGATCCCCGGGTGCAAAAGTCCGCGGCCGCGATTCTGGCCCGGCTGCCCGGCAACGAGACATCCACGCTGCTGCTCTCCGATTTGATACAGGCGGCCCCCGCTCAGAAGGCCCAGATGCTCCGGGTGCTGGGATCCCGGAAAAGCGAGGAAGCCGTCCAGGCGTTGATGGACTCCGCACGGGATCCGAATCCCGAGCTGCGCATGGCGGCCCTGACGGCGCTGGGCGACATGGGTTACGCGGGCGCGGCCCCGGTGTTGCAGGAAGCCTTGGCGGACAGCAATCCCCGGATCGTCAACGCCGCCGCGCAAGCCGTGCCGAAAATCTCTCCGTCCTTGCAGCAGCAGGGAAATACGCGCACGGCCATCAACTTATGCCTGCAGGCGGCCCGCGCAACCCGGGATCCGGACATCATTCAGGAGCTGGCCGGATACTTGAAATCCGTCGAGGCGGCCGGACCGTTGAGCGACCTGACACGGGGCTTCGGTTTCGTGACGGACTGGTGGATTGTAGGGCCGCTGGCCGGACGGGAAAGTCTCAGGCAAGACGATGTGCTCCCGGCGAACCAACCGGTCAATCCCCAACGGCCTGTTACCGTTGAAGGCAATACCCTCAAATGGAAAAAGGCCGTATTGGACAATCCCACCGGAAGGCTGAATATAGGCACTATCGTGGGGCAGCGGGATGATGCCGGGGCGTATCTCTTCGCCACGGTGCAGACCAACCAAGACGGCGAGGCGGTATTCAATATCGGCAGCGACGATGATGTGGTCTGCTGGTTGAATGGAACCGAGGTCCACCGGTTCATTGGAGACCGCGGATGGAGCCTTGACCAGGATAAAATCCCGGTGCAGCTGAAACGGGGAAACAATCACGTCCTGCTCAAGGTGCTCAACGCGGGCGGCGGGTGGGAAGTCAGTCTGCGGATCACGGACAAGGAAGGCCATCCGTTGCGGTTTAGCCAGCCTTGATTGGGAATCGGCTGCGGTGGGAAAAAAGGGCGTTGGAAGGTGTCCGGCGCCCTTGGTTGTTTCGCGTGTGAAAAACGTGGGGATCCGTGACCGATGGAATGGAACCAAAACGGAAAGGCATTCGCCCTCTCCCAGAGAGAGAGGGGATTGCGGGTAGCTCTCTCGCACTCGTCGTATCGATGTCCGGCCACACGTTCGGAAAAAAGAAACACGCTTATCGGATGAACCTTTTTGATTGCAGACTGGGGCGCAGTAAAATCACCTGCTGGATCCCCGCTTTCGCGGGGATATCACAGAAAAACCAAGGATGGTGGTTCAGCCTTTCCGCGGAGTACGGGAGGTAACTGTTCCCGGACGATTCATCCACAACAAGACGATACAATACCGCAGTGCGTCCCAGCAAATCGATGAGGTAATCCATGAACAGCAAAGAACGAGTGTTGGCTTCGCTGCAGCACCGGGAGCCGGACCGTGTCCCGGTTGATTTCGGCACGACCGGAACCACCAGCCTGCACGTGACCTGCGTGGCCGCCCTGCGCGATTACTACGGCCTGGAAAAGCGCCCGGTGAAGGTCCATGAACCGCACCAGATGCTCGGCTGGATGGACGAGGATTTGAAGCAGGCGGTCGGCGTGGATGTCGACGCTCCGTTCCCGTCCGGCACGATCTTCGGATTCCGCAACGAAGATTGGAAATCCTGGCGGTGGTGGAACGGGCTGGAAGTGCTGGTGCCCGGGAAATTCAACACCACTCCGAACGAAGCCGGCGGCATCTATCAGTATCCTCAAGGTGACACCACCGCGCCGCCCAGCGGCAACATGCCCAAGGACGGATTCTACTTCGACGCCATCATCCGGCAGGAACCGATCCAGGAGGACGCGCTCGATCCCGGCGACAACCTGGAGGAATACGGCCTCCTTTCCGGGCGCGAGGTCCAGGAAACCGCCGCCGCCATCGCGGACGCCGCGGTCCATGGCCGGGCGGTCATCGCCAAGTTCGGCGGGACTTCATTCGGTGACATCGCCCGCGTGCCCGGCCTCAACCTGAAGCGCCCCAAGGGCATCCGCGACATCACGGAGTGGTACGTGTCCATCGCGTCCCGGCCGGATTACATCCACGCTGTCTTTTCCAAGCAACTCGAATACGCGCTGCAAAACCTGGAGAAATTGCGCGCGGCCATCGGGGACCGGTTGGACGTGATCTTTGTCTGCGGGACCGACTTTGGCACGCAAACCTCCACCTTCTGTTCGGTCCGCACCTACAAAAACCTTTTCATGCCTTACTACAAGGCCATCAACGAATGGATCCACGCGAACACCCGGTGGAAGACCTTCAAACACTCGTGCGGGGCGGTGGAGAAGTTCATGGACGCGTTCATCGAATCGGGCTTCGACATCATCAATCCCGTGCAATGGTCCGCCGCGGGCATGGACCCCCGGCATCTCAAGAAAACCTATGGAGACCGGCTGGTCTTTTGGGGCGGGGGAGTGGACACCCAGCGGGTGTTGCCGTTCGGCACGCCGGGGGAAGTGCGGGAACAGGTCTTGCGGCAATGCGAAATCTTCGCGCCCGGCGGGGGGTTCGTGTTCAACACCGTGCACAATCTCCAGGCCAACACCCCTGTGGAAAATATCGTGGCGATGTTCGAGGCCGTTAAGGAATTCAATGGGAGATGATTTCAAGGAAGACCATTGTCTGTCATTTAAAGCCGCATGGCGGTTACGCGCGCCGTTACCCGGCCCAGTCCACCAGGGCGCGCAACAGCTCCTGCATCCCCTTGCGGCTGACGGATGAGGTGAGGATGCACGATTCGCCGTCCCGCAAGCGCAGCCGCTCGGCGACTTGCTTCCGTACCTTGGCGGTCTCGCTTTGGTTCAACTTGTCGCATTTGGTCAGGATGGTGATCGCGGGCAATCCCCGGGCGGTGATCCATTCCCGCATCTGGAGATCCAAGGCGGCCGGTTCGTGCCGGGCATCCACAAGCTGCAGGATACCCCGCAAGGCTCTTTTTTCGAGAAACACGGCCAGGCTTTTGCCCCACTGTTCCCGCGTGGATTTATCCACCTTCGAATAGCCGTACCCGGGCAAGTCCACCAGGTGGAGCCGGATGGCGCCCGGTTCGATCCGCACGTGAAAGTAATTGATCAACCGGGTCTTCCCAGGGGTGCTGGAGGTTTTGGCCAGGTTGCGGCGCTGGCAGAGCGTGTTGATCAGGCTGGATTTGCCGACATTGGAACGGCCGGCGATAGCGATTTCCGGGAGTTCCGGCGGTGGGCATTGTTTCAGACCGGGGGCGCTGGTGACGAAGGACGCCTCGGCCACCCGCCACTCCACGGTTTGGTCCGGATCGCGTGGTTCGCCTGGATCTTTCGGTGATTCCGGTGGCTTCAGCACAAGTATTGCACCTCCCTTTCCAGGAGGATGCCAAATTTTTCCTTAACCCGTTCCGCCATCAGGTCGGCAAGCCGGTTGACCTGTTCCGCCGTGGCGTTGCCGTGATTCACGATGATGTTCGCGTGCTTTTCGAAGACTCCCGCGTCCCCCACGCGGAGTTTCTTGGCCCCGGCTTCCTCCAGGTATTTCCCGGCGGGGATCCGGTGGCCTCCCGGTTCCAAAGGCGGCAGGTTCTTGAAAAACGATCCCGCCGAGGGCAGTTTCGGTCCCGGATGTTTGATCTCCCGCTCCGCCCGGATGCGGTCCGCCTCCTCCCGTAACGCGTCTTTCGCTCCGGGAGTGAACGGGCCCATCACCGCGGTGAGAATGATATCGCCGCGCTTTTTGGCTTCGCTGGTGCGGTAGCCGATGCCCAGGCCATCCCGGGATACCGCGGCCACCGTGCCGTCCTTGCGCAAAATGTCCGCTGCCCGCAGATATTCGCACACCAGGTGGCCAAAGGCCCCCGCGCCGCCGATCAGCGCGCCGCCCAATGATCCCGGGATGCCGGCGGCGAAAGTCAAATCCGACCATCCCCGTTCACACGTTTCGGAGACCAGGCGGTCGAGATTGTACCCGCCCGCCGCCGCCACGGTGAAATCCTCATGCCAGGCGATGGAATCGGTCTTGTTGATCAACACCAGGCCGGCCAGGCCCCGGTCGCTGATCAACAGGTTGGAACAACCGGCGAAGAGATAAAAAGGTATCTGGGCTTCCAGACACGCCCGGCACGCGGTGATCAACTCTTCCGTGGTGTGGGCCTCGAGCAAGTATTCAGCGGGTCCGCCGATCCGGAGCGTGGTATAGGAAGCCAGCGGGACGTGTTGCCGCAGACGCCCGCCGAAACGGGCGCGCAAGGTGGATAAACTCATTCCGTGTATCTACCGTAAATAAATTTCCAGCCAGGAATTGAACAACTTGTCTTCCCCCTTGAGGATCAATCCGGGCGGGGATTGTTTGACCTGGTTGATCAATTGGGACAACGGCTCGTCCATGCCGTTGAAGTCCTCCAGCGCGTACTGCAAGACGCTGACCGCGGTCCCCGTGATCAACAAGGGGATGGGCAGGGAAAATTTGTTGTTCCGGATCATCAGCGTGGAGGAATACTCTTCCGGATTCACCGGTTTGGAGAATTTCCGGATTTTCAAGTGATAATCGTCCTTGGTCAATTCGAACACTTCATCCTTCGGCATCGCTTCCACCAGCTGGGCGATGGTCACCAGGTCGAAACCGGATTCCTTGGTTTCTTTCAGATATTTGGGTGGAACCGCCGCCACGATGGCCTTCGCCAGGGACAGGGAAACCGTCGCCCCGCCGATGACCGGGGAAGCCGAATTGATTTCGTTGAACGTTCCCGCCAGCCAGATTTCCTCCTTGGGCGCGGCTTCTTCCGTGATCCCGGAAGCGGCCGTCAGAAACACCATCCCGAGAATGACGACGATCGTTTTCGCGAACATGGCCTTACTTCCTTCTCTATTTCAGAACGCGCGGATTGCAACTCCCTGGTTTTCTGATGACACCGGGGATGCCGCCGACCGAACCCGGCTCCCGGAATCTCTCCGGCGTCGAATTCAGCACGCGGGATCCCGGCGGCTGGAACCTATTGTAAACCAAATCGGCGTGGAGTGAAAACAGGTTCCGAGAAACTCCCTTCAACATTATACGTATCCGGCGGGGCGGAGGGGAGAATATTTTGAACTCACCAGCGAGCCGCCTATCCTGCAATATCCTGGATCCCCACGTTCGCGGGGATGACCTCGCATGCATCTATCGAAAAAAAGAACAGGGCGGATTACCGCCCTGTATCTTGAATGCGTTCTGGATTGATTACCAGCTTTGGATGATGGGAACCAGGCGCGCGTAGACATCCTCCAGGCTCCCGACCCCGTCCACTTCGATCAGTTGCTGTTTCTGCTTGAAATAATCTTCCAGGGGCTGCGTTTTTTCGCGGTAGACGCGCATCCGTTCCCGCACCACCGCTTCCGTGTCATCGGGGCGGTTTTCGATTTGCGCCCGTTTCAACAGCCGCTCCACCAGCAATTCCTCGGGCACGCGCAGGCTGATCGCCCCCGTAAAATGCAGGTTCAATTTTTCGAGCAGAGCCTGCAAAAGAGCGGCCTGGCCCAGGGTGCGGGGGAATCCATCCAGGATCACTCCCTTCGCGCCGGAGGAGCGGTTGAGGATGCCCTTCAGTTCATTCGCCAGCATCCCGCTGATGACATCGTCCGGAACCAGTTCGCCCCGTTCCATCAGTTCCTTGGCCTTCATCGCCAACGGATCCTGCCGGGCGACAGCGGCGCGGAAAATGTCGCCGGTGCTGACGTGCAAATACCGCAGCCGCTCCTTGATCATCGCCGCCTGCGTCCCTTTGCCGCAGCCGGGGGGGCCGAATATGGTGAACGCGTGGATGGTATTGGGTTGATTCATGGATGAACAATCCTTTTCAAGATGAATGATCGATTGCTTTCCCCGGCCGGGCGAGGAAGATCAACGATTATACTAGGAGCGCCCTCGAAAAAGCCAAGGGGGGCAAGGAAAACAATGTGCCGATGATGAGGGAACGGCGTCCTTCCCGGGAAGGGGGGGAAGGGATATTCGATAATATGGATTTTCAGTAACCATTTACCGGTTTGCGGTGCTGCTTTTGAGCGCCAACGGCGCGGCATGAGTATAGCCCAGGGCGTAAGCCCTGGGAAAAAATGACAAAGGGATTATTTCCCTCTCCCTCTGGGAGAGGATCAGGGTGAGGGAAGCCCTGAAAGGGCGAAATTCATCCTATCGCTGCGATTGAGCAAATAATTACAAACATAATAAATTGGGTTGAAGCCTTGGATTGGATCGATCTCTTCAATAAAGTATCCGGGGCAGGCCAAGTTAGTAGGGGCACGAAATAGTATACGGGCGCGTCGCGTAGGGGAACGTATTGTTGAAGCACATAGTGTAGGGGTACGTGGCCACGTGTCCCTGCTTGGCGGCCGGTCCCTCATTTCCAGTCCTTGAGCGCGCGCGGGGAATAAAAACGGTAGTATATAGATGCAATTCAATAAAGACCTTGGAAGGCAAAACCATGGAATCTTCCACCAAGCGCTATACCGTCCGCCGGGTGTCCGGCGTGGAAAAAGAAAAAAGCACCTGCGGCTACCGCCAGCGGCTCTTCAGCACGGGCGACGACACGCCCGCGTTCATTCACCTGGTGCGCATCCAGGGTTCCCGCGCCCACTACCACAAGCGCGCGGTCGAGTTTTATTACGTTCTGGAAGGATCGGGAACCATGACCGTCGATGGCGACACCTTTCCCATCGAGGCGGGCGCCATCGTCAAACTGGAACCCCTCTCCATCCACGCCTCGGAGGGAGACCACCTGGTGTTGGTGATCGGCGTCCCCGACATCGCCGAGGACGACATCTTTTTCCCGGATGAGAAATCCCGTTGATCGGCAAGGGATTCCAGGGAGAAGGCTTACAGAAAATGCCGCATGATGGAAATGTAGATGTCGAGCACCTTGTCCAGGATCACCAAAAACATGGTGCTGAAGAAGAGAATCAGCATCTTAGTGAAGAAGGAGCGCCGGGCCACGAATCCGCAATGCGGGCAGATATACGCCTTGTGTGAAATTTCCTGATTGCATTCCGAACATCGAATCAATGCCATATCGAGTTCTCTTTGAATGGGGATGTAGGGTGGGTTGATCGGAGCGAAACCCACCGGTTCCGAATGAGACTTCTCAACGCGGGCGCGCCTTCCATAAATCGTACAGTTGTTTCCATCCCACCAGTTTGACGCCTTGCGCCTCGATGAACCGCTTCATGGCGGGATCGGTGAAAATCCGCAAATCCGCGTTGCGTTGTTTCCACGAGCCGGTGATGGCTTCAATCTCGGGCGATTCCGCCGCGGGATGGATGATGATCTCGGACACGCCGGATTTCAAATTCCGGATGACTTCCTGGTAAAACGTCTCCGATTCCTCCACGGGCGTATCTTCGATCGAATACAAGCCGTCCAACATCGGCCAGCCCCGCCGGGCCAGTTCCGCGTGCGTTTTCAAGTCATACCGGTCCCCGGCCATTTGCAAAATCTGAGGCGTGGGATTGAAAAACATAAAGGGAATGTCGTACTCTTCCGCCAGTTTCAGCGCCACCGCGAGAAATTCCTTCTTCGCGAACAACGTGCCCATGTGCGAGTCCAGGTGCGTGGGTTTCATGCCTTGGGCGAGGGCGTAATCGATCTGGGCGCGGACTTCCGTCTCGAGCTCTTCCGGCTTGGCGTTCTGCGCCACGGGGAGGACATCCCGGAACATGCAGCCTTGGGGATCCAACAGGCCTGGTACCGACAGGGCCGGGGCCAGGGGACGCCACCGGTAATATTTCCATTCCGCGGTGAGGGTCAGATGCAGCCCCAGGTCGGCTTCCGGGTGGTTCTTGGCGAAATCCGCGATTTCCAGAAACCAGGGGCAGGGAACCATGACGCTGCCCGCCGAAATGCTTCCCCCCTTGGCGGCCTCCATGAAGGCCACGTTGGACGAGTGGCACATGCCGATATCATCGGCGTGGACGATCAACAGCCGCGCGTCCTGGGGATAGCCCAACCGTTCCGCCACGGTTTGAGCGCCGGCGGCCGGCGCCGTCCGGATGATGCCCATTAGCATGAGCCAAACAATCCATCCTCCGCGTTGCCAAGGCATGGTTTTCGTCTCCTTTCTGGTTCTTTGCGTAAGCGCCATGACCGAATCAGCCGTTCGGTACGGTGCTGGTGATGAGGAAAGAGATCCACTTCAACTTCCCTCTTCCTCTGGGAGGGGGCATACGCAAGGGCTTATTCTCGAATAATCGGTGGTGATGTTGAAATGATTGTATTAACGCGATTTCAGGGCTTGTAATAAGCCATCGCTTCCGGGATGTATTGCTGAATGTTGGCGATGCGGCTTTCCGGCGCGGGGTGGGTGGAGAGAAACTCCGGCGGGCGCTGGCCTCCCACCTGGTTCATGCGCTGCCAAAAAGGCACAGATTCCCGGGGATCATACCCAGCCAAGGCCATCAGCGTCAATCCAATACGATCCGCCTCCGACTCATGTAACCGGTCATAAGGCAAAAGCACGCCGACCTGGCTGCCCGCGCCGTAGGCTTGCATGAAGAGTTCCTGGGTTTTGGCCGGCTGTTGTTGCAGAGCGACCGACAGGGCCGCGCCCCCCAGTTCCACCAGCAAGGACTGGCTTAGCCGTTCGCTTCCATGGTTGGCGACCGCGTGGGCGATTTCATGGCCCATCACGACGGCCAGGCCGGTATCATCCCGGGTGATGGGAAGAATTCCGGTATACACGGCGATTTTACCCCCCGGCATGCACCAGGCATTGACGGTGTTGTCGTCCTTGATCACGTTGAATTCCCAGGAGTAATTTTCCGTGGAATAACCTTGTGTCTTAAGATACTGCTCGGTGGCCGCGGCCAGCCGTTTTCCCACCCGCACGACGGGTTCGACTTCCTTGGAATCCTGGGAGATTTTGGCCTTGCCCAAGGTTTCCTTATACGAAGTCATGCTCAACTGAACCAGCTGGGATTCGGGAATCAAGGCGAGTTGCTGGCGGTGTGTCAACGGCGTCACGGCGCAGGCGAAAAGGGCCAGGGCCATCCAGACGGACAGGACCGGATACGCTTGGATTCTTTTCATGATCGTGGAGCTCCCCTCTCTTTTCACTACCATATGGGTTTCATGACGGATGATTCTATCCGATTTTGATCGGAAAATCACAGGATTGAAGGAAGACGCGCTCGAAAAGATGTAAGGCTCATCCGGCAAGTGCGTACCTTTTTTCAGACCCCCGGTTCGCATATCTTCGAAATGATCGATGAAAACCACCCCCAAAATTCCCTCTCCCACTGGGAGAAGGGTTAGGGAGAGGGTATTTTTGGAGGGGCGGATCTGAGTGTCCGCCCTCATCCCGGAGTGAATGGAATCGATTTTCCCTCATTAGGTATGCATTTCCCGGATGATTCATAAAAAACGTCCCTGAACGGTTGTCCAGGGACGTTTGCCCATGGCAGGCCTGAAAGGGAATCGATTTACTGTTCGTTCTCCAGATCTTCTTTCAATTCCTTCAGGATGCCTTCCAGCACCGCCTTTTTGATGGCTTTCGGATCCATCGGCATTTCCTTATTTTCCCATTTCTCAGATTTTTCCGGCTTTTCTATCATCTTTTTCATCGCTTTTTCCATTTTTTCCCCCGGCATGGGCGGTTGGGGCTGATGAGGGATGTTTTGCCGGATCGCCGAGAAGATTTCGTCCCCGTACTTGGCGAAAAACTGGTCGGTGATGCATGAAACCAGGAAAATCATCCCTTTGGGGATACGGATCTGGATATCGGGCTGGTTGCCCCCCGCCGGCTGAACGCGCACCTGGATGAAGTTGAGATCCTCGGGATCGTCCCCGTTGGCTTCGTCCACCCAGATCCGCGCTTGGACGGGGCCTTCCACCCGCACCAGGTCTTTCCCGCGGATCGAATCGAACTCACTGATGAGTTCATCCACCGCTCCTTCAATTTCCCCTCTGTCCTGAACCAGCTGGCCGGGAATCGACGTTTTCAGGGTTTGCAGCAGGGAAAGCGGGGCGCTGAAATTGATTTTTGTCCCATCCGGGGGATTGATTTCCGCCCGGATGACACTCTCCTGGGCCATGACACCGGTGGACGCGAATCCGAATAGCAACATCAAGAGGCATCCAGACAGGGCTGTGAAGCGTACGTGTTTCATTTGATTTCTCCTTTAGTGAAAATATGGATAAGATAGGCTCTGTGTACTTATACGAGAGTGGAGGAGAAGTTTTTTAAAGGATTTTTCATCCTGCGCAGCGATATCCGGTATAGCGCAAATTTTCCTTCACCCTGGCCTTTTCCCCGAGGGAGAGGGGAATTGAGAAAGGATTGGATCAGCGGGCCACGCGCACTGCTAGCAGAGAGGATAAACAGGTGTCCGCGCAGGAAAAATCCTCTTACTCCTCCCACTTTTTAAAGGAAAGGAAGCAATCAAGTGTGATATGAATGAACGCTATTGGAGTGATCCAGCGGAGAAACCGGAACACAATGCTCCCGGGCCGAATCATTTTCTCCAGGAGGCGTTCGAGGCGTATCGCGCGCGCCGGTACAACCAGGCGGAACGGTTGCTGCGGCAGGCCATCGCGGCGGATTCCCAGGCCGTGGAGCCACGAATCCACCTGGCCAATCTGTTGCACAGCGAGGACCGGTATCAAGAAGCGGTGGATATTTTAGAACCCATCAAGGACGATCCCGCCGCCCGCGAGTATCCCTGGTTCTTGTTCAAGGCGCGCTGGAACGCGGGGGACTATGCCGCCGCATGTGAAATCATCCAAACGCTGATCGATCGTGGCGAAACCACCCTGGAGCAGCAGAAGCAATTTCAGGAATGTGCCCGGCTGGGCGGGTGGTTCGCACTGGCGCGCCAATTGGCCCGGCGGTCGCGGGACTGGAAAAGTCTGCGGGAACTTCGTTGGGCGGAATTGGTATTCCATCTCACCCGGTGGCTTCCGGGAAAATTCGTGCGCCCGGTCTTCCGCTGGACCGCAGGACGGTTCGAGCGGCGCGGCCGCTGGCAACGGCTGCGGTTGCTGCTGGAAGCCGCGCGCCTGGCCGATTCCAGTCATTATGAATGGCCCTTGCGGTTGGGACGGTTGTGCCGACAAACGCGGGATGTTTACGATCCCCAGTTCGCCCGGGAACGGATGTACTATAAAAACGCCCTTCGTTGCCGGCCCCGGGATCCGGAAGCCGCGCGCGGATTAATCCTGACGTTGCACGATATGGGTTTCTGGCGGGAGTTGCTGCGGATCATCGAACAACACAGTGATATACAGGCCGCCGGATGGGGGCAAAAAGTGAAAGCCGCCAGTCTGGTCAACCAGGAACGCTACGAGGAAGCGGTTCCCATGTACACGCGATTGACAGAGGACGAGCCGGAGGGATTTTCCCGATTCTGTCAGGGATTGATCGCGCTGCAATGTGAGGATTGGCCGATCGCCGCCGAGTTGTTCGCGCTCAAGCCGCCAGATCGAAGTTTGAATATACTCTTCCAATTTTTTCATTTCATATCCCTGCGTCTTGCCGCCGGGGAAGCGGCCGAAACCATCGACGGCCAGGAAATTCTGGATTCCATCTCGTCTCTGGAAATGATCGAGACCAGCATTCCCCGGCCCTCCCGCCTGGATGCGTGTTTCCTGTGCGGGTGGAACGGCCCCCGGGAATCCTTGTGGCAAGACCGGACCACGAAATGGATCCGCGTTCGATGTCCTCGGTGTTCCATGATCTCGGTCGCGCCCATCCCCGGTCCGGATCAAACCAACGCGTTATACACCAGCGGCGCCCGCCGGGAACACGTGTTGCAGCGGCAATACAAGGAAAGCGTCGAGAACTTGAGCCAGGCGCGGGAAGGGGATTGCCGGCGTTTGCCGCTCTTCCGGGACATCACCGAATGGGGAAACGATTTCGACTGGCCGGCGTTTGAGCGGTCCCTGGGGGAGGAAAAACGTTTTCTGGACGCCGGTTGTTCGGCGGGATACGCCGTCCTGGTGTTTCAGCGGTGCGGCTGGCGGGCGATGGGATTGGACATCGATACCGACGCGGTGGCCTTCGGCCAGGCCCGGGGAATCGATGTCCGTGTGGGTACCGTGGATACGCTCGATTCCTCTTCGCCCCGCTTTGATTTGATCACACTGATCGACATCATCGAGCACGTGGCGGATCCCGCCGCGTTGCTCCGTCAATGCCATGGATTGTTGAATCCCGGAGGTCTGTTGTATGTCAAAACACCTTGCGCGGACAGTCTGCCCCACCGGTTCATCGGATCGGAATGGCTGGAGGCAAGCGAGCACCTTCATTTCTTCAGCCGGGCCACCTTGCGCAAATTGTTGCTGGATACGGGATACGAAGTGATTTCCTTCAAGCAAACCATGGAAGCGCCGACGCCCTTTCTCCATCCCCACATCTGGAAAGAGCGTTTTTATCCGGAATGCCTGGAGCGATGGATGGACCGGCTGCGGGTGGGGGACACCATTCGCTTCCTTGCCACAAAAAAGCCGTAAAGGGGAACATTTAAGCGGAGAAGGGAATCGACGGATCCGGCAGGAGAAGAATCTCACCCGTTGGCGGGAGTGGCGGACCGCTTTGGATCCGCAACGCGGGTGACGATGTTCACCGCGTCCACCGCGGTCTGCCCGTAGAAATCGCAGCCGGTTTTATCCGCCAGCATTTGCGAGGCCGCCGCGCCGCCGACCATGATAGCCACCTGGTTCCGCACTCCGGCCTGGCGGAGCGCCTCCAAGGTGTTGGTGATCGACTTGTAACAGGTGGTGAGCAGCACGCTCATGCCCAGCACCTGGGGCTTGTGGGTCTGGATGGCTTCCACGAAGCGGCCGGGGGCCACGTCGATGCCCAGGTCGATCACCTCGTGGCCCGAGCCGCGCAGCATCATGGCCACGATGTCTTTGCCGATATTGTGGATGTCGTTCTGCACCGTGCCCAGCACCACCCGGACCGCGCCCTCCTTGGTCACGGCCGCGCCTTGCAGGAGCGGTTCCAACTCCACCATAAGGCCTTCCATGATTTTCCCGGCGAGAAGCAGCTCGGGGATGAAGCATTCGCCCTCGTCGAAGCGCTTGCCCAGGCTGGCCATGCCGGCGTGGCATTGCGACAGGATCTGAGGCGCCGGCACGCCCTCGTCCACCAGGTTTTTGGCCAAACGCTTCGCTTCTTTCTCGTTCAAGGTGCACAGAGCCATCGCCAGATTGCCAAGCTCATTCATCAGCCGATCTCCTTAAAATTGAATCAGGCAAAACCAGATGTAGAGATACGCCAGGCTGTCCATATCTTCCCAGGCCTTTTGCACGATCTGTTCATCGCCCGATAGTTTTTCGTATTCATTCCGGCGGTCTTCCCAAGGAACGCAGACTCCCGGCTTCAAGGGTTGTTTTTCATCGACTTTCATGGTTTTGCTCCTTCCTGTAATTCCCCCCGGACGTTTTTCAATACACGCCGTATTCCCGGGTGAAATCGGTCATCGCCCGCACGTTTTCGACCTGCGGCTCGTCCTGCATGATGGCTCCCGCGTCCATGATGTATCCCCCGTCCCGGGCCACGCCATCGATCACCTTCTTGCAGTAGTCCTTCACTTCGTCCGGCGTGCCGAGACACAGGAGTTCGTTGGGAATGCCGCCGCTCAGGCAGAATTTGCGCCCCAGTTGCTTGTGCGCCTCGAAGATGTCGCCCCGGTCCACATGAAAGATGATGGAGCGCTCGGGCAGGCCGGCCACGTACTTGAGGTGGGGATCCCAAACGCCTTCGGCGTAGAACAGCACCTGGTGGCCGAGTTTCCAGATTTCCAGCACCATTTGCTTCAGGGTCGGCCAGTAGAATTGCTCGAATTGCTGCGGCGACAAGAAGGGAACGCAGCCGCGGTGCATCCAGAGCGCGATGGGGACATTCTTTTCCGGATCGGCCCCCGCCAGGGCGTTGAACATCATGTGCGGCATCAGCGCCTCGCAAGCGGCCATGACCTTATCCGGCTGGCTGTACAGGTCCATGCACAGCGGAACGAATCCGCGCAGCTTGTCCGCAAGGATATCGAAGGGCGCCTTCAGGCAGCCGGATATCGCCGAAACCGTTCCCGATTCCCGCCGCAGCCGCGCGTTCTGCTCTCCGAACTTGTTGAAATACGACAACATGCCCATCCCGCCCTTGAGCCAGGAGAGATTGTTGCGGTACGTGTTCGGCTGGCCGGGGGCGCGCGCGTCGTTGTTGACCCGGGGCATCCACACGTTGGCCAGGAAGCCCGTGGGGTCCTCGATCAAGAGATCGTATTCATCTGCCTTCATGTGGGCGTTTTGTTCGTCCTTGGGCTCCACGTATTGGAAGCCGCTGTCGGGCGGGCCATCGATCCCGGGTTTGATGTAATAATTCAATCCTACGGCGTCCACCAGCCCGGTCCAGACATAGACCATATTGCCGACCGTGGCGTCCCAGTCGAAATCGGCCGCGCATTTACGCACCGCCGCGAACGCCAGGTCCATGTCATGGGTGACTTGCTGGCAAGTGTAGCCCGCGTACTTGCCGGCAAATTCCGCCGCGAAGGGGCGGATGGGAACCCGGTCCGGTTTCTCGTTGCGCATGGCGGTGACATACCGCTTCAGCCGCTCTTGGTACAGTTGTTCCATTTTGTCCGACATCTGTGCTGCCCCCCGATCGTGCCATCTACTCGAATGGATGAGTTCACCTTACCACATCCCTGCCGGTATTTTGAGTTGCACGGCATGGATTGGGGATGATTTTGTTGGAATAGGGGGAAAGGGAATCCAAGATGGGGTGCGATGATCAACGGCATGAGTGAAAGACGGAGCACAGGACAATGCCCCCCTGCTTTATGATCGTGTTTTTTTGGGGATTCATCCGGTAAGTGCTTACCTGAAGAAACCGGCCTCCCCTACCTTCCGGGGTGGAATATGACCAGGGATTGCAGGCTGGAAGCGTGCTCGACAAAAATCCCTCATCCGGTCCCTCTCCCAGGGGGTAGAGGGAATCGCAAAAGGAATCGGAGTGATGGGTTACGCGCGGCGCGCCAAACCATTCTCCATAGCATCAACATGCATATTTACTTGATATTATAAATATACATCATTCATATTTAAAAAATAGATGAAATCGGTACGAGCCATTTCATCTCCCTGGGGCATCCAATTGCTTGCGTATCTTTTCCGCCATCTCGTAGATCGACTGGCGGACCTCGTCCGCGCGGGGGCTGCGCAGGAAGAACGCCCGCAGTTCGGCCTCGCGGATATGGACCGCCGATTTCCGCACCAAGGCGGGATCCTGATCCAGCATGGCCAACGCAAATTCGGCGCGGGCTAATGTATCCAAATAGGCGAAATTGCGCCCATCCTTGCTGACCGCGAAAGAAGCCCTGCCGATCGCTTCCCGAAAGAGCCGGCGTTTTGTTTCCGGTTCGGGAATCAACTCCGCGGAAAGAATATTCTGCATGGCCGCGATGTTGGAGAAATAGTCCTTGAATTCCACTTCCCGGTTCAATCCGGCGGCCTGGTCCAGATAGGTCTGGCTTTGATGCAGTAATTCTTGCATGATTTCCGGATCGCGTTCCCGCAAGGCGGTGTAGATCAAATAATCGGCGCAAACCACGCTGAGCAGCCAATCACGGGCCGCGGCTTTCTTGATCCCATCGGGGATCTCCTGGATGGCGCGTTGCTGCAAGGCCCGTTCCAGCGCGAACAACACCCGCTGATCGCGATTGCCCCGGTCGATGGGATCGGACGCCGCCGCGTCTTCCTCGATGAAAGTTTTGCGGGCCAGGAGGGCGGATTGAATCGCGTGGGGTTCAAACCGGACGGTTTCCTCCAGCAGATAGTAACAGAAAACCAGCAGAACCGCGCCGCCCATCAAGGGAATCAACTTGCGCCAGGAGAGATAGGTGTTTTTGGTGCTCTTCTGCAAAGCCCGCCAGGAGGTTTCCTTGAGGATTTTGATGATGGTCAGCGCGTACGCGACGATAGTGAGCAACACGAACGAGATCCAGCCGATCGTCCGGACCTGGTTGGTTTGGAAGCCGTGGAAAGCCTGGTACAGATGGCTTCCTCCCAGGACCGCGTACAAGATAAACACGAAATAAAAGGTCCGGTACGAGTGCAGTGTCTCTTTCCGGCGCAGGCTGAAAAGCGTCGCCAGCAAGAGGGAAAAGCAGACCATGCTTCCCAACAGGCCCGCGAATCCGTACCAAAACCAGGCGATGGGAATGCGCGCGAGGGAAGCGAACGAGGTGAGCTGCGCCGTCAACAGGTCGAGCCGGGAAAAGGAATAGAAGAACAGGGTGCCGAACGCGGCCCCGGACAAGACGGCGACCGGGACGGCATGGAGTACGTAGCGGATCAGTTTCGGAAACGGCACGGGACCGGTCAGGAGCGTTAAAAACTGGTGGTTCCGGTACGTTAAAAAGGCCACGAAAATCGCCGCCGCCAGAAATGAAAGCGGGCCGACCAGAAATATGCGGATGATTTCGCTGGCGATCTCCTGGTAAGTCAAATGCCTTGACAGCACCGGTTCGGGAAACACGAAAACCAGGTTTCCCAAGCCCATGAGGATCCCGAACAATACCGCGAATTGGAAACCGATGGAAAGATGGTCCGTGTATTCCCCGGGGTTCATCCATTGGGCAAAATGGGAATAGACCTTCTGAGTGAACCGTTCGACCAATCCCCGGCCGCGAACCGTAAACGAAATATCCACGGGGACATACGCCCGCAGGCTGCCCCACGCGGTCTTGGCGTCGTCCCGGAGATCGCGCAGCCGCCGCCGGGCCGATCCGATGGCGGTCACCACGTTCGGGTTCAATTGAGGATTCTGCACGGATTGCTCGAGACAAAGCGATTTGTAAAAACACTCCGCGGCCAGCAGCGGCTTGTCATCGTCATGGATTTCCGCGTTATAGCCGATCACGCACATCCCCAGATCGTGCAATCCCGAGGCGATCCCGGCGGAATGCCGCCCGCGGCTGGACGAGGCGCAGGCGTTCAGGAACATCACCGCGGGCAGGGCCGGGTGGGGTGGCGAGTCCCGCGTTTCCATGAACAATTCCCGCAGCTGTTCGGCCGAGACATAATCGATTCGGTCCGACTCGCCGCTTTCGAAACACAGGCATGGCTCGTCGTTGTAAATGACTCCATGCCCGATGAAGTGAAGCATGGGAAAACGCTTGGCATATCCCCCCCGCAACAAGGTTTTCAACTCCGGGATGGTGGTGACTCCACCCGGTTGCTTCTTGGACTGAAGTGGACCGATGCGGATCAGACCCTGCGTTTGTTTTTCCAGGGAGCGCAGCGCCCGGGCCTCCTCCATGCCGTGGTGCAGCGCCTCCAATCCTAATTTCTGAAGGCGCGCGGGGGATGCGAACACGAAAGGCGTGATCAGGAGAATGCCCCAGCAGGAGACATCGATCCGTTTGGCGGGCTGAGGAAACGCTTCCAGCGAATGCGCCCGGATGATCTGTATCGAATAACGCCAGGCAATGTATTCCTCGCCGTCGTGAAGCAGCTCCCAGGGAAGATCCTCCAGGGTCAGGCACAGTTCCTTGTTCTCCGGCGACGGTGTGGGGAAATGCAGGTAGAGGATGCGTTCGGAGGTTTCCGCGCCGGGATGGGCAAAGGCCCGGATGAGGGAGGATTGCGCTTCTTTCCCCAGGATTTCATACAACTGGCGCCCGGTTTCCTGGCGGCTGGAGATCAGGTCGGGCGAGAGGCGGACGAAGGCCGTCTCCCCCGTTTCCACGTGCAGGGGCAAGCCGCCTGCGCCATCAAAACGGCGGGCCGGCCAAGGTAAGCGCAATTCGATATGCCGGCCGATTTGAAAGTAGAAATCGGTGACGATCTCTCCGTTCTCCTGGCGCGGTTCACCGAAACTCCACCACAGTCCGCCCACCGCCGTCTCTTTTCATGGGAATCGATCGGAAAAACAGGCTCATTTTACTTGACCGGCGGAGGGAGTATAGTGGATAGAAAAAGGGCGTCTTCCAACGGGATTGATTTCCGCCGAAGGCCGTTGATTCCGAAATTCCGGACGGTAAACCCCATACCAATACGCCATGCGGATCAGCGTGTTTTGTATTCCAAGCCACTGTTTCCGCCAGACCATGGCTCCATCCGACACGGACAAGACCAGTTCCACATCTCCCTCCGGAAACGTGTCGTCATGGAGCATTTTTTTCAAGCGGGACGAATAATATCCGGAAAACTGAAGGTACGAACGGCAATGGTTTTTCCGCATCCAATCCCGCAGCATCCGTTGACGGTCCGCCATGCCGGACGGTTCATGGGGAAAACTGGATATCAATTGTTCCGGAATCCCGGCGGATAATAAATCCTGCTTGATCAAATAATACAGCGAGGCGGGGTAATCCGGGTCCCGGTATTTCCGGGGAGGCCCCTCGGTGATGAGAACGCGGTCCACGTAACCCTCCTTCACCAGATCGGCCGCCCGTGTCAATTCACCGCCCAGGCCGCCCACCAGCACGGCCTCGGCGGGACGCCAGGAGGTTTCGTACACCAGAATCTGACGCAGAAGCCAATCCCACGGAAACAGGATCAAAACCAAAACCGGCAGGGCGAAACAAAGCAGAAATCGCCGCAACCGTTTGTATCGCGGATGGGATGGCGGAGGCGTTTCCACACCCGGGCCGGATGTCATGGGAAGACTGTCGCGCGCTGAGAAATCCCGTCGGCTCATTCTTCTCCCAACCGCACCGCGCGGATCGGCCGTTCGATGCCCAGCGGCTGTGTCAACAGACCATACAGTTCCGGACGCCGGGCTTGCAACCATCGGCGTCCGGTGGAATCAGGAAGCAGGGACGCGTCCAGGTCCGCCGCCACCATATCCTCACCGGCCTTGCTGGTTTCCACCAAAATCCGCCCATACGGATCGAGGATCATGGCGTTGCCGGTGCGGATTTCGTCATCGTCCACGCCCACACCGTTGCTGAAAACCAGAAACATCCCGTTGTCATGAGCGCGGGAGGGCAGCCAGCGCATCAACCAACCGCGTCCCTTGGGGCCTTGGAACTCGGCCTCGATGGCCCGGGGGTTGCTCTCCCGGTCGTCCCACAACGCCCGGTCGACGTGACCCATGGCGTGGGGACTGCGAGAGAGGCATCCTCCGGTTTGATGGGGCGCCAACAAGATTTCCGCCCCCAGCAGCGCCGTGGCGCGCGTGTTTTCGACCAGGTTGTTGTCGTAGCAGATCAACACGCCCACCCGGCATTCAAACGGTGTATCGAAGACCGTGTATTCCGAGCCGCTTTCCAGGTGCGGACTGACGAAGGCATGCAGTTTGCGATGACGATGCCAGACGCCGCCGGGCAAGGCCGCCAGGTAGGTGTTGTATAATTTCCCCTCGGCTGTCCGCTCGATCAATCCCGCCCCGATCAGCATGCCGTATTGGTCCGCCAGGGCCAGCAACGCCTGGCTGGAGGGCCCATCCGGCGCCGGTTCGGCCAGCGCCATCAGTTGGTCACGGCTGAGACGGCGGAGAAACCAATACCCGGTGAGGCAGCATTCCGGAAAGGTGATCATCTGGACCCGGTTTTCCGCGGCCCGGGCGGTGAAACGGCGGACGGTGGCGAGATTGGCGGCTTTATCCCCGGCTTGCGCCTCGAATTGCACCGCGGCGGCCCGGATGGTTTTCATGAGATCAGAATCTCTTCCTGACTAAATGGTTTATCCTGGGACCGGGAATCCGGTTGAGGATGTTTCAGCGCGCAGAGGATGGCGGTGCCCGCTTGGGGATGGGAGCGGATGCTCAGTTTGGCGCCGATCATCCCCGCCCGGTAGTTCATGATCCGCAATCCCAGCCCTCCGGAACGCTCAAAATTTTCCGGCAGGCCGACACCATCATCCTCAATGGACAGAATCAAGGAATCCGGCGTGTTATTCAAGCGGATCGTGATTTGTTTCGCCTGGCTGTATTTGACCGCGTTGTTCACCGCTTCTTGCGCGATCCGGTAGAGATTGACGGATATGGCGCTCTCATGGTTGACCTCAGGCATCAAGCATTGAAAATGGCAGGGAAGGCCATGAATGCGTTGGGTTTGATCCGCCAGTTCCTCCAGCGCGCCGATCAATCCGCTGTCCTCCAGCTTGACCGGCATCAATCCCTGGGACAAGCCGTGGGTTTGGGAAATGGCCTGCTTGACCAGGTTCGCGATTTCCTCGACGTCCGGCTGCCCTTCGGTATAATGATTTCCCAATTTCCGGGATAATCCTTGCAGCAGGCAGGAAATCCCCGTCAACACCTGGCCCAGGCCGTCGTGCAGGTCCCGGCCGATCCGGTTCTGCTCCCGGTGGCTGATCCGCAAGATTTCCCGCTCCAACCGTTTTCGCTCGGTTTCATCCCGGAATATGGCCAATACTTCGTTTTCCGTCAGAATCACGATCCGGACCTCATAATGATAGACCGAATCCTGGAAGGAACACTGGAACTCGAACAACTGAGGTTGTTTGTCGGTTAACGCCTTGTGAACATGCGCCTGCAAATGCTGCAGGATGTCTTCCGGCAGCCGGTCCCAAAGGGACCGGTGCAACTGCGGCTGGTCGAACAGGGAATCGCTGAAGTCCTTGATTCGCATGAACTCCATCCCTTTCCCGTTCAGTTGAATGCGCACGATGCCGTCGGGGATGGCGTTCAACACCGCCCGGAGGCGCATTTCGCTTTTCTGCAGAGCCTGTTCGGTTTGGTTGCGTAACGCGATATCCGATTCCAATTCTTGATTCAGGCGTTGGAGTTCCGAGGTCCGTTGGACGACCCGCGATTCCAGTTCCTCGTTCACCTGCCGCAGTTCTTCCGCCGTGCTCCGCTGTTTCGACACCGCCTTGTGCACGAGCTCGCAGAGAATCAGCAGCGTGGTGGTCACAATCAACATGATGAGGATAGACTCGGTCCAGGTGGTGACGATGCAGTAGAGGATCACCCCGACCGCCAGCAACGTGTAGGCGATGATGGAAAGATAAAACCAGCGGGGATAGGAGAACGCGGCGTACAGGATCGGCCCGATCAGGAGCGGCAGGAGGTCCGCCAACGTATGCGCCAGCGGCCGGTTCCAATTGGTATCGCACCACACGATGAATCCCCCCATCACCGCGAGAGTGATGGAATACACCAGGGAGAACGTCAGGACCGAGAACCGGGGCTGGGTATTCATGATTATGGGCCGCCGTGCCTCCAAGGAGTGATTTCATCCAAGGCACACTATATATTTATAATCCCTTCCTCCATTTTCTCCTAGGGGATAGTAAATTTCTGCAATAGGGCTGGGATAACGGGTCCGGTGACGGAATTTATCCCGGTGGGGCCGCTGTCCGGCCGCCCGATGCAAGGACCCTATCCATGGACCATTGAATCATTTTCCGTTCTCCCGTACAGTTTGAGCATCCTGGCCGGGGCAGAAAGTATCCACATGAACGAATCCAAAATCTCGAATGCCAAGGCGGTGTGGGGGTGGTGCCTGTACGATTTCGCCAACTCGCCGTTCACCACCGTGGTGGTAACCTTCGTGTTCGCCAGCTATTTCGCGCGGGTGGTGGTGGGCGACGAAATCCAAGGCTCCGTGATCTGGTCCCGGGGCATCACCGTCTGCGCGGTGGTGATCGCCCTGCTTTCGCCCATCATGGGCGCCATCGCCGACCGGGGCGGATACCGCAAGCTGTTTTTATTCGCGATGACCCTGCTGTGCGTCATCGGATCGGTCCAGTTGTATTGGATTATGCCGGGCCAGATCATCAAGGGCCTCGTTTGGTTCATCCTCGCCAACATCGCCTACGAAATGGGCTGCGTGTTTTACAACGCCTTTCTCCCCGACATCGCCGGACCGGAGCGGATCGGCCGGATCAGCGGCTACGGCTGGGCGATGGGGTATGTCGGCGGACTGCTTTCGCTGGTTTTGGCTTTGTTCGCCCTGGTGCAGCCGGAAACGCCGTGGTTCGGTTTCAGCAAGGAGAATTACGAGAACCTCCGCGCCACCAACCTCATGGTCGCCCTGTGGTTCGCCGTGTTTTGTATTCCCACACTGCTGTGGGTGCGGGAGGACCGGTCCCGGATCCAAGCGGGTTCGGGGAACATCATCCGGGCGAGCTTTTCCCAATTGGTGACGACGTTTTACAAGATCCGCCGCTACCGGCAGATCGTCCGGCTGCTGACCGCCAAGATGATTTACAACGACGGGCTGATCACCGTCTTCTATTTCAGCGGCATATACGCCCAGGGCACTTTCGGCTTCACCAACGAAGAACTGATCATCCTGGGGATCGGATTGAACGTCGCCGCGGGGGCGGGCGCTTTTTTGATGGGCTTCCTGGACGACTACTTGGGCGGCCGCAAGACCATCGCAATCAGCTTGATCGGGCTGAGCTGCGCCACCCTGACTGCGTCCGCCGCGCCCGGAAAAGCCTGGATCTGGGTGGCGGGCATCCTGGCGGGGATCTTCTCCGGCCCGAATCAATCCGCCACCCGTTCCCTTATGGCGCGTTTCGTGCCGCCCAGCCAGGAAAACGAATTTTTTGGCTTTTTCGCGTTCTCGGGCAAGGCCACCTCGTTCCTGGGACCGCTGCTGTTCGGCTGGATGACGCTCTGGTTTCAGAGCCAGCGGGCGGGCGTGCTGCTCATTACCCTGTTTTTCATCGTGGGAGGGATGATCCTCTGGACCGTCAATGAGGAGGAAGGCATCCGGCTGGCCCGGTTGGACGAGAACGGGAATGGGAATGAAACTCATCCCATCTCAGGGTGATCAGAAGATAGGGGCGCATGGCGCCAAGTTCCCTGCCATTTTTCTTGACATGCATCATATGGGAATTGAACCTTGTTTTATGAGGAATTCAGAGTGTGAGGGTAAGCCCGGATCGAGCGTCGATATTCCGTCGTCTCTTTGAAGATCAGGTCATGCCACTGCCATATTTCTTCTTGAGTCAATTTAAAAATGGCTGTTTTCCCCGTTGGATCCACTCCCGCCGTTGATACGCCTTATCGCGTTGCCCGGCGGCCTCCCGGATTAATCCGGCTGGTGACCGCCGGAATCGCCTTCCTATCCTTTGTGTTTTTCTACGCGCATCGTTCCCAGCATTACGCCGGGGATGGCGCGCTGCTGGACCGCCTGACCGGGGGCGGAAAATGGCTGGTTCAGAATGAATTGTTGTCTCAGGCCCTCCTGCAGCTGCTGTACCGGCTCGCGTCCCCCTGGAACCTGACGCCCCTCGAAATCATGAATCTGGCCTCCTGCCTGGGGGGAGCGTTATCGGTTTGGATTGTGCTGTCCTTCGCGCGTCAGTTTTATTCATTGCCCCGGGTGTATCCGTTGCTGCTGTTCTTTTCGTCCGGATTTCTGGTTTATGCCTGCGGACACACGGAGTATTACCCGCTGGTGTTGCCCGCGCTGCTGGGGTATGGCTATTTCGGGATCGCTTACTTGCGGGGCGCCACAACGCTTATCCCTGCCTGCCTGTTGTTCATCCTCGGGTGCGGTCTGCATTTCGTGACCTTGCTGGCGCTGCCTTCCTTGTTGCTATTGCCCTGGCTCACCCGCCGGGGACGGGATTATGGCTCGATAGGGACCTGGCTGCTGTTGCTGATACCCCTCTTCCTGATCCGCGGTTATCCCCAGATCCTGGGACATAAGGCCGCCGGACTATCCCCCGCCTGGAACGTGCTCCCCCTGTTTCCCCATCCCGGCATGTACCGGTTGTACGCCTTTTTCCAATGGAACCATTGGCTCGATTGGCTCTACGCGTGGACCATGCGTTCGTGGTACTTCGCGCCCCTGACGGCTTATTGCGCCGCACGAATGGGTATCCGCTCGCTGTGGTTTCCCGAGCGCCGGTTCCTGCTGGTCTACACCCTGGCTTTCACCGCCTGGACCACCCTTTGGCATCCCGACTTGGGCATCGAAGCCGATTGGGATCTGTTCGCGCTGGCCGCCGCCCCCGGGCTTTTGCTGCTCATTTCCTATTGGCCCGTCTGGCGCAAAGACCGCTTTGCCAGGCTGATGTTGTTCCTGGCAGCCTTTGCTTCGATGGGAATCACTTACGAACGTGTGCTGCGGCAAGCCGATTTCCCCCACGCCGGATATGGGGAAACCCACATACGCGCTGTCCATACAGACAGCGTTGTGTTTACCATGGACGGGCTGAACCGGCCACTGGATCAAACCCGCGTGCGCAAAGGGACCTACCGGTGCAAGTGGATCGATCCATCACGCCGGGCAGCCGAGGATTTCTGGCTGGTGGTCGCGGACGGGGAGACCACGACAATCCGAATGGATAGCCAATCCCAAGGGGAGTGAAATCCCCGCGAAAGCGGGGATCCAGGGCCGTTTCCCGTAGGGGTTTGGATTCTAGTGAGTATGGAATTGGAATCAAAGGATTAGGGTGTTTCAAGGTCCTTCCCTCACCCTAACCCTCCCGGGGGGAGAGGGAACTCGCTTTTTCGATTGGATGTACGGTTTTCCCCATGCAGTTAAATCTTGCAGATATGCTGGGTAAAGATCCGCCCCGGTGAGAAGTTCACGCCTTCAACGGATCCTCCCACACTCCCGGGATGGGGGTTTTGCATTTCTTGCAGCAGCCTTTTTCCAGGCCTTCGAGAGAGGAACGGAAGCCCAACCGGCGGATGACCATCTCTCCGCATTGGGGGCACAGGGTATTCTCGGCGGGATGGCCGGGCACGTTGCCAATGTATACGTAACGCAGTCCCTCCCCGCGCATGATCTTGGCCAACCGCTCCAGGGTTTTGACCGGCGTGGCGGGAATGTTTTTCAACTTGTAATTCGGCGAAAAACGGGTCAGGTGCACGGGGACATCCAGCCCTAGATGTTCCTGAATCCATTTCGCCATGCCCTGGTTCTCCGCGTCGCTGTCGTTCAAGGTGGGTATGATCAAGACCACGAGTTCCAGCCAGACTTTCTCCTCCCGGATGACTTCCAACGCCCGCAGGACCGGCTGGAGTTCGCCCTTGCAGGAATCCTTGTAGAAGGATTCCGTGAAACCCTTGAAGTCGATCTTCACGCCCGTCAGCTGTCTCAGCAATTGGCGCAAGGGCTTTTCTTGAATGAAACCGTTGGAGATCATGACGCTGCCCACGCCCAATTCCCGGGCGGCCTGGGCTGTGTCCAGCATGTATTCGTAATAGATCACTGGTTCCGAGTAAGTGTAGGCGATGGTGGGCGACTGGGAATCGGCCGCCAGCTTCGCCGTCCGGGCCGGAGGAAGATCGAACATCTGGATCTGCTCGGGCCGGAACTGGGAGATGTCCCAGTTTTGACAAAAACTGCATTCCATGTTGCAGCCCGCCGTGGCGAGCGAAAACGCCGCCGTCCCCGGCCGGTAGTGGAACAACGGCTTCTTCTCGATGGGATCGATGTGCAGTGTACACGGCCGCCCATAGACCAGGGTATGATAGATCCCCTGATGATTTTCCCGCACGCCGCAATAACCGCGTTCGCCATCGGCCACCTGGCATTCCTTGGGGCAAAGTTGGCACAGGATTTTCAAATCCTCGACCTTCTCGTAATGCAGCGCTTCGTGAGTGGACACTTCCTTCGTGAGGGGCAGCATCCCCTCATCCTCGGCGGAATAAGCGGGTAACGCCATGGCGCCGCCCCAGGCCAGCGCGCATCCCGCGCCGCCGGCCGAGGCGATGAATTGTCTTCGGGTGATGGAATGGTTCATCGGATGCCTCTCACACGGTCACTTCCTTGAATTCGATCCGGGAAAGATCGGCGATGCCTGCTTTTTTCTCTTCGGCGAGTTGGATGTAGAGCGGTTCTTTCCCTTTGTCTTTCAGGGAGGGCAATTTCCGCTCCCTCCGCTTTTGCTCGATGATCCGCGCCCCCACGCTGTCCAGGGCCACCGGGTCCGTCGAAATCAATAATCCGCCATATTCCCACGCGCCCTTGGGACTGTACGAGGGGCCGCCGTCGCACTGGGCGCGGAAGCCGTCGCAGATATTCAGGCGCAATTTGGTTCGGATATAAGGATGCAGGCAAAGGTCGGGCAGATAGGGATCCTTGTGCACATCAAAATGGTACTTGTTGGGATTGTGGATCACTCCGAACAGATTTTTCATCGCGACCGACACGCCCGACAGGTCATGATCCTTCAGCACGCCCAGATTGATGAGCGCCGTGCAGCCGCGCGAAACGACGCGGGAGAAACACGAGCCGATACTGCCGCTGATTTCCGGCTCCTCCTCGTACCCCACGCCCTTCGAATCGGTGGCGATGAGCACCGCCTTGCCCGCGGCCGCCGCCGGATCGTAGCCCGCCTTGACCAATTCGCGCTCGCTCCGGTCCCAGATTGCGACGCGTCCGGGTGATACGCCCGCCTGTACCAACCGTTCCGCGATGAGATAGGCCAATTCGGGGTGGGGCGACAGCATCCGGCCTCCCAGGGCGTTGACCTTGATGGCCACCTGGTCGCTGGACGAGAACAACGCGCGCCAGGCGTCGATGGGATCCTTCTTGTCCGACAAGGCCCGCATGGCTTCATCCAGCAATTTCCCCAGGCCTTCCACGTCGATTCCAGAAGGCGGCCGCAACAATCCGTCCTTGCGGGCCGCCACCATCCGGCTTTTGCTGATTCCCACGGGTACTCCAGAAGCGCCCGCGGTACGTTTCGCGATCCACAAGGCCGGAAAAACGAAAAGAGCTCCCCCCGCGGATTGCAGAAAACGCCGCCGGGATGTCTTGGTTGTCATGATCATGGTTTTTTCAAATCGCGGTAAGTTTCACCGAAAACCTGCGCGGTGAAGGTCTGAAACGCGCAGCCGGATTTCCAATCATCCACATCGAGCCCGGCTTTCAGGCACAAATGGCTGAGCGTTTCCTCGATGGTCCACCCCTGTTCCAGCGCTACCTGGGGCAGGAACAGGGCTTGCCGGTTCCCTTTCGCCAGCACCATGCCATCCCGTCCCAGCATGATCTCTCTCCAGGAGGGGACGGATTTCAAGGGAGATAGAACGGAGATTTCAATTTCAATATCCTGCAATTCGTTCGGCTTTACCGGTTCAAACCGCCGGTCGCGCAGGGCCGAGAGCAGCACGGTGCGCGCCGCCTCCTGGTAGAGTGGCTGTTCGCCTTCCATGTGACCGATGCACCCCCGCAGATCGCCCTTTTCCTTCAGCGTGACGAAGATGCCCTTTTTCGCCTTCATCCGCTCCGTGATCTGATCCTCGGGGGGTGTGAAAACCGCCGGTTTCTGGCCCTTCAGGGTGTTCTCCAGGGTCGTGCGGGCGATGGCCAGCAGCCGGCCGGCTTCCTCCTCGTTCAGATAATCCGGCTGTTCGCGGAAGAGCAGGGAACAATAACTGACGGATTCGTCATAATCTCCGGTCTTGTCACCCGATGTGGCATACCGCAAGAATTCCACCTGGGTTTGCATCGGCAGGGCCATCAGCCCGATCAGGATCGGATTGCGCCCGCAGATGGTGGCCTGGGTTCTTTCCAGGAACCTCCACAGTCCCAGGACATCGAATTGCAGGATGTGATTGACCGCCGCGAAATCCAGGCGCTGCACGTTTTCCTTCACCTTGTCCTTGAAGGGAATATAACCAAACCGCCGCCCCTGATGAGTGAAATCCGAACTCATCACCAGCAAGGTCCCGGAATCCAGCAACGGTTTGACCGCGTTGGCGATCGCCACGCAGTTTTCCGGAGAGATTTCACCGATCACGATGGGAACCAGGGAGAAATCCTGGAAAACCGATTGCAAAAAGGGCAACTGGATTTCGACGCTGTGCTCCTCTTCATGCGCCGCGGGAACGGTTTTCATCCCGGGGATTTCCAGCAACTGTTTGCAGGCCGCGGTGTCCAGTTTCACGATACCCAGCGGGGTCTCGTAGGCGTCGAAGTCGGGTATCGATCCCCCCTGGATCGCCACATGATGCGACGGTCCCATGACAATCACCCGCTTGACCGGCTGTCCCCGCACGGCCTTGTAGGCGTAGGCGGCGGTATCGCCCGACCAGGTGTAACCGGCATGAGGCACGATGAGGGCCCGCGCCCGGTCGGGGTTGGGGGGAGTCTCGGGCGCTTTCTTGAAAAATCCCTCAATCTGCTTCGTCAGCGTTGACGCGTCGCCGTCGTACCACGTCCCGGCCAGGGTGGATTTGTGGATTCGACTTTCGGCGGCCGCGTCCCCCGGTGCCGCGGCGATTTGCAGAAACCACGCCAAACCAAGGAGGGAAAGGGTGATCCGCTTCATGATGCGCACCTCATGATGAAATGGAGTTTCTCTATTGTAGAGCTAACAGCCCGTAACGGTAATAGGGTTCATTGTCTGATAGGATCCAACGTGGAGGCCGGGATGCCATTTCAAGTGAAAGGGACAACCGGCGAATGGTGATACAGACATCTTGCCGGCTTGCGATGCATTTTCCACGCGTATCTAAACGAAACCGCCGGAGAAGCATCCCCGGCGGCCGTTTCCGTATGGTGACGAATTCAAATGGACTTATCAGACTTTCTTGTAGCGGGCGGCCATATCCACCATGGTCACCATCTTGATTTTATCGGCGTGGCCGGCCTGCCCGAAGGCGATCATGCGGTCCTTGCACACCAGCCGCATCGCTTCCCGGGCCGGTCCCAGGTAGCCGCGGGGATCGAATTCCGCCGGATTTTCCGCGAAGATCTTGCGGATCGCGCCGGTCATGGCCAGGCGGTTGTCGGTGTCCACGTTGATTTTGCGCACGCCGTGCTTGATCCCGCGCTGGATCTCTTCCACCGGCACGCCATAGGCTTTCTTGATCCCGCCGCCGTACTGGTTGATCAGGTCCACCAATTCGCCGGGGACGGAGGACGACCCATGCATCACCAGGTGGGTGTTGGGCAGTTTGCGGTGAATGGCCTCGATGCGGTCCATGGCCAGCACGTCGCCGGTGGGCTTTTTGGTGAATTTGTACGCGCCGTGGCTGGTCCCGATGGCTACCGCCAGCGCGTCCACACCCGTCTGGGCCACGAAATTCACCGCCTGATCCGGGTCGGTCAGCAATTTTTCCCGGTCCAGGGCGCCTTCAAATCCATGTCCGTCTTCCTTGTCGCCCTTGCCGGTCTCCAAACTGCCCAGGCATCCCAGTTCGCCTTCGACGCTCACGCCCCGGGCGTGGGCGTATTCCACGACCTGGCGGGTGACTTTTACATTATAATCGTAAGAGGCCGGTGTTTTCCCATCTTCCATCAGGGAGCCATCCATCATCACGCTGGTGAAATTTTGATCGATGGCGGACATGCACGTGGCGGGGCTGTTGCCATGGTCCTGGTGCATGGCGATCGGAATGTTGGGGTGCAATTCCGCCGCGGCCAGCATCAGGTGGCGGAGATAATTGTCGTTGGAATATTTGCGCGCGCCCCGGCTGGCCTGGATGATCACGGGGGAATTGGTCTCCACCGCCGCGGCCATGATCGCCTGGATTTGTTCCATGTTGTTCACATTGAAGGCCGCGATGCCATAATCATGCTCGGCGGCGTGATCGAGAAGTGCTCTCATGGGTACGAGTGGCATGATATCGGTTCTCCTTTTCAGTCTGGATACCATCAAGTGTAATGGCTATTGCGCAAACGGGAAGATTGACGCAACAAGGGATATTCGATTTTGACGCTTGCGATGGCCATCCCCCGCCGAAATCCCCGGGGCCCGGTTTGACCATCTTGCTTGCGGCCCGGGAATCCTGTATAACAAATTGTTTCAACTCATATACCCTTATCTGTCGATTCCATGGACCAAAACGTTTGCGCTGACATCGTATCCAAGCATGGGAAGGAATGCTATTCCTTTTTCAATGAGCCGGTTTGCGTGAGCGAGGAAGGCTACAAGCACCTCATGGCGGACATGACCCGCGAGGCGCAGCGCCTGGCCGGCCTGCATTCCGTCTATATGGATGAAATCCTCTTCGGGCATTCCATCTCCCAAATCAAACTGATCGTGGTCTACGACGCCGAGACCTGCGATGAATACAACCTCAAATTCGACCAAGTCTTGCGCACCATCGGGACCCGGAACATCGTCGACGAGGACCTGCTCTCCATCGACCAAAAACTGCTGGAGAATTTCCCCAAGTTTGATTGCCTCCTGCAGCCCCAATGGGTGATGGGGAAAAAACTGAACATCCAGTATCCCACCGCCGGCGAAGTGCGTTTCTTCAACATCTCCATGGTGTTGGACCTGCTCTGCGGCGGATTCCTGCGCGATTTTTTCATTTGGGAAGTCGACCGCCAGGTCAACACCCGCGAGGCCCTGTGGAAATTGAAACGGCTGCGCCGCCTGGTCGATCTCGTCAAAATGATCCTGCGCAAGGAAGCCACGCCCCGCTGGGACCAGTACATGGATACCGTGTACACCATGTGCGACCACTGGTTCGACATGGGCATCGAGCGCTACCGCATGCTCATGTGGACCGTCCGCGAGGGGCTGTGCATCCTGTTCGACCTGATCCAGGAACTGAAACTCTATTTCGACCGGTTTCGGGTCGTAAACTTGAAACTCGACCCCCATGTCAGCAATCCCTATGCCCTGCTGGTCAGCGACAAGATCGTGACCTATTTCATCGACAATTGGGAGCCCAGCGCGGCGCTCGAAAAAATGATCTGGTGCCGGGAAAAACTCGGCCAGTTCATCACCGTCCTGCCGGCTTCGTTCTCCATGCAACTCTACGAATACACCAAGGGCCATAACGCCCTGAGCCGGTATATCAAATCCTGTTTCACCGTGGACGGCATCAGCGGCAACATGGAACGCTCCTACATCTCTCTGGAACGCTGCAAAATCCTCAATCACTACCTGAGCTTCAAGATCAATCTTGGTTTATCCCTCGAAGACGATACAATTTTTCACTGCAATCTGCGGGACGGTTCCACCCTCGCCAAGGCCACGAACATGATGAATGTCCAGAAAAATAAGGTTCGGCTGAAACGGGTCCAACGGATCCTCCGGGGCGAAGAGGAACCGGCCGGTGAAATGATCGAGGAAGGTTAACATCCATGTCTCAGGCTTTTGACACCCGCTCCCGGTTTTTTGCTTACCGGGACGGGCGGCTGTTTGCGGAAAATACCAGTCTAGACGAAATCGCGGCGGCATGGGGCACTCCCACCTACGTTTATTCGCTGCAGGCGATCCTCACGGCCTTGCAAGACTACCAACGCGGCCTGAAGGGCCTGCCCCATCTCGTCGCCTTCGCGGTCAAGGCCAACGGCAACGTGGCGATTTTACGTCACCTGGGCGCCGCGGGAGCAGGCGCGGATTTGACCTCCGCGGGCGAACTCCATGCCGCCCTGAAAGCAGGAATACCCGCAGACCGTATGATCTTCTCCGGAGTGGGGAAGACCGATGACGAAATCGTCATGGCGTTGCGCGTCGGCATTTTGATGCTGAACATCGAATCCGAGCCGGAATTGGAGACGATCGCCCGCCTGGCCGCTGGACGGGGCCTGCGCGCCCCCATCGCCATCCGTGTCAATCCCAACGTCGATCCGAAAACCCACCCCAAGATCAGCACCGGCCTCAAACAGCACAAGTTCGGGGTACCCTGGGAACAAGCCCGGAAATTATACGAAAAGGCGGCAGGCATCTCCTCGCTGGAAATCCAGGGAATCGCCGCGCACATCGGTTCTTCCCTGATGGACACCGCACCGTTGCTGCAAGCGCTGGATCTGTTGCTGGAGTTTCGACAATACCTTCAAAACAAAGGAATTGCGATTCCATACCTTGACTTGGGAGGAGGCTTGGGGATCCAGTACGAGAACCTTGTCCCTGAAACCCCCTCCGAATATTCCCAGAAGTTAAAGCAACGCATCAAGGATTCCGGTGTCACCCTCATCCTGGAACCAGGCCGTTCAATCGTCGGAAACGGCGGAATTCTTTTGACTAAAGTCGCATACGTTAAGAAGAGTGATGATAACATCTTTGTCGTGGTGGACGCCGGGATGAATTCACTGGCCCGCCCGGCAATCTATGGGGCGTATCATCACATCGTGCCGGTGGTGATGCGGGATGGAGCGGCGCAAACCGTGGACGTCGTGGGGCCGATCTGTGAAAGCAGTGATGTCTTTGGCAAGAACCGCCATCTGCCGCCTTGCCAGGCCGGCGACCTGCTGGCGATTTGCTCGGCCGGGGCTTACGGGTATTCCATGGCCTCGAACTACAACGGTCAGCCGCGGCCGGCCGAAGTTCTAGTGGATGGCGGCCATGGCCGTCTGATCCGCCGCCGCGAAACGCTTGACGACATGCTGCGTAATCAAGTACTGGAATGAATATCGGGGGGAAAAGAAGTGTAGGCTATCAACTGGGTAAGTATAACATGTCATCGAATCAAGGTTTATAAGAGAGTCTGGCATGGTGCCCGGCAAGACGGGATTTCAGGAAGGGGATGCTGTAATGAAGGAAGGATATCCATACTAGCGGGAGATCCAGTTGAGTAGCCATTAATTTTAACCTGCCGTGATAAAAATTCCGTGAATTTCCTGATTCCCTCTCCCTCTGGGAGAGGGCTAGGGTGAGGGAGGCCCTTCCAGAGGGCTAATTCCTCCCTGGTTGCGCAGAAACGCCGCAGGACGGATTAATCCGCAGTGTGGAATTCATCAAAAAAAGAGAGACCGAGATATGCAAAAAGTGAACGCGAACGAGATTCCCTGGTCCTGGGGTGACGCGGGTGTCCGCTATGTGATGCAAGGCCCCCATGTCGAATGGGGCATCCTGAAGATGAAATCCGGGCAATCTTCCATGGATTACGGCCGTCATGTTCATCATGAGGTGGAAGAGACGTTCTATTTTCTATCCGGAACCCCGAAATTTGTCATCGATGGGGTGGAGCACCGCGTCAAACCGGGAGACGCCTACCGCATCGAAGCGCACGAATCCCATGATTTGATTAATGATACGGACGAAGACCTCGTGGCCATTTTCATTAAATATCCCTACAATCCCAAAGACCGCCACGCAGAGTGATTGGTCATGTCGAAAGTCGCGGCATGAGCAGAACAATGATTCTTGAGCAGAGCACCGATTGTAGTCCCTTCATGGGCTGCGAATTAGAAAGTCCCCTCTCCCTCTGGAAGAGGGTCTAGGGGTATGCGGCTGCTGGAGCGGGGGTTGACGCACCCCTCTCCCTCTGGGAGAGGGTCTAGGTGAGGGTTTCCTGTTTTACTTCATCTTGTCAAAACTCTATACAATCATATCCAATGGAGTCTAACTGATGAAAATCCAGGGATCTGACAGGCTGTCTAAACTGCCGGTCTATTTGTTTGACGATCTTGACGCGCAAAAAGCGGTGGAAGTGGCCAAGGGGGTGGACGTGATCGACCTGGGCGTGGGTGATCCCGACCGCCCCACTCCGGCCTATATCATCGAAGCCCTCAAGCAAGCGGTGAACAATGATAAAAATCACCACTACCCTTCCTACAAAGGTCTTCCGGAATACCGCCAGGCCGTGGCGCATTGGTATAAGAACAATTTCCAGGTTGATCTTGATCCGGACAAGGAAGTCCTGGCCTGCATCGGCAGCAAACGGGGCGTGGCCGATCTGCCCATGGCGCTGTGCAATCCGGGCGATATGGTCCTGGTTCCCAATCCCTGCTACACGGCGTATTTGCCGGGGATCCTCATGGCCGGCGCGGAGGTGCATTTCATGCCTCTGCTCGAGGAAAACGATTTCCTTCCTGATCTCGACGCCATCCCCGAAGAGATCCGCCGGCGCGCCAAGTTGATGCTGCTCAATTTCCCGGGCAATCCCACCGCCGCGATCGGGCCGTTGTCGTTCTTCAACAAAGTGGTGGCGTTCGCCGAGCAGTACAACATCATCGTCTCCCATGACGCTCCCTATTCAGAAGCGGTGTTCGATGGAAACCGTCAACCCTCGTTCCTCGAGACCCCCGGGGCCAAGGAGGTGGGCATCGAGTTCCATTCCGTTTCCAAGGTTTTCAACATGAGCGGGTGGCGTTGCGCGCACGCCGTGGGCAACGCGGCGGTACTGGCTTGTTTGGGCAAAGTGCGCTCCAATGTGGACATGGGTGTATTCCAGCCGATTCAATACGCCGCCATCGCCGCCCTCACCGGCTCGATGGATTTCACCCGCGAGATGTGCCGGGTTTATAACCGCCGCCGGGATGTGCTGATCGAGGGACTGAACCGCCTGGGCTGGAATGTCCGCCAAAATCCCGCGTCGTTTTTCATTTGGACGCGAGTCCCGCAAAAGGGAATCACTTCCGGAAATTTTGCCGCGTCTTTGTTGAAGAAATCTGGAGTTCTCATTACACCCGGCCGTGGATTCGGCGAGTACGGCGAGGGTTACATCCGCATCGCCCTGACCGTCGAGGAAGACCGCTTGCGCGAAGCAGTGGATCGAATCGAAAAAGCGGGATTTGTGTACGCGTGATTCATCTCGTTTCGGAATCCAATTCACTTCTCATTTCTGCTCCCTCTCCCCCCGGGAGAGAGTTGGGTGATGGATAATCCTCCTTCACGATGTTTTCCATCAACCAAAACGATCTATTACTCAGCTCTCTCTTCCCTTGGTTTTGCCCTCCTTCAAGGCTTTTCTAGCTTCGGCGGCGTGATTCTCTTGACCACCGGCGTCAAACTGTTCTCCTTCAGTTCGTAGCGATACGGCAAAAAGCCGATCCGCTTCCACTCCTGGGTGCTGGGATCATACTGCTGAATGAAAATCACGTGATTTTCCAGATCCGTATCCGCTTTGTACTTCGGCCGTGAGGCGGATTCACCCGCCCGGGGGGACCGGCTGGCTCCGAGGTCCTGATCGGGATCGATTTTCTGAGCGGTAAGGATTCTCCACGTCGCGCCGCCATCAAGGCTCAAGTAGGTTTGCATGACGCCCAAGGCCGAAATGAACGTGATTTCTCCCCGTAGCTGCGTTTCAAAGAAAAAATCGGTGACGTAGGACAGGCTGGTTTCAATGGAGGAAGGCATGGATTTCTCCATCCGCCGCCAAGTCTTACCCCCATCGGTGGAACGGAATATGTAGTACGGCGCCTGGGATCCTTCCACGGACCAGGCGGTGATGAACCAGATGTGCTTCTCATCCAGGATATAGATCTCGCATACTTCCGAACCGGTCATCCATTCGTCGATTTCCGACCAGCTTTTCCCGCCGTCCCGTGAACGCAAAAGCAAGGACCGGTAAGAATGCGCGGGGGTCCGGTACGATCCTCCCAGCCAAACCTGTTGTCCGTCCCGGGATGCGATGGTATCGACCGACAGATGCAAATCCGTGCTCGGATCGATATTTTTGCGCATCTCCCGCAGATTCTGTTGTTCCCTGTACTTCCAGGCCGGCCTATCATCCGGCGCGGCAATCCAAGGAATCCAGAGGAGAAACAGAAACGCCAGATGCCTGTTTATCGCGCAGGACGGGAAATCCATTTTGTCCTCCTGGATGACAATTCCATATATCGTATCACATGCCCAGATTATTGAATCGGGGGGATTTGCGGGAGGGAGATTTCACCGGGCCTTGAGCAGAGTATTCATGCCCAGGGAAAAATAATCCCAATCCCGCTTGTTCTCGATCAAAACCTTTTTTCCCTTCACGGTGAGGGAATAGATTCTCCGCGCCGGGCCCTTGGGCTGGTTCTCGACGGTGGAAACAACCAATCCTTGAGCCTCCAGCTTGTGCAGGGCAGGGTAGAGGGTTCCCCGGGTCAAGGTAAAAATGTCCTGGCTTTTTTCCTGAATGCGTTGGATTAAGGCATACCCGTGACCGGGGCCGTCATCCAGGACAGCCAGGATAATGGTCTTCAGATGCCCTTTCATCAGTTCCCGGTCGAATTTCATGGATATAGCTTACATTACAATAGTATTTAATGCAAGCTATATAATTGAATTTCCTGTAGAAATTCCATAATACATTGATTTAAATAGGCTTATGATTCATATCCTAAACTCCTTGAACATGGTTTCGACTTCCCTCACCCCGACGCTCTCCCAACGGGAGAGGGAGCCGATCAGTAAATTACAGCGGCTGAGTGCAATGTCCTAATTTCAGCGCAGGATCGATGAAAAAGGATGGAGGGCAAGGCGCCTGCCCGGCCGCTCTTGTTAGAAATGCCACCGGATTGCGGCTCATCCGGAGGTTTCCCCTCCTGCCTTTTCTCCCATCCCGCTTCTACGCTCTTGGCGATCGATCCATTACTATCTTCCAAAAAATATTCCCTCTTCCTTTAGGAGAGGGTCAGGGTGAGGGAATAACATAGGGGGATATTGCGCCCAGTAATGCGTGCATCGGCCTTTGAATCCTCCTGGATTCCCGCCTTCACGGGGATGGCGCCCACAAAACACGGAGGTAAAACCATCCGCACCGGTCCCCCATTCTTTTGCGGAAGAATCGTATTACGATGTTTAATTCGATTCTTAAGTCGATGGATAATCAGATATCTAATTCTGAAATTGCATTGCCAATTTTTGGAGGTTTTTCTAACCATGCGTTTCGGTGTCCATGTATCGGTTGCGGGAGGTTTGCACCTGGGCTTGCGGCGGGCGGTCCAGTTGGGATGCGACACCGCCCAGGTTTTTCTGGTGAATCCAAGAGGCTGGAAATCACCTCCGCTGACAGACGAAATGATCGAACTTTTCCAAAATGCCCGTAAAACCGAGGCGAAAACAGTATCCCCCATCATCGCGCACATGCCCTATTTGCCCAATTTGGCCGCCGCGGATGACGACATCTTCCAGAAGAGCATCGCAGCCCTGCGTGATAATCTGAAACGTTGTGACGCTCTTGGAATCGACTTTCTCGTCACCCACATGGGCCGGGGTGAAGGCCACGGCGGAACGAAACGGATGCAGGAAGGAATCGCGCGGGCATATGGCGATGACCGCTTCACGGTGCGCCTGCTGTTGGAAAACACGGCTGGGCAGGGCAGGGAAATGGGATCGCAAGTTGCTGATTTATCTGAGTTTTATCCCATGATTCCTAATGGGATTTCCAAGGGGATCTGTCTCGACACTTGCCATGCATACGCGGCCGGTTATGACGTCGGACGGAAAGAAGGTATCCGGAAATTGATCCGGGAGTTTGACCATCATATTGGATTTTCAGAAGTTAAAGTCATACACGTCAACGATTCCCTAAAGCCGTTGGGCAGCCGGGTGGACCGGCACGCCAAGATCGGCCAGGGCAGGATCGGCGAGGTAGGTTTTCGGGAGTTTTTCGCGCACTCCCAGATCCGCTATCGGCCCTGTATCCTCGAAGTGCCCCGCCAATCGGATGAGGAGGATATCGAGCAATTACGCCTTGTCAGATCGCTTGCGGTTCGAGAGCGTAAGTGAGATTTTCACTCCCGGGGTTACGCCTTCTTACCTGTCAAAACGCCTGACCGCCAGGGGAATCGCAGTTAATTCGCATTTTCTAAAAAATAACCTGAAATGCAATGATTATAATATTACTAAGATGATTACCTCTTATATCTCATTTTCATTATCGAGATGAACAGGTTTCAGCACCAGGATTTATCGAATAGACCGCACTCTGCTTTGGCAATCGGTTATGCTGATTTATCGGTCATATTCAAATCCATAAATCCATTCGTATGAGTACATTAGAATTAGAATAATATTATAATGTTATAAAGTTATAACATTATTACTTATACTTTGGAAGAGGTGTATTCCATTAATATTATAATATTATTTCATTATAGGATGGCTGGAGGAAAAGAAATAAAACCAGACTTTGAGATGTGATTTGGAGTGCTGTGGTGGATCAATATGGCGCCCACCCAATCAGTTTCGAGGTCATGGGAAGGCGTCCTATCCCGATGAATGACAACTTCAGTTATGATATGACGGGGTATGATCTGATCGAATAGGTTTAACAGAGTCTCTCCTAATTCTCTCTCCCTCTGAGAGAGTGGTAGTGTAAGGGAAAGCCTCATGACAATCGGTTCGCTTTGCCAATTGCGCGGAACCTAACGCAAATCAGAATAACGAGTCCGCTTCAGGTGATGGCTTGAAAGCAGCCCAGGGGTACAATCCTGGGCGAAAGTCTTCGGCATGCAATTCCCGGATGATTCAAACAGTTCAACTCATTTTTGAATCCAGAATCAGAGTAACCGGCCCCTCGTTGATCAGTTCCACTTCCATCATCGCGCCGAAGATCCCAGCCTCGGTGTGAATCCCCTTGGCTTGGAAAGCGTCCACCGCCTTTTTAAAAACCGGTTCTGCGGTTTCGGGGGGGGCGGCGTCCGTGAAGCCAGGCCGACGGCCTTTGCGGCAATCACCGAACAGTGTGAACTGCGACACCACCAGCGCTTGGCCGTTGACATCGAGCAGAGAACGATCGAATTTTCCTTCTTCATTCGGAAAAACCCGGAGGTGGATGACCTTCTCTACAATCCAGTTCAAATCCACGTCCGTATCTCCAACCGCCACACCCAGTAAGATCAAAAATCCCCGGCTGATGCGGCCGGTCACGTTTCCATCCACCCGCACTTCCGCCCGGGAAACGCGCTGAATAACAGCTTTCATGTCTTATTCCCCCCGGGATGGTTGAGTTCGGCCAGGTATTGCTCCAATAGCGCCTTGCGCTGGCTCCACTGAGTAATGAGGGAGGGCATTTCCCGCAGCAGGCGTTCCGCTTTCAACCGTTCCGTGGGATTCGCGTAGATGCCTTGGCGGCGCGCCACGGCTTTTTCCTCGGACTTCATATGGATTAGAATCTCCTTGGCTTGCTGGATTTGCTTTTCCAAATTTTCGATCTCTTTTTTCCAGAACGCCTGGTCCGATCCGGCTCCGGTCTGCGGTGGAAGAGAGGATCCAATAGGTTTCTGGCGCAATGGCAACCGGTTCAACAATAAAAGCAGCCGGGGAATGCGGGAGGAGGGAAGCGTCCGGCGGGGAACGGGAGGAGAAGGAGGCTCGGCCAAGCCCAAAGTGAGCAAAAAATCATCTTTGTCTTCGTGATATGATTTTCGGAGTTGCTCGACCATTTTCTTGAGCCGGGGATCGGCCAGGAGGCTTTTCTGCATGGTCCGCAACAGGGCGGTGAGAGTGTCTTCAATTTGTTTACGGCGGGATGGATCCGGCATGAGGGGCCCATTCGTCCAAGAAAAAATAGAGTTCAATGACACTATCTTACGTGATTATCGGGAGTTTGTAACGATCCCGGTGTAAGAATCCCCCGGCGGGATTGTTGCGCCAGGCTGTGGATTGTGTTTATAATGGAGTAACTGACCGCATGGATAACCCATTTCTATTTCAGCGATACGGCTATCCTGATTTTTCCCGGTTGCATGACACGGTTTCATTCGTCACGGAAATAAATTCGATATGAGAAACCGGATGGGCGAGATGGAAGATATGAACATGCGAAAGAACTTTTTGATATGTCCACGCGGGCTCGTAATAGCCGGTATCGCCGGATGGCTGCTGGTTTCCTGCCAGAGCCCTCAAGGTCCGACCTTCAAGGAGCAAGTGTCTCAGGCGTTGGACCATTATTATAAAGGTGAGGAATTACAGAAAAAAAACGATTTTGAGGAAGCCGTGGCCGAATATCAGGCCTCGCTCGCCATATCGCCCCGGCCCCGGGTTTATTACCGTCTGGCGCAGGTTCAATACCGCCTGAATCAAGCCGATCAGGCTGTGGCTTCATTGGACCAGGCCTTGAAACTCAGCCCCGGATTCCGGGAAGCCCAGGTTTTGAAGCAGCAACTGGTTGTTCAGGGGAAAGCCACCCGGCCGGCCGCGGATGAGCGCGTGGAAACCGCGGCCATGTCCACCCGCCCGGCCGAGGTCACGCCGCCGGAAAAAGCGGCTTCTCTGGAATCGCAATCCAGAAAGGAACAACCGGATGGCCAGGAGGAATCTCCGGCCGCAACCGAAATCGCCCCGGAGGCCATCAGCGCCCCCATGCCAACTCCTGTGATTCCGGAGACTTCTCCTGCTCCGTCGGTTGAGTCTTCCACGGAAAAGCCCAGTCTGCCCGCGGATGCCAAGACTGCTTCGGAGCCGAAACCAGCGGAGTCAATCGCTCCCGTGCAGACTCAACCGCCGGCGCCAGCCGAAAGCAAACCGGTTTCTCAACCTCCAATCACGGCTGTCTCACCCTCCACGCCCCGGCCGGCAATCGAGCCGATCTTGAAGCAAGGAAGAGAAGCCGGAAGTCAAGGCAACTGGGAACAGGCTCAAGCCCTTTACAAAAAAAACCTGGAAACATACCCGGCCGAAGCGGAACTATGGTACGAATATGGGTATGCCTCGTTCCAGCTGGGCCAATTGGAAAACTCGGAAAAAGCCTTTCGCAAAGCCGTTGAACTTAAACCGGATTACGTCATGGCTTTCAACGACTTGGGCGTCACGCTCGAACAACGCCACCAAAGTTCGGAAGCGCTTCAGGCCTATCAGAAGGCCGTGGACCTGGGCGGAACCGCCGACGCTTTTTTCAACCTGGCGCTTTTGCATGAAAAGCTGGGGAACTATAAAGCATCCGTGGAATTGTACGAAAAATATATTGGATTCGATTCGTCCAGCAGTTTCGCGGAATATGCGCGCCAGCGGATCGAAAAATTGCGCCGCCTGGCCTATTGATGTCGAGGAAATCACCATCATGGTGAGCACATTTTCTCTTTTTCGTGAGACTTGTCCTTTCACGCGCCGGAACGACCTCACCCGTCTGTTCGATCATCTAGCGGTCTTGTCCCGGTCGGCTGCAAGGCTTCGGTATCGATTGGATTCCGCCCGCGTCGATGTGACCGAGTTACTTAACTCCCGGGGGATGCTCATGATCGTCAAGAAGAACAAATGGGGATTCAACAAGGAAGAAGCGAAAAAATTGTTCTACAGCTTCCGCGCCAAAAACACGCCGGAAGAAGGGGATTCCGGGTCCAATTTTGATTCCGCGCCTGAGCCTGAAACCACCGAAAGAAAAATCGCCATGATCATGGTTTACATGAAAGAAACATCCGCCAAACTCGACCGCATCGAAGACGACATTGCCGAACTCAAGGAAAAAGTGAACGATATTCTCAAAAAGATTTGAACCGCTAGTCATGATTTCTATCGGCTTAATCCACCAACAACCGGGCTGTATCTTTCCATACGAATCATAATTTTCCCCTCACCCCCCAACCCCTCTTCCATAAAGGGAAAGGAGGGGGGGACGCCGTTTTCCCAAGGCTTACGCCCTGGGTGATACTCCTGCGTCATACTCATGCCGCGCCGTTGACGTTGAATCACATGGATGTATGCGGCTGAAGTTCACTGCATGGATTGGAAGACCTATCAAGTTTACATAATATTTATTATGCGATTATTAGGGTGAAGGTAGATTATCCTGATTCTCTTCCATCCGTCCAGCTCTTCGTCTACCATCCTGGCGGGCTTGGAGGGATTATTCGTTACTCCTCTCGTCCGTTGGAGTTACGTACTCGACCTTAAGTAGAAGGAGATGACAGGATGGCGCGGCGGAACAGTCCGGTGAGTATGTCATGGTGGATGTGGGGCCTGGTGATCGGGATCATGAACCTCCCGGGATGGCCGGAAGAAGCCGGTTCCCCGGCTTCTTCCCCGGACATCAAACCGGTTACGGGATCGATCATCCTGCGCAACGACTGGATTCGTGCGGAAATTCACCCCGCGGGCGGCGGACGTGTCGAGCAGATGTACGCCCATGAGGATCCTCTGCTGTGGCCTCTTTCCGGCCAGGAGGCACACGAAGAATCCTGGTTGGGCGCGTCGTTGGTCCTGTACGCCAGCCATCCGCTTTCCTCCACGGCCACGATCGGATGGGTGAGTCAGGAGGAGGCCGTTTGCCAGCCTGGCGGGCGGTCGGCGGTCATACGTTCCGTATATGAAAGACAATTAAAGATCAACAGAGAGTTTGCCGTTGGAAACCTGGAATCTGTCTTACGTGTGACGACCACCATAACCAATCCGGGAGGCGCTCCGGTAGTCTTTTTTCCTTCGGAAGCGGCCTCCATCAACACGGAGTATGCGCGCAGCGGCATGCCGAATATCAATCTCTATTTCTATTCACCATATTCCACGCTGGAGGGTTCCAAACCTTTTGAAATAACCTTGGGTCTGGTGAACAACCCACAATTCGCTGTCATGCCCGAGCATTCGCTATTCATTGCCCGGAACGCCCACCGAATCGGCGAAATCAAACTGACCAGCGAAAAGAACTGGTTCGCGTTCCAGAACCTGATCAGCCATGCCGCGATCCAGGGCGGGACGGTATGCGCCGCCGAATTCACCTTTCCGGGTGTAAAGCCGGAACCGGTCCGTGACAACCTGATCCTCCATGTGAACGGCGCGGGCGAATACATCGGAGACGGGAAATTGCGCTTCAACTCCCCAGAGACCGCCAAGTACATGCGGGCCACCCGGGTCCTGGGCCGAGTGGAGCTTCAACCGGGGGCGTCGTTCACCTATGTGGCCGCCTGGAGCATGACATCCTGCGAAGGACCGATTGTGGATGTGCGAGACGGAATCGTGTTCAACAAACACTTGGTGGTTTATCTCCCGCCCAACCGGCCGGGATTTCTCAATTACGCCAACCTGGGAATCCCGCAGGAAGGAAACATTGGATTCCAATACCTCGGCGCGAACAACGAGGTATTCAAAATAACGGAGCAAGACGGCCGGCAAAAAGAACACCTGTTGACCATTCCCCTCATTCTGGAGGCCACAAAGGAGAAGTCCCGGCCTTCCCGGGTGGTTCCCTTCCTGCCCACGCCCATTCATCATTTCACGCTGGTATTCTTTTCCGAGGAGCAGTTGAACGCCGGACCGGGAGAGTTACAGAAAATCCAGGATGCCATCCATAGCATTCGCATGATGCTAGTGGATTCCAAACAAAAACCCATCCGGGTGTTGGACGAGGTGAGCGGTCCCTTTCCGGTTTCGACGGAGGAACTTCAATTTTAACCGCGCGTTCCGCTACAATGGACGCATCGTCATTGATCTTTTCATCCGAGGTGAATCCATGAACGTGCTAGAGGTGATTCAGAACCGGTACAGCGTTCGGCATTATCAATCCCGCCCCGTGGAGGAACCGAAACTCCTGCGGCTGCTCGAGGCGGCCCGGCTCGCGCCCTCGGCCAGCAACCGGCAGGAATGGCGGTTCATTGTGGTGCGGGATCCTCAGACCCGTCAGGCTCTGATGCGGGCCGCCAGACACCAACCCTTCGTTGAGGAAGCGCCGGTGATCCTGGCCTGCTGCGCGGTGACCGACAACCATGTCATGGCCTGCGGCCAGCTTTGTTATCCCATCGACGTGGCCATCGCCATCGAGCACATCGCGTTGCAGGCGGTCGCGGAAGGTCTGGGCACCTGCTGGATCGGCGCGTTTCATGAAGACCAGGTGAAAGAGTTACTCCACATTCCGAAGGCCGTCCGTGTGGTGGAATTGCTGCTGGTCGGGTATCCAGCCGACGAACCGCTGTCCAAGGACCGCCTGCCCTTGGAGGCGATCGTCATGTACGACTGCTGGGAGGGGTGACACCCTGCCCCGCTCCACGGTCGGAAAAAACGTATTGGTCGTGAAATGGATTTTTATCTATCAGTAGGGGCACGTTGCAACGTGCCCCTGCTTTTCAAGCGGGATCATCCTGCCACCACGGTCAATCCGATGTCTTTCATTCGGAATTTCAATCGCGTCTAAACTATCAAATCTCCTGCCGCATGCGGTTGAAGAAATAGACCGTCATCGCGAAGCAGATTCCGTTCGGCGCCCAGGCCCCGATCCAGGGAGAAATGGTTCCGGTTTGGGCAAAACTCTTCCCCAGCGATAGCGTCATGAAGTAGAGGATCACGGCGATCAGTCCGATCCCGATGCCCGCCGCCCGGCCGCCGGAACCGAGCCGCAATATCATCGCGAAGGCCAGCAATCCCAGGAACAAGACGGCGAAGGGAAACGCCTCCTTGATCCGCAGATCCGGCAGATAGACCAAGGGATTCTCGCCGGCTTCGCGGATGTCGTTGACGATCCGCCGCAAGTCGGCGTGGGACATCTTCTCCACATCTTGAATCACCGTGCTGAAATCGGACGGAATCCGGTTCAGCGGATAGATGAGATGTTCGTGGAGGTTCACCAGGACGGTGTGATCCTCCTTGATTTCAAACACACGAACCTTCTCCAACCGCCAGTTCGCCGTGTTTTCCAGCCAAACAGCTTGGCCGGCGTCGATGCGCTCGGACAAGGTACGGTTTTCCCCCTTGAACACGAAGATGGAGAGACCTTTGAGCTTGCGGGAATACGGGAAAAATTCACGGACGTGGTACACGCGGTCCTGTTCCCCGTGCATCCAGATCCCCCCCGCGCCGCTGAGCCCCCGGTTCGCGCCATAAATTTGGAGCATTTTCAGGGACTGCGCCTTGGCCGCGAAGGGACCGCAAACGGTTTCGTTGAGCCAAAACAGAAAGACCAGCAACAAGACCATCATGACCGCCAAGGGAACCGATAAGCGAAGGGGCGTGTAGCCGGCGATGTACAGCATCAGCATTTCATTGTTCCGGACCAGCGTGCCGATCCCCACCACGACCGCCAGGACCACGACGATGGGCGCGGCCTTGACCACCTCGTGCGGCACGCTCAAGAGCACATACATCAGGCCGGTGCCGAACGACACATCGTTCTGGCGGAATTCATCCAATTCCTGAAAGAGAATGAGTATGAAAGCGAGGACGGTGAACAACAAAAAGACGAACAGCAACGCCCACGAGAACGTTTTGAGGATGTAATAATCCGCGGTGTGGCCGGAGAGACGCCAGGCCATTTCCTTCTCCCTACACGCGTTGCGTCCGGTAGAAAAAATACCCTCCGGCCAGGGCGCCGATCAGGTTGGGAATCCACAAGGCAAGCCAGACCGGCAGCGATCCCTCCTCGGCGTAGGTTTTGCCAAAATTGAGGAGAATATAGTAGATGAAAATAATGGCGATGGTCATGCCGTAACACGAGGACCGCCGGCCGAGACCCGACTCCATCCCCAGCAACGCGCCCACCCAGGCCATGATCAGGCAGGCAAAGGGCAAGGTTTTGCGGTACTGGAGTTCGATTTGGAACTGATGATACAGCTGGGTGAATCCAGGCGTCCGGGCGGCGGGAGGGGCGTTGTGGTAATCCCTCAAGGTCTTGCGCAGGGCGTCGTTGCTGAATTTCTGCGACCATTTGCCTGTGTTCGCCATTTTCCGCAGCAGGTCCTGAATGCTGATGGTGAATGTCAATTGTCCGAAATGGATGAACACCCCGCGGGAATCGGATTGGACCTGGTGCACGGTTCCCTGCTCCAGGCTGATCTGGATGGTGTTTTCCTTGGGAAAATACTGGATGGTTCCCGCCGGAGCCGAAATCACGCCCACGATCTCTTCGCCCCGGCGTTCGAACATGCGGACGGAACTCATCCGCCCGTCCTCGATGGTGCTGGGGAGAATGATGAAATCGCCCAAGGCATTGAAACTCCCCGGCCGGATGCCCGTGGTGGAGGTGTTTTGCAGCACGCCGGCGGCCACGGAATCAAACAGGCGTAAACCCTTGGGAGCGATGCGATTGTGCCACCAAAAGAGCAGTACGGACAAAATCAGACCCAAGAGGAGAACCGGCTTGAGCAATTGAAAGGCGGAATAGCCCGCGGCTTGCAGGGCGGTCAGTTCATTTTCCTGCGCCATCCGCCCATACACCAGCAGGCTGGCCAGCAGGATGGACATGGGAAAAGTCAGCACCATGATGCTGGGCAGGATGGAAAACAGGAGCGCAAGAGTGGATGAAAACGTGGCGCCTCCGGTGACCAGGAGGTCGGTGAGATCGTACAGCCGTTTGAGAAAAAACACGAATGTGAAGAGGACCGTCCCTTCGGCTATCGCCACCAACATATCCAGGACAATCACGCGCGAAATGATTTTCATCGGCTGGAGAGTGCCTTGCCGCTGGCTCCTAGGGGATCAATCAAAAAACACCGCGCCGCTGGCGGCGGAGGTGACGGTCTTTGCGTACCGGGCCAGCACGCCGGTTTTGATTTTCGGCTCCGGCTGCTTCCATTGCTTCCGGCGTTGGTTCAATTCCTCCTCGGACAGCCGGACCTGAAGGTTGCGGTTGGGAATGTCGATCTCGATGATGTCCCCTTCCTTCAGCAGGCCGATGGGGCCGCCTTCCATCGCTTCCGGTGACACATGCCCGATGGATGCGCCGGAGGTCGCGCCGGAAAAACGCCCGTCGGTGATCAAGGCCACCTTGGCGGCCATGCCCATGCCCTTGACCACCGAAGTCGGAGTCAGCATCTCCGGCATTCCCGGGCCGCCCTTGGGGCCTTCGTAGCGGATCACCACGACGTCGCCCTCGTTGATTTTCCGGGCCAGGATCGCCTCCACGGCCTCGTGTTCGGAGTTGAAGATCCGGGCCGGGCCGCTGTGCTTCATCATCTCGGGCAGCACCGCCGCGGCTTTGACCACGCTGCCGTCCGGCGCGAGATTGCCGTACAGGACGGCCAGCCCGCCGGTCCGGTGGTAGGGATTGTCCAACGGGCGGATGACTTCGCTGTCACCCGGTTTGCTATCCTGAATGTTTTCGCCCAGCGTGCGGCCGGTGACCGTCATGGATCCCCCATCGATCAACCCAGCCATGTGCAAGGTTTTCAAGATCGAGGGAACTCCTCCCGCCCGGTCGAGGTCCTCCAAATGGAAGGGACCCGCGGGGGCCATGTTGCAGATGTGAGGGGTCTTCCCGCTGATGGCGTTGAAATCCCGCAAGGTGATATCAACCCCCGCTTCGTGGGCGAGCGCGGGCAGGTGGAGCGAAGTGTTGGTCGATCCGCCGAAGGCCATATCGAGCGCGATGGCGTTCAAGAAAGCCCGATGCGTCAGGATGTCGCGGGCCTTGAGGTCCCGCCGCACCATTTCCATGATCTGAATGCCCGCCAGTTGCGCCAGGCGGATCCGGTCGGAAAAGACGGCGGGGATGGTGCCGTTGCCGGGGAGCGCGATGCCCAGGGCTTCGGCCAGGCAACTCATGGAGTTGGCCGTGAACATTCCGGAACAGGATCCCGCGCCCGGGCAGGCCGAGCAGCAGGTTTGCTCGTAAGCGTCCATCGCCAATTCCCCGGTTTTCGCGGGGGCGATGCGCTCGAAGATAGTGTTCAGGTCCACCGCCCGGCCCCGCTCGTAACCGGCCAGCATGGGGCCGCCGGTGACCAGGACCGTGGGGAGGTTGAGGCGCGCGGCGGCCATCAGCATGCCCGGGGTGATCTTGTCGCAGTTGGATACGAGCACCAGGCCGTCGAAGGGATGGGCCTGCGCCATGATCTCCACGCTGTCGGCGATGATCTCGCGGCTGACCAACGAATAGCGCATGCCGAGATGGTTCATGGCGATGCCGTCGCAGACGCCGATAGTATTGAATTCCACCGGCGTGCCGCCCGCGGCCAGCACACCCCGCTTGACCGCGTTGCCGATTTTGTTCAATTCAATGTGTCCGGGAATGATTTCGTTGAAGGAGTTGGCGATTCCAATGATGGGTTTTTCGAGATCGCGCGGGGAGAGGCCGGCCGCGTACCACAGGCTGCGGTGAGGTCCCTTTTCCACTCCGGTTTTCATCACATCGCTGCGCATGGATTGTTTAACCTCCAAGGATGCGGATGGTTTTATCCTAGCCTCTTCCCCGCCCTATTCAAGCAACCACCCCTATTGCGCTTTCTGAATATTCTCATTTTAATGCTGCTTGAATGATCTAAATCGTGGTGGATGAGTTTTCACCTGGAGGAGCGTGCCGCAACGCGTCCCTATATCCATGCACCCAGTTAGATTCCCTCACCCCGGCCCTCACCCCGGGGGAGAGGGAGAAAAAAAGGAGGTTCATCCGGCAAGTGCGTACCTGCTAGTGCAAAAGGCCTTTCATTCACTCGCTAATCCGGGTGGACACCCAGGTCCGACACT
>JBHGBC010000100.1:0-21853 GCA_041946805.1 bacterium
AGGGGAAAAAGGATGCTGCTGCAAACTATCCTCAACCGGGTGCATAAAATCAAGGGATTTGTTTACGGGGCGGTGCATCAGGGGGAATGGGAAGGGGATCCCACGCTGGAGATGGATGTGCGGCCGCGGGTGGGCAGCCGGGGGATCTGTGCGGGCTGCGGAAATAAACGTCCGGGGTATGACCGGCTCGAGCCCCGGCGGTTTGAATTTCTGCCTTTTTGGGGCTTGCGGGTGTTCCTGGTGTACCGGATGCGGCGGGTGGACTGCCCCGCCTGCGGGGTGACGGTGGAGCGGGTGCCGTGGGCGGAGGGGAAGAGCGAAACCACCCTGCGGTATCAGTGGTACCTGGCGGGGTGGGCCAAGCGGCTGTCCTGGCAGGAGGTAGCATCGGCGTTCCACACGAGTTGGCACATCGTGAGCCAGGCGGTGGAGATGGCGGTAGCCTGAGGGCAGACGCACCTGAATTTGGACGGGATCCAGGCGCTGGGGATCGACGAGATGCAATACGGGCGGGGCCACCAGTACCTGACGGCGGTGTATCAGATCGACGGGTGGAACCGGCGGTTGTTGTGGGTGGGGGAGAAGCGGACGGTGAAGACCTTGCTGCGGTTTTTCCGGTGGCTGGGGGAGGAGCGGTCGGCGCGGGTGCGATACGTGTGCAGCGACATGTGGAAGGCGTATCTGAGCGTGGTGAAAAAGAAAGCGGGGCAAGCGCTGCACATTCTGGACCGGTTTCATATCGTGACGCACACGAACAAGGCGGTGGATGAGGTGCGGGCGGAAGAAGCGCGGGAGTTGAGCCGGGCGGGACAAGGGGCGGTGTTGAAGCGCAGCCGGTGGCTGTTTCTGAAGCGGGCGGAGAATCTGACGGCGAAGCAGGGGGAGCGGCTGGCGGAGATCGTGCGGCACAATCTGCGGACGGTGCGGGCGTATCTGCTCAAGGAGGAGTTCCAGTTGTTCTGGGAGTACCGGTCGCCGTGGTGGGCGAGCCGTTTTCTGGATTCGTGGTGCGAGAAAACGATGCGCTCGCGGATCGAGCCGATGAAGAAAGTGGCGCGGATGATACGGAGTCACCGGGAGTTGATTGTGAACTGGTTTCGGGCGCGGAAGGCGTTTTCCTCGGGGGTGGTGGAGGGCTTAAACAACAAAGCGAAATTGACCATGAAAAAATCGTATGGCTATAAGTCGTTTCAAACGCTGGAAGTCGCCTTGTATCATACCCTTGGGAATCTTCCCGAGCCGAAATTCACCCACAGTTTTTTTGGATGAGGCATACCTTTTATCAATCGAAATCCCAGCCTCTACCAACAAGGCTCTCAATTCATCCCGGAATGATGTCAATTTGTGGTGATCTGCCTGTTTTTTTATGTATTCAATTAACATTGCTTTATCCTTTATGGAATGGGTAAACGCGCCATATCCTTCCTGCCAACACATAAAATCTGGGAAAATTTTGTTTTTCTTAATCCATAACGTGGTGATTGTTTTGATATTTTTAACAAAATCGGATATACATAGGGTAGGATGAATAGATGTCAGTATATGCAAATGATCCTCTACGCCATTGATGCGGTATAAATGAGATTTGTTTTTCTTGATTAGTCCCCAAATATAGTAGTAAAGCTGTTCCCTCTTTTCCTTGAGCAGGCACGGAACGCGGTTTTTGGTCGAAAACACGATATGATAAATCAACTGGGTATAGGTTGCCATGATTGCCTATGTTCTTCCCCAATCCTCAACCAGAGGTAATGAAGCCGTAGATCAACCCGCCGTAGGTTAAAACCTACGTCTATATAACTGGAATCCCTACGGGATTCAAAATGCAGATTGGAAGGTTGATAGATCCCCCCGCGGATACTCCTTCCCTCCAGTCCCGGAATATCCGCGGGAGGATTTTTGTCCTTACGCCAGGGTCCAGCCGGGGCGGTAGCCGCGGCGGATGAAGCGGTCCGCCTCGGGCGCGTTGGCGGCGCGCAGGGATTGGGGGTCCCATTCCAATTTCTTCCCGGTCCGGTACGCCACGTTGCCGAGATGGTTGTTTTCCGTCAGCCAGCCGGCGTATTGGAAGTTGCAGGTCGTGGGCGCGCCGGTCTTGCAGGCGTGGATCCATTCCTGGTGATGTCCCAGCGATTCGGGGATGAACGGCTCGGGGCGCTTGAATTCCTGGTAGCCTTCCTGCAGCAGCAGGATGTGCTTGCCGTAGTCCGACAGCAGCATGCTGTTCTCGCCCACGAACAACACCCCGTCGCCCCAGGGCGGGATGATCCCCTTCTTGAAGGCTTCGGGCTTGTTGACGCCTTGGTACCAGGTGAGTTCCACCGGCGGCCGCCCGTCGCGCGCGCCGTAGGTGTATTTCACCTGCATGGAGGCCGGGGCGATTTCGGGATGCGGCGCGGGGCCGGACGCCTCGATGGTCCGGGGATAGTCGAGGTTCAACGCCCAGAAGGGCAGGTCGATCCAGTGGCTGCCCAGGTCCGACATGGTTCCGTTGCCGAAATCCCACCAGCGGTACCACTTGGGCCCCGGAAAGTAGACGTTGTTGAACGGGCGCGCGGGCGCGGGGCCGAGCCACAGGTCCCAATCGAGCCCCTCGGGGATCGGATCCGCCTCGGCGGGGCGTTCCGTCACGCAGACGATATCATGCGCCTGCTTGCAGGCCTCTTCCGACTCGTGCCGTCCCCAGGCGCGCGATACCCACACGTGGACTTCCTTGACCGCCCCGATCTGGCCGGACTGGATCAATTCGACCACCCGGCGGTAGTTGCCGCCGGCGTGGATCTGAGTGCCCATCTGGGTGGCCACCTTGGCCTTGGCGGCGGCTTCGCGGATGACGCGCGCCTCCCACACGCTGTGCGTGAGGGGCTTTTCGCAGTACACGTGCTTGCCGAGCTGCAGCGCGGGCAGGGTGGCGAAGGCGTGGGTGTGCTCGCAGGTGCTGACCACGACCGCGTCGAATTCGTCCGCGTGATCATACAGCCGGCGGAAATCGGACACCTGGCGGGCCTTGGGGCATTTCTCCGCCGCCGCGGCCAGGCTCTTCCCGTTCACGTCGCTGAGCGCGGTGATGTTCTCGGAAGCGACCGATTGCAGGTTGCCCATGCCGCGTCCGCCCGTGCCGATGATGGCGATGTCGAGGCGGTCGTTGAGATTCTGCCCCCGCGCGATCATCGGGCCGGCCAGCGTGGCCGCGCCCGCGGCCGCCGCCCACGTGCCCAGGAAATTCCGCCGTGAAAGAGGATATTGGGTTTTGGATGAGGAAGCGCCGTTGAATTTCATGGTGAATGAATCCTTTCCCGGATGTGAAAAACCAATTCCGAGTCCATCATGCAAAATTATCCCTGAAAAGTAAATAGAACGGGTTCACCTGTCCCGCGTGTTCACAACTCTCCCTCCAGGTTTCCCGCATTGACGAACGACGCGTCCCTGTGGAATGATGCCATCTCGGTTCCATGCCAATTCCCAGGGGATGAACATGAACGCAGCAGGTCAAATCCACGCAACGGCGATCCCGGCAACTCTCATTCGCAATCCTCCGGATAGTGTATGGTCCTCCCTGCGTTATTTAGGGCCGGGATTGATTCTCTCGGCGGCCATCGTGGGCTCGGGCGAGTTGATCGCCACCACGGCGCTGGGGGCCAAGGCCGGATTCGCCCTGCTATGGATGATCCTGTTCGGATGCCTGGTGAAGGTGGCGGTGCAGTTGGAATACGGGCGGAACTGCATTTGTCACGGCCAGCCGACCTACCAGGCCTGGAGCCGGGGAGGAGGAATCCAAATCCTGGGCGTGCATTGGACGGTGTTCATCGCCGTGTTGTATATGATCTCGATTTTTGTAGGCCAGGCGGGGGTGTTGGGCGGCGCGGCGCAAGTGGCGGCCTATGCGTTTCCTCAGGTTCCCTTGGAACAATGGGTGATCATCCTGGTGCTGACCTTGGGCCTCTTGGTCTTTCACGGAAAATACGCACCGGTGGAGATCCTCGCCGCGGGGATGAATTTCATCTTCGTGGCGGCGGTGCTTTATTGTGTCATCGCCGTGCAGTGGACACCTTATGCGTATTCCTTGAAGGACCTGGCGGGCGGATTTTTGTTCCACTGGTCGCCCGAACTGGCTCCCCTGGCCTTGGCGGCCTTTGGGATCACCGGCGTGGCGGCGGGAGAGATCACGGCCTATCCCTATTGGTGCCTGGAGAAAGGCTACGCCGCCTGGACCGGGCCGCGGGAGGATACGGACGAATGGGCGCGGCGGGCGCGGGGGTGGATCCGCGTGATGACCATGGACGCGATGGTGTCCATGGTGGTCTATACGTTGATGACCTGCGCCTTTTACGTGCTGGGGGCGGCGGTGCTGCGCGGCCAACCGGCGCTGGCGGACGGCAACGAGTTCATCGTGCAGCTGTCAGTCCTGTTCACGGAGATTCTGGGGGAAGGGGCGCGGGACATCTTCATGCTATGCGCCTTCACGGTGCTGTTTTCGACGGTCTTTTCGAACACGGCGGGATTTTCACGGATGTGGACGGATTATTTCGGCTTGCGGGGCTGGATCGACTGGCGTGACGAAAAGCAGCGCCGGTTTTCGATTTCGCTGATGGCCTGGATTTTCCCGGCCTTTTGTGGATTGGCGTATCTGACGGTGCAGAAGCCGCTGCTGCTGGTGAAGTTCATGGGGATATGCAACGCGCTGTTCCTGATCGTCGTCGCCTGCCAAGCCATGAGGTTCCGCTACCGGCAAACCGATCCCCGCTTGCGGCCCTCACAATTCTACGACGTGGCCTTGTGGTTGAGCCTGTTTTCCATCGGATACCTGGCCATACGGGCGGTGTGGTGATGGTCCATTGATGAGTGAAGGAGATACGGGCGGACACCAGGATTCGTTCCCGCAAGGTTCTCTCATCCTGGTTCTCTCCCCGCGTGTGGAGAACGGAATAGAATGATCCCATGGCAGGAAAATAAGGTTTGTCTGGTAAGTGCGTTCCTGGAGGTGAGGCAGGATTTCAGATTCTTGATGGCTAGGTTCACTTTTAAAAAATACCCTCACCCTGGCCCTCTCCCCGAGGGAGAGGGGAAGGGGGAAAGTACTGTAAAGCCGGTTCGATGGGAGTGCCGGTTACATCTCTGGCGCAAGAACGCGCTTACCGGATGAATCTGGACATTCGAAAACGAGTCCCAATCATGACCCTATTTCCCCGCATGGCGGTGGTGGAGCAAGAATTCCCCCGGCCGCGTGTTGACACGATCGATGAGCGAATCCGGGAATGTCTGAGCGGCGGGATTCCCGCGGCCAAGCTGAAGGGCAAACGCGCCGCCGTCACGGTGGGCAGCCGGGGCATCGCGGATTTGGAGGCGATCGTCCGGGCGGTGGTGAGAACGTTGCGCGAGGCGGGCGCGGAGCCGTTCCTAGTTCCGGCCATGGGTTCGCATGGCGGGGGCGTGGCGGAAGAGCAGACGAAGATCCTCGCCGATTACGGTGTGACTCCGGAACGCGTGGGCGCGCCGGTGCGGTCGTCGCTCGAAACGGTCTGCCTGGGGAAAACGGCCGATGGATTGCCCGTGTTCATGGACCGGAACGCCTGCGAGGCGGACGGTATCGTGGTCCTCAACCGGATCAAGCCGCATACGGACTTCAGCGGCGCGGTGGAGAGCGGGCTGCTCAAGATGATGGTGGTGGGGCTGGGGAAAGTGGACGGCGCGCGGATGTTCCACGGCCGGACCATTGCCTATCCGCATGACTATATGGTCCAAACCATCAGCCGGGTGATTTTGGCGAGCGGCAAGATCCTGGGCGGGCTGGCGATTTTGGAAAACGCGTATCACGAAGTGGCCGAGCTGGAATGGGTACCGCCCGCGGGCATGGAGGAGCGGGAAAAACAACTGCTGCTCCGCGCCAAGGAACTGATGCCGTCCTTGCCCATCGCGAAGGCCGATCTCCTCATCGTGGACCGGATCGGGAAGAACATCAGCGGGGTGGGGATGGATCCCAATATCACGGGGCGCTGGTACCGGGTTCATTCCCGCTGGCAGAAATCGCCGGACATCACGCGGATCGTGGTGCTGGACCTGACGGAAGAGTCGTTGGGCAACGCGGCGGGCATCGGGCTGGCGGATTTTTGCAGCCGGCGGGTGGTCGAGAAGCTGGACCGCCCGGCCACCTACCTCAACTCCGTTACTTCGCTGAACACGATCGCCGCGAACATTCCGCTATATTATGACACGGACCAGGAGATGATGGAGCAAATGATTCTCTCGCTGGGGGATGTGGACCGCGCGAATTTACGGATGTTACGGATTCGGGATACGCTGCAAATCGACCGGTTCGAGGCTTCGGAAGCGTTGTGGCCGGAGTTGCGGAACCATTCGCGCGTGACCGGGATCGGAGAGCCCCACGAATTGGCGTTCGACGAATCCGGCACACTGCGGCCCGGTTTGATTTCTTAATGATTGATCCAGACCGCCGATAAGAGACAATAGGAACGCAATCCCCATGCTGCACCTTTTGTGGCGCCGGCATCCTGTCTGCATTTGAGCCGATAAGGAAGAGTATGAACGCGATCCCCACGCTTTTTTCACGAAAATCGGAACAACCCGTCATTTTGGGCGGAGAACCGTTGGGCCGGACTCCCCTGCCGTTTGTGCGCCCGCAATTGCCGCCGCTGGAGGAATTGGAGAGCCCGTACCGCGAGATCTTGAGCAACGGCATGGTGACCACCGGCCCCAGCGCGGAGCGTCTGGGTGAGGCCCTGCGCGCGCGCCTGGGCGTGCGCCATGCGGTGGCGGTGTCGAGCTGCACCACCGGCTTGCTGCTGGCCGTGCAGGCGCTGAATCTCCCGCGCGGTTCCGTGGCGATTCTTCCCAGCTTCACCTTCATGGCCACGGCGTTGGGGGCGGTGTGGAACGGCCTCCGGATCCGCTTCGTGGACGTGGACCGGGAGACGATGAATATCGATCCGGCGCGGGTGGAGGAGGCCGTGGCGGCGGATACTTCGCTGATTATCGGCGTGCATCAATTCGGCGCGCCCGCCCCGGTGGAGGCCTTGCAGCGCATCGCGGACAAGCAGGGTATTCCCCTTTTGTTCGACGCGGCGCATGGGTTCGGATCGCTGCGCCAGGGTCAACCGTTGGGCGGCAACGGGCGGGTGGAAGTGTTCAGCCTGTCGCCGACCAAATTGCTGATCGCGGCCGAGGGGGGGATTGTGGCGTCGAACGATGAGGTGATCGCCGGGCATGTCCGGATCGGGCGCAACTATGGCAATCCCGGAAACTACGATTGCTTGTTTCCCGGAATGAACGCCCGGATGAGCGAACTGCACGCCATCCTGGCCCTGAAATCGCTGGAGCGGCTGGAAGAGGCGGCGGTCAACCGCAACCGCTCGGCGAATCTCTATCGTGAATTGCTGCGAAATGTTCCGGGTGTTTCGTTTCAGAAAATCCAGGAAAACGACCGTTCCTCGTTCAAGGATTTTTCAATCGTGGTGGATGAGCGCGCGTTTGGACTGACGCGGGATCAATTGGCGCGGGCGTTGGCGGCGGAGGGAATCCACACGCGGGTGTATTACGCGCCGGTGCTGCACAAGATGGAGGCTTTCCGCCCATACGCCGGAGAAAATGCGGACGCGGAGTTGCCGAATACCCTCTATCTGGAATCCCACGCCTTGAGCTTGCCGATGTATTCGGACATGAGGGATGAAGAAATCGAACGCGTGGCCGCCAGCCTGGTCCGCGTTCAACGCCATGCCGCGCCAATCGCTGCCTTGAATCTGAATGCCTGAGGTTCCATTCCCATAAAAAAGAGGGAGAACGCGGCGGCGCTGCTCCATCGCCCCCCGCGTTGTTCCAGGCCTGTTGCTTCTAGGCCGCCTTCTAAGTCGCCACTTTTTTCAGGGCGGAATGGGCCGATCCGGCCAGGCTGGTTTTCATCGGAACGCGAAGGGGTTGGGTACGCGCTGGTAAAGGCTCGATATGGCCAATATGGGCGGGGGCGGATTCCTGAGGATGCATAAGCAATCCCGGGGCGGAGCAGGGGGTGAGGGAGGCCGATCGGGAATGATCGGTGGAGGGAAGAATGGAGTGAGCGGATTGCGAGGGTACGTGGCCGGCCGGTGGGTTGTTTTGCATCCGGTTGAGGTTATTGACGCAGCTCAGGTATTGCCGGAGCGTGGAGAGATACAAGCGCATCAAGGCCATGACTTTGGGATCCAGGAGTTCTTTCTGCTGTTTCAATTCCTGGATGATTTTGGTGAGAAGGTTTTCGAGATCCTGAATGATTTGAGTCTCGAAGGAGGATTCAGAGGAGGCCATGGTTATATCCTCGCGAGCGTTCTAGATTCCATCCGCCGGAAAAAGGTTACTACTTATAGAGAGGCAACCGCAAAAAAGGGGGATTAAAAAAGGTTCGTCCGGCGAGGACGTATACCCAAAGTTCCATGCACAGGGTTAGACCAAGGATAGCCCGGGGTTGAGCAGCCCAGGATTACCCCCCTGGGCTATTTTAAAGTCGTCCCCGGAAGGGGACTCATTTTACCGGGAAGCGAAAGGTAATACGCTAAAAGTAGAGGTAAAACTTAGTTATCCGCGGTTCATCGGGAGGTCGCCCTCCCGCCCCTCACCCTGGCCCTCTTCCAGAGGGAGAGGGGAATTAGGGTTGCTTTTTCCAACTTGTCTACTCGATGACCGGTCACGCTCCGGGAAAATGTACACATTCATCGGATGAAACCATTATCCTGTCATCTGTGAAGACAAGCTCTTATTTTTTATCTTTCAAGATCCGGTCCAGGAAATCCAACACCTTCGACTCGATGTAGGGATATCCCGCCATGCCGGTGAACAGGACGGCGCTGTAATGGCCGGTGGGCAGGTAGATCGTGCGGGGGTATCCCAGCGCTTCCCGCAATAACTCCCCGTTGCGCCGGGGAACGGTGTGGTCCATGCGGGCCAAGATGAGGAGCGTGGTGCGGGGATCAATGTATGGCGTGAAACGAAGCGGCTCGGTCTGCAGCGCGGCGCGCAGTTGCTGTTCGGCTTGCGGGGGCGTCAAGTGGTTGTTTTCCGCGTAGCGGTGGAACAGATCCCGCAGGTTGGGCAAGTTGCTGTGAGAAAGGATGGATGGCAGATCGCCGCCCGCCAGCGCGATGACGTTGGCTTTGAGCCGGCGGTCCACGCCCGCCAGGACCGTGTTCTTGATTCCCCCGTAGCTGATGCCGAAACTGCCGAGCGCTCCGGGATCGACTTCCGGCTGCCGGCTGAGCCAGTCGAGGGCCACCCGGTCGCGGATGACCGCCATCCGCAGGCGTTCGTCCAGCTGTCCGGGGCTTTGGATGTCTCGCGTCAAATCCCGGGGACGGTGCACCACGGCGCAGTGATACCCATGCCGCGCGAAGTGTTGCGCGAAATGATCGGCGACCCGGTTGCGTCCCCCCAGGATGGGCGAAATCAACAGGCCTGGATGCCGCTGGTGATCCAGGCAGGGAAAATAATCGACCAGGATGGGGGCCTCGCCGCCCGAGAGGTTCCCGCCGGGAGAGGCGCCGTCGGGAATCAGGGTCACCCGCCGGCGGTCTGATTCCCAAGGGCCGGGCTGGGCGGTCCATTCCCGGGCGGCCGAAAAGACCGCCTGATGGATTTCCGGGCGGGGAGAAGGAGCGGAGGCATGGGGATTCAGGGGGATGGAGGCGCAGCCCCCCTGGAAAAGAAAGAGCCCGGAAATCAGGAAGAGATGGAAATAGAGCCGGGGAATATTCATGACCCGCTTGCCTGTTGAGAGAAGGGTTCGTATGATATGGCCAATCCAGACGGTGGCCGTCCGGACCGGGACGGCCCGATCATTCTATTTGTTTTGGAGGGAACCATGAAGTTCAATCGTTTTCTGCTGTACGTGTTGGCGGGAGTGATGTGCGTGGCCCTCGCCGGTTGCGCCAGCACTGCCAAGCGGACCGCCATGGACGATCAAACCATCGCGGAACGCATCAAGGCTTCTCTCGAATCCCCCATGGGACCGGCGGGACCCTTCTCCATTGAAATCAATGTTTACAAGGGAATCGTGTCGCTGGACGGCCAGGTGCCGAGTGACGCCGTGAAGGAACAAGTCATGCAGACGGCCCACACCACCGAGGGCGTGCAGGAAATCAAGAGTTATCTCCGGGTGCAATGAAAAAGGCGGTCTTGTCATCCCAGGTCGAACTGGTCCAGGGAGACATCACGCGGCAGGATACGGACGCCATTGTCAACGCCGCCAACAGCACCTTGTTGGGTGGAGGCGGCGTTGACGGGGCCATCCACTGGGCCGGCGGTCCCGCCATCCTGGAGGAATGCCGGCGGCTGGGGGGATGTCCCCCCGGGGAGGCGAAAATCACCACCGGGGGAAACCTGAAGGCCCGGTATGTCATTCACACCGTGGGGCCGGTTTATCACGGTGGGACCTCCGGCGAGGCCGAACTCCTGGCCCGGTGCTACCGCCGCAGCCTGGAGGTGGCGGTGGAACACGGCCTCGGGACGATCGCGTTTCCCTCGATCAGCACGGGCGCCTACCGGTATCCGGCGCGGGAGGCGGCGCGGGTGGCGTTATCGGCGGTAAAGGAGTTTTTGGAGACGGCGCGGGGAATCCGGCTGGCGCGGTTCGTGCTTTTTGACGAGTTCACATACCGGGCGTATGCGGAAGCCATGGAGGAACTCTGGAAGTAACGTGGAAAACTCATTCAGCCGGCGGGGGCGGTGGATTCGGTGATTCATCCATTGGGGAGGAGGCCGAGCCATCCGCTCCCCCGGAGGATAAAGCCGCCGTGCCACCCGGGGAGGTGGGGATGTCCTTAAATGAGGTGGAGGCGGCAACGAACGGCCCCGTGTCCGGAATCGGTTCGAGGGATTCCGGATTTTTTATTTCATCCTCTCCGCCCCGCGGTTCCAGTTCCTCCGCCCCCGTCAAACGCGCCATGAAAGACAGCGCGTAGGCATTTTGTAAGACCGGAAGGGGCAGCAAAAAAAAGGTGAGGATAAATTCGAACGGCGACGAGAGCAACCAGAGGAGCAAGGCCCGCGCGACCCCCAGCTCGATCGGATTGAAATAAGGCGTGTAGTAGCCGAAACTGAGGATACCCACGATCAGATTGAACCAGAACAAGATGAAGACGGAACACAGCACCAGCAGGAACCGGAGAACGGCGTAGCCCAGGAAATCGCCCATGTTTTCCAAGGCCAGACGCAGCGACGTTCCCCAGGCTTCGAAAATCCCCTTTTGCTGAATGGCCATCAGGGGGGCCACCATGGAATTGAACAGGACCAGGTAGAGAGCCACGAGCACTCCGAGAATCGTCAACAAGATCAGATTCAGGGTGACGATGAGGATCAGGGCGGTGGTCTGTTCGAAGGAGGCGGTCAAAAACCAGGCGGCCGTCAGCATGATGAAGAAGCCCACGGTCAGGGTGAGCAAGAACAAAAACTTGACGATGAAATTCCACAAAAAGAAGGCGATGATCTGAGGCATCAGCCGTTGGAAGGAAGCCAAATAATACAAAACGCCCTGCGCGATGCCTTCATACAACGCGAACCGGGCGCACGCGCTCAGAAAATCGAAGAGTATCGTCAGGAGAAAATAGACCATCAGCAAGGTGATGATCGTGGGCAATTGCTTCATGGCTTCCTCGGCCAATGTCTCGTAGCCGGAGGTCATGAGTTCTTCGTAATTGAGGTGGAGGTTCAGCAAGGAGATTCCCTGGATCAGGAAGACCAGCAGCGCCGCCTTGATCCAATATATCAAGCGGAACGGTTGAAACAACAAGCGAAGCGTGTGGCTCCAACTCCGGGACAAGGCATCGGTACAAGCGGCCATGACGAATGTGTTCTCCTCGATCGCGTCCGTGGAAGCAACCCGGTGGTTATTCCCGCGGCCGGCAGCTGAGTGGTATTCTGGAACCGGATAGACCAGAAACGTTATGCACCATCATACACAGGTTTTGATCGATCGACGAGCGTACGAGCACAATCTGAAAACATTGGCGGCCGGATTGACTCCCGGATGCCGGATTTGCGCCGTGCTCAAGGCCGACGCCTATGGTCACGGATTGGACCTGTTGGCGCCCGCGGCCGTGGCGGCGGGGGCGGACGTGATCGGCATCACCGACAATTGGGAAGCCGAGCTGGTCCGGCGTTTGAATCTGCAAGTTTCCCTCCTGCGCCTGCGGCCTTCCACCGCCGAGGAAGCCGCCGAGGCGCGGGAGTGGCGCGTCGAAGAGGTGATTGGCTCGTTGGAACAGGCGAAGGCCTTGTCGCGCGCGGCCCGGGACGGCCATCATAATTTTCCCGTCCATCTGAAATTGGATGTGGGCATCGGCCGGATGGGATTTTCACTTCCCGCCCAGTGGAACGAACTCCAGGAGGCTTGCCGGCTCGAGGGTATACAGGTCCGTGGCGTCATGACTCATTTCCCCTGCGCCGATGAAGCGGAGTTGGGGGAGACTCGGGCCGAGTTGGAGCGGTTTCAACGGGACGCGCGCCGCATCCAGGCCTCGTTGCCGGATCCGTTGATCCGCCATGCCGCCAACAGCGCGGCCAGCCTGCGGCTGCCGGACAGCCACCAGGAAATGGCGCGGCTGGGGATCGTCACGTATGGGCTGGCTCCCTCGCCCGAAGTTCCGCTATCCGAGGCGTTGCGGCCGGTCATGCGGTGGATCTCCCACGTGGCGCAGGTGCGTGTGGTCCCGGCGGGCTCCACCATCGGCTATGGCATGACCGTGCGCCTGGACCGTGACCGGCGAATCGCCACGCTGCCGGCCGGCTACGCGGATGGTTATCAGCGCGCGTTTTCCAACCGGGCGGAGGTGGTGATCCGGGGCGTCCGGTGTCCGGTGGTGGGGCGGGTATCCATGGACCTGACGACCGTGGATGTCACGCATGTTCCGGAAGTCCAGCCGGGGGATGAAGTGGTGCTGATCGGGCGCCAGGGCCGGGAACAAATCACGGCCGATGATTTGGCCCGCTGGGCCGGGACCATCAACTACGAAATCGCGTGCCTGGTAGGGAAATGCAACCGTGCCTGGCGCCGGGCCGAATCGTGGACGGAATCGTAGGCCCAATCTGTTAAAAAAGTGTTTGGAAGGGATAAACTCGATAAATTCGATAAAAATTGTAATTATTATAAAATTTTAATAATCAAGCCATTTTTCGCAATGAATTGTTCCATCATCTGCTTACAAAAAAGTGGGAATCGATAGTATTTTCTACAGATTGATATGATCTACATAATTTATATAAGATATGTAATGCAGTGTTACATTATACCCGTGATTCCGGCTCAGATGAAAAAAAATCGAGTAAGCTGCCAATTCTTTCTTGACAAATTTTTGAGTTTCTGTATCGTTATATTTGGGCTTCCAACCTCCGGGGCCGCTACCTGGCCTTAAACTGATATTCCCCCGGTAGCGGCCCCCTTTTTTTGCTTTCCAGAGTTTTATGGCGTCATTGCGTGGTGGTTACGGGATAGAGAGGATTGTCCGTGCGCGCTTCCTGGAACAATAATTCCATTTTTTGGAGGATGTCCGGATGTTGCGCGGCAAGGTTGGTGGTCTCGCCCAAATCCGTCTCCAGGTCGTAGAGTTCGACCGGTGGTTTCCAGCCCAGACGCAATGCTTTCCAATTTCCCATCCGGATCGCTTGTTTGCCCCCTTGTTCATGGAACTCCCAGTATAAGTAATCGTGGCTGGTTTGCGGGCGTTGGAAGAGGGCGTTGACCATGGAAAGGCCATCCCCCTTTTCCGGCAACGTGGCGCCCGCCAGTGCCGCGGCGGTGGCGGGGAAGTCCCAGAAGGCCCAGACTTGATCGCTGACCGCCCCCGCCGGAATCTGGCCGGGCCAGCGGGCGATCATGGGCACGCGGATGCCGCCTTCGTAGAGGTCGCGCTTGATGCCGCGCAGGGGGCCGTTGCTGTCGAAGAAATCGGGATCGGATCCACCCTCGCGGTGCGGGCCATTGTCGCTGCTGAAAAAAACGATGGTGTTCTTGTCCAAACCGAGTTCCAGGAGCAGGGCGAAGAGGCGGCCGATGTCCGCGTCGAGCAGGGTGATCATGGCGGCGCGGTTTTTTTCGTTTTGCGGCCAGGGTTGATCGCTGTAGGGTTTGTCGCTGGGGATGGGCATGCCGTTGACGCCGCCTTCGTTGAAGGCGTGGGGGATGGTATACGCCAGGTACAAGAAGAAGGGCTGTTGCTGGCTGCGCCGGACGAAATCGAGGGCTTCCTGGGTGAAGGCGTTGTGCGTGTAGGTCCAGCGGTCGAAGAAATAGCGCTCCTCGTTCTTCCAGACATAGTCCGGGTAATAGTTATGGGCGCGGCTTTGGTTGAGGTATCCAAACCAATAATCGAAGCCTTGGCGGTTGGGGATGCCGGTGGTATCCGGTTCGCCCAGGCCCCATTTGCCCACGATTCCCGTGGCGTAGCCGGCGTTTTTCAGCATTTCGGCGATGGTGGTGTCTTCGGGGAGCAGGGGGTGAAGTTTGTTGCCCCGGACGCGTGCGTGGCCGGTGTGCAGGCCGGTCATCAGGCAGCAGCGGGAGGGGGCGCAAACGGTGCTGCCCGCGTAGCATTGGGTGAAACGGATGCCCTCGCGCGCCATTTGGTCGAGATGGGGCGTCTGGATGACTTTCTGGCCGTAGCAGCCCACGTCGCCGTAACCCAGGTCGTCGGCCAGGATGAAGATGATGTTGGGTGGACGGCCGGTTGCCTCACCGGCTCCCAAACCGCCGGGAGATAGAATCCGCGTACCGGACAGCAGCCCCGCGGCGGCGAGGCCGGTGGTTTTCATAAATTGCCGCCGGGTGGAATTCGTCATGAGCAGGATGCACCTTTCTTTTCTGCGTTCTTGACCGTCATGCCATGCGATTATGCCATACAAAACAAACCAGTGTCCACATGAAAGGGATTGGAGAGGGGATGGCTGGGCGTGAGGGGATCGCGGGAGGGCGAACCTCCGGGTGAGCCACGGACGCCTGTTCGGACGACATCCCCGCGCAAGCGGGGATCCAGGACCGTAGGGGCCCGTTGCACGTGCCCCGGTATCTCACCGGGCGGACACCTAGGTCCGCCCTGACGGAATTCCCTCACCCCTCGGGAGAGGGCCGGGGTGAGGGTAAATATTACTGAAATGGCAACCCTTAGGCTGACAAAAAAAACTGGCCGGAGAACGAGAGGGCGAGGCTCCCACCGAGCCGAATGGTTCCGATACGCCCCATGTTTCCCACGGCTCACCCGGAGGTTCGCCCTCCCGGATCGGAACTTGTGGGTAATGATCAGCCCTCTGGGAGAGGGTCAGGGTGAGGGAATTCATTCCCCCTCGGAGACACTCCCGCCATGTCGTATCTCTCTCATGGATCCTAATCCAAGGTAACTTCCTTCCCAGGAAGGTGTACAATCATGTTTTCCTTGAAGCGGGGCATGAGCCTCGCAAATAATGGTTTGTAAGGTGAAAGGGAACATGAAACGAAGCGGCTTGTGGTTTGGAATGATCATTCTGGCGGGCGCGGGAGCGCAGGCCCAATGGGGAGTGCCGCCGAATGATTACAACATCATGATTTTTTATGAACTGGGCATGCACTGCACGGGCTTCGACATTTCGTATTGCTGCGTCCTGCCGCCTTACAACAGCGTGCTGGCGCAGATCGTGAAAACGAGCCAGGATCCCAAGGAGAAACCGCAGTTGCTGCGGCCGGAACAGCTCCAGGAGAAGGGATGGGTGCTGTGGTATGAGCATGACCAGAACACCTTTTCGGAAGGCCCCAAGATGCTGTACTGGAACGTCCCCTACGACGTGAACGGCAACGGGACCACCAACGATCCGGAGGATTCATTCGCCAATCACGAGTTCAGCCAGTTGTTCACCTACGCCGAAGCGCCGTTGAAACGCAAGCCGGAAGGGGCGTCGAAACGGTTGTTCATCGGGCCGGACATCCGCATTCCCTTGGATCACGGGCCCACCGGCAAGCCGATCAGTTTCGACGTGCTCGATTTCACGGGAGAGCAGGGAACCATGGTTTATACCGTGCTGAACGATGGAAAAACGGAAATCGCCATCCCCCTGGGGCAGCGGTATTTGTGGGAAGCGTTGGGCCTGCCGTTGACGGCGTTGTTCGACGGCGCCACGCCTCACATCCGGGCGGTCCGGGAAGAGATGTTCCGGCCGTATCAGGCCGCGCGCGTGAGCCTGAAGCAATGGCGGGACCGCAACCAGGACGGCAAGGCGCAAGGGCCGGAACTCACGCCCGTGAATCACGCCAACGGCCAGCCGGTGTCGTTCATCGGGACCAATCCCATCGACACGCCGGCGTGCACGCGTTGCCATTCGAGTTACGTGGCGAACGGGGATGAATTCCATTATTACAAAAAAGAATACGGCTATTGGAAAAACACGTTTACCAACACCACCGATTATTACGCCAGCGTGAAGGCGGCGTCGATCAGCATGTTGGAAATCCACGACCAGCGGATGGGGACGGATTTTCTGGCGAATTACAACCCGGACGACACGACCGGCGCATCGGCCACGCGGCTGGGACGTCCCCCGGTCAAATGCCAGGAATGCCACGCTGACAATGTGCTGGGCGTCCTGCGGGGCGTGACCGATCCGCTGACGGTGTCGATCCACCGGAGCCACATGCGGAGCGCGCCCGAGCCGGACAAATTCGGCCGCCCGGCGAATTGCCAGGTGTGCCATCCCGCGCATTGGCAAAGCGGCAGCCTGGAGCATTACCCGGTGGATGATTTCGGGCGGTTCAAGGGAGTACGGACCGGCGACGTGCGGCAGTTCTGGGGCGGTTGCTTTCTCGGCCGCGACGTGCATTCCAATCCGCGCCACCGCCAGATGGTTTCCACCCGCAGCCACTTGAACGCGGTGGGGACCTGGATGGTGGAAAACGTGATGAACGATGGCCAGGGATTGTACTGCACGAATTGCCACAACGTAGGCTCGCGCCTGCTATACAAGGCGGACGCGCTGGAGAACTTCGACCAGACGGGCGAGACACTGCGCAACCAGCCGATGGAAACGGTCACCGAGGCGTTCCAGGCCATGGACGGCGGCCGTTACGCGGACTGGGGCACGGCTGATTTTTGGGATCCCAAGGTCACCCCGGTGGACCGGGTGCGCGCGGTGTGGGAAGATCCCCCGGTGGAACCTTACGGCCGGGTCAGCGACGCGGGGGATTATTGGCTGGCGGCGGGCGAGCCCAAATGCGCGGATTGTCACAAGCCGCCCTTCGTGGAAAGCCTGGGCGGCTCGTATTTCCCTATCGACCAGGAGAAGAAATATTCGCTGATGCGTTATTCGAAGGGGCACAGCGGCCTGGCGTGCCAATCGTGCCATCAATCCACGCACGGCTTGCATCCGGTGAATCCCTTGGGGCCGGATCCCACCACGCAACAGCAGGCGGCCAGTCTGAACCCGGACGGCTCGGCGGGGCCGGTCAAATGCGCGGCGTGCCACACCGTGGACGCGGACGGCGTTCCCGGCCTGGTGCAGGAAGCGATGCTGGCCCTCTTTCCGGACGATGAATATCCCACCCGTTATGAAAAAGCCGTCGCCCTCTCGCATGTGCTGAGGAAGGAAGATTGAGAGGCGCAACGGTTTGCTCAGTCATGGAGAGGGCCGGGGTGAGGGAAAACGGTACTCCACGCCAAATCCTGCCGATATAATCCAACACCCTTACGTAACAAAAGTAGGAGCACGTTGCGGCGTGCCCCTTGTCCTTCATGAGCCGTAGTCTTATCCACAACGGCTTGATAGATTCATCATTAAGGTACGGCAGAACTCAGCGAAAAATACCTGTGCAGAGGAGAATCATTCATGTCCGATCCCCTATCCATAAAATCTCTCTTCGCGCGGCGGGAGTTCATCAAGCTGGCCGGAACCGGATTGCTCGTGGGCGGGGCGGATTCCGTATCCCGCGCGCAAGAGGCGTCTTCAAGTAACGAAACCGCCGTGACGGCCCGGAAGGGCAGTGGCCACGTCACCTCCTATGAGATGGAAACGGAGATCGTGATCGTGGGCGGGGGAATGGCGGGTGTCTGCGCCGCGATCGCCGCCGCGCGCAACGGGGCGCGCGTGGCGCTGGTGCAGGACCGGCCGATGCTGGGCGGCAACGCCTCCAGCGAAGTGCGCATGCACATCGTGGGAGCGGACCGGCATGGGGGGCGCAAGGACACCGACTCGCGCGAGTCGGGCATCCTGGAGGAGATCCGGCTGGAGACGGCGGTATGGAATCCCCAGCGCAGCGCCAGCGTGTTTGACATTCTGCTGCTGGATTGGGTGCGCCAGGAGCCCAATATCACCCTGCTGCTCAATACGTATTGTGACGGCGTGGTGATGAAAACCGAGAATGAAATCCAAGCGGTCCTGGCTTCGCGTCCCAGCACGGAGGACGCGTTCACCCTCCGCGCGCCGCTGTTCATCGATTGCAGCGGCGATGGGCGGCTGGGGGCGGAAGCGGGGGCCGAGTACCGCGTGGGCCGCGAGGCGCAGAGCGAATTCGGCGAGTCCATGGCGCCTCCCGTGGCGGACCGCAAGACGATGGGCAGTTCGATTTTGTTCATCGGGCGGAAATATGACCGGCCCATGCCGTTCAAGCCCCCCGCGTGGGCGCATAAGTTTGCGGGACCGCCGCCGCACCGGGGAATCGGTTCGTATGAGTACGGCTTCTGGTGGAACGAGTGGGGCGGGGAACTGGATATCATCAAGGACAACGAAAGGATCCGGGACGAACTGCTCGCCACGGCGTTGGGCATTTGGGATCTGATCAAGAACAGCGGGCACTACAAAGACAGTGAAAATTGGGCGCTGGAGTGGGTTGGAGCGGTCCCCGGGAAACGGGAAAGCCGCCGGTTCATCGGCGATTACGTGTTACGGGAGCCGGACGTCAAGAATGGCGAGGTGTTCGAGGACGGCGTGGCTTATGGCGGCTGGCCGATCGATCTGCATCCCCCCGCGGGCATCCACACCGAGGAGCCCCCGGCCGTCTCGGTCAACACGCCGATGTATAACATTCCCTACCGGTGCGTCTATTCACGGAATATCAAAAATCTGTTGTTCGCGGGGCGGAACGTCAGCACCTCGCATGTGGCATTCGGCAGCACGCGGGTGATGGGCACCTGCGCGGTGTTGGGGCAGGCGGCGGGGACGGCGGCGGCGCTGTGCGTCAAGCACCAATGCGCGCCCCGGGAGTTGGGCAAGGAAGGCATCCAGGAATTGCAGCAGCGGTTGCTCAAGGACGACGCGTACATCATCGGCGTGACTAACCGCGATCCCTACGATTTCGCGCGGAAGGCCGCCGTGTCCGCCTCCAGCGCGATGCCGGACGGGCGCGGCGCGGAGAACGTGATCAACGGCATCCACCGGGGCGTGGGGCCGCGGGCGAACCGGTGGAGTTCCGATCCTAACGCGGGCCTGCCGCAATGGGTGCGGTTGGATTTTGCCGGCGCGCAAAAAATCCGGGAAGTGCATCTGGTCTTCGATACCGGCTTGAACCGGCAGCTGACCTTGACGCACAGCGAATCGGCCCACCGGTATCAGGTTTGGGGGCCGCAGACGGAAACCGTGAAGGATTATGAGTTGCAAGTTCTGCATGGCGAGAGCGCCGAAACCGTGGCGAAGGTGGAAGGCAATTATCAGCGTAAACGCGTACACCGTTTCGACGCGCGCGAGGCCACGGGCCTCCGGCTGGTGATCCACGCCACGAACGGCGCGGCCTCGGCGCATGTGTTTGAAATCCGGGCGTATGGGTAAAAGCGTAACGCGCGAATGCATCCCTCCCTCACCCTCTGGGAGAGGGCTGGGGTGAGGGGCGGGAGGGCGAACCTCCGGGTGAGCCGCTGGAAATGTGGGGTATATCGAAACAGCGGCTCGGCAGGAGTCTCGCCCTCCCTGGATTCCCGCTTTCGCGGGAATGACTGCATCGAGATTCCGGCATGAGTCCACGATCCACTCTGGTCTGGTTTCGGAACGATCTGCGGCTGGCGGACCATCCCGCCCTGTGGGAAGCGGTGGAACGCGGCGCGCCGGTGGTCCCGGTTTTCATCCTGCAGGAAGCGGGGGAAAAATACGGATCGCCCGGAGGCGCGGGGCGTTGGTGGCTGCATCATTCCCTGAAAAGCCTGAACGCGGATTTGCGCCGGGCGGGCTCGCGGCTGATTGTGCGGCAAGGCGATCCCCTAACCACCCTGCGGCGGCTGGTTCATGAATGCCAGGCGGAGGCGATTTATTGGAACCGGCGCTACGAACCGGCGGCAGTGGCTTGCGACGCGGAGGTCAAGGCCGAATTCCGGGCGCTGGGGCTGACGATCGAGAGTTTCAACGGATCGCTGCTGTATGAGCCGTGGCAGGTTTTGAACCAGGAAGAGAAACCGTATCGCGTGTTCACTCCCTTCTGGAAGGCCTGCATGGCCTTGCGCGAACCCGGTTCTCCGTTGCCGGAACCTGCCCGGATCCCCGCGCCGGAGACCTGGCCGGAATCCCTCCCCATCGAACAACTCCACCTCGAACCGAAAATCGACTGGGCGCAAGGCATCCGGGCAGCCTGGACTCCCGGGAGCGAAGGCGCGGGCGAAAATCTGGGAGTGTTTCTCGACGAGGCGCTGGAAGGTTACGAAACCGGGCGCGACCGTCCGGACCGGACAGGCACGTCACGCCTCTCGCCTTATCTGCGGTTCGGCGAGATCAGCCCGCGGCAGGTGTGGCGCGCGGTGCGGGAGTTTTCGAAAAACGAAGCGCGGACGCGGCTGGCCGCGTCGGCCTGGGCGTATCTGCGGCAACTCGGCTGGCGGGAATTTGCGTATTACCTCTTGTTTCATTTTCCCTTCACGGCCGAGCAGCCGCTGGACGGGAAATTCGCGGCGTTTCCCTGGCGGGAGGACCGGGAGGCGTTGACGGCCTGGCAAAAGGGGCGGACGGGGTATCCGTACATCGACGCGGGAATGCGGGAATTGTGGCATGCCGGCTGGATGCACAACCGCGCGCGCATGGGGGTGGCGTCGTTTTTGGTGAAGGATCTGCTCATTCCCTGGCAGCAGGGCGCCGCGTGGTTTTGGGACACATTAGTGGATGCGGATCAGGCCAACAACACCCTGGGCTGGCAGTGGACCGCGGGCTGCGGGGCCGACGCCGCGCCGTATTTCCGGGTGTTCAATCCTGTGTCGCAGGGAGAAAAATTCGATCCGGCGGGCCGTTACGTGCGCGCGTGGGTTCCCGAACTGGCCAACCTGCCCGACCGGTGGATTCACAAACCCTGGGAAGCGCCGGAGGGGGAATTGAAAAAGGCGGGCGTGGAACTGGGGAAGGATTATCCTATCCCGATGGTGGATCACGCCGCCGCCCGTCACCGCGCCTTGGAGCTGTACGAGGGATTGATGAAGAAAAGGTAGGATTATCCGGCAAGTGCGTGGCTCCGGCACTCTTGGCCCAAGGTTGAGTGGTCCGGATTTGAGTAGCCCAGGGTTACCCCCCTGGGCTGCTATAAAGTCGTCCCCTGAAGGGGACTCCTTTCACCGGGAAGCAAAAGAATATATACGCAAGAAGTAGAGGGGAAACTGAGCGAAAAGGTTTTCCTCACCCAGGCCCTCTCCCAGAGGGTGAGGGAATCGTTTCGCGTTCCTATCCATACTCATACCGTTTCATACCATGAATCAAGCCATGAGAAAGTTCTGCATTCGGGCAAATAGTTACTCCAATTTTTTATCGTCTGGAATGATATGTTGACAACGGGATCGAACCTTTCTAGAGTCATGGCATGTCTCATGTAAGACGGAGCGGCAAAAAGTCTCTGGAGGGTGGTACAGACATCTTGTCTGCGCAATATATGGTTGCAGGCAGGATGCCTGCACCACAATGTATA
>JBHGBC010000101.1:0-21814 GCA_041946805.1 bacterium
CCGGAGGCGGCCGATGTCCCCGTTGAAAACCTCCTTGGCATAATTATTATGGATTTGCATCACCTTGTCCCTCACCCGGAACTGAAGCAACAGTGTATCCTGTCCCGCCGCAGAAATAGGAGATGCGTTCGATGAGGCCTTGGAGTCCGGCGAGTATGCTTGTTTGATTTTGCATTTTTAATAGCATGGTTGTTTCGTGGGATCTATTCTACGTCTCCCGGCTGGAATTCCGAACTGGTTCGATGGTATGCTCAGCATAAATATGGTTCACCCGGCATGTGCGTACTTGCTAGTGAAAAAGGCATATCATCCACTCGCTAATCCGGGTGGATATCAAAATCCGTCACTACAAAAATTCCCTCATCCACGCCCTCTCCCTGAGGGAGAGGGGATTAATTACTATGGTTTTATCCCTCCCAGGGCTTACGCCCTGGGCTATACTCAGGCCGCGCCGTTGGCGCTCAAAAGATGCGCCGCAAAGCGGTTCATAGTGAAGTGAAGGGATTTGGTGGGGAAATGAAATAGGTCTTATCCCTGATCTATTTCAATTGGAGCAAATCATCAATTGAGTATAGAAGTGTATAGTGATTTTTGACACGATTAAAATTCGTGGTCGGTATATTTCGAGCGGCCTGGACCGCGTTCTTGATTTCTTCTCCTAATAGAAAATTGTTTTGGAACTCAAACCACTTTCGTTCTCTTCCATTCGAATCCAAAATAAATACATGCCAATGGGATTGGTGGGCCAGCTCACGAAAGGGCATCATCAAATCCGGATTATGCGAATCAAGCGTGACTTCGTAGGTGATCAACGGTTCCTGGCGGGCGGGATGGGGGATATAGAATAAAAGGAAAAAGACAATCCCGAAATCGGTGTTCACAACCCCGGTTTTTAGAAATAAATGAAACGGATCGATTTGGATGAGATCCCGGAGGTTCTCACCCTGATCCTTGATGCACAAAATGACTTCTGGTCCAGTGTTGGATTCCAAAATAACACGCATAGGAAATAATCCAGTGCGGTTATGCATGTAATCAGGCAAGTGCATAGGACTCCATGAAACTTTCCCTCTTTTCCACTGGGTATTCCGAATCGATTCTTTCATGACGCAACCTCCCTATGACCTCAAGCAGATCATGTCCTGTGGCTCATGTTTTGTGGCCACGAGATGGCAATATAATCAGATATAATATGAACAATCGTTGTATTTAAGCAGATAAGTTCAGATTCAATAAATTATTACAATAAAATATTCAATTTCTAATAAATTGCAGGTTCTTATTTCGGCTGCTGCTGCGTCAAACAATGGAGTGTTCCCAATCCCCAAACGAGATCGACGGCGTGGATGCCCACGACCTCGCGGCCCGGGAAGAGTTCGGCGAGAATGCCCAAGGCGTCGCGGTCACGGGGATCGTTGAAGGTGGGAACCAGCACGGCGGCATTGGCGATGTAGAAATTGGCGTAACTGGCGGGCAGGCGCTGGTTGTCCAGGTACAACGGATGCGGTATGGGGAGGGAAACCACCTGGAGTTTCGCGCCGTTCGCCAGACGGACATCCCGCAGGCGTCCGGCGTTTTCCATAAGGATCGCGTGGTTCTCATCCTGAGAATCTGGCTCCTCGCATAACACCACGGTATCCGGCTTGACGAAGCGGCAAACATCATCAATGTGCCCGTGCGTGTCGTCCCCCACGATCCCCTTGTTCAACCACAGCACCTCTTGCGCGCCCAAATACTCCCGCAACACATTCTCCATATCGGTTTTGGTGAAGCCGGGGTTGCGGACCTGTACGGCAGGATCGAGCAGGCATTCCTCCGTGGTCAGGATGGTCCCCTGGCCGTTGGATTCGATGCTTCCCCCTTCGAGGACGGCCTCCCGTTTCTTGTACTTGGCGTGGAAACAGGGGATGCCAAGCAATCCCGCCACAGTTTCGGCCACCTGGTTGTCCAGATGCCAGTCGGGATACTTGGCCCACGCGTTGAATTTGAAGCGGACGATGGCGGGAGGGCGCCGGCCCGCGGGATCGGTTACGAATACCGGTCCGAAATCCCGGGTCCAGCCCCGGTTGGTGGGAATCTGGAAAAATTCCACCTGGTTGAAATCCACTCCCACGCGCTTGAGGATTCTTCGCGCCTGTTTCTCGTGCGCGGGCGAATTCACCAGGATGCGGACGGTCTCGCCCGGCGTAATTTTGCGGACGATCTCGCCGTACACCCAGTGGATGGCCGCCAGTTTGCCCGGCCAATCGCCGGCGTTGTGCGGCCAGCCGATCCAGGTGGCCTCGTGAGGTTCCCATTCAGCGGGCATGCGGTACCCGAGCGCGGCGGGCGTCTGGGATGGATGGAGGGAAATGATCTTACCGGTCATGGTTCGGAGTCGAGGAAACGTTGCGTGATGCCTCCATACAAGTCGATGCGGCGGTCGCGCAGAAACGGCCAGTTGCGCCGGACTTCCTCAATCTGCCGGGGATTGATATCCGCGAGCAGGATTTCCTCCCGGTCCGCGGACGCTTCCGCGATGATCTCGCCGAAGGGTCCGGCGACGAACGAATGCCCCCAGAACTCGATCCCCGCGCCGCCGGAGCCGGGGATCTCATGGCCGGTCCGGTTGACCGCCGCCACGTACACCCCATTGGCGATGGCATGTCCGCGCTGCACCGTGCGCCAGGCGTCGAGCTGCCGCGCGCCGTAGGCTTCTTTTTCATGGGGATGCCAGCCGATGGCGGTGGAATAAAACAGCACCTCCGCCCCCCGCAACGCCGTCAACCGCGCCGCCTCGGGATACCACTGGTCCCAGCAGATCAAGGTTCCGATCCTGCCCATGGGCGTGTCGAACGCCTGGTAACCCAGATCGCCGGGAGTGAAATAGTATTTTTCGTAATATGCGGGATCATCAGGGATATGTGTTTTGCGGTACAATCCGGCGATTTGACCATCCGTGTTGATCAAGGCCAGGCTGTTGTGATACAGCCCCGCCGCCCGCCGCTCGAAGATCGAGGCGAGAATCCACACGTCCCGTTCCCGCGCGATTTTCCCCAGCGCCTCGGTGGTGGGACCTGAAACCGGTTCGGCCAAGTCGAAAAGCGCCGCGTCTTCCCGCTGGCAGAAATAAACCGACCGGAACAGCTCGGGCAGGCAGACGATCCGCGCCCCGCGCGCCGCCGCCTCTTCCACGAACTCTCCCGCGCGGCGCAGGTTCACTTCCGGATCGCGCCCGCAGCGCATTTGAATCAAGGCGAGGGTATAAGTTTCAGACTGGTTATTCATTTACCCTCTTGAAAATTGTTTATAACTGAATTGATCGATAATCAAAATTCACTGATGTCGTGGTTTACCCTCACCCCGGCCCTCTCCCATGGGGAGAGGGAGAAGCAATCGGGAGGGCGAACCTCCGGGTGAGCCGAGGCCGCGGGAAGAGGCCGGGAAAAATCGATTCGGCAGGAGCGTCGCCCTCCCGCTCGTTCAGGGTTTTAACTTGAGATCTTCGTTGGTTCAATCCCCGCGGGATCGATGCTCCAGCCTCGCTAGCCCTCTTCACCGTTTCCGCGCCGCCCATTCGACGGCCTGTTTCATCATTTGCTGAAAAACCAGATCGCTCCACGAGCCCATGTCGTGCCCATGCAGAATCGTGGCCACACGTTCTTGGGGCGTGTCCTTGGCGACCCACACCAGAGGTTCGGTGACCGTCTTGCCGCCCTTTTCATGGGTGGACTGCACGAGAATCTTGACCGTGGGCAGCACGTTCAACGTGTGGTAGAACTCATCCTGGAACTCGAACGACTTAGGCAATCCCGCGGTGATGGGATGCTCGGCCACCACATCGCTCTTCAGCGTTCCATAATTATCGTGCGCCGAAGTCCCCCATACCCACACCCCGCCGATGAGGTTGATGAAATCCTTCCAATCGCTGTACGAGGCCATGGCCGAGTGCATGCAGATCAATCCGCCGCCCCCGCTCACGAATTTCGTCAGGCCTTCGGGGATGTACGACGGCGTGGGGATTTCCTGCTTCCCCGTGCCCTGGTGATAGACACCGTTGTAGAGGACCACCACGTCGAAATTCTTCAAATGTTCGGCACGCAGCGAATTGGGATCTTCGGAGTACGAGCAAACGAAGATCTTATCTTTCCGCAGCGCGTCGATCATGGCGCCGCCGCATTGGCCGTAGGGGTGCCAATCGCCGCCGCCGGAAAACAACACGCGGATGGACTTGGTTTCCTCCGCCCCGGAGAGTGAACAAAAGACACCGAGGCACAGGCTCATCATGACCATTAGGCAGGTGAACTTTTTCATGGGATCCTCCTTGTTCTAACAATGCGCTTAATGAAGCAATCCTGAATGTAGGGGCACGTTGCAACGTGCCCCTACTTTGCAGAGATGACTTGTCTGTCTTGGAAGAGCAAAGGCGGCCGAAGAAGTATAGCGATTTTAATCACATGAAATCACCCTTCCTTCACCACGGTCCGCATCCAGTTGAGCGATTTCTCCAGCACCGCTCCTTCGCATTCCATGCTGAACACGCCGTCGTAGCCGTTTTTCACCAGCAGCGCGATGCACTTCTTGATGTTCTCCGCGTTGACTCCGTCACCGATGGCGCTTTGGCTCATGGCGATGCCCGTCATCTCGCCGCGCATGGCCTGGGCCAGCGCCTCGCTGACGTCCTTGACGTGCACGTGGTTGATCCGGTCCTTGAATTGATCGAGATAGGCCACCGGATCCTGCCCCGCGATGAAGGTGTTGCCGGTGTCCATGTTCACGCCCAAGTACGGACTTTTGAACGCGTCCAGGATTTCCGCGACGAACTGCGGCTTGGTAGTGAAATAGCCGTGTGGCTCCAGGTTGATTCCCACCTGGTGGGACTCGGCGGTTTTCAATGCTTCGCCGTAGGCCATTTTCAAGAGTTGCAGCCCTTCCTGATCGGACATGCCTTCCGGCTTGTCGTGGAAATCGGTGGTGTCGATGTACGGGCAGCCCGCCAGCTTGGCCCAGCGGATGGCGTTTTTGATGTACTGCACGCCAATGGTGAGGCCGTCCATGCTGTTGAGCGGAAAGGCGGCGTCCAGCTGGCTGAACTGAACGCCGTAGGCGTCCAACTTTTTCCGCCACAGGATGGGATCCTCCAGCAAGGAGAGATGCGGGTAATACCCCAGGGCCTGGATGTACGCGGTGCCGTCGATGGTTCCGCATTCGATGTATTTCAGTCCGTGGTCCTGGGCCCATTGCAGGCATTGTTCGAAATTCCAATTGCTGCTGTTAAACGCGTCCGTGTGAAACCCGATGGCCGGCATGTGGTAAACCTCCCCTTGGTTTGAATGATTCCGCGATCGTGGGTATGCGGGTATTTGAAAACGTTTTGAATAAATTGTGCCGCTGTTACTGAAATTCCATCAACCTGGCTCTTTCCCCGGGCCGATCTTAACCCATAAGTCCTACTCAAACTTACGGCTTTGATCCCCGCAGGGGATGAATGTGAATAGCCGTAGGCGGCAGCCTGCGGTGGGGATAAGAAAAAATACCAATCCCGCGGGGATTGAAACCCATGTCATTCGGCCCTTCCAGGGTCGTTTTTATTTTTACGATACCGGGGGTTGTCACTCCCGGCTATTCACATTTAATCCCTCCGGGATTGTGTGCAGGCGGGGCGCCTGTATAACCAACAGACTGCAGGCGGGCCGCCTGTATAACCAAAAGGCGGCAGGCGGGCCGCCTGCGCTACAAAGCTCTGGATCCCCGCTTCCGCGGGGATGACATCAAAAAAACGAATCCGTCCTGTCGAGACCGTTCCTTGGCAAAAACCCAATACTCGAAAGCTCAACTCTCAAATCCCGGATCCAGCTTCTTGTTCTCTTTGATCATCTCCTCCCAGGTGACCACCCGTTCCTCGTAGGCGGCCTGGCGGCCCAGAATGGAGGTCAATGTGCTTTCCGCCGCGTAATCCGCGTGGTTGATATACTTGCTGCTCCGGACGCTGGCCACGAAATCCTTGCAGTTGTTGTCAACCCCGATGTCCCAGGTGTTGTCGAAATCGGTTCCTTTCCAGGCGTTGTCGCCCGTGATGGTGACCGGCCCATGGCCCCAGTCGATGGCCCGGTAATGGGCGTCCACGACGCCTTTCGTGCCATAGAAGCGCGCGCCCAAGTCTTCGTAGCCCCGGGTGAACTGCGCCACGTTGAGATCGACCTTGGGGCCGTCCCCGTACCAGTACGTCACGATGAAATGGTCCCAATTCTTCCCCGCGTTGAGCCGGGCCTTGAGGCCGCCCGTGCCGAAGGCTTTCGTGGGACGCGCGCCCGCGATCCAGTTGGCGATGTCCACGGCGTGGACCGCCTGCTCGACGATGACATCGCCGGACAGCACGGGATTGGTCCCCCAATTGCGGAGAATGGCGTCGTTGCGCGGCATGCCCGCCGTCGGCGCGAGACCGCCGCAAGGGAAATGGTTGAACGCCTGGCCGCTGACCAGCTCGCCGATGGCTCCCTCGCGCACGCGTTTCACCGCCTCGACGAAGAAGGGGCTGTTGCGTGATTGAAAATCCACCAGCAGGGTCACCTTGCCTCGCGCTTTTTTCCCGGTTTCGATGATGTCAAGCGCGCCGGGGACATCGACCGCCACCGGCTTGCACAACCAGATGTGCTTCCCGGCCGCCACCGCTTGGGCGGCGTGCTCGGGATGGAAATACGGCGGGCTGGTGATGATCACCCCGTCCACATTCGAGGCCAGGATCTCCTGGTAACTCTCGAATCCCGTATAACAGCGATCCGCGGGGATGTCAAAGAGGTTCTGGAAGCGCTCCAGGCGGTCGGCGAAGTAATCATGCGCGGACGCCAAGTGGATGTCGCCGCCCACGTTGTCCATGAACTTCTTGCCGATGAAGAATCCGCGCCCGCCGCAGCCGATGACTCCCAGGGTGATCTTCGAATTGGCGGCGCTGCTCCGGAGGGCGCGGGGCTGGATCAGCATCCAGCCCGCCGCCCCCGCCGTGGTTCGCAAAAAGGAACGTCGGGCCGTGGTTTTCATGGGTTCACTCCATCTTTCACGCCGGGACGATTTCCCGTTTCTTCGGATCGAACTTCATCCGGCGCCCTTCCTCGTAAGCCCGGTCGGCCAGGATGCAGGCCACGCCGTGCTTGTAACCCGCGTCCATGTCGGCGTTGGGCTGCTGGCGCGACCGGATGCAGCGCACCCAGTTAGCCATATGGTCTTCCTCGGTGGTGTTGGGCAGTTCGATCGGTTCCTTGACCTTCTCCGGATGCTCGCTGCCGTCGCCCGAAATCCGCGCGCGGATGCCGTCCCGGTTGCCGTCCGGTTCATTCATTACCAGGGTCCCCTTGGTGCCGAAGAACATGGTGTAATCGTGGGCGGCGTTGCCGAAATGCGTGGTGTACAGGGTGGTGAAGCCCTCGGCGTAATCCAGCAGCGCGGTCACGGTGTCCGGGCAGGTGCGGCGGGGATCCGAGGTGGGCGAATAGATGCCGCCCTGCGCCGTGGCGGTGAGGGGGAAGCCCGCGCCGGTAATAAAGTGCAGAAAATCGGAGAAATGGCTCATCCAGCCGCCGACGGTCCCGGACGAAAAGTCGCGGTAACCCATCCAGCAGGCGTGCTGGTCGGCGTCGAAGGGGCGGTAGGGGCGGTTGAAGAGAAACGCTTTCCAATCGGTGTCCTCTTCCCGCTCCGGCTTCGGGTAGTTGTTCCAATAGGGGATGTAATGGCTGCGGCATTCCTCGATCCGCAGGATTTTCCCCAGCTTCCCGGCCTGGATGAACTCCCGCATGGGCTGCGCGCCGGCGCTGCTGCGCCCCTGGGTGCCGTGTTGCACGATGCGGTCCGAGGCCTTGACCACGTCGTACAGTTCGTTGAGTTCATCCAGGGTGACCGCGATGGGTTTCTCGACGTACACGTCCTTGCCGGCCTTCACGGCGTCGGCGGCCATGGGGCAGTGCTGGTGGTCGGGCGTGGCGATCAGCACCGCGTCGATGTCCTTGTTGTCCAGCATTTCACGGTAATCTTTGTATAACACCGGCGTGACCTGAAACCGTTTTTCGATTTCCGCTTTGGCCTGTTCCCGTTGCACGCTCCAGATATCGCACGCCGCGATGACCTTCAGCGGCTCCACCGAGGCGGTCCGCTCGAGCCAGCCGATATGGTACCGGCCACGGCCGCCCGTTCCGAGCATGCCGATCTGTACCCGGTCATTCGCGCCCAGCACCCGCGCGGGGCGGACGGCGGGCAACGCACCGAGGGCCGCCCCGGCGGCCAGGGTTTGCGTGATGAATTGCCGGCGGTTGGATGAGGATTGAGTCATGAGTGGTATCTCCCTTTGCATTTGGTATGCGTTTGGATGAATGATGGGTATCAGCTCACCGAGACATGGATTTCCTGAGTTTTATCGACATTTTTGGACGCTTGCAGTATTTCGATCCGCACTAGACCGCCGTCATACCCGAAATCGGCGATAATGCCCGGCCGGATTTCATCGCTTTCCTGGATGCGCTCCTCGCGCAACGTCAGGATCAGGGAATCGGTCTCCCGGTCGTAGGCTACTTTCATGGCTCTTCATTTCTGGGTATTTATTACAATTTCCGGTTCTTCCCATTCATTCCCGTCCTCTCCCTTGTCATTCCCGCGAAAGCGGGAATCCAGGCCATTGTAGATCGGGGGATTCGCCTCCATCCAATCCCGGAAGGATTGAATGGGAATAGCCGGGGATGAAAACCCCCGGGTACGAATCAGGAGAAGACGACCCTGAAGGGATCGAATGGTTGCAATTCAACCCCTCCGGGGTTGGTTTTCGTTTTACGAAACCGTAGGCTGTCGCCTACGGCTATTCACATGGGATCCTTGTTCAGGGTCCAAATTCCATCCCCTATCAAAAAAAAACGGGAACATCTGCTTCCCCGCCTCACGCCACCCGCCGCAAATGTTCCAAGCTGCTCCGCGCCTGGTCGATGGTGCCGCATTCCACCGAGAAGACGATGTCCCGGGGCAGCGGCCGGACGATGTCGGCGACCCGCTTCCAGTCGATGACCCCCTCGCCGCAGGCCACGCCCACGGGCACGCCGGTGACGTGGCCCCGCTCGGCCATCTGCACCCCGCCGATGTCCTTGGCGTGCAGGTGATAGAGTTTGTGCTTGACCGCCTCCAGCATCTCGTAGGGATCGTTCCCCGCAATGAAGGCGTTGCCCGTGTCGTAGTTGATCTGCAGGTATTCCGAATCGACCAGGGTGGCAATGCGCAGCAACCCCTCGGTGGTCTTCGAATAGATCTGGTGGTCTTCGATGCCCACGAAGACGCCGTAGCGGTCCGCGGTCTTCAGCACCTGAGTGAGCGTGTATTTCATCACCTGGAAGGCGTGCTCGTCGTCCATCCAATCGGGCTTGATTCCCTCATCCGTGTTGACGATGGGAACCCCGATGTCCGCGGCGAAGCGGATGGCCTTCTGCAGGTAGGGAACGCTGATTTCGGGACGCATCAACGGGCAATGTGCCGACAATCCGGAAATTTTCACCCCGTGGCGGTCGCAGATTTCCCGCATGGCCAGCGGATCTTCGTCCATGCTGTACGAATGGAAATAGCCCGCCTCGCTCAGCAACTCCCGCCCGTTGTGGACCATCGGTTCGATGAACTCATATCCCATCTCCCCCGCGATACGCACGCCCTCGGCGAACGATTTGTCCGCGCTCCGGACGAATTCCATGTTGACTCCGATCAGAATTCTTCCCATGTTCATCCCTCCCTGGGTTCGGTTCCGTGGTGTCTCTTCATCATACAATAAGAAAGGTCCGCTATGATAGGCGGCGGGTGAAACGGTGCAGGGGAGGGTGAAAAAGACAATGGAGGGTAGTTTTACATCATGTCAAGGATTCGGGTGGACTACGCCGCGCTTGGAGCCCACCCTGCAAACAACGACTCTCCCTCTCCCTCTGGGAGAGGGCCGGGGTAAGGGAAAATCTAACTGAAATGACCACCTTTCGACTGATAGAAAAACCTGTGCTTCGAATGGGAAGACGAGGCTCCTGCCGTGCCGCTTGGAAACCCCAAGCCGATAGATTCTATGACGGCTCACCCGGAAATTCCCCCTCCCGGTTTTTCTCTTCACCAGGACATCTCCAACGGGCTTTCCGGATGAAACGATTATTGATTCGTTGATGACTGAACCGGCGTTTCCTCCCCCGTCTCGATCTGCAGCAGCGGCGTTTCGTGCCAGGGACGGGCTTGAATATACGGCTGGACGGAGCGCTCGATGACCTTCACCGAGGGCTCGAGCGCCTTCTGCAGGGGGTAGGGATACAATCCGATCGCGAAACACAGCAGCGCCAGGGGCAGCAGCAGGATGACCTCGCGGGCCGTCACGTCCTTCAGGTTCTGGTTGGCCTCCACGGTGATGGGGCCGAACATCATTTTCTGGTAGAGCCACAGCATGTAAGCCGCGCCCAGCACGAGACCGGTGGCCGCCAGGCAGGCCCAGGGGATCGACCGGCCCATCAGACCCGCCAGGATCAGGAACTCGCCGATGAATCCATTCAAACCTGGCAGCCCGATTGACGAGAGCATGAAGATCATGAAAAAGGCCGCGTACACCGGCATGGGCTTCGCCAGGCCGCCGAATTCGCGGATTTCGCGGGTATGCCGCCGGTCGTACAGGATCCCCACGATCAAAAACAACGCCCCGGTGGAGATGCCGTGATTGATCATCTGGATGATCCCGCCCTGGATGCCTTGCGCGTTCCAGGCCAGGATGCCCGCCAAGAGCAGGCCCATGTGGCTCACCGACGAATAGGCCACCAACCGTTTCACGTCCGTCTGCGCCAGGGCCACCATCGCGCCGTAAATCACTCCGATAACGGCCAGCAGCATCAACACCGGCGTGAACGCCACCGTGGCCTGCGGAAAGATGGGCGCCGCGAATCGCAAGAATCCATACACCCCGGTCTTCAGCAGGATGCCCGCCAGGATCACCGAACCGGCCGTCGGCGCTTCCGTGTGCGCGTAGGGCAGCCAGGTGTGCAGCGGGAAGACCGGCATCTTGATCAGAAAGGCCAGCACGAAGGCGGCGAACAACCAATTCTGCGTGGACGCGTCCAGTTTGAGCGCGGTGAAATTCTCGAAATTGAACGACACGCCGCCCTGCAGCGCCCGGCCGGCTTCGAAATACAGGTAGAAGATGACCAGCAGCATCAACGCCGACCCGAACGCCGTATACAGGAAAAACTTAATGCCGGCGTAGATCCGGTCCTTGCCGCCCCACACGCCGATGATGAAATACATGGGCACCAGCATCAGCTCCCAAAACATATAGAACAAGAAGAGATCCAGGGCGGTGAAGGTTCCCAGCATCCCCGTTTCCAGCAGCAGCAGGCAGAAATAATATTCCTTGAGATGCTTCTGAATGCTGTCGAACGAGGCCAGAATCGACAAACTGGTCAGCAGCGTGGTCAGCACGATCAGCAGCAGGCTCAATCCGTCCACTCCCACCCGGTAATCGATGCCCAGCGCGGGTATCCAGCTCACGGGCGGCGGGCCGAGATGAAAGCCCTCCGCCCCGTAGGGGAACATCATCAGCAAGGGCGCGCACAACAGCAACGGAGCCAGCGAGACGCCGAGCGCCACCTCCTTGCACCATTCGGCCTGGCGCTTCGGGAGCAAAAGCAGCAAGAGGCCGCCCAGCAGGGGTATGAACGTGATCAGGGTCAATAACATAGCAACAACCAAACCGCCAGAAACACCATGCCCAGCACGGTGGCCAGGGCGTAATGGGGAATCGATCCCGTCTGGACGCGGCGCAGCCGGTCCGCCGCCTGGGCCGTGGACCGGGCCAGGCCGTTGAGGCCGGCAACAATTACCCGCTCGTCGAAATCGTAGACTGCCCGGCACAGGCGCAAGTAATGTTGCACGAAAACCTCGTGATAGATTTCATCCACGCGGTATTTCTCGATCAACACCTGGTAAGGGGCCGCGAAGAATTCCCGCAGCCGCCCGGCCAGGTCCGGCGCCCAAACGTACACCAGCCGGGCGCAGAAAATTCCCGCCAGGGCTACGGCCATCGAGACCGCCGCCAACAGCCATTCGGCCATGTGCTCCGAGATGGCGCCATCCAATAGGCTTTCGCGTTCCGGAGCATGCGCCGGATGCGCCACTGGCCCCAGGAAATCGTGAAAGCCGGTGTAGCCGAAAAGAGGCATGTTCAGCCAGCCCGCCGTGACCGAGAAGAAGGCCAGAACCGCCAGGGGAACCCACATGAGAGCCGGCGATTCGTGCAGATGGGCCTGTTGCTCCGCCGTCCCCCGGAACTCGCCCGAGAACAACAGGTTGTAAAGCCGGAACATATAAAACGCCGTCAGGAACGCAGCCACGCAGCCCAGCATCCATAGGAAGATCCGCCCCGCCGAAAACGCCTCCCACAAGATCTCGTCCTTGGAAAAAAAACCGGCCAGGGGAGGGATGCCCGCGATGGCGAGCGCCGCGGTCAGAAACGTGGCCCTCGTATAGGGCATGGATTTGCGCAAACCGCCTGCCTCGAACACGTCCACGTCGGTGGTGCGGTGAAAGGCATGCAGCACCGATCCCGCTCCCAAAAAGAGGCAGGCCTTGAAAAAGGCGTGAGTCATCAGATGAAATATGGCCGCCGCATACGCTCCGCTGCCGCAGGCCACGAACATGTACCCCAGCTGGCTGATGGTGGAATAGGCCAGGATCTTTTTCGCGTCCCGCTGCGTCAAGGCGATGCTCGCGGCTCCAATCGCGGTCAGGCCGCCCACCGCGCCGGCCACCAGCAAGGCCGCCGGGGCGAGTGAAAACAGCGTATGGAGCCGCGCCATCATGTATACCCCGGCGGTTACCATGGTCGCGGCGTGAATCAGGGCGCTGACCGGCGTCGGTCCCGCCATGGCGTCCGGCAGCCAAACATACAAGGGAATCTGAGCGGATTTGCCTGTCGCGCCCAAAAACAAGAGCAGAGAAATGACCGTCACCGGGACCCCCTGGCTCGCGAACACCGCGGGCATTTTTTCATTCAATTCGGTGAACTTCAGGGTGTCCGTGTACCAAAAGAGCAGCAAGAGGCCCAACAGGAAACCGAAATCCCCGATCCGGTTGACCAAAAACGCCTTCGTGCCCGCGTCGGCCGCGTAGTCCCGGTCGTAGTAGTAGCCGATCAGCAGATACGAGCACAATCCAACACCCTCCCAGCCGATGAACAGCACCGGCAACGAATTGCCCATCACCAGGAGCAGCATGAAAAACGTGAACAACGGCATGTAGGTGAAGAACCGCGTGTAGCCGGGATCGCCGCGCATGTAGCCCATGGCGTACACGAAAATAACCGTCCCCACGAACGTCACCACCAGCATCATCACCGCCGCGAGGGGATCGATCAACACGCCGGCCGGGACCACCAGCTTCTCGACCGCCAGCCAGGTGAAATAATCGAATTCCAGGGTCCGGGAATCCACGGTCCGCGTCAGCAGAGACGCCAGGGCTCCCAGCGACAACAGAAACGAGGCCGCCAGCGACGCCGCGGTCACGTGGCCGGCTTTGTCCCGGATCCAGCGGGGCCCCAGCAGCCCGTTGACCAGCGCCGCCATCCCCGGCAATATGGGAATCAACCAAACCCAGTAGCTCATAAGCCTCTCAGTTGCTCCGCGATGATCTTCCAGGCCAGGTTCGGGAACACGCCCAACAGCACCACCCCCACGGCGGCCAGCCCGGCGGCGATCGTGCCGGACAGCGCCGGCGGATCGAAGACCGTCCCCGCCTCGGGTTCCCGCATGTACATGTACACGATCACCCGCAGGTAGTAATAAAACGACAGCAGCGTGGTCAAGATGCCGGCCCCGGCCAGCACGTAATAGCGCGCCTCGATGGCCGCTCCGAACAACCACAACTTGCCGACAAAGCCCGCCGTGAACGGCATCCCCGCCAGGGAGAGCAGAAACACCGCCATCAATCCCGCCAGCAGGGGATGCTGCCGCGCGAGGCCGGAAAAATCGGCCAGGCTGTGGCATTCCTCTCCGTTGCGGCTGGCCAGCAGCACGATCCCGAAGGCCCCGATGGTCGTGAACAGGTAGGCCGCCAGGTAAAAGAACATCGCTTCCAGACCCACCACGCTGTTCGCCGTGAAGGCCATCGCCAGATACCCGCCGTGCGCCACGGAGGAATACGCCAGCAGCCGTTTGATATCGGTCTGCGCCAGCGCCCCCGCGTTCCCCACGATCATCGTCGCCAAGCTCAACAGCCACACGCCGTTCACCCATAAACCGCTCAGGGGCGCGAACGACAGGCCCGGCAGCGAGAACAACCGCGCCAGCGCGGCGAATCCCGCGACCTTCGAGCCCGCCGCGATCCAGGCCGTCACCGGCGTGGGCGCGCCCTGGTACACGTCCGGCGCCCACATGTGGAACGGGACCAGGGAGATCTTGAACCCCAGTCCCACCAGCACCAGCGCGAAACCCAGCACCAGCAGGGGCGTGCCTTCTTCCCCGGCCGCCGCCTGCCCGATGGCCACCAGGTTGGTGGTGTGGCATACACCGAACAAAAAGGCCAAACCATAAACGAAAAAGCCGGTGGAGAATGCCCCCAGCAGAAAGTACTTCATCGCCGCCTCGCCCGAGGCCAGGCTGGACGGATTGAATCCGGTCAGGACATACAGGCACAGCGACAACAGTTCGATGCCAAGGAACACGGTCACCAGGTCGGCGCTGATGGAGATGACCATCATCCCCAACGTGGCCAGGAGCAACAAGACCGTATATTCGCCGTAGGTCTCTAGGCCCATCCTTTCGGCGTAGAGATGGCTTAGCAGCAGGATGAGCCCGGTTCCGGCCAGGAACAGCTGATCGAGATAAACGCTCCAGCCGTCGCGGATCACCAGGCCTGAAAACACCTCCTCCCCCGCGGCATTCAAACTTTGGGTGGCAATGAATGCGATTACCACGCCGGTCAACGAAGTCAGGGTGATGTTGATTTTATCGACGCGCGGCGCGAACAGGTCAAGGAACAAAACCACCAGGGCCGTGATCAAAATCACAGCCTGGGGTGAGATCGCCAGGAAAGCGAGATCCGGAAGCGGCAGGGCGGGCGTCGTCATGGTTCCGTGAACGGCTTATCCTTTCAACAAATTGATGGTCTCGAGATTGACGGTTTCCCGCTGGCGGAACAGATTGATCAGCACCGCGAGTCCCACGCCCACTTCGGCCGCCGAAACGGTGAGAATCAGAAACACGAACACCATCCCATTCCCCGCCATGCGCGAAAGGTCGAAACCGGACGGCGCCGCGTGCAGGGGCGTGAACCGGATGAAGGCCACGATGGCCAGGTTGGCCGCGTTGAGCATCAATTCCACCGACATGAGGATCACCAGGGCGTTTTTGCGCGCGAGCACACCGGTCACGCCCAGCGAAAACAACACTCCGCTCAACAACAGGTAATGATTCAAACTGATCATGGTCTCTTTCCGTCCCCTTCCCCGCCGCGGGCCGGAGGAAGGCCAGGCTTGGGATCCGGCATTCCCCCATCAGGTTTCCGGGCCTTGGTTTTTCTTCGCGCCCGGCTGGCGGGCGGTCACCACGGCGCCGATCACCGCCGCCGTGAGCAAAACCGCCGCCAACTCGAACGGGATCAGATACCGGGTCAGCAGATCATGGGCGATTTTTTCGGGGCTGCCCCATTCGGCGCCGGCCAGGGGGGGTTCCGTCCAATCGAATCCCGCACTGGGGTCCCGGAACAAGTACACCAGAAAAGCCAGACCGAAAAGCGCCACCAAACCGATGCCCCACCGGCGGGGCGTGTCGAGTTGGATGGGGTCGTCGCGCTGCAGATTCAACAGGGAGATGACAAAAATAATCAGCACCATCACCGCCCCGGTGTACACGATGATCAAAATCCAGGCGAGAAATTCGGCGTGCAGCAGCAAAAACAATCCCGCCATGGCCGTGAAGGTCACCACCAGGCAGAGAGCGCTGTACATGGGATTGCGCGCCGCAATCACGCCCATGCCGAAGAAGAAGGCCACCACCGCGCAGACCCAGAAGAAGAAGGTTGCCGCCATGCTCGCTTGGTCCTATGATCCCAGCATCAATCCCACCGCCGCCAGGAAGATGTTGCCCAACGCCAGGGGAAGCAGAAGGTTCCATCCGAACTTCATCAACTGATCGTACCGGAAACGGGGCAGGGTGGCGCGCACCCAGATGAACACGAACAGCAGCGCGAACACCTTCACCCCGAACCATATCCATCCCGGGACCGCCGTGAAGGGCGCGAACGGCAGGGGCGCATGCCACGCCCCCAGAAACAGCGTCGTGGCGATGGAGGAGACCACGATCATGTTCAGGTATTCGGCCATGAAGAACATGGCGAACTTCATGCTGCTGTATTCCGTGTGGTACCCCGCCACCAGTTCGGTTTCCGCCTCGGGCAGGTCGAAGGGCAGGCGGTTGGTCTCCGCGAATCCCGAGATCAGGAACAAAAAAAAGCCAGTCAATCCGGGAACCACCAGCCATTGGGGGCTGAAAATCCACCAGTGCCAAAAGCCGTCCCCCTGGCTGGCCACGATCCCGCTCAGCCGGAACGTCCCGGCGGCCATCAACACCGTCACCACCGACAAGCCCAGCGTCAGCTCATAGCTGAACATTTGGGCGGACGACCGCAGCGCCCCCAGCAGCGAATACTTGTTGCTCGAGCTCCACCCCGCCAGGAATATGCTGTACACCCCCAGGGAGCTGATGCCGATCATGTACAGCAGCCCCGCGTTCACGTCCGCGATCTGCAGGTTCCCCGCGTCCCGCCCCAGCACGGTGAACGCCGGCCCGAAGGGAATCACCGCCAGGTTCATCATCGCCGTCGTCAGGGCCAGGAGGGGGGCGGCGAAATACAGCACCCGGTCGGTCTGGCGGGGAAGGATGTCTTCCTTGAACAGCAATTTAATGGCATCGGCAACGGGTTGGAGCAATCCGAACGGACCCACCCGGTAGGGACCGAAACGCTGTTGGAAATGGCCGATCAGTTTCCGCTCCAGCCAGGGCAAAAACGCCACGGCGCCCATGACCGTGCCCACGATCAGGGCGATCTTGAGTACCGCGAATCCCGCGATTTCCGTTGCGCTCATGGTTGTAGGGTGATCCAGGGATTGTCTTCCGGCGCCAGTCCGTTAACGGACACGTTATCATATCGTCCCACAAGGGTAACACAACCCAGCTGGGTGGCCGCCGAAATCCGGACCGGTAATCGCGCCGAACCCAGTTCGCCCTTCAATATCGCGCAATCTCCTTCCTTGATCCCCAGCCGCGCCGCGTCGTCCGGATGAATTTCCGCCACGCACGCTTCGCTGCGTTCCACCAGCGGCGGAGCGAATCGTTTCTCCCCGGCCCGGTCGAACAGATACCGCCCTCGGACCAGCCGGAACGGATAAGCGGGCGAGGCCGTTTCTTCCAGGCTCCGCGGCCAGGTCAAGGAACACGCGGGCGTTGAATCGAACAACGCCAGATCCACCGGCCGCGCCATCCGGCCTTCCCGCCCCAGACCGGACCAAGTAACGCCTTGATATGCGGCTACGTCCCGGGCGATGGTCTCCAATACCCGCTCGGGCGGGATCTGCCGCCACGGCGCTCCCCACCGTTCGCCCAAGGCCAACAAGAGTTGGTATCCGGTGAGCGTCCCTTCCAGCTGCGGCATCGCCTTTTCGGCCCGTTGGATCCGGCCCGCCACGTTGGTGTAAGTGCCGTCCTCCTCGCTGTAGGACGAGAGGGGCATGAACACCGACGCGTGCTTCGCGGTCTCGTATTCGTACGAATCCGCCACCGCCAGAAACGGGACCGTCTCCAGCGCCCGCCGCGCCAGATCGCGGTCCGGGTATTCTTCAATAATATCCGTATGGAAAAGCACCAGGCCCTGGATCGATCCGTCCAGGCAGCCTTCCAAAATCTGCGTCGTGTTGCGTCCCGGCGGCGATACCGGTTGGTAGCCCGGTCCCCGGTGCGGATAGCACCCCATGTCCGCCGCCCCCCGTGAATTGTTGTGCGGCAGCAACAGGCTCAACGGCAGGGGAAGGCCTGGATCGCGCCGCAGCAAGGCCGCCAGCTCCGCCGCCAGTCTTACATGCACCGCCCCTTTCCAGGATGTGAACAACGTTTCTCCCAGCAGAATCGTGGCCCGCTCCACCCGGGTGATTTCCTGGGCGATTGTCCGGATTTCCTCCTCCGCGATCCCCGCCGGTTTCTCTCCCTCCGGTACCGGCAAGGCGGCGAGGATTTCATGCATCTCCTCTGGCAACGGGCTGCCTTTTTCCACCGCCGTCAACCGGAGCAGAGCGGCCAGGAATGATGTTTCCCCGCCCGGCCGGTAGGTCCAGACTCCCGCGCAGGCTTTGTCCAGCCGCGTGGGACGGTGATGCGCCAAGTAAATCCGCGCGCCCGCCGCCCGGCTCCGGACCTGCAGGTGCAGAATGGGCAGTTCGTTGGGCAGATCGCTCCCCAAGAGCAGGATGGCGTTCGCTTCCTGGATCTCCTGAAACGGCTGGTTGGCCGCCCGCAGGGCGATCGAGGTCAGATAGCCATCCTCGTTTTGCGGGACGATGTGTTCCGTCCGATGATCGATATGGTTGGATTGGAGTACTTCCCGGAAGAACTTTTGAAACAAGAAAAGGGTCTCGTTGCTGGGCCGCGGACCAATGATTCCCGCCACCGCCTGGCTGCCACGGTACTGAAGGATTTCCTTGAGTTTCTTCACCGTCTGGCCGATGGCTTCCGCCCACCGGGCTTCGCTTCGTTCCCCCTTTTCGTTCCGCTTGATGGGCTGGGTGGCGCGGCGGCCCGGATTGAACTGGTCGAACCCGAACCTCCCGATGTCGCAGATCCAGCGGGAATTGACGGCCGGATTGTCCCGCGGCTCGATCCGCAGGACCTCGTGCGTGCGGTTGCGGTGCTCCAGAAAGATATTGCATCCCACCGAACACAGCGAACAGACCGACGGTTTCTTTTGCAGTTCCCACACCCGGACGCGGAAACGGGTCACTTTGCTGGTCAACGCCCCCACCGGGCACAGGTCGATGGTGTTCCCCGCGAACTCGTTCTTCAACGGCCGGTCCTGGAACGTGGAGATACAGGATTTGTATCCTCGCTGCACGACCGCCAGTTCCCCATCGCCCGCGACCTCTTCCAGAAACCGTACGCAGCGGGAGCACAGGATGCACCGGTTCCGTTCCAAATCGATCAGGGGGCCGATGTCCGGTTTGGGGAATGTGCGCCGCCGGTACCGGAACCGGGTATCGTCCGTCCCATGGCGCAGGCTGTATTCCTGCAGTTTACACTCGCCGCCCTGGTCGCAGACCGGGCAATCGAGCGGATGCTGCACCAGCAGGAACTCCATCTGCATTTGGCGGGCTTCCAACACCTTGGGGCTTTTTGTGAAGACGATCTGCCCATCCGCCGCCGGTGTGGAGCACGATGGCTGCAACTTGGGCACGTGTTCGATCTCCACCAGGCACAGGCGGCAGCTGGCGACGATCGACAACGCGGGATCGTAGCAATAATGGGGGATCTCGATGCCAAGTTGCCGGGCCGCCTCGATCAGGGTCGTCCCCTTTTTCACGGTGACCGGCCGGCCGTCGATGGTTACGGTGACCGTCGTGTTCGGTTGATTCATAACACGTGGTTCCTTGGTTCCTCAGTGGACCGCCAGGGCTTCCGCCGGCTCCGGCCGGGATTCCGGCTTCCGGATTTTCCGTTCGAATTCCTCCCGGAATTGCTGCACGAAGGAACGAACCGGCCAGACCGCCGCGGCCCACAGGGGGCAGATCGAAGTGTATTCCGACCGGCCGATGTCCAGAATCAGGTCCAGATCGTCCGGACGCCCCTGGCCTTGATAAATCGCTTCCAGGATTTGCACGAACCAGTGGGTTCCTTCCCGGCAGGGTGTGCACTGCCCGCACGATTCATGCTCATAAAACCGGGCGATCAACAGGGCGGTTTCCACCATGTCCACGGTCTCATCCATGACGATGACCGCCCCCGATCCCAGGGACGAATCCACGGCTTGGAGGTCCTCGTACGTCAACTTCACATCCAATTGATTCTCCCGCAGCACTGGCATCGACGTACCGCCGGGGATCACCGCCTTGATTTTCCGCCCTCCCGGGACGCCGCCGCCGAGATTCATGATGAACTCCCGCAGGGTCATGGTTCCCATTTCCACTTCGTATACCCCGGGTTGGTTCACATGCCCGCTGAGGCAGAGCAGCCGCGTCCCCCGGCTTTTCTCCGTCCCGAAGCGGGCGTACCACTCGCCCCCCTTCTCGATGATGACGGGAATCGCGGCCAGGGTTTCGACATTGTTGATGATGGTGGGGCATCCATACAGGCCGGCGATGGCCGGAAAGGGAGGTTTGTTGCGCGGATAGCCCCGTTGGCCTTCGAGCGAGGTCAGCAGGCCGGTTTCTTCGCCGCAGATGTACGCCCCCGCGCCCCGGTACACATCGATTGCACAATCAAATCCGCTCTCCAGGATATTTTGGCCGATCAAACCATTGCGCCGCGCGTCCTCGACGGCCATTTGCAGGATTTGCGCCCCCCGGTGAAACTCGCCCCGGATGTAGATGTAGGCTTGATGGGAACCGATAGCGTAACACGCAAGGAGGATCCCTTCCAATAATTTATGGGGATCCTGCTCGATGATGATCCGGTCCTTACAGGTCCCCGGTTCGCTTTCGTCGGCGTTACAGCAAAGGTAAACCGGCTGGGTAGATCCCTTGGGAATGAACGACCATTTCATTCCGGTGGGAAATCCCGCGCCCCCGCGTCCTTTAATGTCCGACTTTTTCAATTCCTCCACCACCTGCGCGGGGGTGAGGCTATTCAGCGCTTTTTCCAAGGCTCTATATCCCCCGATTTCTTGGTAAGCCTTGACGGTAAGCAGGTCGGCGGAACCGGGGGTTGGCAGGATTTTGCGGGTTTTATCGGACATGGACGTTACTTTAATATCTATTAGTTTATCAACTTAGTTAATATTCTACCCGACTTGTGAAATTCACTCAAGATGATGGGATAAGTCATGAAACAGGAACAGATGATTCCGTGATTTTCGTAAGTCTAGATTATTCAAGAGAATCGATCAGTTCCAGCACCTTTTCGGGCGTCATGTGTGTATATTCTTTTCCGTTGATGTGCAGGCAAGGCGCCCAGGAACATCCCGCCAGGCATTCCACCGCTTGCAGGGAAAAACGCCGATCTTTGGTGCATTCTCCGCAGGATACGCCCAGCTTCTCTTCCAACGCCCGCCGGACCTCCTGGGCCCCGGTCAAATGGCAAGAGATATTGGTGCACACCTCGATGTGATATTTCCCCGGCGGTTTCAAGGGAAACATAGTGTAAAAGGTAGCTATTCCCTGGATATAGGCGGGACTAGTCCCAAGAATTTCCGCCACTTCCTCCATGGCCTCGGGAGATACGTAACCATAGATTTCCCAAGCCAAATACAGTAGCGGGAGAGAGGCGGATCTGATCCGTGGGAAGCGGCGGAGGATGTCATCCACCCGGCCGGGACAGGTGTCTCTCATTTTGTGATGATTTTGCAAGGTTTTTTTTTCATGAATTTCGATCATAACCGGAATCCTGAGGGGAATCATGAATCTATGAGACATTCTACAGATCCCGGTTCGCTCTTGAAGTGAACTACATCATTAAAATGATATTTAAAATTTGATATTATTAGTATTTATGGTTCCCTTATACGGGAGGCTCATCCGGCAAGTGCGTACTTTTTCCCCGATCGCCTATTCGCATCTCTTCGAAGTGATCGATGAAAACCATCCCCAAAATTCCCTCTCCCT
>JBHGBC010000102.1:0-21653 GCA_041946805.1 bacterium
GCCAAGCAGATGGACATCCAGGTGCGGACGGCCATTCTACTGGTAAACAGAGTGCGTGGCGAGCTGCCTGAGAGCCTGAAAGAGCATGTTCCCTCGGGGTTCCAGGAGATGCTGTGCCTGCCTCACGATCCCAGGGTGGAGGAGATGGCCGTCTCCGGCCGGCCCCTGACCGAGCTGCCTGAGGACGACCCGTTGCTTAGGGCGGTGCGGGAGTTGGCCCTCAGCCTCCGGTGATGCTGCGTATCCCAAGAATCACAGGAGCACTTTTATCGGCACCTAAGCATTCCTTCCACCGGAGAATGGCCTGACCGGCCGATTCGAGGGATCGGATGAGAATCAAGAGAGTCTATCTTGCCTTGATCGTCATTATTCTTGTCGTTATCACCGCGGCGATCTCTTCGATAGCGTACGCCAACGTCCAGAGCGGCCGCATCGCCTACGTGGGCGTGCACGTTGACCGCTCTTCCTACCAGGCTGGGGATAACGTCACCTTCCGCCTTGTTCCCCTGACCAAGGGGGTGGACTTCGATGTCACATTCATTCCTTCCAGTGGGATGCAGATCGTCCGCATTCCCGACGCCATGGGCCCCGATGGGTTCCTGGCTGATCCCCAGGCCCTCAGTAAGGTATATTCGTACGGATACGGCGGCGGACTGGCATCTGTTCCCGTCGAGCGCTATGACAGCAGAGGCCCTTCGCCCGTCCTATCCTGGAACGGTACCATATTCGTGTACAATGATTACCTGCTCGACAATGCCACCGGCAGGAACCAACAGTGGATGACGGCCAACAGCGGCTACTACCTGGTGGTGCCTCCGCCCTTCTCGTCGACCGGCCACCATGTCCAGTTCATGCTCGACCGCTCCTCCATCTTCTACTACCAGGGCTTCCAGGCCAGCATGAACTTCACCCGGGGGACGGACGCGATGCCCAGGCAATGCTCGACGGCGTTGTAGAGGTGGTGGGGACTGGAGTCGCGTTGTATGGTGAAGGTGACTCCCTGGGCGGACACGTCGATGGACCGCTGGGGAATCCGGGTGAGCGACAACAACAAGATGCGCCAGCGGGGCCGGACGCGCTTGAGAATCGACATGACCTTCGAGCCTTGGAAGGGGGGCATGCGGTCATCGTAAATGATCAGATCGGGATTTTTCGCCAGGGCGTTGCCCAGGGCGTCGCGGGGATCTTCCGCGTGGAACAACACGCCTTCATGGGGCAGCACGCAATCCTGGACATTGTGGAGCACTCCGGGATCGTCGGTGATCAGGAATATTTTCTTGCCGCGAAACACACCATCGTTTTTCATGATTCATCCTCCGTATACCAGCGAGGAACACATCCATTTCGCGTAATCCGCCTTTCAGGGAGGAATGTATCACAGAAATTCCGAAATGACCGAAAATCAAGGGAATTCGGGTAATCACGGTTCATCCATGATGCGAGGCGGGAGCCGGATCCGCAGTCTGTTTCCCGTTGGGTTCCTGGTATGCCTTCTCCTACGAAGGGGGGGCGGTTCCGAGAGACTGGCAAGGCCGGGCGGATTAGCGCGCCGCGCGAAATCCGTCATCCGCATGTCCGTTTTGAAAAAGACAAAAACCGGTTGTTTCTCCCCCCGGAAGCGAATGGGGGCCTTGCTCAGTAAATCCCCCACGCCTTCACGGGCGCGACATCGCCGGCCCGGAGTCCATGCGGACCAGGTCCCTCGGGCAGGGTGACATGGCAGACGCGGCAGTCGGAGATTGCGCCGGCAAAGCCTTGAACACGGATGGCCTGCGCGTTGTCCGCCGGTTGGATGGTGGGCCATATGGCGTGCGGACTGTTGTGGCAGGCCTCGCAGAAGAGGCCGCCGTGGCCGGTGCTCTGCCGGTACAATTTCCCGGGATTCACGGCGTATTGGGCGGCATGGCAGTCATCGCACTTGGGTTCGTCCAGCCAAGGCCGGCGGTTCTGCTGCTGAATGCTGGAAGCCACCTGCGCCAAGGTGCCATGGCAGTCTTCACAACGATGGCCGGCCGAGAACATCACATCGCGAAAGCACTGGGTGGCGCGGCCGGGATGGCAATCGTAGCATTCAATATTCAAGCCCTCTTCCTGAGCTTCCCGGGCGTGCTTGCCATGGACCGCCAGGGAAAGGCTGGGGATGCCGGGCTTTTTGGAGGTCCCCAGCGCGTTCGATTCGTGACAACTGGCGCACAGGACCGGTTTCAGGGCAGTTAGCGATTGCCCGTTCACTTCATCGTGTTCTTCGAGAATGACTTCCTCGGGCGTCATGCCATCTTCCCGGTGGCATTGATCGCAATGCATTTCCACCGACACGGGAGCGACGATTTCGGATTCATCCCACTTTTCCCCGGACTGGGCGTCCATGAGGGTGAGCACGGCCACCTGGTACGGGTGTTCCACGGCGGGATTATCGTCGTCGAAAGGCGTCAGGGGCACGCCGGTGGCTTCGAAGGCCTGACTGTTCCAGGTCATCGCTCCAGCCAGGCCGTTGCCGGTCAGTCCGACATCGGGCTGGAGGGTGACGTTGAATAACCGGTTCGCGTAATCCCAGAAATTGACCTTGGTGTGACTGACCGTGTTTTTTGGAAAGCGGTAGGTTACCGTCACGTTTTGATCGACCAGCCGGGGATGGCTTCCCCGTTGGATGACCTGCGCCCAGAGATTGTTGAATGGGGGCAGTATGCAGAGGTTTTCATAGCGCTGGTTCATGCAGTGCATCCCCAGGTCGTTCCAGCCCAGCACCACGTAGGCTTGCGCGGCGGGCAGGGCGGACGGGGAACTGTCTGGAAATGCCGGAAGACTTCCCAGCGCGATCGGGAGAAACGAGAAAAGTACACGAAGCAGCCCATCGTTGGACATGGCGTTATCCTCACTTTCAGACAGTGTTCGCATCCGTACAGGTTAATAAATATTCATTTATTCAGAATGTCAACCAAATTTGGATTGAGGTATGGAACGCGGAGGGGATTACAGAGCAGGAGGTATATCCTGGTTGACTCCGAAGCTCCGGCATGGCTTTCCCCCCCTCACCCCGCCCTTCTCTCCCGAGGGGAGAGGGAGAAGAAAAGAGAGGGGGGTTGTATGCCAGGAACTGGGTTCGATGATCCTGGCTACAATAATGTTGCCCCTACGGGGCGTGACGGATGCGAGGACGGCGGTTCAATCGGGAGGAGGGAAGTCCGCATCACAAAACGCAGGCACGATGCCTGCATCACAAACAACGCAGGCGGGATGTCCGCACTCCAATACACAGGCCGTGGTGACCGCGCACCAAAGGGATTTATTTCAATTGAAGATTGACGTCTTTCACGTCTTCGGTCTTGATTTCGGCGGGCCGGACGGGGCTGAGGCCGACGGAATACCGGGACGACCAAAGTTCATACGTCCCTTCCTGAAGATGGGGGAATTGATACTGGCCGAATTCCCCCGCCTGCGTGGAGCGGGCCGGGCGCAGGATCGTATAGGGCCGGAGGATCTGCGTTTTCGCCTCAGGCAAGCGGAGTTGCACGTACGCGCCGGAGGCGGGGTGATTGTCCGGCCCGATGGTGAAACCGGAGATCATGGGGCCATTCAGGGAGATTTCCAGAAACTTGTTTTCTTTCTCCTCGATCGCGACCTCGAGCCAGCGGAACGGCTTGTCCGGATGGCTGCCGCCGATGATCAGGTGATACATCCCCGGCGGCAGGCCCTCGAACGCAAAGCGCCCCATTTCCGAGGTCGATTGCGCGTAGATCCGGAGCGGCGGGTGAGCGCGGGAATCCACCAAGTAAACCGGTTCGCCGCTGACATTGTCGCCGGAAAAGATCACGACACCCTTGAGGACGCCTTCGCCGGATTGGGGCGCGTACACGAATTCCGATACGGGTTGGCCGGGATCGGCCGGATAGAGATGGACGGGCGCGCCGCCGATGCCGATCACCGCCCCTTCGCCCGGCTGGTGGAACCGTGTTTCGAAGGCGGCGCGGCCATCGGCGCCGGTTTGCCGCGTATAGACCCGGTTGGGAAAGCCCTGATCGTACAGATGGACGTTCTGGTTGGGAGTGGGCGTCCCGTCCGGATTCTTGACAATGACCTGGAACGTAACCGGCGGATTTTTCGGGAGCGGGGAAAGCGCCGGCAACACGGCAGTCTCCCCGGGGGTGACCGGCACGCACAAGGCCGAAGCCACAGCCCCGCCGTTTTCGGCCGCTTCAAGATCGTAGATCCCCGCGGGGACGTTTTGGATCCGGAACGCGCCGTTGCGCTGGATCTGGCTTTTCAAGCCCAGGAACCAGGGCGGGAAAAACCGGCTGTCCCGCAGGTCGGCGGTGACATGGGGCCGGATGGTGAGATTGAGCGGATTCTGGGCCGCGCCGCCGGGGAGGGATACTACTCCTTGAATAATGCCTTCCGGAAGCAGGGAGACGAAGGTTTCCTTCCCCTCGCCGGGTTGGAATGCGAAAGGCCCGATGGCCCGGGCGGCGTGTCCGGGCGCGGAGACGATGAATTCCAGGGGCCGGGGCGCGAGATTGGGCAGGAAGAATTCGCCGCTGGCGTCGTGGATGGTTTTCCCCTGGCCCCAATAGGGATTCAAGCCCGGCCGGTCTTCATAATCCAATGATTCACGGGATTCCCAATAGCGGATGGAAAAGGTGGTGAGGGGCGCGCCGGATTGGGCGTCCACCACCCGGCCTTTCAGCGTGGGGCGGGCCAGGTAGGGCGGCAATTGAATGACCAGCCCGGTCTGGCCCGGCGACAGGTTTTCCACGGTCTGCCGCGGCGTGATCTGGCCCTCGCGGGGAGCGGCCTTCACGTTCAGATTGTAGGTTCCCGGACTGAGTTGATTGAAAGAGAACACGCCGGCCGCGTTGGTTTTTTGCTGCGTGACGAAGACCAGGCGTTTGTCTGGGGAACCGTTGGCGTCCGGGGCGGGCGTGACTTCGTTGATTTCCACCCGCGAAATGGAGACTTCGGCGTCTTCCAAGGGAATCCCCGCCGGGTCCACCACCGTGCCCGCGATGGGAAGCGTGGGCGTCAGAACGATGTTTACTTTGGTTTCTTGTTGGTTGACGGCCTCCACATGGTGTTGGACAAAGATTTCATACCCATCGGTCGCGGCGTTGATCGTGTATTTCCCGGGCAGCAAGCGGCCGGATACGTATTCCCCCTTCTCGCGCGTGACGGGCTGGCCGCTGAAGGGATTCACCCCCAGGCGGGTTAGTTTGAGACCCGCCTCCTCGCCGCTGATGTCCTGGCTGATGATGTTGACCGTCAGGTTGACGATGGGCGTGCCGGTGGGATCGGTCACCGTCCCCGCGATCGTGCCTCCGGCGTTCAACGTCAAGTCTTGTTGAACCGGCGCCGCGGCGTTGGGAATCTGGATTGGCCCTACTTCACAGCCGAGATACCCCGAGGCGGACGCGATCAGCGTGATCCCCGCCTCCCCGGCCAGATCGGCGGTGGGCAGGCTGTTGAATTGATACACCCCCTGCGCGCCGCTTTGCGTATGGTTCACCCAGTTGGCCGAGACCAAGGCCCCCGCCACCGGCTGGCCCTCGGGATTGAGCACCCGTCCGGTGATCACGCCTCCCGGCGCGATTTTCAACACCAGGCCGTCCTTGGAGCGCGCGCTGGCGAGATCCACGCTCTGGGCGAAAGAATTCCGCCCCTCGTTCAATTGGCCCTCGTCCCAATACGTGGGAAAGAAGCCCTCTTTCCGGGCGGCGAGATAATAGGTCCGGGCCGAGAGATTTTGAAACTCGAACGTTCCGTCCTGCCGGGACGCTGTTTTGAGGGGAGAAAATCCCCGGCCGGCTTCCGCCGATATCTGGGCTTCGGCTACCGGTTCGTTGGTGTCGCTGCGGATCACGGTTCCTTTGACGGTCCGGGGATCCGCCAGATACAACTCCACTCCGGACTCGGACTGGCCGTCGCGGATCGAGAGAGTGTCCCAGGCTTGCAGGTGGGGATCGAACGGGATCCGGCCTTCGAACGAACGGGCGTCCATCCGCGCGTTGGCCACGCTGACCAGGCCCTCTTTCGAGGCGGTCAGATAATAGAGTTGATCGGCCAATTGGGTAAAAGTGAACGTTCCGTCCGGTCCGGTGGCGCTTTCCGCCTGGAGAGGTTCCCGGATTTTCTCTGGATTACCATAGAGGCGGACGAGGGCTCCTTCCACGGGCTGTTGGGTGTCCTTGTGAAGGATGCGCCCGGAAATCACCGCGGTCCCTTTACCCGGCTCGCTGACTTTGATCCCCGACGCTTCCAGGTCGAACAGGGCGGGATCGATCGGGCCCGGCGCGGCCTGAAGGATGGTCCCGCGCGCCCCGATATTGCCTTCAATCAGGGTAAAGGCCTCCCGGGCGAACCAGATATCTCCGGGCAGCAGTTGAAATTCGAAGACGGTCATCACCCGCGAGTTGATCAGGTCCCAGGTATGGGTGATGGTCTGAGGCGCCGGGCCCTCCGGGGTGTTGAAATAGCCGTTAGGGAATTCCCAGACGGCGGAGTAGGAGCTGGCGCTGGGCTGGATGGGATCGGGATGGTCGTTGAATTCCTCGATCCGGGTCAGGATCCCGTTGGCGGGATCCACGTAAAAGCGGGCGGAGGTGAAGTTGGGACTGCGGGGCCGGAAATCGTAGGTGGGGAGTTCGATCTGGGCGAAGGAATACCCGGACAGCGCCGGCGCTTCGAGAATCACGAGCGGCCGGCCGTCCGCGGCGGTGGTCTCGCCGGCCAGGCGCAACGAGGCGGGATCCACTCCCTGCAAGGCGGTGATCAGGGCCGGTTTGACGCGGAATCCGACGCCGAAGCCGTAGGGGGGCTGGGCGAATGAGTAAAACGGTTGCTCCCCTACATCGAAAACCCCCCGCACCCCGTTGTTGTAGATCAGTTTCAAGGAGATGTTGTTTTCTACTTCCATCCGGACTTTGTCCGGACCGGCAAACCAGATCCGGGAATGGGATGCTTCCCGGCGGTTGCCGAAAAAGGCTTGGTACTCCATTTCATAGGTGATGGAGCGGAGGGACGCGCGCAACCAGACTTGATTGGCTTCGGCCACCTTGGCCCAGATTTCGGCGGGAACCGGCTGGGCGGCCAGCGGGCACGGGGCATACCCCAGACCGGCCAGGATTGCCAGGCAGCCCATCATTGTAAATATGCGAAAGTTCCGCCGGGTCGGGACGGGGTGACCGGACATGCAATGAACCTTGTTCGTGATAAGAACAATGCCATATATTGGTAAGTGTATCTTGAATTGAATGGCATGAACGAATCAAGGACTCCCGTTCCGGTAATCCTGTTTTTTGGTCATTTTCGGATTGATCTAGACAGTTTCAGGATATGTTCAATGAACCGGAAGCCTTCGGCGGGTGTCTTTTTTTTCTTCCCTTGTCCCTTTCGTCTCACCGAGGCAATGGAGTAACGCGGGCTGAATGCGCAGAATAACGCACCGTTCCGGGTCAACTTGGGCGCCTTGGCCATCCTGTTCGAAATCTCGACCTTTTCTCCCCCCGGAGTCTCCTGTGTGACATAATTTTATCCGGAAGAATAGGGTACGGTTGCCTCAAATCCGCAGGGAAGGGAAGAAACGATGAATCCTAGTCGTAAATGGAACCGGCGTTTGTTTTTGCGTGACGCCTCTCTGGGAGCGTTGGCCGTAGCTGGCGCGTCTGGCTTACCTGGATTCACTCATGACCGTCCCCGGCTGCCCAACGTGGTGATCCTCTACGCCGACGACCTGGGCTACGGCGACGTGGGTTGTTACGGGGCCGCGGATATCCCCACGCCCCACATCGACTCTCTGGCCGGCTCGGGAACGCGTTTCACCACCTGGTACGCCAGCGCGCCGGTTTGTTCGCCCTCCCGGGCTTCGCTCATGACCGGCCGGTATCCCCAGCGCACCGGCGTGGCTAACAACGTGGAGGCGGGATTCCATGTCCCGGGCCTCAAACCGGACGAAATCACCCTGGCGGACGCCCTGAAACCGCTGGGCTTGCGCACCGGGCTGATGGGCAAGTGGCACCTGGGCGGCGCTCCCGAATCCCGGCCGGACCGGCGGGGCTTCGATGAATCGTTCGGCTTCCTCAATGGCTGCGTGGATTACTACTCCCATATTTTCTATTGGGGCGTGAAGGGCAACATCGATCCCATGCACGACCTTTGGCGGAACGGCGAGGAGGTCTGGGCCAACGGGCAATACATCCATGACCTGATCACCCAGAACGCCGTGCGTTTCATCCAGGAGAACCGGGACCGCCCCTTCTTCTTGTATGTCCCCTTCAACGCCCCCCACTATCCCATGCACGCGCCCCCGGAATACGCGGAACGGGTGCGGCATATCCCGGATCCCCACCGCCGCATACAAGCCGCCATGGTGGCCGTGCTTGACGATGGCGTGGGACGCGTTCTCGAGGCGCTGCGGGAAAACGGCCTGCGTGAAACCACCTTGGTCTTCTTCATCAGTGATAACGGCCCCTCCCGCGAAAGCCGCAACCTGCTGGATGATTCCCGCGAAGCCTACCGTGGCGGAAGTTCCGGACCGTTCCGGGGCGGCAAGGGAGGACTGTTCGAGGGTGGCATCCGCGTGCCCGCCATGATCAGCTGGCCGGGAGTTGTCCCTGCCGGGCGGGTGAATACGGAAATCGCGTCCACGCTCGATGTTTTCCCCACTTTGCTCCACTGGTTGGGAGGAAATCTGCTCCAGAACCGCAAAATCGATGGGAAAAACTTGCTTCCGGTGATCATGAATGAGGAAAAATCCCCACATGATATCTTGTTTTGGGGATTGGGCAATCAACGTGCGGCGCGGTGGGGGAAATGGAAACTGATCCTCGATCCCCAATTGGATTTTTCCCATAAAGCCGGCGAGCCGCTCCTGTTGCATGACCTGGAAGCCGATCCGGGAGAGACCGCCAATCTCGCCCGCCTGCATCCCGATATCGTGGAAGAACTGAAAAACCAGATCACCGCGTGGGAAGCGGACTGGAAAGCGGAAACGGGAGGGTGAGGAACGAGGTCCTGTTAAGTTTTTCCAAAGGAGCCTAAGAAAACGATATGCAATGGTTTACCAGATGGCACGGATATACTTTAGAGCGCTCTTTCAGGGCTTCCCTCACCCTAACCCTCTCCCAGAGGGAGAGGGAATCAATTACTTTGACCACAACCCAGGGCTTACGCCCGGGGCTTTGCCCCTACCGCGCCGTTGGCGCTCATAAATCCGTATTGCATTCTGTTAATAGAAATTACGAAATCTTAATAGAACCTGAAGCCCCGGAGAGGCGCATTTTAATTTAGCCAGGGGTACAAACCCTGGCGCGAGCCGTGGCGCACTGCCCTCTCCCTTTCCATCCCCTCTCTCTTTCCGCAAGATATACTAATCCATACTTCCCGGTCATTCTCTTGAACTTCCCGCGCCGGGCCAAGCAAATTATCCGGTTGATGACACATATCCATGTCCAAGAAAAGTGTTCTTCTTTTAATGAGCGGCGGGGTGGACAGCAGCGTCGCCGGCGCCTTGCTGATCCAGGATGGCTACCGCGTCGTGGGCGTGACCATGAAGCAACTCGACCTGGCGCCGGGCCAGGAAGTCCGCGGCGGCTGCTGCTCGTTCGGCGATGTGCGCGACGCCAAGCGCGTGGCCGCCTCCCTGGGCATCGCCCATTACACCATCAACACCGCGCCCGAATTCCGCCGCCGGGTGATCGATCCCTTCATCCGCGCCTACGAGGCCGGCCTCACGCCCAATCCCTGCGTGCGCTGCAACAGCTTCGTCCGGTTCGAGGAAGCCCTCACCCTGGCCCGGCAATGGGATTGCGAATGGGTCGCCACCGGCCATTACGCCCGGATCCGCCTGGATGAACCGGATTCACCCCGCCTGTTCCGGGCCGTGTTCCGCGAAAAGGACCAGAGTTATTTCCTCTATGGCATCCGGCCGGAACTGCTCAAGCAGGTCCGGTTTCCCCTGGGCGGAAAGACCAAGGAGGAAGTCCGCGCCATCGCCCGGGATCTCGGGCTGGTCACCGCGGGCAAGCCCGAAAGCCAGGAGATCTGCTTCACCCTCGGACGTTCGTACAACGAGTTTCTCGCCCAGTGGATCGAAACCCGCGAAGGCCCTATCCTCAACCGGGCGGGCGAAGTGCTGGGCACCCATCCGGGAGTGACGCACTATACCGTCGGCCAGCGCCAGGGATTGGGATTGAGTGGCGGTCCGTATTACGTGTGCGAAATCGACGCCTCCCGGAACGCGGTGATCGTCGGGCGACGCGAGGACTTGGCGGTTCGGGATGTGTCCGCCATCGCTATACGCTGGATTCATTCCCCCCGTCCCGGAGAACGCGTCTTCGGCCAGCTGCGCTCCCGCCATCAGCCCGCTCCCGCCACGGTTGTGCATCTGGATGAAGGGACTGTGATCCTCCGTTTTGACGAATCCCAATACGGCGCGGCGCCCGGCCAGGCGCTGGTGGTCTCCCGGGAGGATGAAATCCTGGGCGGCGGCATGATTTCCCCTCCAAAACACAAAACGGACCCGGGCGCGCAACCCGGGTCCGCCGGTTAAATCCAATAAGTTCAAGACTTACTGTTTCAAGGAATTGGGATCGATCTGGATGTTCATATCGCTGGGGACGGCCGGGGCTTTGGCCGGCGCGAACTTGGCTTTCCAGGCGTCTTCAGTGACCACGGTTTCGATTTTGGCCGTCTCGCGCAGTTGGGCGATGTAGGCCTTGTGAGTCTCCGCCTGGACTTTCTGATCGAGGTAGTCCTTGATTTTGTCCTTGATTTCCTCGTACGGATACGTTCTCTCGGCCTGATGCTCCGACACCTTGCAGATGTGGTAGCCGAACTGGGTCTCGAACACGTCGCTGATTTCGCCCGGTTTCAGGGCGAAGGCCACTTTTTCAAACTCGGGGACCATTTTGCCATGCGTGAATTGGCCCAGGTTCCCGCCTTGCGCGGCGCTGGGGCAGTTGGAGAATTGCTTGGCGGCATCCTCGAAACTGATCTTGCCATCCACGATGTCCTTGCGGATCCCTTCCAGTTTGGTCTTCAAGGCGGCTTTATCGGTCTCCGCCGGTTTATCCCCGAACTGGAGAAGAATATGCGAGGCGGTCACCGTCTCCTGCTGTTTCATCTTGGAGACGTTCTCGTCGTAGTATTTTTTGACCTCTTCTTCCTTGGTCTCCGCCGGCTTGGGCGCCTGGGTGTTCAGCACTTTGGAATAGAGCAGATCGGGGCTTTCCTGGATGCGTTTGCGGATCTCGTCCTCCGTCACCTTTTGCTGCGTGAGGATTTCCTTATACCGTTCTTCCGAGGGGAATTGCTTCTTGAACTTTTCGTATTGCTTTTCAATGTCTTCCTTGCCGATCGTGATGTTTTTCTCTTGCGCCACGCTCTTCAGCAGCATTTTGGAAATCAGGCTGTCCAACGCTTGCTTGTACATTTGCGGCTTGATCTGCGGGATGAGCTGGGCGGGAATATTCTGGCCCAGGTTTTGAATCAGCATCTCGATTTCATCGTTCATTTCGTTTTCCGTGATGTTGATTCCATTCACCTTGGCGATCACATCCCCACTCCCTCCCGCCGGGGCCGCCGGCGCTTCCGGGGCCGCGGATTCCTGAGCGGGCGCCGGGGCGGATTGCACCTCGGCGGCGTACGCTCCCGTTATCGATAACGCAATAAGAATCAGGACAGACCATACGACTCGGGTACGGAACATAATAAACCTGTTCTCCTTAGTGGATGGATTTAAAAGAACTGTGCCCATTCGCGGACCGCGGCACCATCAGGGAGGTCTGGGAGGGTACAATCAGGTACGCGCGAAGATTGTTTCAGCTTAACGAAAAGAACCGCAATGTCAAGACAATGGCGGCACTGCGGGGAAAAATCCGCCCGGGTAGCCACGGCTACCCGGCGTGATATACTGGTTTCCACTTTGGGGGTGATGCAAGGAACCGATGAGTGGAGTGAAGACTGTATCTGAAATATCCGTTGGTCTGGGCGAGCGCGGGTATACGATCTCCGTGGGTCCCGGCCTTTTGGACCGGGTGGGTGAACGGGCGCGGTCCCTGGGCTTCGAGTCCCCCGTGCCCATCATCGCCGACAGCCAGGTGGCCCCCCTTTACGGGGACCGGGTCCGGCAATCCCTCGAGCAGGCCGGATTCCGGTCCGAAGTGTTGGTGTTTCCCGCGGGCGAACCGGCGAAAACCCTCGACACCGTGGCCCGCCTGTACGATGGGATGGTCCGCCTGCGGCCCGAGCGCCGGAGCGGCCTGGTGGCCCTGGGAGGCGGCGTGACCGGTGATGTCGCGGGATTTGTCGCCGCCACGTATTTGCGGGGAATCCGGTTCATCCAGGTCCCCACCACCCTTCTGGCCCAGGCCGACGCCAGCGTCGGCGGCAAGGTGGGCGTCGACCACCCCGGCGGGAAGAACCTCATCGGCGCGTTTCATCAGCCGTCCGCCGTTCTGATCGATCCCACCACCCTGCGCACCCTCGACGCGCGCCAGGTCCGGGCGGGACTGGCCGAAGTGATCAAGCATGGCGTCATCGCCGACCGCGGCCTGTTCGAGGCGGTGCAAGAGCAGCTCCCCCGCCTGCTGGCCGCCGACCTGGAGACCTACTGCCAGATCATCCCCTGGAACTGCCGCATCAAGGCGGATGTGGTTCAGCAGGACGAAAGAGAGAGCGGATTGCGCGCCATCCTGAATTTCGGCCATACCATCGGCCATGCCGTCGAGGCGCTGACCGGCTACGAGCGCTACCTGCACGGCGAAGCCGTCGCCCTGGGCATGGTGGTCGAAGCCCGTCTCGGCGAGGCTTTGAGAATCACCCCCGCATCCGTCACGCGGGACCTGGAAGCCCTTCTCCGCCGCGCCGGCTTTTCGCTGGACCGGCCGGATCTCTCCGGGGAAGCCATGGTGGAAAGCATGTTCCGCGACAAGAAGGTCGAAAAAGGCCGCTTGCGGTTTGTTTTCCCGGCCGAAATCGGGAAGGTGGTCATCCAACCGCTGGAGGACCCGTCCCGCGTCCGGGAAATATGGGAGAAATACGCGCCCCTTCCGTGATTTCCGGTGGTAAAATCCGTTGACTTTCCACCCCGGATGGGCTGTAATGATACGATTGGCAATGGAGAATGTGGCGAATGGTGAAAATCGCGCCGTTACTTCTTTTGGTCTGCCTGGTTGAGGGTTGCTATTCAACCGTGGTCCGCGTGGAATCCAATCCTCCCGGCTCCACCGTGCATTACGATTTCCAACCCAAGGGAGTCACCCCGGTCGAATTCGAAACCGATTGGATGGGGACTCACAAATTGACCCTCGATCATCCGGACTACGGGCGGCGGGAAGAGTTCGTGGAACTCCAACCCAAACCCTACACGCGGTTTCCCCTGGATTTTTTTGTCACCATTCTTCCCTTCAAGGTCGTGGACAAACAGACCTTTACGTTTGACCTGACGGAAGACGTCACGGCGAAGATGGAGGCCAGGAGCGATGAATCAGAGGGGGCGGAACCGGAGTAATTACGACGAGTATTCCGGCGGCAGCAACATCTTGTTTACCTTGGGTTTGATCAGTGTGGTGGCCCTGCTGGTCGTGGGATTCGTCATGACCCAGGGCGGTATCGGGTCCCTTGCCGACAAAGGGCTGACCAGCATCTCCCTCAGCCCCACCCCCATTCCCCTGCAGCCCACGCCGGCAGCCACTGCCATGCAAGTCAACTCCCCTTCCGGCGCCCAGATCCGGGAACAGTACGAGAAGGAAATGGCGCGGCAGAAGGATATGTACGAAAAGCGGATCGAGGAGCTCCGGAAGACCTACGAGACCCAGATCACCGATTTGAAAACCCAATTGCAATTGCTGGATGACGAAAACAAAATGCTGCGGAAAAGGAAATAGCCGATGCCGTATGTTTTTGGTGTGGATGGCGGCGGCACCCGGAGCCGCGCGATTCTGATGACCGACCGCGGCCGGGTGGTCTATTACGGCAAGGGCCCGGGACTCAATTATCATGACTCGGGGGCCGGGCCGGTGACCGCCACCATCAAGCGCCTGTTTCAGGATGCCCTGCAGGCCGCGCATGGCCGCGCCGAAGAATGCCTGGGCATCTGCCTGGGCCTCGCCGGCGTGGGCCAGGAACAAGACCATCAAGTCCTGCGCCCCCTCTTTGATGATCTATTCGGCAAGGAATCGTACCTGCTGACCAGCGACGCCGAAATCGCCCTCGTCAGCGGCACCCTGTCCGAATTCGGCATCATCGTCCTCGCCGGGACCGGCTCCATCATCTTCGGCCGCAACGCCAAGGGCAAGGAATGCCGGGTCGGCGGCTATGGCTCCCTCCTTTCCGACGAAGGCAGCGGTTTCCGTATCGGCCTCGAAGCCCTGCGCGCCATGGTCCGGCGCCAGGACGGCCTGGGCCCCGCCACCGCGATTGAGCCGGCGGTGCTGGCTCACCTGGGGATGAAACAAGTCAGCGAGATGGTGAATTGGATCAACACCAAAACCGCCACCCGTGAGAAAATCGCCGCCCTCGCGCCCATTGTCGTGCGCCTGGCCGGCGAGGACGATCCGGTGGCCGATGAGATCCTCAACCGGGAGGCGGACGCCCTGGCTTTGGGTGTCGAGTCCGTCCACAAGCGCCTGGAATTCACCGAGCGCGTTGATGTGGTCCTCGGCGGCGGGGTGTTCAGCGAAGCCTCTTTCTACGGCCAGATCGTCCGCCGCAAGATCCAGTACCTGCTTCCCGGCGCCAACGTGACGCCGCCCCGCCTCGAGCCCGTGGTGGGCGCGGCCCTCTACGCGCTGTCCATGGCCGGCATCGCCGTGGATGACGACATCCTCGACAACGTCCGCCGCACCACCCGCGACTCCACCCAAATGTCCCCCGTCCCCACGGCCTCTACCGAAACCGCACCGCGGGAACCGGTACCCGCCCCCGAAGGGGAGGAGTAAATCAAGTCGTAGCGTGTAAATGTCGAGTAAGAGGGCCCCTCACCCCGCGGGGATGGGGAGGGCGGAGGCCAGCGCCGTGGCGAGGTGGGTTTGCGTCATGTCCCCCTTGCGGAGAATGGCCGACGCCTTGGTCCGCAGTTCGCGCGTCTCCTCCGCTGACAGGTCCTTGCCGGTGATCACGACAATCGTGACCTGGTTCCCCCATAATTCCTGGCAATATTGAATCACCCGCTCCCCATTGATTTCCGGCATGAGCAGGTCCACCACCAGGTAATCGGGCCGGTGCTCGGCCAGATGGATCATGGCGTGCAGGCCGCTGTAGGCTTTTTGGACCTTGTAGTGGCCCCTGTGCTCGAGATAATCCCCTAAAATTTCCACGGTATAGGGATCGTCGTCGACGATCAACACCGAGGGGGCTTCGGCCGGCACGTGGTTGGCTGATTCCGGCCCATCCGCCAGGACTTCCGCGCCTTCGGGCGGATTGAATGCCGCCCCGGGCTTCGGCCTGTCCGCCGCACCCGTGAGGGAAGGAAAGAAAAGAGCGAACGCCGTTCCCTGCCCCGGCTCGCTCTCCAACTCGATGGAAGCATCCAGCAGCCGGATCAACCGGTGCACGATCGCCAATCCCAGACCCGCTCCTTCCTGGCGCCGGTTGGAGTAGGGATCGCCCTGCCGGAACAGTTCGAAGATGGCTTCCCGCTGATCCGGTTCGATGCCGGGGCCGCTGTCCGCGATCCGGATTACACCTCCGGTGTCCTGGGCGCGGATTTCGATCTGGATGGCGCCGTGGTTGGAGAACTTGATGGCATTGGACACCAACTGGCGGACAATTTCCTTGACCTTGCTGGAATCGGTGACAATTACAACGCTCCGCCGCGGATGGGTGATTTTCAGTTCGAGCCCCTTTTCGTCGGCCAGGACCTGATACTCTTCCAGCACCTCGTTGACGGCTTCCACCAAATTGGTGCTCTCATGAAAAACCGAGATCACTCCCGCTTCCAGGCGCGAGAGTTCCAGGAGTTGATTGATTAAGGTCAGGAGGCGGGTGGAGTTGCGGTCAATGCGCCTCACTGCCTTGTGTTGTTTTTCGTTCAGCGCGCCGTAAACCTCTTCTTCCAGCATGGAGTTGTAGCCGATGATGGCGTTGAGCGGTGTCCGCAGCTCATGCGAAATCATCGCCAGGAACTCGGTGCGCAACTGCTCCGCCTTCTCCAGCCGGTGAATGATCTCCTCCGCGCGGCGGCAATCGCCGGTTTCAAAGGCTGACCGGATTTGATTTACGATATCCTCGGATGCCATAATCCCCAACTCGAACGATTAAGGTACTTTCAGTATACCGAACAAACCGGGTGGATCAAATTGCCCGGGGAAAAATCGGAACGGAACGGGATTTCCCCCGGTATCCGGGCCGTTACCAGGGGTTGGCCGGGGCCATCGTCCAGACGGACAGCGATTTCACATTGACGGGTGCATCGTTGCTGAACAGCGAGACGCCCAGGCTGTCCTCCCGGCTGGGATAGATCCGCTGCGTGAGGCATTGGCGGCGGTTGGCGAAAACCTCCAGAATGGAATGGTCGATGAAAATCCGCAGCCGCAGCGGTTCGCCCGGTTGCAGAGCGAAGGGCGCTGACTGCGCGGTCACCGGGGGATTCTCGCCCCCGTACATGCAGAAGGTCCGGTACACGATGCCGGGGGTGAGGGACGAGCGGCCGCAGTCGATCTGCAGCGCTTGCGCGTTCCGGTCGCAGATGATGACCGTCTGTTCGCGGCCGTCGGGCGAACAACGGACTTTCAAGCCGAACTGGCGGGCGTCCCCCGGATCGATCTCGATCTCCATCTCCAGACTGTCGCCGCGGACCTCATCCAGGACCTTCTCCCGGCCTGGTTCGACGGTGAGATTTTCGATTTTCCGGGGATTCATGCGCAACCGGGCCAATTCCTCGGCTGGATCGATGCGAAGGAGATGGTCTTCTCCCAGGGAAAGCACCCGGGGCAGGGTCATCGTGCCGCTCCAGCCTGCGCGTTGGATTTCACTCTCGGGCAGGCGGTCGAGCACCCAGGCCCACATGATGCGCCGGCCCTGGCCGTCGAGGAGGCTTTCGGGAGCGAAGCACGTGCCGCCCGGCCAGTTCATGCGGGCGTGTGTCTCGGGATAGAATCTCCCGTCCCGCCAATGGCCCAAGTAATACCGGCATCCGCGCTTGTGGCTGATGCACAACAGCATGTGCTTGCCGCCGAGCGGGAAGAAATCGGGACACGAAATGTCCTCATCGGGATCGACACCGGGCAAGTCCGAAGCCAGGAATTTGTTTTGAAACGTCCAATGGATCATGTCGGGCGAACGGAACAAGGTGGCCGGATTGCCGCCGAAGATGGCATGGTACGTGCCTTCTTCCAGCCAGCCGTGCGGATCCCACGATTGATATTTACCAAAATCCGGATCGCCCTCCTTGGGATTGGGCACGATCGGATTCGAGGGCAGTTTTTGCCAATGGACCAGGTCGTCCTCCGCGCTGACGGCGATGCAATTCCCCGCGTTCACGCCGTGATACAGCAGCACAGCTTGCCCCTCTTTATTGACAAACGCGTTGCCGCTGAAGATGCCCTGATCGGGATCGCCGGGCGAGGGAAACAAGGCGGGGGGATGGAACCGCCAGTGGAGCAGATCCACGCTGGAGGCGTGACCCCAGCAATGGCCCCGCTCATCCTGGAAAATGTAGAATAGGTGATATTTCCCCTTCCAATAGATGGCCCCGTTCGGATCGAACGGCATGCAGTAGCTTTCCGGCGTGACGAAATGATAGGCCGGCCGCTGCGGGTCGTTCAGCAGCGTGTCGCGATGCCGGCGGACGGCTTGGAGCGTTTCATCGGCCGCCGAAACCGTGACAACACCCAACCACAAAAGACACAGGGTAAATATTCCACGTTGGGATCCGATAGAGACAATCATGCAAGACCTCCGGTCCATGACATTGGAGTATTCATTCTGGTGGATGATATCAGAATGGATCAGGCGGGGATACAGGGGAAAGAGATTGCGCAGCTCCGCAATAGATTCTTACTCCCCAGGTCAGGTTCAAAAAAGAGGCGCGTTGTTTCGCGCCCCTGTTTTACATCCAATACAATGAATGGAATGATTTTCTGTGCGTTTCACCGCGGCGTGATTTTCGGCCAGCGGATTTCCACGCCTTGGGAGACCAGCCGGTTCTGCAAATCGCGCCGTAGCGATTCGGCGTTGCGCACGCCCCGCGGGCTTTCTTTTTTCTCCAGACAATATGCGATTAACATTCCCGCTGATTCGCCGATGTTCCACTCCACCGGATGCAGGCGGTAGGTCCCGTTGGTGATGTGCGTCGTGCCGATGTTCTTGCAGGCGGGAATCAGGTTTTCGACACGGCGGGGAATCATCGCGCCCAGGGGAATCTGGAACGGGCAGGTGTCGAGGTCCACGTAATTGTCGCCGCCGGTGCTGGGATGGAGGTCGATGCGGTAACTGCCCACGCCAACGGAATCGGCGAAGGGCGCGGCGGTGGTGTCTTCGTATTTCGTTCCCAATTCCTGCAAGCGGGCCTGCGCCCAGACGTGCCGGGCGGTGATGGTGAATTCGGCCTGGATGCGGCGGGATTCGCGGATATAGGGATATTTCGCCAGGCCGTCCGGCGTGCCGGTGATGTCGGGCCGCAGGCGCAGGCCGGGCCAGCCGGTTCCACCGTCGGCGCGCGGGGCTTCGGTTTGAAGCCAATAAAACAAGGCCAGCGAGAGTTGCCGCGCGCCACGCAGGTGTTTTTCTTTCTCCTCGCGGGGCACGTCGATGATGGATCCCGGCAGGTAATCGTTCTGCGGCCAGTTGACGATGGTGATGTCGCTGGCGTACGTCCCCGGAACGAAGTTTTGCGTGTGGATGATCCGGCGGTAGCTCCAAAATCCCATCCGGGACCCCTGGTTTTCGGCGATTGGATCGAATCCCAAGCTCTCACGGCTCTCGCCCGGTTTTTGGGGATGCGAATAGGCGAAAGCCAGCAGTTTACCCGGCCAGGGCGGCGTCAGGGCGGGGACGTAATCCCGCCAGAAAGCATAATTCTCCGGCGGATCGATGGTGTGGTCTTCTCCGGGAACGTAGTCGATGGCGAAGCACCAGGTGATGGCCTGCATGTTTTGCGGCTGCGCTTTTTCAGGGGCCATCGGTTCGCCGGTCAGGCCGCGGGACTCGAATCCGGTGACGTATTCGGCGCCCGTGAGGGGCAACAGCTCGCCGGTTTCGGTGGCGTCGATGAAGTATGGTGCGCGCAGCACGCGGAAATGGCCGGTTTGGAGGTCTCGCGCCTGGATGGCCTTTACCCGGTCGCCGTCCGTCTCGGCGGCCACAGGGATGTGTTCGAGGAGCAAGGTGATTTTTTGCGCGCTGAGATACGGCATCAGCATTTCGTATAACGCGGCCAAGCCCACGCGCGGCTCGCAGGCGATGCGCGAAACCCAACCGTTGCCGGGATTCAACACCGGATTCCGCATGGCCTCCGCGGTGAGAGGGTAGTTGCGCCGGTAGTAGTCGCGGATGCGCCGCCGCAGTTCGCGGTATGCAGCGGGCGCGCCGAACGATTCGATCCAGCCGTGTTCGTCCATGGGGACCGCCTGCTGAGTGAGCTGGCCGCCGATCCAATCGGTCTCCTCGGTCAGGATCACGCGCAAACCGTTGCGGGCGGCGGCCAGGGCGGCGGCGCAGCCTCCCAAGCCTCCCCCGATGATGACCAGGTCCGCCCCCAGTTCATGGATCTGGATATTCCGGGAAGAAAAAGCGGGCGAGGCCGAAGCCGTGGTTGCGTTCATCCAATACGCGGGCGCGGCAAGACCGGCCGCTGTCAAGAACGATCGCCTGTCCATGGTGGTCCTTTCGTTCATCGATTGGTTCAGCTACCTGTTTCATGCTACTGTATCACAATCGATGGAAATTTAAGAACAGGTGGGGTGATCAGGTTCTGTTGAGTTTTCGTCATTAAATGAGTTCAAGAAATGCGGGATGGCCGTGCCAACACCCACGGCCCTTTTAAACTAGCCCAGGGCTTCAGCCCTGGGAACTAGCCGGGATCAAGGTAACCAATTCCCTCTCCCTCTGGGAGAGGGTTAGGGTGAGGGATGCCCTGAAAGGGCGCCATCAGCGCTTTTCGTACAAACGATTAGACCGTACCGTTTTGGGAATTTGATCTACGTTGGAGAAACTCAACAGAACCTAAGGAGAATGAAATGACCTTCCTTTCTACTTATCGTTATTTCTGCTGCTTCGCCGTGATAGCCGGTTTGACCGGGATCAGCATAGACGCCCATGGGGAGATTCTCCGCCGGGTTCCCGTGGCCGAGGGGCTGGCGTCGCATCCGGTGAACGGGGGCAATTGCCTCATATCAGACGGGACGTATCAATACCTGGCGTTTTACGATGGGGATCACCAGGCCACGGTGGCCAAGCGCATACTGGGTACCACCGATTGGGAATTCGCCAAACTGCCTGAAAAGGTCGGTTGGGACACCCATAACCGTCTGGTGTTGTTCATGGACCGGGATGGATATTTGCACCTGACCGGCAACATGCACGCGTCGCCGTTGCGTTACTACCGGACTGCCAAACCGGGCGGCATCCAAACCTTCGAGCCGGTTCATACCTGGACGGGCAAGGATGAAGAGCGGGTGACCTATCCCACCCTTTTGCAACTGCGGGATGGTTCCATCCACATGATGTACCGCCTGGGCGGCAGCGGAAGCGGCAAGAACATCCTTGTGCATTATTCCGAGAAAGACCGGAAATGGACGGGCGGTGACGCGTTTCTCAGCGGCATGGAAAGCGAACCGGACAGCAACGCCTATCCCTTCGGCGGGATCCAGGAAGACCGCCGCGGCGTGCTGCATATCGCCTGGTGCTGGCGCGAGACACCCGACGTGGAAACCAACTTCGACATCGGTTACGCTAAAAGTGAGGATGGCGGACTTACCTGGAAGCAGTGGGACGGGACGAAATATGAATTGCCCATCCGGCCCGAGAACGCCGAAGTCGTGGATGACATTCCCCAGCGCGCGGGATTGATGAACGGCGGCTCGTTGGCGATCGGCGCGGACGGAAATCCGTACATCGGCTACACCCGCTTCGACGCGGCCGGGCACAATCAAATCTATGTGGCCACGCCGGTGGAAAAAACGTGGCGGATCATTCAACTGACTAAATGGGAAGCCCGGTTTTGGTTCGAGGGGCGGGGAACCATCCCCGAGTATCCCCCGATTCCCCGGCTGGCCATCGAGGGAGACGGCCGGATCCGGGTACGGTACAGCAGCGATAAAGTGTCGCCCCCGGCGGGTGAAATGGTCTTCACGCGGGACCAGTTATTGAGCGGCATGCCGGGTGATTTCGAAATCCACCCAGGTTCCGATGACGGCCCGGGGATACCCAACATCAGGGCGGTCAATCAGGGACCATTGCCGAATGGGGAAATTCATTACATGACACAGGAAGTAGACCGGCCCAACCGCGACCGCCAACCGGAAAATCCCCAACCGCCCACGATGATTTATATTGTGGAGACGAAATAAATCCGTTTGGCTCATCCGGTAAGTGCGTACTTTTTCTTTTTGGTTTGCTATGCCATCCCATCAAGCCGTCTGGAGAGAATGGCCCCTACGTCCCTCGCGCTGGGCGGGCGGATTGCATGGATCAAAGCCCTTTCGCCCCGCTGGGCTTCTCTGGAA
>JBHGBC010000103.1:0-21599 GCA_041946805.1 bacterium
TCGGCCCAATGGTGGCAATTGCGCAAGAACGGCCCGGGCGTGGCGGAGATGTCGGCCCTTCTCGGTGACATGGCCGATGCGCCGGAGGGGGGTGTGGTGATGGACCCGACTTCATATTTTACAACATATGGAGCCTATAATGTTGCTACGATGGATGCGGAGTTGGCCTACCAGTCTTCCACGAATCTTGGAGGTGCAACTCAAATAATATTGAGTAGTTCCGATCGAGCGGTATTGGCCTGTGATTTATCCGGTTTGAGTTACAACAAGGCGGTTACCAACATCCGCTTGAAAATTTTTCTGCATGCTTGTTCCGCCTATGGCGCCTACACGGTTCAGGCGTTCAATACGACCAAGGCATGGTGGGAGGCCGGAGTCGATTGGTATGAAAGCGATTCGGGAATCCCCTGGGTCACCGCCGGTGGAGATTATACGGAAGAAAATCCAGGATTGACCACCACAATCCAAACCTCATCTCCTTTTCAAAGGGATTTTGCGTATGTGGATTTAACGAGACCCTTCAACGCGCGGTATCCCTATTTCAGTGAAATCAATGTCATGGGTTACTTACTGAAAATTACGGGACCCGGTGACCTCACTTTTCTATCGAAAGAATGGTGTACTACTTCAGAGCGCTGGTTGATCGAGGTGACCTATTATCCAGATGCCCGTACCCAATCCGTTTGGCACCGTCCCTTTCTGAAGCGGCGGGATGGCAATAAGGCTTTGGCCAATGACCGTTGGTTCCCGATTGGCTGGTATCTTGGCATCGAGGATCATGAACCTACTGCTTGGGGTTATACGGATGATAATATAACGAATTTAGCCGATGGCTATAATGATGGTGCTAGCAGTTACTACGATACATACATCTACAATGCGTTTAATGCACAACCTTGGATTGAGCAAAGAAACAAATTAGATTATAGTCAAGTCTGGGGTTGTGGGGTATCCGCAAGCGGATTTCCAGGATTTTTTAGCGAGATCAAGGATTTTCACGAAGCATTAAATACTCTGAAAACGGTTTATGACACAACGTATGGGGATGGGCAAAGAAGAGATTATTATCTTTTACCCGCGGTGGCGCATACGCTAAACAATATTGACGGAACATGGTTGCACGAGGCAGCCACTACAACCTACGACACCACGGTTTTTTCCGGTGTATCCTCCGCCACGAAATATATAGCCGAAGATTCCTGCAGTTCATTTTCCTTTACATGGACCGATGAGGAGGATTCTCTGGGTAAATTGGTGGCAGGTATAAAAAATTATCCATCCACAAATCCCCGGGTGAGGGGATGGAATTTTGATGAAGAACAGTTTGCGGTTTCGTTGGATAATCCCAGCCATCGCGCTCACATCCGGGAGCGTATTCAGACATACAACAATATTGTTTGGGCCAATGATAATAATCCTCCAGGCAAGTTTCCCATTAACACCATAGATACGCATGACAATTTTTATATAAGCTATGCACCGGATCCGGTCGAAGGGGAAAAAATCGTCAAGGCGGATGCGGGGAAGATAGCCGATATGAATTTATATAATTATATCTTCGAAGACTATTCCTACTATCATGACATCTATTCACAAAGAGCTAATGATGATTGGGTGGATGCGGTGTATATGGCGGAGTGCGCCGTGCGCTATACCAATGTGGGTTTTTGCCGAATGATTTCAGTAAGAAATTGGCCGCCTACAAACCCTGTATATACACCATCTCACATAGAAGATGGCAATAACATGGATAAATATCGTTTTCTCCCGTACTCGTCCTGGGCAGTCGGTGGGCAAGGATTGCTGATCTGGTCATTACCTCACAATGAAACACCGGGTTGGTTCAAGTATTGCCATCAAATAGCGAGAGAAACATATGCAATGAAAGATTATTTAATGAATAGCCCAGCCTTGGATATTCCCGCTATAATCTATGATAATACGCAGAGCCAACGGTTGCGATTTATTTTGAGAAAAAATCAAAACAATCCAACAAATCAGGTTCTGTTACTATTTTGCAATTTTTCATATGATGGTGGAAATCATATAACATATGTATATTTCCCCAATCATGCCATATCTAATGTTTCTTATATTACGCCTGACAATATTTGGCCATATCAAATAATAGATAATAACCACACATTTAAATATGACCCCACCGATATGGTCAGTCCCAAAGATGTATACGCGAGAGCCTATTTTGTTACTCTGAATTAAAGTCATGTCAGAAAGGAAAAATATCATGATTCATTTTCTATTAAAAATAATTACAATAACAACATTATGTTTCCCTTATTGCGTATATGTTTATGCTCAGCCTGTTGCTTTAACAGATAATACGTTAATCGGATTTCTACAAATTACCTCAATAGACAAAGAAAATGGAATAATTTATAATGCCGAAAAATCATATTTAAAGATCGATATGTTTTTTTCACCACTTCCTCGTGATTACCGGATCAATGATAAAGGCGATCAAATTATAAATACCAAAAAAATAATTCAGAATATAAAGGGAAATTTGGTGATCCGGGACGTACCGCAGATTGATGTGCCTGGGATGGGGTCTGTCAGGGCCGCCGCAAAATACACATCAAAGACCGATGAGATCATACTCTATTATACTCAAAACATCTACACCAACATGGAAGCATCCGATAGCCTGATCTTTGGTTATTACAATATAATGGAAAATAAATTATTGAATACTTTCCTTATCAAAAATAATTATCGGACTGAATATCAAATCAGCCATGATGGAAATACGATTTTAGGGTATGAAGATGGACATATACTGCATTTATACGTAAAGAATGACGATGAATATATTGAGACTATTCATGGCCCTTACTACACTTCAATATATCCGATGATATCCCAATCTGGAAACAGAGTATTTTTTTTAATGAGAAGTGGTCAGAATGAAGAGTTACAATGGGTATATTTGGAAAATCAATCGGTTGGATGGTCAAAAGAAATACCCATTCCCATTTCTCCCTTGACTGTCGATGACCAGGAAGTAAAACTGGTTCACGTTACCGGTATTGCCAATGATGGCCATACGCTGATTGTACGGTCCGATATACACAATGATAGTACGGGGAAATATCATTTAGCCGTAATTCATGAAACTGAAAATGGATGGAGTAAACCGGAATATGTAGGTGATTTCGATTACTGGATTGAAAATATTTATAACTCCGAGGATGGACGAGTCATAGCATTACAACAGACCAAGCGTTATTCTGAAATGTACGGCCCCCTTTCCTATGATGGGTATGTTTTTATTCGGAATGACGAGGGGAAATGGATCAGGAATAAAGTGAATCCGGAGGGGGTCGAAGTGATGCAGAGCATGCTGTTGAGCGGCGATGGAAGCACCTTGCTATGGAATCCTTCCAATAGCCTCACATTCCCATCCTATCCTGAAATGAAATGATTAAGATGTAAAAATACAAAAATAAGGAAAAACCAGTTAACGAAAAATGGTTTTTTGGATGCGCTTCTAATATTTTAGACATACATCAACCACAATCATCCTTTACATAGACACAGAATTTCATAGTCGGACCATCACCCGGGCAATTTGATTCCTGATTTTCATCTCCCGTGCTTGCCGAACCCGCCTTACACCGGGCGCAGGAGGGGGAAAATAGACCGTGTTCTTGATGTTTTCCTCGTGGGTGGGGAGGGCCGCCCGGCGGCCGCCTGCCAAGGCAGGGATGGATTGCAGCCGGCGGATCACACTTCATCCCCATATCCCACGCTCGCTTTCGTGGCCCGGGGATCCCAACAGAACGAATTCCGGTATTCATACATCACTTTTTCCACGATTTTCATGGGAGTAGGCGCCAGGCCGGTGGCGGGAATGGCCGTCACCCGTTCCCACTCTTTCATCCCCTTCCGGCAGCGCAGCACCACCAGGTCCAAGGGAAGAGATTCATGCCAGGCCGCTTGGCCCATGTACGCGCTGATTTCCTTGACCTGGTCCAAGGAAAGGGGGAACGGGCAGGCGCGGTCGAAACGGGTGCCGGGTATGGGACCGGTCACATAAATCGCGTTGCGGTAATTGTAATCCGTACCGCGGTTGCGCACCGCCAGCTCCCGGATGGATAAATCGGCGCCTTTCGGAAGCAAGCCGCTCATGGCCATGGCGCGCTGGGCGATGCGTTCCAGTTTTTTCTGAAATTCCTTGAGTTGCTCGTCTGAGGGTTTCTTGAGTGGATCGAAAATCCAGACACTCGCCGGCCGGTTGAGAAATCCCATGGCCGGAAACGGCAACGTCCCTCCCCAGGAGAGCCAATAGACCATTTTTTGGAATCCGAGGATGAGGAAGGCGGTGGCCAAAATCGCCTGGGAGAATCCAAAAAAGAGGAAGAAAAAAATCCCCATGATAGGGTGCGTTTTGAGAAACGGCGCGATCTGGCGGTCGAAACCATTGATCAGAGAGTTTCGGATTTCACGGAAGAAATGCTCGATGGCCGCCCCGCTGTTCATATATCCCTTTTCCAGGGATGAAATGGCATGCGCCAGCCAGCGTGAAATGTCATGAAGGTGCAAGGCATAATAAGGAGAAAAGGCGGATAAGAACGGGATGCCTCCCAGAAAATTCCAATATCCCGATATAAAATAAAGGCTGCCGCTCAATCCCAGCAGGATCAGGTTGCGGTACCCGATCCAGCGCAGGACCGATTGCAATTCCACCTTCGCGCTTGGCGTGATTCGTGCAGCGATGATGTGGCCTCCCCCCGGTTGAATAGAACGGTGATGCTAGGGCTTTTCTGAAAAAAAGAGTACCCTGTGACAACCCTCCCTGGGTTCCTTGACTCTATTTTTCGGCGGGAAACGGGTGAAGTTTACCGTTTCGGGAACGGATCGATTTCGGATAAACGGAAATTCAGGCCGTCCCCCGCGGATGCGTGGAGATCGCCAAGGATGTCATGAACGCCAAGGATGTCATCTCCGGCATGGTGGCATGGGCTTCCCGTGGCATGGACTTCCAGCCCGTGGAATTGGTTCGTGGCCGGGAAGGTCATGCCGCTTATTAAAACCGGATCAGTTTGTTCGAAGCATGGTCCAGACGAAATCCTGCTCCTCTGATCTTCTCTCCCCCTCGGGCCCTTCCGGTTCGAACAGAGAGGCCGTGGGGCTGGTGATTCCCGCCCATAACGAGGAGCCGATTCTCGCGGCCTGCTTGAACAGCCTGCGGCTTTTTCAGGAAGCGGGGGATCCCATTTTGGTGGTGGACGCCGCTTCCACCGACCGGACGGCGGAAATCGCCCGTCAGGCCGGGGTCCATGTGGTTACGGCGGCATCACCGTCACGCGGTCTGGCGGTGGAACGGGGAGTCTGGGAGTTGTTGGCTTTGGAGATTCCGCTCGACGTGATTCTGATCGTTCACGCGGACATGGTATTGTCCCCTCTTGTACGTCCAAGGCTCATTCAGGCCCTCCGCGCGCATCCCGAAGCCCCGGGGGGATCGCTCGGGCACCGGATCGAGGCGCCCGGAGCCGGATATCGTTTGATCGAGTGGGGGAATCGATACCGGGCGCGGTTTCTGCATATACCGTATGGCGACCAGGCCCAATTCTTCCGTCCCGGCGTGTTGCCCCGTATCGGCGGCTTCCCCTGTCAGGAACGCCTTGAGGATCTTGAGTTGGCGTTACGTTTACGCAAGGCCGGGCCGCTCGTGTACCTCAACCTGCCCGTGTGTATATCCGCCCGGCATTGGCAGCGGGGGATTGTATCGACCACGGCCAGAAACTGGTGGACCGTTTTACGTTACCTGCGGCGGCGGATGATGTCCCGAGACAATCCCATCCCCTCGTCACGCCCGGCCGGGGAGCAAGGAAAAACCACGGAGATTGACCTGTGATGGGGATGGTGAAATATTCACTGGTGTAACTGCGGTTCCCGAACGATTCCTTGGTCCCGGTTTGGTCTCTGGCTTTCCGAAGGAAAGGAACATTTCATGCCTGAAATCCACGATATCCACATCCCCGTCGATGTCAGCGTCGTGATTCCCACTTACAACGAGGAAGCCGCCCTCGGCCGGGTGGTCGCGGACATCCGGGCGGCCATGAATACCACCGCGCACGCGTATGAAATCGTGATCGTCGATGATTGTTCCACCGATGGCACCGCCGCCGTGGCTCAATCCCTGAACACGCGCCTCATCCAGAGAAAAATGAACGGCGGCTCGGGCGCGGCGCGAAAGACCGGCATCCGCGCGGCCCGGGGAAAATTCATTGTCATGCTCGATGCGGACGGGACCTACACCGCGGCGGACATCCCCCAAATGTTGGACTTGATGCCGGATTGGGACCAGGTCAACGGGGCGCGCACGTCCGAGCAGGGAACCCTGAAGTTCCTGCGCGTCCCCGCCAAATGGCTGATCCAAACATTGGCGATTTACCTTTCGGGAGTCCCCATTCCCGACCTGAACACGGGTCTCAAAGCCTTCAAGCGGGACATCATGATGAAATACCTGTGGGTGTTGCCGGAAGGATTTTCGTGCGTCACCACCATGACCCTGGCTTTCTTGTGCAACGGCTATTCAGTGACCTGGATCCCCACCGAATATCACAAACGGATCGGCCAATCGAAATTCCATCCCATCAAGGATACCAGTAAATATTTCACCACTGTCATTCGTATGATCATGTATTTCAACCCCTTGCGCGTCTTCCTGCCTCTGAGCGCCCTGCTGGTCACGCTGGGGATCGGGCGAGGGATCTATGACTACCTCGTTTATGTCCGGCTACGGGAGGGCGATATTCTCCTGACGCTGGGGGGCATCGTGATCGGCGTCATGGGCCTCTTGGCGGACCTGATCGTCGCCCAAGGCCGCGCGAGGGATGAGGAGATATAAGGTTCCAGCATTGACCCAGGGTTAACCCCCTGGGCTACTGTAAGGCCGTCTCCTAAAGAGGACTCGACATATTGAATAACATGAGTTTACGCTTAATTGTGCGGTGAGAGGGAAAGGTCCTTGAGGCGCGGTCATTCGATTCGTTATGGTGGTCCATTGATTCCCGATCCTGCCGCCCGTCCCCTTCGTTCCATCGTGGGGGGAAACAAACCCTTGTTTGCCTGATTGGCTTCGTGTAAACATAAGGCGTTGGTAGAATTACATCCGTGCGTGGTCTGGGGGATTTCGACCATCCATTCTGTGGGAATTCGCTCATCACCAGCCCTGATTCACCAAGGAATGGCGGTGTTCGTTTTGACTTTCCCATAAAGTTGATCTATATTATCAACATTATTTGTTCCCATGGATGTCATGAGCGAAAATGTTTGGCACAACATGAACGGTTGCAGGGCCGCCGGTTCGCCCAGGAGTGGCGCAGTATGAAAATTTTAACTTTGAATCCTCCCAGTAAACATAGCAAAAACGTCGCCCGCGATTTGGTTTACGGATGTTGGTGCAAGGGCAAACGCATCGCGGGCATTCAGTTTCCCCCCGTCTCGCTGCTGTTGGTGACCACGGTGCTGCGGAACGCCGGGCACGAATCGCATCTCCTGGACGCCGCCGCGCTGATGATGACCCTTGATCAGATCAAGGAACGGGTGGCCCGGGAGAAATACGGCATCTGCTACATGCTCACTTCCACAATGACGGTGGTCGAAGATGCGGAAATCCTGCAAGAACTCAAAGAAGCCTGCCCCGGCATGAAAACCGTGGCGGCCGGTTCGCAACCCACCTTCATGCCCCAAGCCACTCTCGCGCGTAAGGGGATCGACTTCATCCTCATGCGCGAGCAGGAAGGCATCATCCAAGATCTGGCGGCGGCGCTGCGACAGGGCGGGGACGCGTACACAAAGGTCCTGGGCATCGGCTTCAAGGACGAAAACGGGAACATCGTCATCAATCCCCCCGCCCCGATGATCAAGAACCTCGACGATCTCCCCATTGCCGACCGCACCCTGCTGCCCCAGGAAGTGGACTATTTCAATCCGATCGTCAAGCGCATGCCCTTCACCACCATGTTCACCACCCGCGGCTGCACGGCCAAGTGCACGTATTGCACGTCGCCTTTCTTCTACGGCGAGAAGGTCCGGTTCCGGAGCGCGGAAAAAGTCGTGGAGGAAATGGAGTATTGCCAGAACCTGGGTTATAAGGAAATTTTTTTCCGGGATGAGCTCTTCACCGCCTCCAAAAAGCGCGTTCTCGAAATCTGCCAGGGAATCAAGGACCAAAAACTGGATTTGACCTGGATCTGCAGTTCGCGGGTCAACAACGTGGACGAGGAGATGCTGGCGGCCATGAAGGACGCCGGCTGCCACCTGATCCGCTTCGGGGTGGAATCGGGCGTACAGGAGATTCTGGACAACGTGCGCAAGGACATCACGGTCGAAGAGACGCGCCGGGCTTTCGAACTGTGCCACAAGTATAAGATCGACACCCACGCGCATTGCATGATCGGCAGCCCCGGCGAAACCAAGGAGACCATCAATCAGTCGCTGCGGTTCATTTTAGACATCGACCCGACGATCATCACCTTTGGCATCACCACCCCCTATCCGGGAACGCCCCTGTTCGAGGAAGTGGCGGCGGTGCATCCGGAAATCGGCGACGGCAGCCAAATGGACATCAGCCGCCTGCACACCGACACGTTCTTCAACCAGTTCTTCACGGATCTGACCAATGACGAATTGTCAAAGGACATCCGCCGCATTTACCGCCGGTTTTACTTGCGTCCCAAGTATGTTTGGAGCTGGATCAAGCGCATCGACAGCTGGGCCGAGTTCAAGCGGGTAACCATGGCCGGCGCCAACGTGCTCGACTTTTCGCTTAGTTGGAGCGAGTGAGAATGGGAGCCCGGCAAAGATAGAAAATGCGAAGGATGGGTTGGCGCGAAGCGCGTAACCCATCGAGGCCCTAAAAGCACCCAGTGGACATCAAGGACCAAAGAGGTAACAGAATACCACAAGGCCATCATCCGTAGGGGCACGTGGCCACGTGCCCCTACATTGTTTAATTCGTACTTCATGATTACCGCGCCAGATATACCCGCGCGCCGCGGGGAGGCAATGTCACTTCGCCTCTCCATCGATCATTTTCCCCTGGTTTGAAGGCCACGGTGAGGGTTTTATCCTCGGAAAGTAGTTGAAGAGACTGGCCCCCGTCTTTATCCAGATGCCGCCGGTCCAGGGTCAGGGTCACGGTCCGTTCGTCATCCGCGACATTCGTGAGGGCGATCTTGACGTCACCCGCCGGGGCGCGCCAGGCGGAGGCCAGAACGGCGGGCTGAGTGTGGGTTGCGTTATCGGCATCGGTCCAGGATACCGTGCCGCCGCCTTCCAATGCCAGTGGAGGAAGCAACTCGCCGAACTGCAGGGCGTCGCGGGACGCGTGCCGGGCCAGGCACAGGGCTTTCAGAAATTCCGCCTCCGCCTTACTGGATTCCTGCAGGACTTGCGCTCCAACCCAGCCCAACTGGGATCCAAAAACGAACGCTTGCGCCATCTTCAGGCGGAAGGGATAGCGGTACGTGAAATCATCCCCTTGGATGTACTGAAAACCGAAAGATATCGCCCGCCCGCCATAGACCGCTGGATACAAAGGCACGATTTCGCCGCCGTCCTCGCGGGTGTTGACCATCAGCCAGGCGTGGAGCAAATCGTTCCAGGGATCCGCGTTCTCCTCGGTGGTCAGCGCCGTGCCTTTCGGCTGGACCTGGCGGCAGCGTTCGAGCAGGTCCCGGTAGCCTTGGATCCAATAGGTCCCCCCGCCGAGGGGATGCCCGTGTCCCTCGGCGAAACAGGGCTTGGCGGCGGCCGCGGAGATCTGATCGATATACACGGCCTTGACTCCCACCTCGTTCAATAGCCGGTCCACCAGGTTGGTCACCGTGGTTTTCCACAATTCGGTGAAGGGACACATGGGAGAAAGCGGGACCTTGGAGCCGTACACCTCGACGTATTTCTCACCCTTTTCGTTGATCGCGCAGGCGGTTTCGGCCTTCTGATTTTTCCAACTTTCCGTGGCCGGATCCCACAGGCGGCCGTTGATGTAAGGCATCACGGCGATGCCGGCCTGCTGGACTTTTTCGACGGCGCTTTTGAATCCGGGCTTCGCGGGAAAGTACTCGGGATAATGGTCGTCGAAGGGAATCCGGTGCCATTGATAGATATGCGCGGATACGGGAACCTGGAAGTACTGGGCGAACGCGATCACCTGGTTGGCGGAAGCCTCATCCTCGCAGGCGCCGATGTACCACAGATCGGTGTCCGACAACCACTGGGGTATGTCCTTGCGTTCGGCCAGGGTGGGAATACCGCCCCACGGTGATTTTACCGCCCCCGCGCGGTAAATCCGCGCGCTTTCATACCAATCGCCCGGGAAAAGGGCCGTGGTCACGGTGTAAGGAAGCTGGCAGCGCGTGGCTTTCCCCGCGTTTTCCACGGTGTGGCGGACGCCCAGGCTGGCGGCCGGCTGATGCGGCGGTTTTCCCACTAAAAACGTGAAGGGAAAGCCCGCGCTTTCGTGCACGCCCAGGTACACACCGGTTTCGCCGTCCGAAACCGAAACGAACGGCATGGCCCAGGACGCCGAGGGATACACACCCTCCCAGCGGCGGGCGGACAAATCCCCATGCAGAACTCCCCATCCATAGGGAATGATGGAATGGACGTTGCCGGTGAGCGCCAACGGGCCGATTTCGGGATACACCACATCCCATAACGTATAGCCGGAATCCTTCACTTCGAATTCAATGGTCCATTCATACTGGTTGTCATGGGCGGAAACCGCGGCGAGGACCCGCAGGTTGCCCGGTTGCAGGTCTTTCCACTCCAGTATCAGTTGATTTTCAGAAGATTCACGGACCGTGGCCTTTCCATCCAACGCGGTGAGCGCGTGGGGGGTTTTATCGGGAGCGAGGACCGTGATCGTCCACAGGGGAACCGGCGGCTGCTGGGCGATCCACATTCGCGGATGTTCCAGGCCGGCGGCCTCCACCTGGTTGAAGGAGACGATCCCGTCCTGGTTTTCGAGGACCAGTTTCCCGCCGGGCGTGATGAGCGGAACGAGAGGCTTATCCGCGGCGGAAAGGTAATTGGAACAGGAGCTGAACACAAAGAGAGTGAGGATCAGAATCGTTGGCCGTTTCATTTTTTTGTCCTGTTGTTCGCGAGTATGAGGCACAAATAAAGTAGGGAAAACCAAGGAAGATGTATAGCGAAGCTGGATGGATTAGCGTGAAGCGCGTAAGCCATCCTGATTGCTAGGGAATAAGGCGGACAACAGAAGAGGTTGGTTTGAGCGTAGCGAAATCCACTATATGGCAGGCGTCTATATAGCAGGCGTCACCGCCCGGCGTCCCAATCGTCGCGATAGACCTTCTGCGGAATATTGCCGGGGCCGACGCGTTCGAAGTTGCCGCGCGACACCAGGCCGTTGGATTGGTCATAGCGGGGATAGGAGGACGAGGTGGTGGGACCGTCGAACCAACCCCGGTCCGGCCCCAGGCCGGTGATCACCCACTTGATATTGTGGCGGATCATGGCGGGGCTGGAATCGAACGTGGGCGGGCCGTGGTAGATGTAGTATCTCTTGACGGGCCGGCCATAGGCGTTCAGGACGGTGTTGTAGCCCACGTCGGTCTCGTTGATCGGGCCGAAGGGATCTTCCGGAATCGAACTCATGTAGGGAGTGGGAGTGGTGAGCCGGGAGAGCAGAAAATTGCCGATGTATTGATTTTCATCGATCTTGTAGGATTCGATCGCGGTTTCCAGGGCCTTCATGTCGGCCTCGGTCTTGGCCAGTTTGGCCCGGATTTGCGCGTTGAGGAAGTTCGGCACGGCGATGGCCGCCAGAATGCCGATGATGGCCACCACGATCAACAGCTCGATCAGGGTAAACGCCGGATTTTTCATGATTGCGCTTCTTTCCCTCTCCAGGAGTGTTGGATTATTCTCTCACCGGACAGTCATAGAATGGAATGGGGGATTGATCTCTGCGCCGTTTCGAGGCATGTCAGAATGGCTTTGATGCAGGATGAGCAGGCAGGGTGGGATTGCGATTCACCATCCGGTACGCATTTACCGGAAGAACCGAAAAATTCAGCAGATCCTAGAATCCCCAGAAAATCTTGTCGATCACGATCATCACGTCCGGCGGATTGCGATACCCCGTCGGCCCCAGGAGAATCGAGCACAGGCCGAGCAGTCCCATGCCGGCGCAACCGAGAAAGAGAACGCGGCGCGAGTGGTTCTCTTCCACCAGCAGGCACAAGGCCGGCAGGAATATCAGGTACCAGAACTGGGCCAAGGTGCTGGTATGAACCAGAAAAACGAACAAAAACGGGATCAACCACGGCCAGATGGTTTGTGTGCGGCGCATGCCGTACAGGCAATAGAATTCGAAGGCCAACGATACCGCCATGTGCGTGTAAATCAGCCAGGCCGGAAAATCCCCGTAGCGGGTCGGATCGGTGATAAACCAGGAGATCGGGTTGATTTCGGGGACATAATTCGCCTCCAGCAAGTGAAGGGGAAAACCGCCGAAAATATAGGCAAGCCCGCTGGGGATCAGGCTGAAGATTCCCCACGCCAGGGGCGCGGCCCATCGGCGGGGTTTCCCCCAGGGCCAATTTTGGAGAAAATAGGGAAGGAGGAGGACGGGGAAAAATTTGGTCTGGACCGCGATTCCCAAAAGGCCCAGCGCGTAAGGCTTTTTGTGCTGGAGCGCCAGCAGGGCCAGGACGGTCCCGAGCACGACAAATCCCTCGAATTGTCCTTCCCGCGAAGTGAACCACACACTGGTGGGATTCAGCCAGTACAGCAGCGCGATCCATCGGTCCCCGGTGTATTTCCACATGGTCCAGGCGCCGAGCGCGTCGAACAGGGTCAAAATCAGTTTGGCCACGGGCAACGCGGTGCTGAGAGCGGCGATCGCGGCGAACAGCAGCAAGGTCACGGGAGGATAGGTGTAATAATGGTTCTCCCAAAAAAACTGGCAGGGGGAAGGGGAGAGGTCCAGGGGGGTCATGTCGTAGAGGAGCAACCCGTAATAGCGGAACGCTTGGCCATAGCCGAGATTGCGGATCAGGTCGGTGGTGGTGGGCGTGGGCAGAAAACAATAAACCAGACGCAACCCGGCCCCAGCGGCCAGCAGGCTGGCGTAGAGCAGGACAATCCCATTCTTCCGGGAAAAGACAGAATGTCTTTTCCCGGCTGGCGGCGCGTAATGCAGCGACATTTTTTTCCACAAATCCCGCGGTGGTTCTGGTGCATTATATACGGATTGATGGCTCTGTATGGATACCCGGTGGATATTTCCGAGCCGCCGCTCGTCCGGATTCCGGCCGGCCCTTTCCTCGCTGGATCCAGCGAGGCCGAGCGGGCCTTGCACCGGGTCCCGCGGGGTGAGCCCAAGGCCCAAACCGTGGAGTTGCCCGCGTATTGGATCGGCCTCTACGAAGTCACGCTGTTCGAATACGGATGCTTCGTGGATGACGAGGGGTACAGCCGGCCGGAATATTGGTCCGAGGAGGGCTGGTATTGCCGCTGGCGGTACGGGTGGGAACATCCGCGGCGGTGGAACGACCGGGAATACCGCGGATTGCATCCGGAAAACCGGCCGGTCTGCGGCGTGAGTTGGTACGAGGCCGAGGCGTATTGCAACTGGCTGATGATCCGCACCGGCAAACCCTACCGGCTGCCCACATCGCTGGAATGGGAAAAGGCCGCCCGGGGATGCGACGGACGGATTTTTCCCTGGGGAAACGAGTGGAAGCCGCGGAACTGCAACTGGTACGGCCAACTGGGCCAGGCCTCGCTCAAGAAGGAAGATCTCGATCCCTTCGGATTCACGGCGCCCGTGGGCTCGTTCGAATTAGGGAAAAGCCCGTGGGGCTGTTATGACATGGCCGGCAACGTGATGGAATGGTGCCAAGACGCCTGGGGAAAGGGATCGCCGTACCGGGTGCTGCGCGGGGGGAGTTTCATGACCAACGAACCGCGCCAGCTGCGCTGCGCCTGGCGGGGAGGCACGTATCCCGACATCGGCCACGTGCACTGGGGCAACACGGGCTTCCGCGTGGCCATGGACGATGAGTGAGCGGGGAGGATTTCATCTTGTTCAAGACGCGGGCGGACACGCAGGCAGCCCCTGCAAATATTTTCTCTCCCTACCCTACTCCCGAAGGGAGAGGGAATAATAAGCTTTTGTGTCTAAAATCCCAGGACTTCCGCCCAGGGCTAGGCTCATGCCGCGCCGTGGGCGTTGCAAAAAAAGTACTGCATATGGGCAAATCATTCCAATAGGAATGATTGCAAAACCATTCTATTTTTGTTGTAATTTTACACTCCCTCATTCCTTTCCAACAATCCATCCTCAAACCGGTTTCCGCAGCCCGCGGGCGGCCATGACCTTGAATTCCCAGGAGCGGACCTTTCTTCGCGGTGAATTCGGCCGGGTCGTCTGTCGGACATCAGACGATCCGGTATAATGAAGGCCGCATGCGGCGCCGCCGCGGATTCAATCCATCGCAGGAGAATCGTTCATGAAACGGGCATTTCTGGTTTTTTGTTTATCACTGACCGCCCTAGGAGTTTCCGCGCATCCCTCCGCCCTCGATCCGGACGGCTTGCTCCGCGTCGATGGGAAGCGGGTCTTCATTCTCGGACTCTACGAGAACGCGAAAGACGACGCCTTCGCCCAGGAAGCCGCGGAGGCGGGTTTCAATTTGATCCGCGTGAATCCCAATCAAGAAGATCTGGACCGGGCCGCGGCGCACGGGCTGCAGGCCTGGATACCCCTCGGCGGGCTGCCGGTTGAGTCCGACGCCCAGAAAAAGAGCCTGCGGGAATTGATTGAAAAGTACAAGGATCATCCCGCCCTGGCCGTGTGGGAAGCGCCCGACGAGGCGTTGTGGAACGTGTGGTGGACGCGGCTGAACCAGGACCAGGCGCGACGGCGCGAGGTGGAGGCCGCCATTCCGAAATTCGAGGGGACCACGGAACAAAAGCAACAACTGGAAATCCTGGCGGCCGCCTGGCGGCGGTACCATGGCAGCGGACGCTATGCGCTGGCGGAGGCCGTGGAAGCCGATATCCGCGCCCTCGTGGGCATGGCTCCCCTCACGGAGCGCTTGAGCGATTGGCGCGAACACCTGGAACCGTTGTATCAGCAACTGGCCGCGGGATGTGAAGCATTGCGTTCCGTGGATACGCGGCATGTCCTGTGGTTCAACCACGCGCCGCGCAACAGCCTCAGCGACCTGGCCCGTTTCGGAACTTTGGCGGATATCGTGGGCTGTGACATATACCCCGTGCCCTTCGGCCCGTTCGTCGGCCACAGCGATTTGCCCGAACGGAACCTGCCCAGCGTGGGGCGATACACCCGGCGCATGATCCAGTCGGCTCCCGGCAAACCCGCGTGGATGGTGCTGCAGGGCTTCGGCTGGGACGACATCAACGAATCACCGTCGCGCGGAGAACCGAAAAACCGGCGGCCCACCTTGGACGAAATCCGTTTCATGGCCTACGACGCCATCGTCCACGGCGCGCGCGGCCTGCTCTATTGGGGCACCTTCGCCGTGGAAAAGCCCTCGGCGTTCTGGTCCGATTTGAAAAGCGTGATCACCGAACTGCACCGGCTGCAGCCGTTCCTTTCCGCGCCCGACGCCACCGGCCAGGTCACGCTGGCGGTGGAGCCGTCGTCCGGTTCCGGGGAGAACGGCGTGGTCCTTATGGCCAAGGAGCACGAAGGCCGCTGGGCGTTCTTCGTGGTGAACGAAGCGCCCGAGGCCTTGGCGTTCTCGATCCGTGTCCCCGCGTTCTTGAATGGCAAGCAAGTCAGCGTGCTCGACGAGCCGGAAACCCTGACGGTGGAAGGCGGAATGATCCACTACGGTCTGCCCGGGTTGGGGGTGTCGGTTTTGGCGGCGGAGTGAGGGAATCCTATAAGGGCGAAATCCATTATATGAAAAACGGGCACATAACCATGATACGGATTCGAATCAACTTCATTTTTGCGGTATTCATCGTGGCTTGCGTGTTTTCGTCGATTCCTCTTCAGGCGCCGGCGCAAGAAGCCCCCGCCATCAAGGTGTTTTCGTATACGGAAGATTCCCCGATGCGGCAGGTCAATCAAAACGGGGATCTGGAGCGGGTCACGGGCGCGCGGTTCGTGGGCGTGAGCGCGTATGGGCAAGGCTGCCAGGTGCGGCCGGGAGAAGGGCGGAATCAATCCACTGCCGCTTATTGCGAAAATACCGAGGGTGACGGCGCGTACGGCCTCCAATGGTCGATCACTTTGAACCAGAAACGCCCGGAAGCGGTGCATTTCAGCGGATGGAGCCGGGCGGAGAATGTCGAGGGCGCGCCCAACAGCAATTACTCGCTTTACGTCGATCTCATCTATCAGGATGGCACTCCCATGTGGGGCGAGAATGTTCCCTTCAGCGCGGGCACGCATGATTGGGAATACAAGCAAGTGGTGGTGATCCCCGAAAAGCCAATCAAGCAACTTTCCTGCTACGCCCTGTTCCGGAATCAAAAGGGACGCGTCTGGTTCGATGATCTGGCCGTGCGGGTGTTGGAGACTCCCGCGGGACTCCAGTTGTTGGATACGCTCCCGGCGTACATCCAACTTCCCGTTTCCGTTCCCGGGGATACCACGAAGAGCCAAACGGGAGACGGTTTGACCGTGTCCCTCAATTCCAAAGATGGACGAATCGCGGCGGTTCGTTCGGGGGACAAGCCGCTTCCTCTTTCCGGCTCGCCGTCCGGATTTTTAGTTCGGGATGTGGCGGCCGGATCGGATTATTACTCGTTGATGGAAGGTCAATCCCAGCAGCTGGGCCTGGAGGTGCAATTCACCGCCGAGGCCCGCCCGCACGCGATTTATTTCTCGGGGAAGCTGAAGGATCTCACCGGAAAGCCCCGCGCGGTTTCGCTGATCTACGCGCTGCCGCTCGAGGCCGCCGGATGGCAATGGTGGGACCATCCCCGCGCGTTCCGGACCATCCAGGAATCCGAGGAATACAACAACCACGTCACCATCGGCACGGGGACCAACGGCAAAATGTCCCGCTATCCCTTCGCCTGCCTGACCTCGGAAACCGCGGGCATGGCCCTGGGCGTGGATATGGGATCCCCGGCCCAGTGGCGGCTGGGTTACAGCGCGGGATTGAAAATGCTTTACATTGCCTTCGATTTCAGCCTGCATCCCGCCACGGAACGGTTCCCCTCCCAGGCCCCTTTCGCGTTTGTTTTGTACCAAACCGGTCCCGCCTGGGGGTTCCGGGCCGCGGCGGAGAAGTATTACCAGATCTTTCCCACGTATTTCGAAGTCCGCAGCCGGGAGCAGGGCATCTGGATGCCGTTCACCGATGTCAGCACCGTGCAAGGCTGGCAGGATTTCGGCTTCAAGTATCACGAGGGCAACAACAACGTTCCGTTTGATGACCAGAACAACATCCTCAGTTTCCGCTACACCGAACCTTCCACCTGGTGGATGTCCATGCCCGAGGAGACGCCCCGGACCTACGAAGCCGCCATGGAGATGGTGAAACAATACGCCGAATCGGAGGACAGCTCGTCGCGGCGGACACGGGCGCGTTCGCTGCTGGCGTCGGGATCCCACGATCCCAGCGGCCGGTTTCAGATGCAGTTCCGGAACGAGCCGTGGGCGAACGGCGCGGTGTTCAGCCTCAATCCCAGCCCCTATTTGCCGGGGGAAATCACCAACGCCGCGGAAATGTGGAACGCGCAACTCGCCGAGCAGTTGTACGGTTCCGGCGCCCGGTATGAGCAAGATGGAGAGTATCTCGATTCGCTGGAAGGTTATGTCACCGCCGATTTGAATTTCCGGGAGGATCATTTCAAATATGTCTCGGTTCCCTTGACCTTCACCCTGGATACCCGCCGGCCGGTGATCTACAAGGCGTTTTCGTTTTATGAATTCACGCGGAATCTCAGCGAAGACGTTCACCGCCTGGGCAAGTTGATGTTCGCCAACAGCGTGCCTCACCGGTATTCCTTCCTGTGTCCCTGGCTGGACGTGATGGGGACCGAGTCCAACTGGATCCAGAACAACCAGTTCGTCCCGGACAGCGATGAAATCATGAACTACCGCCGCGTGCTTTGCGCCAAGAAACCGTACTTGTTTCTGATGAACACGCGCTTCGAGAATCTGACGCCGGAGCGGGTGGAACAGTATTTCCAACGTTGTCTCTTCTACGGCATGTTTCCCAGCATGTTCAGTCATAACGCCGCGGATGATCCGTACTGGCGGAATCCGGCACTGTACAACCGGGACCGGCCGCTGTTCAAAAAATATCAGCCGGTCATCAAGAAAGTGGCCGAGGCCGGGTGGGAGCCGGTCACCTATGTCCGCTCCTCGGAGCCGGATGTCTGGGTGGAGCGTTTCGGCCCGGACGGCGAGGGGAATTGTTACATCACGGTGTTGAATTCAGCGCCGCAAACCAAAGCCTGCAAGTTGGCGGGCGAGGGACCGTTAGCCGTCAAGACCGGTTGGGAGGATGCCGTCAACCACCAATCGGGGACCTGGGACAGCGGATTGGAGTCCCGCCTGGACGCGGGCCAAGTGCAGGTTTTTCATCTGGTCATCAAGAACGGATCGGAATCCTCGATCCGCGAATTCGGCCGGATATAGGTTCGCAATGCCGGTTTCACCGCCGCGGCGCGGAGGACGCCAATCGTGGAATGGATACATTTCATGAGGCAAGGAGAACCCCAGTGAACACCCAACGAACCGCCGAGCGGGCATTCACTCTCATCGAGCTGCTGATCGTGGTCGCGATCATCGGCATACTGGCGGCGATCGCGGTGCCTAATTTTCTGAACGCGCAGACCCGGGCGAAGGTGGCGCGGTGCTACAGCGACATGCGGGCGCTGGCCTCGGCGTTCGACATGTACAACTTGGACAACAACGCCTATCCCTATTTTGGCGGCTCCCTGTGGTACTCCAACTTGATTTATCCGAAACTCACCACGCCGGTCGCTTACATGAACAGCATACCCCTCGATCCCTTCCTGGTATTGACTGATCCCCAGCGTCCGGAATTCCACGGCTTGTTTTATCCCGCCTGGAATGTGTATGAAGTCGTAAAGGCGGGCTCGACGTGGGGAGGTTTGCCGGTCCTCAACGCCGTTCGGTCCGGCGCGCGCATCCTGATGGTCAGTTCGGGACCGGACAAGCACGAAGACATTGCCACCCAGACCGGTTTGTTTCCCTACCACCCCTCCAACGGCTTGGTTTCGGAAGGCGATATTTACCGCTTCACTCCGGGGGCGCAGGGCGATTCCGGATGACCGCCGGCCGCAAATCGGGTAGGCATTGTTTCATACAGGTGAATGGATCCTGCTTTCTCCCCCCCATCATCCCCGTCCACAGCATTTTTTGTATTTCCGGCCGCTGCCGCAGGGGCAGGGATCGTTGCGGCCGGCCGAGCCGGACGGGCGGGACGCGCGGATCGCGGCCAGCCGGCGCCGGGCGGCCGCTTCCTCGGCGGCCTGGCGGGCTTTCCAATCCGCGGCCAACCGGCGCAGTTCGGCGTCGGCGTGATTGAAGAACGTTTGGTAGGACCGGCAGAAGTGGTTGGAGCCGCGGTCGGCGGGATCGCGCAGGCGGTCCTTGGTGCATCCGCCCCGGCAATGCCGCAACCACGGGCATGCGGGACATTCCGGGGGAAGCTGGGATTTCATCCGGCCGAATCCGGATTGCCGGGGGTGGTTGAGAAAGTCCACCAGATTGCCCTTCATGAGGTTGCCGAGTTTCCAATCCGGTTCGACGAAAAAATCACAGGCATAGACATCGCCGTTGTGCTCGATAACGATGTAACACCCGCATTCTTCCATCAGGGTGCACTCGGGAGGCGCGAGATCGACATAGGTATGGAAGACGGAATCGAAATAACGTACCGAGATGGTGGCCAGGCCGTCGCGGAAATCCGCTTTCCAACAATCGAAGATTTCGCATAGGAATTCGCCATACTGTTCCGCGGTGACCGAGAACGGGGCGGCCCGGGCGGGATCGCGGGGATCACGCTCGACGCAGGGGATGAACTGCATATATTCGAAGCCTGTCTCCTTTAGATAGTTGTAGATTTCGCGGGGAAAGCGGGTGGAATAATCGTTCACGACCACCAGCGCGTTGGCCGCCACGCCCCGGCGCAGCAGAAGCCGGGCCTTGGCGTGGACCTTCTCCCACGAAGGGCGGCCGCCCACGGTGAGGCGGTAGCGGTCGTGGATGTGGGCGGGACCATCGAGCGAAAGGCCGAGGAGAAAGGAATACTCGGTGAAGAAATCGCACCACTCCTCGTCAATCAGCAGGCCGTTGGTCTGCAGGCCGTTGCCCACGATTTGTCCAGAGCGGCCGAATTGTTTCTGGAAAGCGACCGCCTGACGGAAGAAATCCAGGCCCATGAGAGTCGGTTCGCCGCCCTGCCAGCCGAAAGAGAGCGAGGGCTGGCCCGCGCTCATGACCTGGCGGACCAGTTCGCGGAGAATATCCGTGGACATGCGGTGAAGTTTCGCGCCGGGATAGAGCGAGGCTTTGTCGAGGTAAAAACAGTACGCGCAGTCGAGGTTGCAGTCCGCCCCGGCCGGTTTCACCAGCACCGAGGTCAAGTCTTTCTTCCGGACCGGCTGAATCACCGGCAAATCCATCGTGAGAGCGGCCATTCTGGATTTCTCCTCGCGGGGATTAGTATACCCTTGGGGGACCCGGCCGATCAACACGCCGCGGGTCTGGCGGGTGTTGTCCTAACGGCCAGGACGGCGAGCCTTTATAATCGCGGGCGGAAGTGATACGTGGACGAATAACGGGGAACCATGCGTTTTCTGTTGGTTATGCTTACGTTGGTTTGGCTTCTGTTCGGATGGATTTGCTACGATTCCATCCGGTGGCATGAGCCGTTGGAGATCCCCTGGCACGCCGAAGGCGCGTTGGAAGAGGAGAGCCGCCGGGCGGAGCGCTTCGGGCTGCCGGTGGAGGAATTCATCGAGCGGGAAATCATGCGCTGGACGGTGGTGATCAACGATCCCAATGTGGATGCCGTAACCCTGTCCAAGGCGCATTACCAGCTCGCCCGGTATTACTGGCTGGATGCCTATTTGGAGAGGTCGTACATCAAACAAATCGGATATTTGAAGAGATCGTTGAGTGAATTGAAATCCGCCCTGTCTTATCTCTATAACGCCCGGACGCAACTCAAGGCCGGCGGCCTGAACGAGGCGGACGAGATTGTGTACCTCTACAGCATCGCGGATATTTATCATCAACTCAAAGAGTACATCGAGGCGGAAAAATATTACCTGAAGGCCTTGCGCATGTCGCCGGTGCTCGACCCCCGCATCTACCGCCGGTACAACGAAATGTTGGCGGAGAGCGGCTTCGAGAGCAAGTTCAGCCCGTAGGGGACACAAGGCCGCGTGAGTAAGACAAGTCATTTCTCTTTTTGCATGAAACGATTGATCGGCATGGAATGCTTTTCAGGAGCGCCAACCACGCGCCAGAAACGAGCCGAGGGCAACGCCCCGGGAAATTGGCGGTGAAAGTAATAATTCCCTCTCCCTCGGGGAGAGGGCTAGGGCTAGACCATATGGAACGACCGGCTCCG
>JBHGBC010000104.1:0-21359 GCA_041946805.1 bacterium
TGATTGTCGTTTTTGGGGTAACATTATATACCTCCTCGGTTGTGTACGGAGAGTAGCCCGGAGGGAGAGGGAATTGGGGGTTGATCTCCTGAACCAGTCTGATTGAGAACGGGCCGTGTTTTGGGTGGAAAAGTACGCACTTGCCGGATGAACCTGAAAAACCTACTGCAAAATCGCGTACACTTCCGCGGCCACGAGCGCGCCTAAAATGGGGCCGGCCACGGGTACCCAGGCGTAGCCCCAGTCGCTGTCCCGCTTCCCCGGCACGGGGAGAAACGCATGCGCCAGGCGGGGGCCGAGGTCACGCGCGGGATTGATGGCGTAGCCGGTGGTCCCGCCCAGGGACAGGCCGATGGCGAACACCAGCAGGGCGACCGGCAACGCGCCCAACGTGCCGAGGCCGATCATCACTTCGCTGCTTTCCGTCCCGGAGGGCAGGGCAAACTTCACCGGGGTCATGAGAAAGAGAGGCAGGATCAGCAAAAACGTGCCGAAAGCCTCGCAGAAAAAAGCCTGGGGAATGTTCCGGATGTTCGGCGCGGTGCAAAAGCAGGCCATTTTAGTATCGGGATCGGCAGTGGCCTTGAAGTGTTCGCGGTAAAAGAGATACACCAGCGCGCCGCCCAGGATGCCTCCCAGCATCTGTGACAAAATGTATCCGGGGACCTGTGACCAGGCGAAACTTCCCGCGGCGGCCAGGCCCACGGTGACGGCCGGATTGAGATGCGCGCCGCTGATCGGCATCGAACAAAAAACGCCGACATATACTCCAAAACCCCACCCCGCGGTGATCACAATCCACCCGGCGTTGTTTCCCTTGGTCCGCGCCAGCACCACATTGGCCACCACACCGTTGCCGAAAATCACGAGAATCGCCGTGCCGATCAATTCCGCCAGAAATGGACTCATCGATTATTGCTCCTTTGCTGTATGGTGGTTGATAATTCATCTGAATCGAAGCAAAAGTCAAAAAACCCAAAGGACATCAGGGACGAAAAGGACCATAGGGATCATGCCGGCAAGATGCCGGCGCCACCAATTCCCTCACCCCAGCCCTCTCCCAGCGGGAGAGGGAAATTACCTGTGATGGGTTACGCGCTGACGCGCTAATCCATCCTACTTCCTATTTCTGGATCAAACGCCACGGCGGTTTGGTTGAATGATTCGACCTGCCGCCGTTGCCAGGCTTCATCCCCTCTCAATTCGGCCGCCAGGAATCGCGTCGCCGCGGGCGCCATGGCCCGGGCCGCCCGCACGTTCAAAAAGAGGGCGCGGGTGCGCCGGGCGAGCACATCCTCCACCGTGCGGGCCATCTCGTTCCGCGCCGCCCAGACCACTTCGGCCCCACAGGTGGGCAATGCATCGTGCAGCGGCTCCCCCAACTCGGGCCGGCCCCGGATCAGTTCCCCAAGCGCCTCGGCGTCCGCGCCGTACCCGGAGAACGGCCTGGGCGTCTCGGCCGGCCGCCGGTATCCATGGATCCGGAGCTCGCGGGTTACGCAGGGCCGTTCGTCAAGCCGCGCCAGGACGATGGCGTGATCCACGGCATCCTCGGCCATCTTCCGGTACGTGGTCCACTTGCCGCCCACAATGGTCAGCAGGCCGGATGTGGAGATATGGATCGTGTGATCGCGCGACAACGCGGCGGTGCTGGAACTCCCCCCCGCCTTCACCAGCGGGCGGATGCCGGTGAACACGCTGAGAATGTCGGACCGCGAGGGCCGCCGGGCGAGATAGCCGCCCGCGGTTTCGAGGATGAAATCGATCTCGTGCGCGAGGGGCCGCGGTTCCAGGCTCAATTCCGTGATCGGCGTGTCGGTGGTCCCCACGACGGTGTGACCGTGCCAAGGAATGGCGAACATCACCCGGCCGTCGCGGGTGTGGGGGACCATGATGGCCGTGCCGCCCGGGAGATACGAATGATCCAGCACGATGTGCACGCCCTGGCTGGGGGCGATCAGGGCCTCGGCTTCGGGATCGTCCCGCCGCCGCAGTTCGTCGCCGAAGGGGCCGGTGGCGTTGATGACGCAGCGGGCGGATAGTCCATGACTTTGGCCGGTTTCCGCATCCTGAAATTCAAGACCCTTGATGTAGCCGTCCGTGTCCTTCACGAGCCGGGTCACGCGGGCGTAATTCAGCAAACACGCGCCCAGACCGGCGGCGGTTTGCGCGAGATTGATCAGCAGGCGGCTGTCGTCGAACTGCCCGTCGTGATACAGCACCCCGCCGCGCAGGCCTTCCTGTTCGAGGGTCGGGATGCCTTCCAGTACTTCCTCCCGCGATAACAGGCGCGACCGGCCGAAATTGTATTTCCCCGCCAGCAGGTCGTAGACCTTCAGGCCGATGCCGTAGAACGGGGCTTCCCACCATTGGTAGTTGGGCACCACGAAGCGCAGATCCTGAACCAGGTGCGGGGCGTTTTGCAGCAGGATGCCGCGCTCCTTCAGGGCTTCCATGACCAGGGAGATATTACCCTGTTGGAGATACCGCACTCCGCCATGCACCAACTTGGTGGAGCGGCTCGAGGTCCCCTTGCCGAAATCGCTTTGTTCGAGCAAGACGGCGGCATAGCCCCGCGCGGCGGCGTCCACCGCAATGCCCACGCCCGTGGCCCCGCCGCCCACGATGGCGAGATCCCACGGCTCTTGGCGTTCGAGTATGCGATGCAAGAACGGTTCGCGTTGCATGGGAATAAGTTATCCGGGCGGGAAGCAAGGTCCGCCTCAACACCGCACAATTCTCTCAGAAAGGGAGGTTATCCCAGGGACATGGTGCAACGTACACATACTTTCAATCATGTTTCTTTTTTCTTTCCCTCACCCCGGCCCTCTCCCAGAGGGAGAGGGAAGAGAAAAGCGGGATCATGCATGTGATGGATTACGTCCTGACGTGCCAAGCCAGCCAACCGTATTGCATTAACCTCATCCGAAGCCCTTTTAAACTAGCCCAGGACTTTAGTCCTGGGAGAGAGATAGGCGGCGCGCAGCGCGTTGATCCAATCCACACCGCCATGTGATCGATTTTACGCGTGCGGTTCCCAGTCGCGGGCGCGGCGCAACGCCTCCGCCCAGCGGCCCCGGCGGAAGGCAATTTCGTCCGCGCTTTTTTGCGGCTCGAAGATACGGTCCACTTGCCACACTTGTTGCACCTCGGACAGGTCTTTCCAATGTCCCGCCGCCAGGCCGGCCAGGTAGGCGGCCCCCAGGGCGGTGGTTTCGATCACCTTGGGGCGCGCCACCGGAGCTTGCAGGATATCGGCCTGGATCTGCATCAGCAGATTGTTGGCGCAGGCCCCGCCGTCCACGCGCAGTTCGCCGATCGCGATGCCCGAATCCTCCTCCATGACGTCCAGCACGTCCGCGGACTGGAAGGCGATGCCCTCGAGGGCGGCCCGGGCGATGTGCGCGGCGGTGGTCCCCCGCGTCAGGCCGGCGAGGACGCCCCGCGCGTAGGGATCCCAATGCGGCGCGCCCAACCCCGCGAAGGCCGGGACCAGGTACACGCCTCCGGTGTCCGGCACGCCGGCGGCCAATTCCTCGACCTCGGCCGAGGAGCGGATGATGCCCAATCCATCCCGCAGCCATTGCACCACCGCCCCGCCGATGAACACGCTGCCCTCCAGCGCATATTGCGCCCCGTCCCGGGTTTTCCATGCCACGGTCGTGAGCAACTGATGGCGCGAGGGGATGGGTTTCGGGCCGATGTTCATCAGCATGAAGCAGCCGGTCCCGTAGGTGTTCTTGGCCAGCCCGCGCGCGAAGCATCCCTGCCCAAAGAGGGCCGCCTGCTGGTCGCCCGCCACCCCGCCGATGGGAATGGGCGCGTCGAACACGCCCGCCGCGGTCTCGCCGTAAATCCCGCTCGACGGCCGCACTTCGGGGAGGATTTCACGCGGGATGTCGAACAGCCGCAGCAACTCCTCGTCCCAGGCGTCCTGCGCGAGGTTGAAGAGCAGGGTGCGCGAGGCGTTGCTGGGATCGGTCGCGTGGACCGCGCCGCCCGTCAGGTTCCACAACAGCCAGGTGTCGATTGTCCCGAACGCCAATTCCCCCCGCCGGGCCCGGTGCCGCGCGCCCGGCACATTGTCGAGCAGCCACCGGATTTTGCTACCGGAAAAATAGGCGTCGAGAACCAGTCCGGTCTTGGCCCGGATCATCTCGGCGTGGCCCGCGCGTTTGATCTCATCGCAAAACGCGGCCGTGCGCCGGTCCTGCCAGACGATGGCGTTGTGGACCGGCTCACCGGTGCGGCGGTCCCAAATCAGGGTGGTCTCGCGCTGGTTGGTGATGCCGATGGCCGCGATGTCCCGGGCCCGCAGTCCAGCCCGCGCCAGCGCCTCCCGGGCGACGGCGGTTTGCGAGGACCAGATTTCGCGGGGATCGTGCTCCACCCAGCCGGCCTGCGGGTAGATTTGCGTGAACTCCCGCTGCGCGGTCTGGAGGATGCTTCCCTGGTGATCGAAAAGAATGGCGCGGGAACTGGTGGTGCCTTGGTCCAATGCGAGAATTACGGACATAACCGGGTTTCCTCTTTTCCAATCAGACAATTCGCGGCGTGGAAGCACCGCCGGGTCGCGAATGCAAGGTGCGGGATTGGTTGTACCATAATGGGCAGGACAGATAAAGACGACACTGAGGATTATCGGCCGGCGGAAGCGGCGGAAGGAGAAATCGGAATTCTCCGCCGCGGCGCGGAGGGACGGCCGGTTCCATCCCGCTTCCTTTTTGTTGTCCGTCCCTACGCGTTTTCCCCGATCCCCAAATCCGTAGTTTCCCGAATGGTTCCCGCCGGCAATCCCGCCTACTCTTCTGTGTGAGAGAGAAATTCAATCGGACATCGGCGCGTGCTCTCAATCCACGGACCGGAGGACACTCCCATGGCGAAACGAACCTGGAAACTCCACGAGTACGATTGGCAAACGTTCTGGCTCACCACACTGCGCGTGGTGATCGGCTGGCATTTCTTGTTCGAGGGATTGATCAAAATGGCCCATCCCGCCTGGAGCTCCCAGGGCTACCTGGTCAATTCGTGGGGCCCCCTGGCGCCCCTGTTCCAAGGGATGGCGGCGCTCCAGGTGAAAGACACATTCCTGTTGAACTGGATTCTGCCCGCCTCGCTCAGCCAGACCTGCTGGATCCTCCGCCTCACCGATTTCTTCATCCCCTGGGCGCTGGTGCTGGCCGGCGGGGGGCTGATGGCGGGACTGTTCACAACCCTGGCCGCGTGGCTGGCGATCGGCCTGCTGGCGCTGTTCATCGCCGCCGCCCCGCCGCTCGATCTGCTGCCCCGGGGGGTGGAAACCGACTGGACCGTCTTCTACGCCGACCTCTCATACGCGCAATGGGCGGGCCGGAGCATGATGGGTTCGGAGGGCAACTATTACCTGGTGAACAAAAACCTGGTGGAACTGATGGCGCTGGCGGCCTTGCTGACGATGAATGGGAGCAAACTCTACGGGCTGGACAATGTTTTCGCTCCCGTGGGGGAGAAAGACGCTCCGGCGTTGGCGCCGGAAGAGCCTCAGCCCGCCTCACCGGCGTTCGGCGCAACGGCGGATGGCCGGACGGGTTGAGTGGGCAATCCACCCAAAAGATGGTACGGGCGGACACCTAGCTCCGCCCCTACAAAGAATCATTGAAACCGGAAAGGAAACGACCATGAAACCCGACGCGGAAAAGAAACTGATTGGCAGGCGGAATTTTTTGAAGGCGGCGGCGGTGCTGCCCGCGCTCGGCGCGGTGAGTTACAAGGCGCAGGGGGTCGGTCCGGTGAAAACGGGCATCGTGGGGACGGGCATGGAAGGGCGCATCCTGATCAGCCTCTGCGATCCCAAGTTCATCTATCTGACCGCCCTGTGCGACATCCGGCCCGACAACCGGGCGCTCGGCCTGGAAATGCTGAAAAAGCCCGAACTGGGACACAATCCCAACGCCCGCGTGTACGAGCAATACGAAGACCTGCTGAACGATTCCGAACTCGAGGCGGTGATCATCGCCACGCCCTTCTTCCAGCACGGCCCCATGGCCCTCCAGGCCCTCCAGGCCGGCAAGCACGTCTTCGTCGAAAAGACCATGGCCTACACGATCGGCGAATGCCGGGAGATGACCCGCCTGGCCAAGGCCAAGGGGCTCAATCTGCAGGTGGGCCATCAGCGTTTCTACAATCCCCTCTACTGGGACGCCCACCGCATGATCCAGGAAGGGCTGCTGGGCGAGATTCACCACATCCGCGCCCTGTGGCACCGCAACACGGATTGGAACTACTGGACCTATTTCCGCAAAATGGTTCCTGGGGATTTACAAAAGCAGCTGCGGGCCCTGGATCCCACCCGTTACGGCTATCCCGACCTCCAACACTTGGTTAACTGGCGCTGGTACGAAACATATTCACGGGGATTGTGGACCGAACTGTGCAGCCACCAGATCGCGGTGACCAACTGGTTTTGGGGCTCGATCCCCACGGCGGTCTACGCCACGGGAGGGAAATTCAAGAGCGAGGATGCCCAGAACGAACTATACCTGGAATATCTGAGCGAATTCCAGACCAAGAAGAAATACAACGACACCGGCGCGGCCGATTTCGATGCCTACCGCGGCCAACTCAAGGGCTACCGCCGGGACGACCGCGACATCGAGGATCACATTTATGCCATCTTCGAATATCCGGGCAACCGCACCGTGACCTACTCGTGCATCCAGAGCAACAGCGTGGACCAGTACTACGAGCACATCATGGGCACGCGCGGCAGTCTGATCCTCGCCAACGAAAACGAATCCTACCTCTTCTGGGAACCGGGCTGGAACGAGGAATCGGCCCAGAAGGCGGCCAAGGAAGAGAAATCCACTCAGGTGGACGTGGTCAAGGAAGACGCCGGCCAGTCGGCCTTCGCCGCCCATGTCTCCCAGGAAGCCACGGGCAAGGGCGGGGCGAGCGGCATGGCCCCCACGGATCCTTACCGCTTCGAACTGCAGGGCTTCGCGCACACCATCCGCGCCGGCGCGCCCAACTTGTGCGACGGGATCAAGGGTATGCAGGCCGCCCTCGCCTGCTTCGCCGGTCAGAAATCGATAAAGCGTAAACAACGGATCGAAATCACGCCGTTGAGCGTATAGCCAACAACGGTTGCGGGGGTGTGGAACAGGCTCCCCACACCCCCGTTTTTTTTGGTGCATCCAGGGTTTGACGGATTCGGCCAGGGTACCCAGAATAGCCCAGGGTTAAAACCCTGGGCTGCTGTAGGCGGCCCCTTGAAAGGGGCGCTAAGGAAAAAGGGGGGGAGATGATTTTTTTCATGCAGGCGAGGACGCCTGCACTACCATGGCCCCTCACCCCCGGCTTCTCTCTCAGAAGGGGGATTATCTTTACCCAAATGTCCAGATGGAGAGAGAATCCGGGAGGGCGAATCCGGGTGAGCCGTCCTATAATCCATCGGCTTGGGGTTCTCAAGCGGCCCGGCGGGAGCCTCGCCCTCCCATTCTAGATCCTGGTTTTTCCGGCAGCCGAAGGGTTGTCATTTCAGCAAGGTTTTCCCTCACCCCGGCCCTTCTCCCAGAGGAAGAGGGAATTTTGGATTGAACTCTTAAGCCAGACGGATGAAAGAACGATCGCGCTTTCCAGATAAAAAGCACGCACTTACCGGATGGTAACTATTGACCCGTCTGCAGGGAAGAATATATGCCGCCCCTTCCGGGCTTGTGATTTGTTGTGTTCCTTTTCCCCAGGGCTTCTTACGCCCTGGGCTATTCTCATGCCGCGCTTTCAGCGCTCAAAAAATCAGGTTCATCCGGGAAGTGCGTACATAATGAGGTAAAATCGATTCCATTCACTCCGGGATGAGGGCAGACACCAAGGTCCGCCCCTACAAAAATCCCGCATTGGGGCCCATTTCCAGAGGCATCTATTTGCCATAGGTTATTCCTTTGTATCTCCTTCGAGGATTTGGTATGCGTTCTGGTGGGTTTCGTTACACTCAACCCACCCTACATTTTCTGAGGAACTACACAGACGCCGACGTGCGCTTCCTAGCCCAGCGGCTGGAGAAATACCGGGACGAGTTCTTCACGTTTCTGTGTCATCCGGAGGTGCCCCCGACCAACAACCACGTCGAGCGCGAGATCCTGTCGGCGGTGCTGATGCGCAAAATCATTTACGGCAACCGCAGCGACCAGGGCGCTGACCCAAGCGGTGTTGATGACCGTTTTCCGCACCCTGAAATTGCACTTCTACAATCCCCTGTCCACCCTCGTTTCGGCCCTGCGGGACTACGTCCGCACGGAGCATCTGCCGCCTTTCCCGCCGGTTCTCAATTCAGAAGAGTGACCTGTTACGATTTTTTTATTATGCCAATACATTTAATGACATCTTTGAACACATTGATCGATATATTTTATTTTTGAAAATAATGTTGACAAACGATTTTTGTACTGCTATGGTATATTCGATTTAAGTATTGATTAAAAAGGAGAAGTTTTTGAAAAAGTGTTTTGGGGGCTCAGATATTGATTGTTTCGGTCATGCGAATATTTGAAAAGCGAGGTGGCAATATGAAGGGAAAATACACCATTTTTTCTTTTGCGCTGCTGATGGGAATTTTTTTTATTGGAAATAGTTTTTCGTATAATCCGCATTTCGGATCCTTTATTCAATCCACTGGCTATTTTCCAACCGGAGATCCAATTTTTAATACAAGTTTTTATGGGATTCCATTTTCTGAATTGTTTGCGCGACGATGCGATCTCTCCTGGATTGATCCACAATATGGTGCTTGTTGTGAGTATAGAGGCTATATTCAAGATCAAAATGGTTACAATTGGAACAGCTATGTCTGGGGTTGGGCATTTGATTCCGTTCTATCCGCAAGTGATCAGGAAGGATATAATATCCTGAATGGGGATCCGCGAAATATAGCACAAGTTCGATGGACTATTTTCAGGCATAAGGAATGGAGACCAGATGGCTCTGTTGCATACGAATTGCATAGTGATAATTGGGTAGTCGATGGAGGGATCAAGTATCCAGATCAAATGGCCTACATTGACAACCAATATATACCTGATCCTCCATCAAGATTGTCTTATGGGAATTGGCATTTCCGTCTATATGATCATCCAGGAATTATTGATGCAAGCTATCATTATCATATAAGTGGAAATTATGTAGAAGTGGGTTTATTTTACGCTCAATTTGAACATACGTATCACGACACGAATGGGGAAGTGGCACCCAATCGAGGACATACAATTAAAGTATTGTTGAGACAACCCCAATCGGATTGCTTTTTGGATGATAACATCGAACTGGTGTGGGAAACGACTGGTCAACCCATACCCGATTGGCAAAATCCCCCAGCTGGTTTGGAATTTCCTGATTAAATTAACCTGCAGAAATATTGGAGGATAAGGCACATGAATATCCTGCACATCTCACAGCATTCAATCAGAAAATTGATTTTTCTTTTGTGTCTATGTGGAGCAGTCACACCTGCCATTTCCCAAGAATATAGGATTCGCGAATTCGAAGAATGTGAAGAGATCGCAAATGTTTGTACTCGTGTAGGCATTGGATTTCCATTCAATCAACCATACCGATTGAAATATAACGGCTATACTTTTGTCATTGGGAAAAGAATTCAGGAATTGTCAACTAACCGTTTTTGGGAAGACACCAATTATCGGAAAGGGATGCTCCGGGACATAATCCATGATTCCTGGAAAAAGGCGAATAATCTGCCTATTGAAGGTTTTATAAATTACGGAGCGTTGCAGGAAAAACAACCAGACATTGATGTTTCATTATTATTGGCTGCCATGGTCATAGCAGGTCATACAGGGGATATTATGGACATCGAACCGTTTCTGGAATTTGCCCCTGTATTTTACGGTACTCCCGGTGAGTCGAAATTGCAAAGGACTTTTATTTCGTATACCGATGAAGAAATCAATAGGGATTTGTCACCCAATCAGGCACATGCGTTTTGGCCTGCGGCTAATGCCATAAACTCGAATACAGAAATTGTAAAACCTTTATTAATGCAAGCCATTAAAAATGAAAGTTTGAATGATGTTTTACGATGGCGCGCTGCGGCATTTTTGCATGAAATGGATTCAATGGCGATTACTCCCAATTACGTTAATACGATTGAAAATCGGCAAACCGCGAAAATCATCCAACTCATTGTAAGCAACAACTACAGATGGAAAACCATTTACCCTGGACTGGGTAATCCTCATCCCGAAAGGATGAAATTGATCGAGCGCGATCGGAAATATCGCGAACTTATAAATGAGAGATACAAGCCACTCCCATCGAATAATTGATCTTCATTCGAAAATCATATACATTCGCGTTATCATGAATTCAAATAGGAAGAAAAACTGCTAACAATATTCCTTGCATATTGAAGAAAAGAAATTTAGGTTCATCCGGCAAGTGCATACCTGATAAAGAAAACGGTATTCTATCCACTCCATCTATTGGGGCGGACACCAGGGTCTGCCCCTACAAAAATTCCCTCACCCTAGCCCTCTCCCAGAGGGAGAGGGAATTATGGGGGGTGGTTTTCATCGATCATATCGAAGAGATGCGAACCGGCGATCTGAAAAAAAGTACGCACTTGCCGGATGAGTCAAAAATCAGTACTGCATTCCGGTAGATACACCGGATGAACCTCGAAAAAAGGGGATTGAGGCATGCCCATTTGGTGCGACCTGGAATGCCCGGAGGCGGCGTGGCCGGACGGCGAAGGCTTGGACGGTTCGGGATCCTGCCGGACGTTTCTGGCCGTGTATTGCCGAAAACACCACCAGCTGAACAAGAAGAACGCTTTGTGTTTGGATGTTCCCCCCGGGGACACGAGGGGAAAAATCCACCCGGCCTTGCAATCCATCCCCCGGCGGCCCTCCAAGGGATGGCGGATCCAAAAGAGCCGGGGCAGAAAAACGGATTGAGAGAAGAACATTCACGCCGTGGATCCTGCCATAACACGATCCGGCACGATTCCAGGGATACCCAATCCATTCGGCCTTTTCAATTTTCCCGCCTTCGATACAATTCTTGGATGAACGATCTTTTCCGAAAAGTGCCCAAAATCAATGCATTTGGATCGGTCCCGGAGGATTCGGCCGGGACACGGCATCCAGAGATGAGGATCATTATGTCCACCCGGAATAGCCCGGTTTCGGAGATCACTCCGGTTGAAGGCGCGCCCGATCATTTTCCGTTCCGCGAGGCCGAAGCGAAATGGCAGAAGGCCTGGAAAGAGGCCAACCTGTTCGGCCGGTCCGAGGAAGGCGATAAGCCCAAGTTCTACTGCCTGGAGATGTTCCCGTATCCCTCGGGCAAACTGCACATGGGCCATTTGCGCAATTACACCATCGGCGACGTCATGGCCCGCTTCTACCAGATGAAGGGCTTCCGGGTGCTGCATCCCATGGGGTATGACGCCTTCGGCCTGCCCGCCGAGAACGCGGCCATCAAGCATAAGGTGCACCCCGCCGTGTGGACCGAGAACAACATCCGCGAAATGCGGCAGCAACAGGAAGCGTTGGGTCTTTCCTACGATTGGAGCCGAGAGGTGGCCACCTGCCGCGAGGATTATTACAAGTGGGGCCAGTGGCTGTTCCTCAAGTTCTGGGAAAAGGGGCTCGTGTACCGTAAGGAGGGGCTGCTCAACTGGTGTCCCACCTGCCGGACGGTGCTGGCCAACGAGCAGGTGGTCAACGGCCAGTGCTGGCGGTGCGACGCGTCCGTCACGCAAAAATACTTGCCGCAATGGTATATCCGGATCACCGCCTACGCGGACGAGCTGCTGCATGACTTGGATCAACTTGGAGGCTGGCCCAACAAGGTGCTGATCATGCAGCGCAACTGGATCGGACGGTCCGAAGGGGCCGAGATCGTGTTCCGCGCCGCCGGCGGACCCCAGGATGGAACTCCCATCCCGGTGTTCACCACCCGGCCGGACACACTGTTCGGGGCGACCTACATGGTGCTGGCGCCCGAGCATCCCCTGGTGGAAAATCTGATCACCGGCACGCCGGAGGAAGCGGCCTGCCGCGCGTTCATCCAAAAGGTCGCCCGGATGGACAAGGCCGTCCGCACCGACGAGGCCACCAAGAAAGAGGGCGTGTTCACGGGCCGGCACTCCATCAATCCAGTCAACCAAGAGAAGATTCCCATCTGGATCGCCAATTACGTGTTGGCCGAGTACGGGACCGGCGCGATCATGGCCGTCCCCGCTCATGACCAGCGCGATTTCGATTTCGCCCGGGAATACGGTCTGCCCATGCGCCTGGTGATCCAGCCGGAAGGCGCGGTGTTCCATTCCGCCGAAGAAATGACCGCCGCCTGGGTGGACGATGGAATCATGGTCAACTCCGGCCCCTTTAACGGAACGCCCAACGAGGAGGGCAAGCGGAAAATCATCGCGTGGCTGGATGAACAAGGGCTCGGAAAGGGCACGGTCAATTACCGCCTGCGGGATTGGGGCGTCTCCCGCCAACGCTACTGGGGCATGCCGATTCCCCTGGTGCATTGCGGCAAGTGCGGCATCGTGGCGGTTCCCTATGATCAACTGCCGGTCGAACTGCCCCGGGACGTGGAGATCACCGGCGAAGGCTCGCCCCTCGTCCGGCACGCGGCTTTCGTCAATACCTCATGCCCCCGATGCGGTTCACCCGCGCGGCGCGAGACGGACACCATCGACACGTTCTGGGATTCATCCTGGTATTTCCTGCGCTACACCGACGCCCGCAACGAGACAGCGCCCTTCGATCCCCAAACAGCCGCCCGGTGGATGCCGGTGGACCTCTATATCGGCGGAGTCGAACACGCCGTCCTGCATTTGCTCTATTCCCGCTTCTTCACCAAGGCCCTGCGGGATATCGGCCTGGTCAACGTCAGCGAACCCTTCACCAATCTGCTGACTCAGGGCATGGTCACCAAGGACGGCTTCAAGATGTCCAAGTCCAAGGGCAACGTGGTGGATCCCGGCGAGATTTTGAATACCTACGGAGCGGACGCCGCCCGCGTCTTCATCCTCTTCACCTCGCCGCCCGAGCGCGACCTGGAATGGAGCGACGAAGGAGTCGTGGGCGCGTCGAGGTTCATTGACCGCGTCTACCGCCTGGTCATGAAATACGCCCCGGCGCTGCGTCAACCGACCCAGGCCGCCGGCGGGCCCAGCCCGGCCGCGATCCAATTGCGCCGTGCCTGCCACAAGACCATCGAGGGCGTCCGCGGCGACGTGGAGGAACGCATCGCCCTCAACACGGCCATCGCCAAGATCATGGAACTGGTCAATGAGATGTATCGTTTCACCGAGGGCGGAGCAATTCCGGCCGCCGATTTCCCCCTTTTCAAGGAAACGGTGGAAACGCTGCTTTTGTTGCTTTCTCCCTTCGCGCCGCATTTGAGCGATGAACTCTGGCGGGCCACGGGGCATGAGGGCTTTCTCTACGATCACCCCTGGCCGGTTTGCGATCCCGCCCAATTGCGGACCGAGACCATCACCCTGGTGGTGCAGGTCAACGGCAAGGTGCGCGGAAAAGTCACGGTTCCCGAAGGCGCGGACGAGGGTACCATTTGGCAAGCCGTATTGCAGGAGCCGCAGATCACCCGCTGGTTGAATGGAAAAGAGCCGCGCAAGAAAGTTTACGTACCTGGAAAATTGCTGAATATTGTGGTTTAATCTCCCAGGCTTATATGATGGATTCCCCTGGGCCGCGGACCGGCCGGGAACCGAGTATGCGCATCGCATGGGGGATTATGCATCATGCAGCGCGGCGAATTGGCATTAGGCGCTGTGCTTCTGGCTATTTTACTGGCGGGGATCGCCTACGAGAATTACCGGGGCGCGGACAAAACCGCGGAGCTGGTCATTACCCATTCCAATCAGACTCCCTTCGACGCAGGGTCCACTGCTTCCTCGCCCACTACCTCTTCGCCCTCCAGGCCTATCGCGTCCACCGTTCCGCCGGCGGCCGATACCTCCGGCGCACTCGTGCGGTTTTTGAATCAGACGAGCCTTGAGCAATTGCTCGAAGCGCCGGGAATCGGCCCGGTTCTGGCCCGGCGCATTCTGGACAAGCGCGCCGCGCTGGGGAGTTTCACCGACATCCAGCAAATCAACGAGGTCAGCGGCATCGGCCAGGCCAAGATGAACGATCTGCTGGATTACGCGGAATCCTTATCCAGGAAAACGATCCCCATGATCCGTCCCACCGCTTCCGCCCCGGGGACATCGCCTCCACGCCTTCCCCTGCGCCTGTCCAAGGCAAGCGGCGCATCACCCCGGAAAATTCCGCTGAACCAGGCCACCCGCGAGGATTTGATGAAGGTATCCGGCGTCGGGGAGCACCTGGCGGATGCGCTTCTCCAGGCCCGGTCCCAAAGCAAGGGATTCAAGAGCTGGAAAGAGGTGGACGCCGTTTCCGGCATCGGGGCGAGCCGGTTGAAGCAGTTGCAGGAGTATTTCACGTTGCCGGAGTGAGAAAGAAAATCCCCCGGGGGAAGCCCGGGGGAGATGAAATGCCGCAGCCGGAAATAAAGCAGGAAAAACAAGCCGGAATATCGGATATTCCGGTTTACACGGTCAGATTCATCCATTCGATGCCCACTTTGCTCAGCGCGTAGCCGGTTTCCTTGAGATAGTTGTCGTAGCAGGCCATCCAGTGGAAACCGCGTGTTTCCTCGTTGAGTTTCTCGGTGCTGGCGTTGATTTGCACGTCGATCTGCGAACGGCAGATGTCGAGGAAGGGATTGTCGACGATCTCGGCCTCGAATCCGAGCCACCGTTTGAAATTGAAGTCCGGATCGATGACCGTCATTTTCTGTCCCAGTTTCATTTCCACCTTGGGCGCCGCGCCGAAGTCGGACTCGAAGTGGGTCAGGATGCGGGCCGGTTCGTAATTGACACCATCCATCTTGCGGGGGGCGGTGCAATGGGCCAAGGTGACCACCCCATCGTGCGGGTAGGTGGGATCGTTGAAGAACTGCGGTTTGCCGGAGAGGTAATGCAGCAGAATGCCCGAGGGGATCACGACGAAGTCCGATTCGCAGAAGGCCATGTAGCCGTCGTCGTTCAGGAAGTTGAGGGGCATGCAGGCCGTGGTTTTCGAGACTTGCATGATGGTTCCCATACAGGCGTTGATGGTGAGGGCGTCGGTCTTGTGCTCGGCCATCAGCTCGTGGAAAACCTCGGTGAGCAAGAAGCACTTGGCGACGAAATCCTCGGCGGTTTCGAGAGTGATGCCGTCCTGGCTCAGGAACTTCTTGGCGTCTTCCTGGCTCTTTTTCACCAGGGTGGCGTTCTGATTGAACCGGGCGATGCGCTGGCCGAGTTCGTCGTAAGAAACGTCCACCAGGTTCATCTTGAAGACGTCCTTGGAGAGTTGGGGGGCTTTCTGACCGCCATCGCCCCAGCCGCTGGCGCCGCCGATGCACAGGATCTTTTTGCCCAAGGTGTTCTTCAGCCCGGCGAGCGCCCGCAGCCGCCACAGCACCTCGTCATGGCGGTCGACCACGACGTCCTGGTTGCTGACGCCCGGCTGACCGTATTCGTCCACGGTTTTGCGCAGGAAACGGTTGTGGATGATTTCATACCACACATAGACCGGACCCGACTTGTGGCGCAGGAAAATAATCGTCCATTTCTTGGGATCGGTCAGCGTTTCCAGCACGTCCCCGCCGGCGGTGCCCGCGTACATGAGCATCACATCGTGATCGCCCTTCACCAGTTGGGCCGCCTCGGCGTTGTTTCTCACCATGGCCACGGGAAGGATTTCCAAGGGAAACTCGGCGCTTTGTTTCATTTCATCCAATTCCCGCGTAATGCGGTCCCGTTCCTCGGCCGCGTCCTGTTCCGTGTGGATGCCTCCCCAGCCGCGCCAGCTGGTGCCTTCGTGCCGGGTGGGGATGCTGTACGTAAACACCGGCTGTACTTTCAGGGGCAAACGGATGGGCTCGATCCGCTGGACTTCCTGCGCCGATGCGGCGGCTCCGAAGGCGGACAGCGCCATCGTGCCGGCGGCCGCCGTCCCCATGCCGGCCATGAAACCGCGCCGGGTGATGCCTGGCGTCCGGCCGGGGCACACCCGCGAGGTACAACAACCGCATTGGGGGGAATTCATTTTCGTGGGATGGATACTCATGATCGCACACCTTTCTTGTTTCTACGAAGAGATCGACCCGGATGAAAGAAAGCGGTGGAGAAGATCCCGCTGATTCCTTCCACACGACAGGTTCGTACGAGTTGGGCCATTATAGCAAAATCGTTCCCGAATCTCGACTGAATCGCACAACTTTTTGTTCCCGCAGCGCGAAAACCCCCATCTGGAGGGCGGTCTGGACGGGATAGGCGAGATCCATCGGGCTCCAGGGCGTTTCGCGGGTGCGGCAGCAGGTCAGGAAATTGCGCCAGAAATCCACCATGGATTCCTTGCGTTGGACCGGATCCACCTTGGGAGGCCTTTCCACCCCGGGCTGGGGTTTGACGAGGATGTTGTCGCCCTCGAACATCAACGTTCCTTCCTCGCCCCGGACCACCGTTGGGACGGGAAAATCGTTCCCCAGGGTGCAGAGCAGCACCACCGAAATGCCCTCGGGAAAATCCAGGAGCAGGTTGAACGTATCGGGCACCTCGCGCTCGCCGTCGTACCGGAACTTACCTCCCGAGGCGCAGACCGTGGCCGGAAACGAGACATTGAGCATCCGCAGGAGCGGCGCGAAGGTATGGGGAAACAGGTCGGTGGAGGGGCCGCCGGCGTAGTCCCAATACATCCGCCACTGAAAAAACCGGCTGACGGAGAAATCGCGCTTGGGCGCGTCGCCCAAAAAGGTGTCCCACAGCAGATCGGGTCCCGGTTTCGCCCCGGGATCATCGACCGGCATGCGCTCGCCCCAGTCGCCGATCCGGAAATAGCCGGCCTGCGCATGGACCGGTTGGCCGATGGCCCCTTCCTGGATCATGCGGGCGGCCTGGGTCCATGCGCTGCTGCTGAGGGTTTGGGTGCCGGTCTGGACCACGCGCTTGGAAACATTGACGGCCTGGATCACCTTCCGGGTCAGCTCCACCTGCCGCCAGTGGGTCAGCGGTTTTTCGCAATACGCGTCCTTGCCCGCCTCGCAGGCGTCAAGCAGTTGGTACCCGTGCCAATGGTCCGGCGTGGCGATCAAGACGGCGTCCACCTCCGGATCCGCGAGCAGTTCCTGATGGTGCATATAGGGATGCGCGCCGGTTTTATCGGCGGCCTTGATCAGGCGGGGACGGTACACATCGCAGACCGCCGTGACGGCCAGGTTCTCGCCGGCTTCCTTGACCTGGTTCAACGTGCTGAGATGATCGCTGCCCCGGCCGCCGCAGCCGATCACGCCAAGACCCAGGCGGTCATTGGCTCCCCGGACGGAGCGGGGGATGATCCCGGCCGCCGCCCAGGCCGTCAAACCGGTGGTGAAACTCCGGCGGGACACGATCCCTGATTCACGTTTTGCGCCCATGCTGTTCACCTCGTTCCCCGGAAATACGATTCCGGATATCTGAACATGACCAAGACTATAAACCATGGGTGAAAGGGGCGTCAACACAGCCCCGCCAAACGCCGTCCAGACTGTTCACCAGACGGGGGAGGCCCTATAATACGGCGGATTTCCATGACTGGCGATTTTTCTGGAAGGAGCCGGATGAATGCCGAAGATCAAACGCATCAACATGGTCTTTCTCTACGCGAAGGACATGGCCCGCATGCGCCGCTTTTACGAGGATACCCTGGGATTCACCGATCCGGTCATCGTGACCGATTTGTGGATCGAGTATGAACTGCCGGGCGCGCACCTGGCCTTGCATCAAGGGGATCCCCGCGTCATCGAGGGGCACCATCCCGCCAAGAACACCGTCCGCTTCAGCCTGGAAGTGGATGATTTGCGCGCCTTCAGCCAGATCCTCAAGAACAAGGGGGTCGAGTTCACCTTCGAGCCCCGCGGCGATTTCAACTCCCTTCTGGCCGAGATCAAGGATGTAGAGGGGAATCCCATCCGGCTGATTCAGTATTTATGAGGGAGTGGTACGGGATCGCGGCAGGGCAGGATTTTGGCACGATCCGGTCAGGGCGCACATGAGGATGAAAAAAGCGCGCTCTCCACTCCATGAAGCGGCTGGACACGGAGGACCGCTCCGGCCCAATACCCTCACCCTGGCCCTCTCCCAGGGGGAGAGGAAATAAAGGGTGGCTCTCGCTCATTTGGAGAGGGAATGGAGGGTGGTTCTCTCCCATGTGTCAAATCGATATCCGGCCACGCGTTCGGGGAAAGGTACGCGCATACGGGAGGAATCCTGAAACCATGGTCGCTCGCCCCGCGGCTGGGTGGAAAGCCAGGGGGACGGCCACCGCCGTCCCCCTTGGATTACAGAGTCGATCCAGTGATGTCTTGGAATGGGCTTATTGGATCATCCAATCGCTGACCGCCGCGGCGCCCGGATTGAGCGTCAAGCCCATCAGGTGTACGTCCGCCGCATCGGCGGGGAACACGATCTGCGTCAGGGTCTTGCCCGCGTCCACCGCGTACCGCCGGTGCATCAGGTTCAATCCATAATTCGCCGGTCCGCCCGTGGTGGTTTTGAGACCATTGAAGACCAGCCCATCGGATTGAATGTCGATCGCGCCGCTGTAGACCGCCATCCAGAAGATACCGGGGCCCCAGCCGTCGCCGGTGGTGCCGTCCGTGAACTTGACGAACACTTCCTTGGTGGGATTGTTCTGCAGCGCCGAGGTAAGATCGATCGTGTAATAGCCTTTATTATATTCGTTGTGAATATCCTCGCCGCCGAACATCGCCATGGAGTTCAGCACTTCCTGGAATCCGCCTTCGCCTTCCGCCGGGATCTTGTTGACGATCGAAATCCCCGTCAGGTAAGGCCCCCAGCCGTCGGCGGGCAAGCCGTCCGTCAGCCGGATGCGGATGATCTTCTGGGGATTGTTGGCCAGGTAGGAGGCCAGGTCGAAGTCGTAGGTATCCAGGTTGGTGTTGTCCCGGATCTCGTTGCCGGTTTCCGCCACGTAATCTTTCACGATCTGGTAATCGCCGTCCGCGCCGGAAGCGAGTTCGATCACGAACTGATTGCCCACGTTGATCCGCGCAAAGGCCGCCGTAACGTCGTCGGGCAGATCAAACTGGTAGATCATGTAGCTGGCCGCGTCGGCGAAGCGGGCGTTGCCGCTGATGATGCTGCCGCTTTCCTCCAGCAGGAAGGTCTGTTCCTCCGTCGTGCCGGGCGACATTTGCGCGTAGCGCATGACGCCGGCCGGTCCGCCGAGAGACACGACGAAGTTGTTGGCCATGTCCACGGTCAGGTTCGCGGCCGTGACATCATCGGGTAAATCGAACTTGTAGGTGATCGAACCCGATCCATCGGCGAAGCGGTGATGGCGGTTGGACGGCCCGGATCCGCTGTTGTCATACAGGTAGGGTTTCTCGTCCGCGCCGCCATCGGTCAGGAACATGGCATGCATCGCGGCGTTGGTGGTATCCACCGCGGGCGACAGCACTTCGGCGAATTCCTTGTACTGGCCGGTGAACACGGTGATGTTTTGAATGTATGGCCCCCAGCCGTTGGCCGGCGTCGCGTCTGTGAACAGAAGGAAAATCGTTCCATTGTTGCGGGCCAGGTAGGGCGCCAGATCGAAGGTGTACTGCTTCAGGTTGCCCAGGGCGCGGTGTTCGAACTGGTCGTAGAGTTCCATCGAATTGGCCAGGACCTCGTACCCTTCGGTCGTGGACGCTTCGGGATCGAAATAGTCGGTGGCGATGGAGATCACGAAATTGTTGCCCACCGTGACTCCCAAGGTGGCCTCGGTCACGCCCGCCAGATCCCGCAATTCGTACAACACATAACCGGCAGCGTCCACGAACCGGTTCCCGCCCGAGTTGCCGTTGCCCCTTTCTTGAGCCAAGTAATACGCCTCCTCGTCTCCAAAATTGGTCGCGAACGAAATCAGGGTGTTCACGTCGCTGTCGTCGCTCGCCGTATAATACGCGTGGTCACTCGCCGTGGGGCTTTGGAACCAGTCCGGCACCGGGCCGAAACGCCGGCTGTCCACGCTGCCATCGGCGTAGTGAAACTGGAGAGATGTAAACGGCGAACCATACCCGTCCGGCGCGGAGAGCAAGGCCATGTCCACGCTCCCGTACTTTCCGTCGGGCACGTCGATGGTTTGCCCGTTGAGGGACAGGCCATCCAACGACGCCTGCTTGAGCGGCCCGAACAAAAACGAGGTCCGCCCGTCCTGCGTCACGGCCGCCTGGCCGTCCTGGTACGCGGCCGGCAGGGTACCCGCATCCACGCGCCGGCCTTCGTCATCCAGGGCGTCCCCCAAGCCCGCGCCGCCCGGCTCGAGCACCGCGTCGGTGTCGAACTGCGAATTCAGGTTTACGTACACGGGCTGGGCCGCGGCCATTCCCGCGCTCAGCATGAGTACCGCCAAACATCCCGCAAATGGGTGATACATAAAAATCCTCCTTATTCAGGATAATTCGAATGTCTCGTCCCCCGGGGACGGCCGCTCTTTCGTTGACCTTTTGGTCATTTCAACGTTTGATTCCACCGGTGTCAAGCGGGAGTTTGATCCGGCCGGAAACCAGACCGGCCTTCCCTTCCCATTCCGGATCAGTCCGGATAATAGAATTCCAACGTGATGGAGATATCCGGATTGAGGCTTTGCTTGACCGGGCAGGCGCGCGCCGCCGCTTCCAGCATCGCCCGTTCACTTTCCGTCAAGACCACCCCCTGCGGGAAGCGGATATCGGCCTGCAACGCCCCGATCCGCCGCACGGGATCGGAGACCATTTCCTTCACCACATGCGCTTGCACGCCGTCCACTTGCCGTCCAAGACGCTTCGCCGTCAGTCCGATGATGGTCAACAGGCACGCGCCCAATCCCGTGGCCACCAGGTCCGTCGGTGAAAAGGCTTCCCCCCGCCCCCCGTTGTCCACGGGCGCGTCGGTCACCAGCCGGTTGCCGGACGGACCGTGCACGGCCTCACAATGCAGATCTCCTTCGTAGCGAACGCCGATTTCCACACCCATGATGTCAGATTCCTTTCGAGGATGATCCGTTGATCCAAACCACCGGGAGGGATAGGCTCCCGCCGGGCCGCATTCTTCCGATTCGCCTCTCGTTTTCCGCGGCTCACCCGGTGGTTCGCCCTCCCGCCCCTCACCCCGGTGCTCTTCCGGAGGGAGAGGGAGAAAGAAAGATCCTCCGCCTGGGGGAGGCGGAATGAAGAGAAATAAATGCCGTCCGTTCAGGACTTCCCTCACCCTAACCCTTGTATGATAAGAAAAGGCTCCTTTTAGGAGAAAAACCTTG
>JBHGBC010000105.1:0-21201 GCA_041946805.1 bacterium
AATTGGAAGATTCGCTGGAATCCGCGGTTTTTTATGCTTCCGGATAGCCAAACTCCAGGGTGCGGACATCTTGTCCGCACATAATATAATTGCCGGCAGGATGCCTGCACCACAAAATATGGAACATCAATGTATTATTATCACTATTGGCCGCTGCGTCATCAAAAGGATCTCACTCGTTGACCACCATGGGTGAAGACATGACCACCTGGACCGCACGGTCCGCCAACAGTTGATCGACCGGCTCGTCGAACCAATCCCAATACACGTTGTTCTTCCGCGATCCCGGCAAGGACAGGCGGGAAATCAGCCACGGTCCCAGTTTTTTCCCGGCGGAGGCGTACCGCCCCGAAAACACAATGGCGTCCAAACCGCTCATCGCCGCGATTCCCGAACCGCACGCCAGCCGGATCCGGTATTTCATGAGATCCTGGATGGACTGCAATTCTGCCTCGTCCGATTCAAACAATTCTTGAATCGTGATCGGACGGCCCGCCAGCCCCAATAGTCCGCTCTCCCTGGTCAGAACGTTGTTGATCTGCTCGGGTCCCCACTCTTTCTTCTGCGCCAGGGTAAGCACAATGTTGGGATCCAGGTCGCCACAGGTCGTGTGGCCGGGCAGGCCCTCCAGGGGTGTGACGCCGCTGGTGACCATGACGGGTTTATTACCCAGGATGGCCGCGATCTCCGGCCGGGGCTCCAGGCAGATAGATAGAATGCGGGAGGATTCCCGGATTTCCGGCCAGCACTCCAACGCGTACTCCCGCGCGGCTTCGTGATAGATGCCGTAGAATCCGAACTTGCGCATGTTGGGATCGCGGATCAGATCCGCATCCACACCCAGGCTGTGCTCGCGGTCCGGCAAGGACGCGAAAAAGGCCGTTTCAAAATCCAGAACCACCGGAGTTTCGGGAGACACGTCCTGGCAGGCTTGCGCCAATTCCACCAGTTCCGGCATATGCAACGGGGCGCACGGCGTGAGTTTCTTCAATTTTTCCAGGACTTCCGCGTCCACGCGGACCGGTCCGGAAAACACCACGCCGCCGTATTTGGCCTCAATGGTGATGGCGTCGAGAGGCGAATCCGCGGGTCCTTCCCGCCAAATCTCCCGCAGGATGTCCCTGTATTTGTTTTCCGAACGCCATTGGGACCGGTCGATCCGGCGCACCGGATGTTTCACCGGTTGCCGTTCGTAGTGTTGAAAAAAGGCGTGATGCAGCGAGTTCAATCCCAGCCGCAAAACCAGGATGTTCATGACAATCTCTCCTTTCCGGGCCTAGTTCTCGTGGACCAGGACCTGGTGCGTGAATTGGGCAATGGCCAGTTCCTCATTGGTTTGGATGACCAGCACGCGCACGGGGCTGCCCTCGGTGGCGACATCGGCCGGATACTGCTCCACCGCCCAATTCTTATGCGCGTCGATCTGGATGCCGAACACGTCCATGTCCGTGCAGACCGACCAGCGGACATACGGTACTGTCTCGCCGATGGTGTCGGTGAAAATCACCGCGGCCGGTGATTCCACCACCGCCAGGTACGCCCCCAGGTATTTGCGGATGCGCCACAGGTAGCTTTGCGCGGTCACGTGGTATTTCCGGATCCGGTCCCGGTCCTCGGATTGATGGCACGCCGCGAGAATGTCCCGGATGTCCGCCGACGTCCCCGACATCCCCAGCACTCCGCTCTTTTTGTTGAGCACCGCCTCCACCCGGCCATGATCGCCGTTGGCCCGCGCCAGCATTTGCATGGGAATGGCCGGGTCCAGGTCGCCGCAGCGGGTGCTCATGATCAGCCCCTGGAGTGGTGAAAAACCCATGGTGTTGTCGATGGACTTGCCCCCCTGAATGGCGCACAGGCTCGCCCCCCCGCTGCCCAGATGGCAACTGACCGCATTCAATTTTTCCATCGGAATATTCAAAAATTGAGCGGCCTGCTCCGCCACGTATTGGTGGCTGGTTCCGTGAAATCCATACTTGCGGATCCGCGTCTCCGCGGCCAGACCGCGCGGCAGGGCATACGTCCGTGCGTATTCGGGAATGGTGGCGTGATAGGCCGTGTCGAACACCGCCACCTGGGGCAAGTTGGGATACCGTTTCAGGCACGCCTGGATCAGCGCCATGGCGGGCGGATTATGCAACGGCGCGAGATCCGCCACGGCCTCCAGGTCTTCATACACCCGCTGGCCGATCCGGGCGGGACGGCTGAAACGCGCCCCGCCGTGAACCATCCGGTGTCCCACGCCGTCCGGCCGGCATTGGGCGGTTTCCAGGATCTTCATCACCTCATCAAAGGCCGACCGGTGGTCCCGCATGGGAACCTCCACAACCTCCCGCTTTCCCTGGACCTGGTGCAGAATGCGGGATGGTTCCGCCGTGGGCGGGCCGATGCGCTGGGCCTCGCCGCCCGCCACGACGGTCTGCGAAGGCATGTCGATCAGTTTGTATTTCAGCGACGAACTGCCGCAGTTGAATACCAGAATGTTCATGAGCCACCTCGTACAGCTAGGTTCTATTCGGAACAAAGGAGATTAGATTTCATCCGAAGTCCAACCGAAAACCGGGATGCCGATCAGGCCGTGGATGATCACCGCGGTTCCGTAAACGGCTTCGTGGATATTCGCGATATCGACATACTCGTTCACGCTGTGCGCCGTTTCTTCGTTCCCCGGACCGTACCCGATGGTGGGCACGTGGAACTCGTTCACCAGCGCGCCGCCCGCGGTGCCCATGCCCAGCTGGCCCAGTTCCCACTTGCCGGGGGCCACGCGGCAACCGGCGGCGGTCAAGGCCTGGCGGGAGCGGTCGAGCAGCGGATGGAAGGGATCCGTCGCCCAGGCATGGCACACATGGCGTACCACGCGCGTCTGGCCGGTGTACATGGTCTGCGTTTCCTGCCGCACCGCCACATCGACGGCCACGCCACCGGCTGCCTGGGCCGCCATCACCGCGCCACGCTTAATCCGTCCCATGACCTCCTCGGCCGGTTCTGAGGTATTCAGCCGCCGCTCCATCTGGATGGTCACACGCCGGATGCCGTTTTGCTCCTCGACTTCCGGCTCGCGTACGGCCACCTCCGAGACGCCCTTCTTCTTCGACGAAAGGCCCCGGTTCTGGACCGAGTCTTCAAGAATGGCCCGCGCCGCGTCTTCCACCTTGAAGGGGTTGCGCCCCTGGATCTGGATCTCCAGTTCCAGCCACCCATCATGGCCGTAGTACAGCCCCAGGCCGGTCGGTTCGCCCAGGATCGCGTAATCCGGTTTCAACTCGAACGACGGTAATGTATGTTCGAGCAGCCCCCGCACGCCCACGCCCCGGCCGTTCTGTTCGGCCACCGTGGCGGCGATCACCAAATTGCCCCGCAGCGGCAGCAGGCTGCGTTTGAGCAACGCCCCCGCGTACAGTTGGGCCGCCAGGCCGCCCTTGCAATCCGACGCCCCTACGCCGTACAGCCGCCCGTTTTCGATCCGCCCGCTGTAGGGCGATTCCTTCCAAGCCGTCCCGTCGCCCGGATTCACGGTGTCCATGTGGCTGTTGAGCAGCACGGTGGGAAGCGATTCATTGCCGTAGAGCAGAGCCACCACATTGCCCCATTCGTCGCGGACGAGTTTGTCAAATCCGATGGCCTTCATTTCCTGCAGGATCCGGTCCGCGATGCGTTCCTCGTTCCGGCTGACGCTGGGAATCCGCACCAGCTCCTGGGCCAAGTTCGTTACCTTGGGCTGCATCCCGCGGTGAATGTCGCGCAGCATCTTGTACATGAGAGTCCTCCTGGACTGGAATAGTTGGGATTTGATTCCGCTGTTCTCTATCCGCAAAGACGGGGCCAACCGGGCATCCCATTCTTAACCAAAATAAAATCAGAACGATGCACAGGCGGTTGGCATTTCCCGGTTCAGAAGGTATATTTCAGAATGAAGTAGCATTATTTCATTTTGAAGGAGCCAAACATGAAAGCCGCCGATCTGAAACTGAACGAGTTGATTGATTTATCCGAAGGCAATTTGAACTTGCACGGCCGGCGGCTGTTCATCAACGATCTGCACGCCGCCGCCCAGCTGCGCAAGGACCTGATCGAGATGCTGGGCCTTGAAGACACCCGGCGCATCCTCACCCGGTACGGGTATTTCTGGGGCCAGGCCGACGCCGCCGCCATGAACCGTATCTTCCAATGGGACAACCAGGAGGAATGGCTCCGCGCGGGCGCCCGCCTGCATACCCTCCAGGGCCTTGCCAACACGGCCATCAAATCCATCCGGATCGGCGACGCCTCCGGATCCTGCCAGATCGAAGTCGTCTGGCGCAACTCGGGCGAGGCGGAGGAGTACTTGTCCGAACTCGGCCTCTCTGGCCACCCCGTCTGTTGGATCCTGACCGGCTACGCCAGCGGCTACACCTCGTACTGCCTGGGGCGGGAAATCTACTTCGTCGAGACCAAGTGCCGGGCGGAATCGGGCCGGATCTGCGCGGGCGTGGGCAAGGATTTGAATTCCTGGGGGGAAAACGAAAGGTCCCACCTGACCTATTTCGAAAGCCGGGACATCCACGGCAAAATCCAGCAACTGACCAGCGAGCTGCGCAAGAAGCAGCGCGAAATCGCTCAACACAAAAAACTCATCGACCGGCTGTCCAAATCCGCCCCCCCGTTCGTCGAAGTGCACAGCGACACCTTCCGCCAGGTCATCGAGATGGCCAGCCATGTCGCCCCCTTCGACACCTCCGTGCTGATCACCGGGGCCAGCGGCACGGGCAAGGAAGTCATGGCCCGATACATCCACCAGCGCTCCAACCGGGCCGCGTATCCCTTCGTCGCCGTCAACTGCGGCGCCTTGCCCGAAACCTTGTTGGAAAGCGAATTGTTCGGGCACAAGGCCGGCTCCTTCACGGGCGCCATCCACGACCGGGTGGGACTGTTCGAACAAGCCAACAAGGGCACCTTGTTCCTGGACGAGATCGGCGACATCTCCCCCGCCATGCAACTCAAACTGTTGCGCGTGCTGCAGGAACGGGAGATCATGCGCGTAGGCGAAAGCAAGGTGCGGAAGATCGACGTCCGCGTCATGGCCGCCACGAACAAGAATCTGAAAAAAGCCATCAAGAGCGGCCAGTTTCGAGAAGACCTCTATTACCGCCTGGGCGTCATCGAAATCGAAATCCCCCCTCTCGCGCAACGCCAGGAAGACATCCTGCCCCTCTCCCGGTATTTCGTGAACCAATTCGCCCAGAAGTTCAACCTGCCCAACCTGCGCCTCGACGCCACCTGTCTCGATTACCTGCAATCCTATTCTTGGCCCGGCAACGTGCGCGAACTGGAAAACGCCATCGAACGCGCCGCCGTGCTCTCCAAGGACGGCTGGATCCGCCCCGAACACCTGCCGCCGGGCATCCTCCATGCCGGCGCGGTTCCCCGCCGGTCCCTGGCGCCTTTGAATTGCACCCTGGCCCAGGTGGAGGAAGAGCACATCCACACCGTGCTGGAACTGGTGAACGGCAACCGCACCAAGGCCGCCCAAGTGCTGGGCATCAGCCCGGCCACCCTCTGGCGCAAACTGAAACCCGAATCGCCCCCGCCGGAGAACCGCGAAACGGAAATTCCATCACTTCCCGGATCGGGCCACGGCTTATAAAATCCGCGCTGTTCCATCCGAAATTGGATTCTTGGAGGTCCGTACCGATGAACGAAACCGCGAACTTTCCATCTCCTCAAAAAGAACCCTTCCAGGCCGAGGTCGCCCAGGTTCTGGATATCGTCGTTCATTCCCTCTACACGCATCGGGAAATCTTCGTGCGCGAACTGATCTCCAACGCCGCCGACGCGCTCGAAAAAATCCGCTACGAAAAAGTCCACAACGAAGCCATCGCCGATCCCGAAGCGCCGCTGGAAATCCGCGTCGAAGTGGATGAATCCAACCATCGCCTCACCTTCACCGATACGGGCATCGGCATGACGGATGACGAAATCCGCCGCAACCTGGGCACCATCGCCCACTCGGGCACCCGCGAATTCCTCAAGCGCGCGAGGGAAGCGCCCGGGCAGGAAGTGCAACTCATCGGGCAGTTCGGCGTCGGCTTCTATTCCGCTTTCATGGTGTCCCGTGAAATCACCGTACGCTCGCGTTCCTTCCGGCCCGGGGCGGAGGGCGTGGAGTGGAAATCGGACGGCGGCGGCGAATACACCGTCGAGCCGAAGGAGGGACTCCGCCGCGGGACCCAAATCATCCTGGATCTGCGGGAGGACGCGCACGAATTCGCCTCGGCCGCCGCGGTGAAAGACATTGTGAAAAAATACTCCAATTTCGTTTCCTTCCCCATTTGGATCAACGGCGAACGGATCAACACCATCCAAGCCCTCTGGACCCGGAACAAGTCCAAGATCAAGGACGAGGAATACACCGAGTTCTACAAGTTCATCGCCAATTCCGTCGACGAACCGTTCTACCGCCTGCATTTCTCGCTCGACGCGCCGCTGCAGGTCCACGCGCTGCTTTTCGTGCCGCAGGACAACTTCGAACAGTACGGTTTCGGCCGGATGGAGCCCGGTGTGAATCTCTATTGCCGCAAGGTGGTCATTCAAAACCACTCGGATGTCATCCTGCCTGAATGGCTGCGCTTTCTCCGAGGCGTGGTGGACAGCGAGGACCTCCCCCTGAACATCTCGCGCGAAACCCTGCAGGACAACGCCCTGGTGCGCAAACTCAGCAAGGTCATCACCACCCGTTTTCTCAAGTTCCTGCACGAGCAAATGCAGGCGGACCGGGAACGGTACACCCAATTCTGGACGAATTTCTGTCCGTTCTTCAAGGAAGCCATCCTCGGCGACCCCGCCCGTGACTACCGCGCCGAACTCGTCCCTCTATTGCTCTTTGACTCTTCGAAACCAGATGACGGCCGGCGCGTGTCTCTACCGGAATATGTCAGCCGGATGAAGTCCGGACAGAAATCCATCTACTACATCAACGGTCCCTCGCGGGAGGCGATCGAATCCGGCCCCTACATCGAGGCCTTCCGCCAACGGGATATCGAAGTGCTGTATGTGTTCGATTCGATCGACGACTTTGTGTTGACCACTTTGCACGAGTACGAAAGCCATCCCTTCCAATCCGCCGACCAGGGAGAGTTAGACCTGCCGGACGTTCCCGCCGCCCAGGAAGAAACCCCGTCCGCCGAGGACCGGCTCAACCGGGACGAAGTGGATTCGTTGGCGGGATATATGAAAAGGATCCTGGGCCACCGGGTGGACGCGGTGCGCGCCTCCAAACGCCTGGTGGACAGCCCGGTGATGATCGTGCACCTGGACTCTCCCATGACCGGCGCCATGCAGCGGGTGTTGGAAACCGTGAACAAGGATTTCGTCAACATGGCCAAAAAGTCGCTGGAGTTCAATCCCGATCACCCCATCCTGGTCCACCTGGCCCGCCGCCTGGCCCGGGAAAAAGATTCGGAACTGCTGAAATTGGCCGTCGAGCAACTGTACGACAACGCCCTGGCCGGCGCGGGCATGATGAAAGACCCCCGCGCCATGGTGCAACGCAACTACGCCGTCCTGGAGCGGGCACTGAAGACGGAGGAGAATTCAACCTCCTGAGCCAGCAAAGATGACAATCTTATAATATTTTAAAGATCAGGGGAAAAGGAGAGGGAAATAACCCCTATTCGCAGAGCTAAGCAATTCATATTCATTTATCCAACTGCAGAGAAAGCTATTGGCCCAGGGTTAAAACCCTGGGCTGCTGTAAAGCCGTCCCCTGAAGGGGACTCCCATGAAGGTGAGATTCCAACCCATTCCAGAGAAGCCCAGCGGGGCGAAAGGGCTTTGCCCCATCCAATCCGCCCGCCCAGAGAGAGGGACTTGGGGGTCATTCTCTCCAGACGGTTTGACGGAACGGCATAGCAAACCAAAAAGAAAAAGTACGCACTTACCGGATGAGCCAGAAAGGATGTGAATCGCCCTTTCAGGGCTTTCCCTCACCCTGACCCTCTCCCGGAGGGAGAGGAAAGCGGTTCGCGTTCCCATCAATCCGCATATCACGAATCGTGCAGTGAGAAAGTTCAGGATTCGGGAAAACAGTTCCATTCATCTCAGAGGCCATTCGTACCAATCCGGGATTGGGTACGGGGCGGGGCCCGGTGTATTTTCACGCGCCTGCGCCAGCAGAACCGGCGGACCGGAAATAATCCCAATCGGTTCATTTATTTCCCCAGGCCGCCGGGCCAACTGGTTGACTGGCATCTTTTCGGGCGGCCGTTCCCGGTTGTCCTGGATCAGCAACAACATCGCGGGATCGAAGGGGATATAGAATTGGGTGCAGGAACAGAGCACCAGAAAGGCCATTAGAAGCAATACCCAAAACGCCTGATTGATCATCTCACCGCCTTGGCTCGAGAGCCGGCTTTCCACAAAAGCACAGGATCACGGATTTATTCGTAGTAATGATACTCTTTTTTGGAGTGTGTGTCAGCCTGGCCCCTCACTTCCTCTATCCACCACCGGCCGGTTTATAGTATCCTCGCAGCCAAGCGCGAGGAAAACCTTTTCACTCGTCACATCTTATTTCACGATGAGGATTCATTATGAAACCCATTACCCGCCGTACTTTTTTGGGAAATTCCGCCAAAACGGGAATCGCCGCCACCGGAATGATGGCTCTCTCCTCCGCTTCGAACGCGCGGGCCGCCAATGACAAAATCGTCGTCGGCGTGATGGGCGTGGGCGGACGCGGCAGCTGGCTGTGCCGCACATTCGCCCGCATGCCCAACGTGGAAGTAGCCTTCCTCAGCGATGCCGACGCCCGCATGCTCGTCACCCCCGCGAAACAACTCGAGGAGGAACATGGCAAGCGCCCCAAGACCACCCAGGACTTCCGCGAAATGCTTTCCGATCCCGGTGTGGACGCTATCGTCAACGCCACGCCGGATCACTGGCACGCCCTGGGAACCATTCTGGCCTGCCAGGCGGGCAAACATGTCTATTGTGAAAAACCCGCCTCCCATAGTTTGTGGGAAGGACGCAAGATGGTGGAAGCGGCGCGCAAATACAACCGCGTGGTGCAACTCGGAACCCAAACCCGCAGCGCCCCTTACGCCCAACACGCCGTGGAACGCCTCGCCGCGGGCGAACTGGGCGACATCCATTACATTAAAGTCTTCAACATGAAAACCCGTCCCGAACTCCCCCCTCAGCCGGACGGCCCGGTTCCCGAAGGCCTGAACTACGATCTCTGGCTCGGTCCCGCGCCCCTGCGGCCCTACAATCCCAACTTCTACGGTGGCGGGAATTGGAACTGGAAGTGGGAATACTCCGGCGGTGACATCATCAACGACGCCGTACATCAAATCGACCTGGCCCGGTGGCTGTCCGGCCAGGCCTCGCCGAAATCCGTTTACGCGGTGGGGGGCATTTTCCAACTCAAGGATAATCAGGACACGCCCGACACGCAAATCGTCACCCTGGAATTCGAAAAACTCACCATGCTGATCCAGGTCACCCTGTGGACTCCCGCTTTGCGCAAGATCTCCCAACTCATCCGCGACAGCGACCTGTTCCCCAACTGGCCGTTCTGCGCCACTCGCGTCGAAGTCTACGGCACCAAGGGCATCATGCAATGCGGGCGGCACGGCGGCGGCTGGCAGATCTTCATCAACGAGGAACAGCCCGGCCCCTTCGAATACGGCCGCGATCCGGCGGTTCCCCATATCGAGAATTTCCTGGAGTGCGTTCGCACGGGCGCGCGGCCCAACGCGGACATCGAGGAGGGCCACCTCTCGACGTCGCTGTGCCATCTCGCCAACATTTCCTACCGCGTGGGAGGCGAAAAACTAGACTTCGATGCCGCGGCCGAACGCTTCATCAACAACGACAACGCCAACAAACTGCTGAAGCGCACATACCGCCACCCCTGGGTGGTTCCGGAGGTGGTGTGATGACCGGCCTTTTCTGTTCCCTGGTGTGGACCCTATCCATCACCAACGCTACCCTCGGGATCTCCAGCCTGCCCGGAAATCCGGTGGAAATCCCGGTGTGTTTTCAAGGAGCGCTGCCCGGTGCGCAATCCGGACAAGGTTTGCGGGGAACCTTGATATTGGACGAGCGCTCCATCCCGATTCCCATACAAACCTCCCCCAGCCACCCGGATACGTATTATTTACTTCTCCCTCTCCGGGCGGTTCCCCCGATGGGAACGGTGGAGTTGCCCTGCCGGCCGGCGGACCCGGCCCCGCCAGTTTTTGAATTTACCGAGCGGGAAGAGAAGTTTCTCGACCTGACCGAAAACGGTTTACCGGTGCTGGTTTACAACTACGGGATGGTCACTCGCGAAGGCGTGCCGGAAGACCGCTACCGTTCCAGCTATGTCCACCCCATTTATGGCATGGAGGGAGAACTCCTCACCGATGATTTCCCCGCCGACCATCCCCATCACCGGGGATTGTTCTGGGCCTGGCCGGGCCTGGAGGTGAATGGCAAGCCGGTCGATCTTTGGCACATGCGGGGCATCCGTCACCGGTTCGAAAAATGGCTGTACCAGGAAACCGGCCCGGTCTGCGCGTTGCTGGGTGTACAGAACGGCTGGTACATGGGAGACACGAAAGCCGCCGAGGAGCAGGTGGAATTCACGGTCTACCGCGCGGGCCGGACCGGCCGCGCCATCGATATCTGTATCCGCCTTCAGGCGACCGGCCAGCCCTTGGTGCTCGCCGGGCAATCGGACCTGTCCAAAGGATACGGAGGCCTGAATTTCCGCCTTCCTCCCGGCGCGGATCGAAAGATCACCAGCATAGAAGGTCTGTTGGCCCAGGACAGCGATCAAGTCCCCATGCCGTGGGTGGATTATTCCCAAAAATTCCACCAGCGCGGCCAATTCTCGGGCGTTTCGATCTTCGTGGATCCCGGTCATCCCAACTTTCCCCCAGGATGGACGATCCGGTATTACGGCATTTTCGGAGTCGCCTGGCCGGGTACGCATACGGTCAATCTCACTCCCGAGGATCCCAAATCCATCGAGCTGCGCTACCGCCTCTGGATTCATAAGGGCAACGTGGACGAGGGCCGGGTGCGCGAGGCGCTGCAGGTATTTTTGAATACGAAAATCATACAGCCCTGAACAGGGTTGGGATAAGACGTAGGGTATGGAGATAAAATCGGCAGGATTCAGCGAAGAGTAAGGTTTTCCCTCACCCTGGCCCTCTCCCAGAAGGAGAGGGGATCAGAAAAGAGAGGTTTTTTGGTTAGCGGATTGAACCACGGATGACACGGATTCAGCAAAGATGACACGGAAAAAGGATTTGAGGGGATAAAGCGTCAATCTGAAAGTAAACGCAATCCCGGATGGTTTTCCCTCACCCTGGCCCTCTCCCAGAAGGAGAGGGGATTTCGGAGAGGTTTTCATCGATCAATTCGAGGTGACCCGAAACGGACCTCTGATAAAAAGTACGCCCGGACCGGATGAACCTTGATTCAGATAACTTCCCCCAGCTTCCGTAACAGGTCGAACGTGTAGATACCCGTGTTATGGCCGTCGCTGAAATCGATTTTATATCCGTAATTCCCCACCGGGCGCATTCCCAGCACCCGCAACGGTTTCAAGTCAGCGGACGTCAAAATGGGAAGCGCCAGGGGATCGGGCGCCGGCTTCTCCCGGCAGGACGCGCAGGGACAATGGTCCCGCAACTCCTTGATCCCGTAGGCTCTCCGCTGCCCGTCGCTCCACGCGATGACGATCCGGTCCTCCCCCTGGCGTTCGATCTTGGCTGGTTGCGTGCTCATGGACCGTTTTTCCCTTTCTTGCCCCTTGGGCCGTAATCCGTCTCCCCGGCGGACCGGCGCGGCGTCCGGCCGGCCTTTCCCCTATTGGAGGTTGACATGATTCATAATATGGGGATGAATAACTCTCCGGAAGCATCCGGGCGTCCCCCGGCCGGATTGCCTCCTCCACCTGAAGCCGCTACATTGAAAAATCATGGAAGATACGTCCGTACGTCTGCCCGTGGTTGTTCCCGGATTCAGCGGCCCCCTGGATCTCCTGGTTCAATTGATCGCCAAGAAAGATCTGGATATCTTCTCCATTTCGATCGCCGCGATCACCGATGACTATATCCAAATCATCCGTGCGATGGACCAGAAGGACCTGGACGAGGCGGGGGAATACCTGGTTCTGGCCGCCACCCTGATCCGCTACAAGGCCCGCGCCCTGCTTCCCCGGGATGAAAACCGGCCGGAAGACGAGGAAGAAACCGAACAAATTCTGGAACAACGCCGCCAGGAATACGAACGCTTCCGCGAACTGGCCGACGAATTGCGGCGGCGCGAGGAAATCAACGCCAACCTCTTTCCCCGCCTCGGCCCGCCTCCCGAAGGCAAGGGCGAGGTTATAGAATACACCGAGGTCAGCGTGTATGACCTCTACCAGACGTTCCAGAAGATCATCCAGGAAATCGGCGCCTCGAAACCGCGGGAAATCATCGGTGAAACGTATTCCGTCGACGAAAAAATGCTCGAAATCGAGGCTTTGATCACGCACAACCAGCGGGTGGTCATCACCGACTATCTCCGCTCCTTGCGTTCCAAACTGGAAATCATCGTCGTGTTCCTGGCCATGCTGGAAATGATCCGCCTCAAGGAAATCAAGGCCGTCCAGGACCGCATCCACGGGGAAATCATCCTGGAAAAAGGGGACAAACCCATCCGGGATTATACCCGGGATCTCGATGAAGACCCGGACGGGGAGGATTTGGACGGCGAGGTCGAAACCCATCCCTGATCTTCAGCCGAAAATCACTATGGACATGGATAAAGAACCGCTCACCGGGGCCGTGGAAGCGTTGATCTTCGTTTCCGGCGATCCCGTCCCGATCAAACGCCTCGCCGAAGTGCTCGAAGCGCCCGACGACGCGCTCCGCGAAGCCATCGAGGCCCTGAACCAGCGTTATCTCGAAACCGGGTCGGCCCTCCAGGTTCTCGAAGTCGCCGGCGGATTGCAGCTGCGGACCCGGCCGGTTTACAGCCAGGCTGTCAACCGTTTTCTGGAACGGAAACGCAAGACCTCCCTCAGCGGGCCGGCGCTCGAAACCCTGGCCATCATCGCCTACAAACAACCCATCACCCGGGCGGAAATCGAGGCCATCCGCGGCGTAATGGTCGACGGCGTGCTGAAATCCATCCTCGACAAACGCCTGATCAAGGTCGCGGGCGTCAAGGAAGTGCCCGGACACCCCAACCTCTACCGGACCACCAAGCATTTTCTCGAATATTTCGGCATTAGTTCCCTGAAGGATTTACCGCCCATCGCAGACATCGAAAAAACCTTCTCCAGCCGGTCCGGCGCGGAAGAAGAGGAAGCCGCGGCGGACAACGCGCCACCCGCGGATACCCTTCCGGACTCTGGGGAATCCTTGATTCCCCCGACCGGCGATTTACCCTTAGACCATGACCCAACCACCGAGCCCCCCCCGGAATCTCATCCGGCTGAATAAGTTCCTGGCCCGCCACGGCTTGTGTTCCCGCCGCCAAGCTGACGAGTGGATCCTCGCCGGGCGTGTCGCGGTGGACGGCCTCATCCAGCGGACCGTAGGCGTTCAGGTCGATCCCTCCCGCCAGACGGTCGCCGTCGACGGCCGGCCCTTGACACAGGCCCCGCCGCTTCTGTATATCGCCCTGCACAAGCCCCTCGGCGTCGTAACCACCTGTCAGGATCCCCAAGGACGCAAGACGGTGCTTGACCTGCTGCCGGAATCCTGGCAAGGCCAGGGCGTTTTCCCCGTGGGACGCCTGGATTACGATTCCTCCGGCCTTCTGCTGCTGACTAACGACGGCGGTTGGGGCCAGATTCTTCTCCATCCCCGCCACCAGGTTTGGAAGGAATACCGGGTGACCACCGATCAAGTTTTAACCCCGGATCAACGAAAATGGTTGGAGCAGGGTGTGGTCCTCGACAACCAACGGACCGCTCCCGCGCGCGTCACTTTGTTGAAATCAGGAGAAGTGGAGTCCCGGCGGTTCCAGATCGCCATTCGGGAGGGACGCAACCGCCAGATCCGCCGGATGTGCGCCGCGGTGGGGGTCACGGTGGTATCGCTTCGAAGGGTCCGCATCGGTTCCATTAACCTGGGAAAACTCCCCCCGGGAGCTTGCCGTCCCTTGACACCAGAGGAGGTGAACAGCATTTTCCAATTGGGACAAAGCCATCCCGCCGCCGCATCGGCCACTTGAAATCCAATCCGGTTCGATATAATGATTGCCGGCTGGAGGCCGGGGACGCGCTTGAAGGCCAGACGGAAGCCGCCCCCGGCAGCGGCTCAGGGGACGGAATCCCGGAAAAAACCCATTGCTTCCTGAAATCTAGGTCATACATTATTTAAGGAATAAAGGCAGGTTCATCAGCGCGGGCGTATTTTATAGGAAGCGCGATGGGCATTTGGCCAGGCTGATTGAAGAGAATCACTCCAAATCCCTTCTCTCCGGAAGAGGAGTAGGGTGAGGAAGCCCTGCAAGGTCGCAATACAAAATATCCCCGCAATCGGGTAGATCGTTGCATATTGTTTTTTTAGGCTTCTTTGGTAACAATCAACAGAATCCGGTTCCGCCGCGAGATCAAGAGGCGCGCCATCACAGAATGAACCGGAAAAATCGTTATCCACACAGGATGTATGATTGACATGGATCGATCCCGCGTGAGGCAGGATCGGTTGCATCCCTTCACGCGTCAGGGAATAACACTGTAGGTAGTACGAGGATATTCCATTGAAACTAGTCATAGTCGAATCGCCCGCCAAGGCGCAAACCATAGGCCGCTTCCTGGGCAAGGAATACAAGGTGATGGCCAGCTACGGCCATGTCCGCGATCTGCCCGGTTCCGCCGAGGAAATCCCCGCCGAGTACAAGGACAAACCCTGGGCCACCATGGCCGTGGACACGGACAACGGCTTCACCCCCATTTATATCGTCCCGAAAGAAAGCAAAAAAACCTTGAGTGAAATCAAAAAGGCGCTCAAGGAAGCGGAAGAAGTGGTGTTGGCCACCGATGAAGACCGCGAAGGCGAATCCATCAGCTGGCATCTGCTGCAAGTCCTGCAACCCAAGGTCCCCGTCAAGCGCATCGCGTTTCATGAAATCACCAAACCGGCCATCCTGGAGGCGCTCGCCAATCCCCGCTCCGTGGACATGGAACTGGTCAACGCCCAGGAAAGCCGGCGCATCCTCGACCGCCTCTTTGGCTACAGCCTTTCTCCCCTTCTGTGGAAAAAAGTGCGGCCCAAGCTCAGCGCGGGACGCGTGCAAAGCGTCGCCGTGCGCCTGGTGGTGGAGCGCGAGGAAGAACGCAAGGCATTCAAATCCGCCCAGTACTGGAGCATCGAGGCCACTCTCCGCGCCGCCGGCAAATCCTTTGGCGCTTCCCTGGTCAGCCTGAACGGCAAACGCCTGGCCACGGGGAAAGATTTCGATTCCGCCACCGGACGGCTCAAAACCGATGACAAAACCGTCAGCGAGGTGATCCATTTCCTCGAAGACAAGGCGCAACGCATCGCCCAGGCTCTGCTCCTCCAGGTTCCCTGGCGCGTGGCCGTCATCAGTCAGAAGAAAACCCGGCAAAGCCCCTACGCCCCGTTTATCACTTCCACCATGCAACAGGCGGCCAGTTCGGTGTTGAACCTCTCCCCCCGCCGCACCATGCAGATCGCCCAGAAACTCTATGAAGGCGTCAATATCGGCGGCGGCGAACGCGAAGGACTCATCACCTACATGCGTACCGACTCGGTTACGCTCAGCGAAAACGCCCTCGCGGAAGCCGGCCAGGTCATCAAAAAAATCTTCGGTCCTGAGTATTACCAAGGTCCCCGGCGCTATGCCACCCGCTCGAAAAACGCCCAGGAAGCCCACGAGGCGATCCGCCCCACGCATCTGCACCGGCGTCCGGACTCGCTGCGGGCTTTCCTCACCCAGGAAGAGCTGGCCCTCTACCAACTGATCTGGAACCGCACCATCGCGTCCCAGATGCCCGACGCGGAGATTCTCAAAACCGCGGTGGACTTCGAGGCCGTGGCTGAGGGCCAAACCGCCGTCCTGCGCGCCACCGGCTCGATCGTCGCCTTCCCGGGTTTTCTCAAAGCGGTCAACGGCAATCAGCGCGATAACGAACTCCCCCCCATCGCGGAAGGCCAACACGTGGGACCGGGTGAAATTATCGAACTCCAGTCCGTCGAGGCCGAAGCGCACCAGACCCAGCCGCCCGCCCGATATACCGAGGCTTCGTTGATCCAGCGGCTGGAAGAAGAGGGCATCGGCCGCCCCTCCACCTACGCGCCCACCATCTCCACCATCGAACAACGCGGCTACGTGGAACGGGTGGGCAAGACCCTGGTGCCCACGTTTCTGGCCATTGCGGTCATCTCCCTGCTCCGCAAGCATTTCCAGGATTACGTGGATCTCGGTTTCACCGCCCGCATGGAAGACGCCTTGGATGAGATCTCCAACGGCCGCCTGAATTACAAGGAGTTTCTGTCCACCTTCTACCGCGGCAACGGCAGCTTCGGCGGCGGCCTGCTTCCCCAAATCGAAACCGAACTGCCCAAGATGGAATTCCCCGTCATCCCCCTCGGCGTGGATCCCCAAACGGGCGATCCCCTTATCGTCCGGCTGGGACGGACTTCACCCTATATCCAGCGGGGCGCGGGCGGCGCCGACAACACGGTTCCCATTCCCCATGAGCTGAATTATGAAGATTTGACTCCCGGCAAGGCGCTGAGCCTCCTGCAATTCAAGGCCCAGTCCAACGAGGCCCTGGGGCAGGATCCGAAAACGGGGGAGAAAATCTACCTGCAGATCGGCCCCTACGGTCCCTACGTGCAACTGGGCGAAAACACCGGAACCAAGAAAAAACCCAAACGCGCCAGCCTGCCCAAGGGCATGGCCATGAATGAAGTCACACTCGAAATCGCCCTGCGCCTGCTCTCGTTGCCCCGCGAACTGGGACATCATCCGGAAAGCGGCGAGACCATCTCCGCGGCCATCGGACGTTTCGGCCCCTATGTCAAATGCGGCAACGACTTCCGCAGCCTGGAAGCCACGGACGACGTCTACAACGTTTCCCTCGAACGCGCCCTGGAGCTGCTGGCCCAGCCCAAAAAGAGCCGCCGGAAAACCAAGACCGTCCTCGCCGCCCTGGGTACGCATCCGGAAACCAGCAGCCCCGTCGAACTCTGCGACGGCCGCTACGGCCCCTTCGTCACGGACGGCAAGATCAATGTCTCCGTGCCCAAGGATACGAATCCCCAATCCATCACCCTGGAACAGGCGCTCGAACTCATCGCCCATTCGCCGAAAAACAAAAAGGCCGCCGCAAAAAAAACCACGGCCGCCCGCAAGCCGGTCAAGAAAACCACGGCGAAAAAAACGGCTGTGAAAAAGTCCACGGCTCAAAAAACGGAGGCCGAGGATACCGCCACGGAGGTTGCCACACAGATGCCCCGCCGGGTGAAAAGGAAGAGTGTGCCTTCAACCGGATGAAGGAGGATTTTTTCGTTCAACCCCACAGGGGTTGTATGTGAATAGCCCTAGGCGCAAGGTTTTGTTGCGATTTCGTAATGAATGATTTCCCGAAATGGAGGGCGGTTTTTCAAGCGCCAACGGCGCGCAAGAAGCTAGCCCAGGGCAACGCCCTGGGAACATAGCGCGAAAAGGACTGAATTCCCTCTCCCCCCGGGAGAGGGTTGGGGTGAGGGATAAACCAGCTGGTCAGAATAATTCTGCTGTTCAGCGCACATAACCGATAGAATCACGGACCCATGCGGGAGAGTGACCGTACCACCATGGACATCTGGGTCATCGCCACATATCTGCTGTTCGCCTTGTCCATCGTCATCGGCCTCATCGCCTGTTGGAGAAGTTCCCTGCCCTTTCTCCAACGCGTGTTCTGGTCGTTCGTGATCCTGGGCTTCCCCCTTGCGGGGGCCCTGGCTTATGGCCTCCTGGCGCGCTCATCGCGGGATTACCTCTCATGACCGGTTCCTTTGTCCGCCCCAACGTCACCGCCGATATGCTGATCCCCAACGAACGGGGGGAAATCCTCCTCATCCGCCGGAAAAACGAACCGTTTGCCGGATGCTACGCCATCCCTGGCGGATTCCTCGAAGTCCACCAGGAAACCGTGGAACAATGCGCGCTTCGTGAAGCCGAGGAAGAGACTGGATTGAAGGTGGAAATCGACCGGTTGATCGGCGTCTATTCCGATCCGAAGCGGGATCCCCGGTGGCACAACGTCACCGCCGCCTACCTCGCCAAGCCGGTCTCGATGGAACAGGCGCGCGCGGCGCAAGCGGGTGACGACGCGGGCGAAGTCCTATGGATCGATCCCCGCGGCGAGGCCTATCAACAATTGGCCATCGCCTTCGATCACCGGAAAATCATCGCCGATGCGTTGAATCTCCCCCCTCAATAAATCCTTCACCCCAATTCCGGACCGCTCATGCCATACACCCGTTCCGGCGTCCCGGGATGCCGGTTCACGCCGCGGAACATGCGGATGAAGGGCCGTTGCTGGCGGAATCCGCGCGATTCCAACAGAACCGTGGCGTGGGGATTGGGATGGACGATATCTACGAAGATCCGTTCGGGCTTGCGAAAATCCAATAGGGTATCGAGCAGGCGGCGCGCGCTTTTGGGATCATCCGCCACCCAGGGGCCGATGTGAAACGCGTGGGTTCCTTCCCGGCCCATGATGTATCCCCGCAGCGCGCCTTTTTCCCGGAGACAAAAAGCAAACTCAGGGAAAAATTCCATGTAAGATTGCATCACCGGCATGCGGGAAGCGCCAAAAATCATCCGGTCCCATTCATTCAACTGATCCAGATCGGCCACACGCAACCGCTCCGCGCGGGACGCCTCGCCGGGTAGCGATTCGGCATGCCGTTCGTACCGCGCCGCTCCGTATTCATCCTGAAAGCCGAGCGTGTCATAGAGCTGCTTGCCTTGGGGCGTGGCGTCCAGTTTCACCGTCAATCCCCGGCTTTCCAAATGCTCGATGCCCATCAACAGCAACGCCCGTCCGATGCCTTCGCGGCGGTGCTCACGATCGACGATGACCATGGCCACCCAGCCGAAGCAGTCTTCATACGGGATCGTGCACACCGTCCCCACGACCCGCTCCCCGAGGACGGCCACGAAACATCCCGTGGGATTGAACGACAAAAACCGCCGCCAATCGGTCAGCGTCTGGTTCCAGCCCGCCTGTTCCCGCAGCCGCTGGCAATCCGGAAAATCCGCTTCGGTCATGATTCGGTATTCACACAACGGCATGGCCAAAATCCCCCTTGATGAACCAAATGCCCGCCACCCGCGCCCACTCTAGCAAAATCCCGCTTCCTTGCCAGGGTTCACCCTGTAACATTCATCCATAATCCCTGCAACGACAACGCCAAGCAAAAATAAAAAACGATCAGCAGAATCGTCATCCCCGTCTCCCGCTTGAAAAACAAAAAGAACAGGTAGATCTTCCAAAAAAATCCCAACATATAAGCCACCCCGGCGAACAAGGGGATCCACGAGAATACCCCCCCGATCACCTGCGTGGCGGCGTTGATCAACACGAAGCAGATCACCACCCACAAGCACGCTTGCGCGTCCAGCCGCCAATCCTGGTTCCACTTTCTCCCCTCCTCGCACACATTGACCAGCAGCACCGCGCCCATCAAGGCGATGTAACTGATCGCGAATGCCTGGAGCAAACCGGCCAGAAAGGACAGCCAGGTTTCACTGGATTGCGTTCCCTCCCCGTTCCGGAAATGATCCGGCGGCACGGGGCGCGCGGTTTGTCCCATATATCCATCCGGTTGAGACGGGCGCAGGGCGCCGATCTCTCCCTCCGCGTCCCGGAAAATCCAATCGAGAAAATGTTCACTTCTTGGCACGAACACGCGGGTTTGTTCCAACTCCCGCGTAACGTCCGGTTCCAATACCACTTCGTTGATCCGGATTTCACACCCCGTGGCCTTCAGCGGCGGATAGATCAAGGGAAAATCGAACTCGATGGCCTGCCCCGGCCGCCAGGAATACACGTCGAAATAGATATACGTCGATTCGAGTCCGTGCAGGGTCGTGAAGTGAATCGTCAGGCCCGCTTTCTGAACCGGCGCGTCTCCGATGTTGATCAACTGGCCCTTGACTTGGGCGTTGTAGCCGCGCCCCGCGGCTTCCAACAAGCCCATCCCCGCGCAGTTCCAAACCGCGTCCCGGACCTGAATCCGTTCCCCCAAATTGCCCGCCTTGTTGACGGCCACCGCCGGATTGAAAGCATATCCATAGAACCGCCAAAACCACCACCGGAATCCCAGCAGCAAGGAAAGGCTGACCGCCAGGATTACAACCGTGAAAAACATGATCCGGGTTTTGAACGAATAACCGCACCGCCGGCAATAAAACGCCCCCTTGTCGAGAGCCTGACCACAGCCGGGGCATACTTTTTTCTTGACCGTTGGCAAAGGCTCACTTTCGAATCCCGCCCCGGCGACCGAAACGGTTTCCCGCGGCGCGGCGGCGGATGATGCTCCGTCTTCCCGCTGCCGTAGTTTTTCCAGCAGCCGGGCGGCGTCCGGATGGTTGGCGTCCAGGTTCAGGACTTGCCGCGCCTCTTCCTCCGCCTCCGTGTATTCACCGGTTTCCGCCAGCAAATAAGCCAGCCAGAACCGGACCCACGGATCTCCCGGCTCCTCCTCCACCGCCCGCCGCAACCGCATGAGCGCTTCGGGATAGGCCCGGATTTTCCGCAGCCGCATTATTTCTTCAAATAATTCCGAGTGATCGATCATGATGACTTGGCCCGGAAGAACATGAATGAATAAAAAATTTTTTGATGTTTTGCCGCCCCTTCACTATACTGTAAAAAACACAACCCGGCCGTTTCCGCGTCACGTTTTATCATCCATCAGTCAATCCATTGAATCCTAAACAATGCCAAGGAGTGCAAGAGTATGCGTTTTGGTTTTTGTTCGATGCTTTGCGCCATGAATATTGTGCTGCTGTCTGATTCTGGTTGGAGCCGCGTTTTCCGTATCGATATGATGCCCAACGGCGGCCAGATGGGCTGCTTGGCGTGCCACGATGGGGCGGGCGGCCCCCGCAACGCCTTCGGCTTGGCGGTGGAAGCCCGGGTCACCCCCGGCGGCATGGAACCATTCTGGAGCGCGGCGCTGGCGGCGCTCGATTCGGACGGGGACGGCT
>JBHGBC010000106.1:0-21136 GCA_041946805.1 bacterium
GGTTTTTCTCCTAAAAGGAGCCTTTTCTTATCATACAAGGGTTAGGGTGAGGGAAGCCCTGAAAGGGCGTAATACATAGTATCCGCGCAAACGGGTAATTAGCTAGGAAGCGAACGATAGGCATGTCCTCGCTGGATGAATCAATTGATATGACATAAACGCCGCCATGAAAATCACTCTCTACAATTCCCGCGGGGAATTCCGCGTCATTTGGCTCTATGTCCCCGCGGTGCTGGTTTATGGAATTCTCGCCAACCTGTACACCCCGATCCTCGAGGTGGTGTGGGACATGGTGTTTTACAAGAGCCTGGCCTTCGGCCTGCACCATCCCAGTACCTTCCACCTCAAGGATCATTTCCCCATGCCCCCGCTGTATCCGCTGATCCTGTCCCTGGGTTGTTTTGCTCCCACCTATCTGTGGATCGAGGCGGCGCAATCCTGGATCAATCCCCTGCTCTATTTCCTGGGCCTCTATCCGCTCTACCGCCTGTCGCGGACCTGGCTGGATCCCCACCGGAGCGCGCTGGCCTGCTTTTTTTATGCTCTATATCCCTCAGCCATCTACACCCAATGGTCCATGAGCGAAAACCTGGCCGCGCCCCTGGTGCTGTGGGTAGCCGCCTTGTCTGTCCAAATCCTCACCGACAAGCGGCCCAGCACGGTCACCGGCGCGTGGCTGGGCGTGGCCGCCGCCGCCCTGGCGCTGACCCGCATCCAGGTGATCGTCATCGGCGCCGGCGCGCTCGGCTGGCTGGCGTACCGGACCCTGAAACGCCGCCGCGATCCCGCGCCCGTGCTGATGGCCATCAGCCTCTCGCTGACCTGGCTCATCACCGTCTGGTGGCAAATGGGCTACCTGACGCACCCCTACAGCTCCCCGGTCTACGCGCGCTTCAACAGTCAGAACCACGCGTCCCCCCTGATGCTCTTCACCACCTTGTTTTCCACGCATTGGACGGGATTATGGCTGGAAGGCGGGGCCTGGATCACTTCCCTGTTCCTGGCCCAGTATATTGTCGCCCTCGTCCGGCCCTCCTGGTTGACGCCCGCTCAGAAAGAAGCGTTCCGCATGCTGTTTTTTCTCTGCGTGGCGTTGATCGCATCCGTGGCCATGTATTACGTTCGGCGGACCGAGTACGAAGCCTGGTCGATCTCCTTGCGTTATGTCTTCTACGCCAACCTGATGGCCCTGCCGGTCAGTTTGTCCACGTTGGGAATATGGAAGGAGATGAATGGATCCCGGCGGATTCTGTACGCCGGGCTAACCATTTTGTCCGCCGCGTTGCTCACCGCCGGCTTCCTATTGCCGGACGGCTGGGCGGGATTCGCCAAGGTCCGGGATTTCTTCACTAACGCTCCATCCCTGGATTTTCTCGAACAAATCATCCAGGAAGGGCCTTGGCGAACGGGGGCATTCTTTCTGGGACTCTCCGTAACGGCGGGATTGACCGCCTTCGCCCGGCAACGCCTCGGAGCCCTCGTGTTGCTTCTCTTATTGGCTTATGTCCAGATCACCACGATCGATTTCACCCTGGAAATCCGCCAAAAAGCCATCCGGAATTTGTGGATGAACGAAATTCACGATTTTTGCGAGCAGCTGGAGGAAGGAAAATGGACCGGCATTCCCATCTACTGCGAAGAAAACACACCGCACCTGGTCCCTAACCTGAGTTATTGGGTGAACCGGAGTTCCACCATGCTCCCTCCCGGTTCGCCCCGCCCCCGGGAGGAACATTTGCTATTGACTGTTCAACGTCATGACGATGGAATGTTACTTTTCCGGTCGGGAGAGCTGCGGGCGTACCTTTTTCCAGCGGAAGAGAAGGAATGAAAACGGGTGGTTCGAAAAAGTAGGAGCACGTTGCTACATACACTTACTACGAGCCTAACCATTGTATGCAACTCGATTTCCCAGTGATCTGTCATGACATCGTTTTCATGCCGTTTTTTACTGTGGAGAAGCTATCCCCACTCCCTCTGGGAGAGGGTTAGGATGAGGGAAGCCCTGAAAGGGCGGAATACAAGGCATTCATGCAACCGTGTAACCAGTTACCAAAACACCGAGTTGAATTAAAAGCAGGAGCCCGGCGCGAAGTGCCCCTGCGATTTGGAGGGAAACCAGCACGTCGGCGTGTTTCGCTTTTCTCCACCCGCCCCGCATCACGAACCCCTCCTTCATCAGGGAGGTTGTAGGGCGGCCGGCGGACCGCCCGGTTGGCTGAAGCATACTCCATTATTTATCGAACAAGGACTTAAAAGCCTGGACCAGCGTTTCCCGGTTCAGCGTGGCGATGGCGGTGGTCAACGGAATTCCCTTGGGACAGACCCGCACGCAATTCTGCGCGTTGCCGCACTCGTGAATGCCGCCTTCGCCCATGAGAGTTTCCAGCCTCTGCTCCCTCAGGAATTTCGCGGTGGGATTATGATTGAACAGATAAACCTGGCCGATGGCGGCCGGTCCCAGGAAGGGATTCTCCGAGTTGTACTGCGGGCAGGCATCCACACAACAGCCGCACGTCATGCAGCGGGAAAAAAGGTACATCTGTTGCTGAAAATTGGGGGATTGCTTCGGCCCGGATCCCAGGTCATGCGTACCGTCGATATCGATCCAGGCGTGGATCTTTTGGAGTTCCTTGAACATCCGCCCGCGGTTGACCACCAGGTCCCGGATGACGGGAAACTTCCGCATGGGTTCCAGGATGATGGGTTGTTCCAACGTATCGACCAGCGCGGTGCAGGATTGACGGACCTGGCCGTTGATCACCATGGTGCAGGCCCCGCAGACCTCCTCCAGGCAACTGCAATCCCAGGACACCGGCGTGGTTTTGTGGCCCACGGCATTGACCGGATTGCGCCGGATTTCGTTCAGGAGAACGATCACGTTCATATTGGGCCGGTACGGAAGCCGGAAATCTTCCCAGTAGGGTTCGGAGTAGCGGTCTTTTTGGCGTTTGATTCGGAGTTCAACCGTTTTGGCCATTATTCGTTATCCTCACAGAAATAATCACTTCGTGCCTGAAGCGGAGACGCCGTTCCATTCCAGTTCTCGGCCTCGATCAGTCATAATGACGGGGAACCGGCTCGATCAGACTGGTATCCACCTCTTCATAGCTGATATGCGGACCCTCTCCGCTCCATTGGGCGATGGTGGTTTTCAGCCATTGGCGGTTGTTTTCCTTCCACTTCGCAACAAATTCCTTATATTCCGGCGACTGGACATCCTTGGGCTCCTCGAGTTTGAATTCGGGCTTATAGTGGCTGCCGCGGCACTCATCCCGCAGCAAGGCCCCTTTGGCGATCACCTTGGCCAGTTCGATCATGTTCCACAATTGGTTGATGAAAAGCACCGATTGGTTGCGGGCGCGCGAGATATCGAGCGAGTTGCAATTCTTCCACCGCTCGGTGATGCCGTTGAGTTCTTCCAGGGTTTGCGCGAGGCCGGTATTGTTCCGGACGATGCTGCAGTTCCGGATCATCAGTTCTCCGAGCTCGTGATGCAATTCATAGGGATTGACGGTCCCTTCCATCGCCCGGATCGCGTCGAAACGTTCCCGCCACTTTTGCTCTTCCTCCTCGAAAATCCGGCTGGACACGTCGGCGGCGGTGTTTTTCATGGACTTGGCGTACTGCACGGCCGCCGGTCCCGCCACCGTGCCGGCGAACAGGCAGGAAAGCAAGGCGTTGGCCCCCAGGCGGTTGGCCCCGTGATATTGGTATTCGCATTCTCCGGCGGCGTAAAGGCCCGGGATGTTCGTCATCTGGTTGCGCGGGCTGCCCCGGTCCAGGAAACCATCCGGCGTCCGTTCGTAATCCACCCATAAACCGCCCATGCTGTAATGCACGGCGGGAAAGATCTTCATGGGCACGTCGCGCGGATCTTCTCCCTGGAACTTTTCGTAGATCTCCATGATGCCCGCCAGCTTGCGGTCGAGCTCCTCCCGCGGGATGTGGGTCAGGTCGAGATAGACCATGTTCCCGCCGCCGACGCCGTAACCCTGGTTGATGCAGATGTCGTAAATCTCCTGCGTGGCGATGTCCCGCGGGACCAGATTGCCGAAACGGGGATGCTTTTCTTCCAGGAAATACCAACGCTCGTCTTCAGGGATTTCCCGGGGTTCGCGTGGATCGTTCTTTTGGCGCGGCACCCAGATGCGCCCGCCCTCGCCGCGCGCCGATTCCGACATCAGGCGGAGTTTGTCGTACCCGGGAATGGCGGTGGGGTGGATCTGGATGAACTCCCCATTGGCGTATTTCACCCCCTGCTGGTAGGCCGAGGAGGCGGCGGATCCGGTGTTGATCACGGAATTGGTGGAGCGGCCGAAAATCATGCCCGTTCCGCCCGTGGCCAGCACCACCGCATCGGCGCGGAAGGTGCGGATCTCCAGGGTATCGTGATCCACGGCGGCGATGCCCCGGCACACGCCGTCACCGTCCTTGACCATGCCCAGGTATTCCCACGTTTCGTATTTGTGGACCAGGCCCTGGACTTCCCGCCGCCGGACCTGTTCATCCAAGGCGTACAGCAGCTGCTGGCCGGTGGTCGCTCCCGCGTAGGCCGTGCGGTGATAGAGCGTCCCGCCGAAACGCCGGAAGTCGATCAGCCCTTCCGCCGTGCGGTTGAAGGTCACGCCCATGCGGTCCATGAGATAGATGATCGCGGGCGCGTTATAGCACATGTCCTTGCACGGCGGCTGATGGGCCAGAAAATCCCCCCCCTTCACCGTATCGTAGAAGTGGATGTCCGTCGAATCGCCCTCGCCCTTGGTGTTCACCGCCCCGTTGATCCCCCCCTGGGCGCACACGGAGTGCGAACGTTTGACCGGCACCACCGAAAACAGATCGACGTGATATCCCGCTTCCGTCAGTTTGGTCACGGTCATCAAACCCGCCAGCCCCCCGCCGACCACGATAAATCGAATTTTCGCCATTTTCACCTCTTTGTGTTTTCGGATGTTCTCAGATTACCGGGTGAACGCGTACAGGGAGGTGAGGAAGAAGAGGTACGCACCCAGACCTGCCGCCGCGCAAACGTATCCGGAAACCCGCTGGGCCCGCTCCCCCGCCGTGATCCCCCATTTGATCAGGAAATTCCACAGTCCATTGGCAAAATGGAAAGACGCCGCGGATATCCCGGCAAAGTAAAACACCACGTGCCAGGTCTCATGAAAATAATCCCGGATATAATCGAATGTGATATGATCCAGGTCCGTCTTGAACGTCCATTCGATCCGCAATTTGTACACGTGATAGAGAATAAAGACGATGGCGGCGATCCCGGTCCACCGCTGCAGCGTATACAGCCAGTTCCGTAAATAGCCGTAATGCTGGACATTGCTCAGCCCGAAAATCCAGATATAGACGCCGATGGCCGCATGCAACAAGATGGGAACCAGGATCAGGAACACTTCCAGTACGATCAAGAACGGCAAGCGGCTGAGAAACACGACATGTTCATTGAACTGGTCCGGACCATAAAAAAAAGCCAGCCCGTTGTTGAACGCATGCTGCAGAAAAAAAACGCTGATGGGGAAGATCCCCAGCAGGGATTGAAAACGCCGCAATAAAAAGGGAGTTTCTTGTTGCACCGAAATTTTTTCTTCACTCATACTGTTCACCCGGATTCTTCTGTATTTTTACAGGATAGATTAAAATTACAGACACCGTTTTTTTCTCATTTTACTTATCCTTCAGCCATTCCGAAGGGTGAATCAGACGATTAAGTATATTCAATTAATAAATTTAATAAAGATTCTTCGAAATCCCTCTTCGGCCCATTCAGGAGTATGATGAAATCCTTTCAAATTCATGGACATATCGTTACGGAAAACTCTGTTCTGCGCCACCATACCCTCACTATTCACAATGGAAAAATTCAATCCATCCTCCCCCGGGAAGGCTCCATCCAACCGGATTCCGCGCCCTACATCCTCCCCGGTTTCCGCGATCAACATGTGCATGATCTGGCCGGGCAAGAAAGCGCCCGTATTCACGCCCCCGGGGAGTTGCTGGATAGCTTTCGCGCGGCCACCCGCGCCCTGGGCCGCCACGGCGTGACCCGGGTATGGCTGGCCACTTTCGGCGACTCGCTCGATACTCTGGAACGCTACGGCCAAGGCGCGCGGCTATGGATGGACCAAGCCGGTAATGGGCGGACCGGAGCCAAACTGGAAGGCATCCACATCGAGGGGACTTTTCTTAACGAGGACTGCCGGGGCGCTCAACCCGCCGAACATATCCTGATCCCCACCCGGGACGATTGCCTGGGGGCGTTGAACAGCCTGAAGAATACCGGCTCGGTCCGGTTAGTCAACATCGTGCCCGACTATGGCGAGGAATCCTTGCGGTTCATCCATCACGCGCGCGGGCTGGGGATGACCGTGGGCGCGGGCCACTTGAATCCTCCGGCCGCCCTGCTGCGCCAGGCCTATGAAGAGTGCGGCCTGCAGTACATGGTCCATTTCACCAACGGTCCCACGGGGCAGTCGTTCAAGCCTTTCGGCGGCGGCGGCGCTTTCGAAGGAGCGTTGCATCTCCCCATTTATAAAGAACTGATCCTCGATCTCTTTCATGTCGATCCGCGGTATGTCCTGGACATCATCCGGCGGACCGAAGAACGCTGGGGGACGGACAAAATCATCGCGGTGACCGATGCCCTGTACGCCGATCCAGATTACTTGCCCGAAGGCGGATTTTCCATCGGTTCGACCATCGCCGCCGTCGACGCCTCCGGCTGCTACCTCCGGACTCTGGCCTACCGGCGGCCGGATGGAACGGAAATCCCCGCGCCGCCGAACACCCTGTGCGGCAGCATCCTCACCATGGACAAGGCGTTCATCAACCTGGTGAACCTGTTCACCCATCCATGTACGGGGCATTGGTACGATCACGAGCCTTTGCCCTTGGAGGAAGCCCTGGTCAAGGCGGCGCGACTCTGCGCCACCAACCAGGCGAAGCTGGTGGGCGATTATCCTGAGGCCGGGAGTCTCGGCGTGGGCCAGGCGGCGGATCTGGTGGTGGGATCAATCGGCCGGCGTCAGGACGAGTATGTCTTCTCGATCACGCAAGTGTGGGTGGAAGGACGGCTGATCGGGGATTCATCCGGATGACTTGAGACGGATCTCATGCTCCGCGTTCCTGCGCGAAATCCTGAAACGCCACGGCCACTTTATAGCCGCGGTTGTGGGGGATGACGCGCAAGACGGTCCCCTGATAAATCGGGAACATTTCGGATTCCTGATTCCAGGCATCCTTCAATTGCAAATCCATGAAGAGAGCCACGCGGATGGGACGGTCCGGTTCGATTCGATGTTCGGTATAAAAACTGATCCCTCCGACCAGGATCGGACCGATATCGAGGGTCTGGGCTTCGAACCATTCACCGTCCTGCAAGGATGCGCCTTCATCCAGACTGTAAATGATGGAGATGTTGACGTTTTCCCGTTCAAAAACCCGGCGGTCTTCATTCATGGATCGAAAACCTATGGTTATTAGCAATTGGATGATTTATAACGTGTTAAGAATGGTTGATTCCCTCACCCTCACCCACTCCCACAGGGAGAGGGAATGGTTTTGGCGGCAGGCTTTGACATTCGGACACGGATCATGGAAAAGTGCAGCCATGAATTCCGTATTCCTAAGGACCGGCCTGCGTTACCCGCATCTACCACTCACCCAACGAACCGGCTCTCATTTCCGCTCCCTCTCCCCCCGAAGAGGATCGGGGAGAGGGAGGATCTTCCATGACGGTTTCCCGTTTGGGACCATTCCAAGTCATTTCAGCGGAGGCAAAATCTTCATCGGATCCAGCGGCGTGGTGACTTCGCGGATTTCAAAATGCAGCACGCCGCCGCTGGACGCCACGGGCCGGCCCGTGTTCCCCACCTTGGCGATGGGTTGTCCGCGCTTGACCGGCTGATTGACCTGCACCAGGTTCTGGCTGTTGTGGGCGTAGATGGTGCGCAGGCCGCCGCCGCCTTTTTCGCCATGGTACAGGATGACGTAATTGCCCAGGCTGCTGCCCAGCTCATCGGTCACCCCGCCGACCCGCTGCACTTCCCCATCGGCCGCCGCGCAGATCTCGGTCCCGATCTCCGCCCCGAGGTCGATTCCCGGATTGAAATCCACGCTCCCGGTCGACTTGTTGAATCCCCGCACCACCGTGAACTGGCTCTTGATCGGCCATTGAAACTTCAGCGTGTTGTATTCCTTGACCTCGCGGGGGAAATCCGTGGGCGGAGTTTCCGGCTTGACCGGCGTCTGCGCCGCCGTGATGGTCTGGGCCGGAGTGGGACTGGGAACCGTGGCGGCCGCCGGGACAGAGGAGGATTTCGGCTCCACGGGTACGGACGGAGATCCCGAGGCGGCCTGGGTGGATTGGGTGATGGGTATCGGCTTGAGCGTTTCTCCGGTGCCTTTTTTCACGGTTTCTCCCGCCGGTCGGGGCGCGGCCGCCACTTTGACTTGCACCCGGGGATCCGCAGACAGATCCTTGAGCGGTTCGGGGGTGATGACGGTAACCTTGTTGTACTCCACGTCCTCGACCTGCCGGGCGCGGGGAATCCACAGCCGTTGCCCGGCATAGATTTTGGACGGATCGGTAATGTTATTGACCCGCTGGATTTCCTGAACGGACACGTCGTATTTGTTATAGGCATTGGCGATGCCGGTCAGGGTCTGTCCGGGTTCCACCGTGTGATAGAGCCCGTCCCGGCTTTCCTGGGCGACAAGGGTCGGAGCTGCTGTGCGCAGCTCGGTCGCGCCTGGGATGAACAGCCGGGTTCCCGGGGCGGGTTCCTGGCTTTGGGACAGGTTATTCTGGCGGATCAGGAGCTGGGGTGTTATTTGGTACGCGTCGGCGATCGATTGGACCGTCTCGCCCTTCGCCACCGTGTGCATCACCCCGTTCACCATGGGCACGTCGCCACGGGTGGTGACGCCCGGGTGAGAACAACCGGACAATGTCCAAGCTGTCAAAACACAAGCCATCAGTACACTCAACCCTTTCATGATTCAAATCACCTCATCCAGGATCAGTATGTCCGCCGTTACATCCCGGCCGTGCCGTGTACTTTTATTCTTACGGCCCGGCAGGCGCCAAGGCAACCGGCCTCGCCTCCGATTTCGGGGAAGCGCCGGCGGGAATCTCATATCTTGCCGAGACGGACGATGCGGAAATACTCAGCGCGGTCTTCGATATCAATGCACTGGAATCCGGCGTCCCGTCCATAATCTTGCCATTCCTCCCGCGTCAACCATTCCGGCGACAGATCATCCTGCGCGGTGAAAAATACCGCCATGCCGCCGGGTTTCAACATGGGATATAGATTTTGGATCACACGGCGGCGGTCCGGTTTCTCCAAAATAACCAGCATAAAACTGGAGACGATTTTGTCAAATCGCACGGCCAACGGCAGCGCCCGGCAGTCGGCGACGATAAAATCCAGGTTGGGACCGGATCCCAGTTTGCTCCGGGCTTGCCGGATCATGCCCAATGAAATATCGACACCGATCAACCGTCCCGCCCGCTCTTTCGCCAGATCCAACAAGAGCCCCGTGCCGCATCCCAGGTCCATCACAAAATCCCCGGGTGCTATGTAGTGTTCGACCAGGTAGTCCGCGGTTTGCCGGTAGCCTTGGATCTGGTCCGTGTAGATCCAATCATAAAACCGGCCGATGACGTTATAGAATTTGCGCGAATGGGAGACGCTTTTCGCGCACCAATTGCGTCCCGCGTAGCGGAATACCATTTTCCCCCACCACCGCCGGGGGCTCTCGATAAATCGTCGCACCATTTTACATGGATTCCCGATGAATTTCCTAGAATTATTTACCGATCTTCCCAATCCCGCAATCATCCCCCCTGTTGTTGGCGGAAAAATTGGATATTCCTTCATCCCAGGCTGTCAGGATGGGCCTGATCGGATACTCGCCCTTCACCTCGAATAAATGAAGTAATGATCCCGTCCCCTTGTCCTTCGGGAACAGGACGGAGCAAGGGAGTGCCGCGCCAGGGCGGTCCCTCACCTTTTCTCTCTCCCGGCAAAGGATCTTCACCCTGAATTCCTGGACTTCGAGAGGAATTTTACTCCAAAAAGGATCAATAGGTTTACCGTAGGCGCAATTCCACGAATTCTCATTGAATAGTTTTCCGTAGGGTATCACTGGCGGTTATTCCGGTTCAATCCCTTTGGGATTTGAGGCCGGCCTGACCTTTCTCTCCTGTTTGAATGGATTTCCGCTTTTACGCAAGCGGGACAGGGAATGACATGGCGCGCATTGATCAGATCCGGTACGCTAAAATTGGGTGGCGCAGGCATCCCGACTGCGTACACTCCGCAGGGACCACCTTATAGAAACCAGGAATATCGCTCGAGGTATAACAAATCAAGTAGATGGATTCTGGGAGCCGGCCGGCGATTCGATCGAAAAAGAGGAAAATTTTGCCTTGACCTGGAAAAATGAATAACATATACTTGTTCATGAAGATAGTGCTCTCGATTTCATGTCATTTCTATATGAGGCCTCTGATTATCAGAACTTAGGATGTAAAACCGAGATGAGCATCCCCTCCCTGCCGCAACTCATGGAATCCGCCCTGCGGGAAGAATGCCGGGGCTATGAACAACTCCTCGAGCTGTCGGAGGAGCAGATCGCCATCCTGCGCCAGGACCAGCCGGATATCGACCGCGCCGCCGCGCTGATGCATCAAAAAATAAAATTGGCCGGAGATTTGCACGCATTGGAAAAACGAAACGCCCCCGTGAAGGAACGCTGGGCACGGGATTTCGCCACCTGTTCGGGAGAGGAACGGCAGGCCGTGGCCGGCCTCCGGGACCAGACGGTGGCGCTTATCGAGCGGTTGCAAGCCTTGGAAACAGAAACCATCGCACACTTGCGGAAATGCAAAACCGAGGTGGGCCGGCAGTTGCGCGCGTTGCAACAAGCCCGCCAGGCGGCCAACGCCTACTTTGCCCCAGAACGCCGGCCGCCCCGCTTCATTGATAAGATACAGTAATCCCGCGGGGCATGGCTTACTTTTGTATTTGTTGCTTTTTATTCATTGCGGATTCGGGTTTGAGGTTAAAAACGTGGACGAATTGAGCCATTCCAAAACCATAGGGAACCATTCCGCCTTGGCCGAGGCCGATCCCCAGGCGCTGCGAAATTTATACGCGCTTTATAACGAAAACACGGAAAAACTGCGTCTCGCCTTTGAACGGCTGGAAAAACGCTTCCGTGAAATCGATCCTTACAATATTTACAATTCCATTACCGAAGCCCTAATCACCCTCGACCAGGAGGATAAGATCCTCACCTTCAACCCCGCCGCGGAGAAAATCTTCGGCACGCGGGAACGCCACGTGCTGGGCCGGCCGTTCGTGGAGGGCGTCCCGGTTTGCGCCGGACCGTTGGCTGAGTACCGGAAATCCGGATCGGCCGACAACCGGTATGAAATCACCTTCCACGGCGAGCGAGGCGATCCGGTGGTGTTGCGCGGCCGCTTTTCACCCCTGCTGGACCGCAACGGGGAGGAAATCGGGACCACCTGCCTCTTCACCAACCTCAGCCTGGAGCGGCTGCTGGAAGAAAAAGCCCGCCGCGCCGACCGGCTGACCGCCCTCGGAGAACTGGCCGCCGGCGTGGCCCACGAAATGCGCAATCCGCTGACCACCATCCGCGGGTACTTGCAAATTCTGCCCACGTATAAAAACGACGACGATTTCATCCAGGAATTCTCCGAAAATCTCATCCGGGAAATCGACCGCCTCACCCGCCTGACCGACGACCTCCTGAACATGGCCAAACCCATTTCCCCGGAAATGCAGGTCGAGGACATGGCGAAGGTGGTCCAGGAAACGATCCAGTTTCTCGGCGACCAATTCGCCGCCCGCAACGTCACCCTGCGGGTGGTGGACGGTCCCGGCGGCACGGCCGTGCGCATGGACCGGGACCGCGTCAAGCAAGTGATAATCAATCTCCTGGTCAATGCCCTGGAGGCGATCGGCCAGAACGGCCAGGTCGTGATCCGGCATTCCCAACGGGTGGAAAAAATGGACGAACACCAGCCGCCGCAGACTTTCGTGGTGACGGAAGTGATCGACAACGGCCCGGGGATTCCGCCCCACTGGCTGGACCGGATTTTCGATCCGTTCTTCACCACCAAGGATTCAGGAACCGGGCTGGGACTGGCGTTGTCCAACCGGATCGTGGAAGAACACGGCGGCTTTTTGCGGGTCGACAGCGCCCCGGGCGAAGGCACGCGCTTCTGGGTATTCCTGCCCCGGGCGGAAGGTTGAAAAATCATGGATTAAGGCGCCAGGGGAGTACTTTTCCCTCGTAGTCCGATGGGTATCTCTTCGGGCAGGTCTGAAAAATCCACCCCGAATCCTCTCCCCCTGGGAGTGGATTCGGGGGAAGGAATTTTGGCAGAGGCGGAACGGAGATTCCGCCTGCATATCGGGAGTGCCAAGGATCGCTATGCCACCATCAGGTTCTCACTCCCGGCGCGAATCCATACTTTCTTTCGATGCGTTGGAGGGATGATGGCTCAGAAAAAAATTCTCATCGTGGACGACGAAATCGGCATTCAAAACCTGCTGACCCGGGTTTTGAAGGGGGAGGGATATGACATCCGGGTCGCTGGCAACGGAGACCAGGCCCTGGAAATGGCCCAGGAGGATTTCCCCGACTTGGTGCTCTGCGACATCAAAATGCCCGGCAAGGATGGGATCGAAACATTGACCGAGTTGAAGAAAATGTCGCAGAAAACCGAGGTCATCATGCTCACCGCCCATTCCACCGTGGAGAGCGCGGTGGCGGCGATGAAACTGGGGGCGGCGGATTACCTCAAAAAGCCTTTCGATGTCGAGGAATTGAAGATCGTAATCATGAAAACCCTGGGCATCGCGGAACTCAAACGCGAAAACACGGCGCTGCGCCAGCAGGTCGGCCTGCGCTACGGAATCGACCACATCGTGGGCAAGGATCCCGCCATGCTGGAGATCTTCAACCTGATCCGCACCGTGGCCCCCACTCCCAGCACCGTGCTCATCCACGGCGAGAGCGGCACGGGCAAGGAGCTGATCGCGGGCGCGATCCATTTCCACAGCCCCCGGGTCAACAAGCCCTTCGTGAAGGTCAATTGCGCGGCCATCTCCGAGGAACTCCTGGAAAGCGAACTCTTCGGGCATGAAAAGGGCGCCTTCACCGGCGCGGTGCGCGCCAACGAAGGCAAATTCATGCTGGCCGACGGCGGCTCCATCCTGCTCGACGAAGTCAGCGAAATGAGCCCCAAACTGCAGGCCAAACTTCTGCGTGTACTTCAGGAAAAAGAGGTCGATAAAGTAGGAGGACGGGAACCGGTGAAGGTGGATGTCCGCGTCATGGCCACCACCAACCGCAACCTGGAGGAGCAGATCCGGAAAGGCGCGTTCCGGGAAGACCTCTACTACCGCCTCAATGTGGTCACCATCGCCTTTCCACCCCTGCGCCAGCGCAAGGGCGACATCCCCGAACTGATCCGGCATTTCGTGGAGAAATACAACAAGGAAATGAACAAAAAAATCCAGGGGATCAGCCGGGAAGTAGAACAATGCCTCCTCCGCTACCATTGGCCCGGCAACGTGCGCCAACTGGAAAATTGCATCGAACGGGCCATCGTGCTCTGCCCGGGGCCGGTCATCGAAATCGATGATTTGGCTCCGGACGTAGTCCATGCCGCCCAGCACGGGACCGAATCGGACCGCCGGGAAATCCAGGCCGGGATCACCGTGGCGGAAATGGAAAAGAAACTCATTTACGAAACCTTGAAATACACCAACTACAACCGCACCCGCGCGGCGGAAATGCTGGGGATCAGCATTCGCACCCTGCGCAACAAACTCAATGAATACCGCGGCGAAGAGGCCGCCGGCGAAACGTACGGGCCGGTCTCCAGCCAGGCTTGTTAATCCCGCGGGGCGGCCTCCTCTTCAAAGGATGTTCACCCATGGACCCGAACACCGGCCGCAAAACGGTCATCGATCTCGCCCGCCAACTGGGAATCCGGACCGAGATCCTGTTCCATACGCTGGAGCGGATGGGTATTCCGCAAGAATCCGCCTATGAAATCGATCCCGCCCTCGAACAAGGCTTGATCGAACAGATGGCCGCCGATGGGATCGTATCCGCCGCTCTCGGCCAAGGCAAAAAAATCCGGAAGGCCACGGAAGCCCCGGTGGTGGATGACGATCTCCTCCTCGAGGCCTTGGGCGCCAGCGAAGCCGGATTTTCCGATGCCCATATCCCCTCCGACATTCTCCTGGAAGCGGCCCCCTCATCCAAACCTTCCTTCTTCCACCGCTGGTTCGGCCGGCCCCGGAACCTGGCTGCCGCGTTGAAAGAAAATCCGCGCTCTCCGGAAGAAATCGAAGCCCTCTTTTCCCCTCTGGAACCGGCCCTCGAGCACGAATCGGCCTTTCCCCCCCGGGAGCCGTCCGGCCCTTTCCCTCCCGCGTCCGGATCGGAATCCGAAGCGGTCCCCGCGGATGAACCGGCGTTGCCGGAAGCGGATGAAGCGGCCTTGTCCGGTGAGGATCTGGACGAGCCGGAGGCGGCCGGATGGGAAACGGAGACGTTGGATGATCGATCCCCTTTCCTCGAACAGGAATCCCCCATCGTGCCGCCTGGGGAACCGGATCAGGCGGTTCCGGAAACCGGCGGGGACATCCCTCCGCTTGACGCCCGCCTGATGAGCGAAATCGAGAAAATGGAAATCGAGGGGGGCGGAGATCTCGAGGAAATCGAGATCAGCGAGTTGGAACAACTGGAAGGATTGGGCGAATTGGACGAGCTGCCCAAACCGGTCCTGCCCGTGGAGGGGATGGGCTCCACCGAGGACGCGTCCGGAGAAACGGCGGAAGACCTGGCGGGACTGCCATTGGCAGAGGACCTGGACGATCTGGACGAGGAGGAAGGCATCGAAGAGATCGAGTCCCTGGGAAACCTGGACGAGGAAGAGAACCTGGATCCCGCCGAGATCGAAAAGGAACTCGAGGAAACGCGGCGGCTGGAACGGCGGAAAGAGGAAGAAACCCCGGCCGGCTGGGTGGAGTGGTTCTTTTCACGTATCCAGTTGACGCCGCTGGAAATGTGGACGCTGATCGGCGGTTCGGCCGTCACCCTGGCGGCCATGCTGGGTGTTTCCCTGTATTGGTGGTGGAACCTGAGTCCCCAAGCGCGGACTGGCGTCTTGGAGGAGGCTGATCATTATTACCAGACGGCGGCCGCCGCCGGGGAAAATCCGGCCGAATGGAGCAAGGCCCGCAAGGCATGGCAGTCCGCGGCCGACACGTACGAAACCTTCATAAACCAATACGCGGAGGATCCCCAACGGCGTGAGGAAGCGTTTTCCCGCCTGTGCGATTCGTACTACCAAATGGCGCTTGGAGACGAAAAGGCGGGAGACACTCCGAACAGCGAAGACGCCTACCGCCGGATGATTCAGTATTATGAAAAGTACATGGTGTTCCTTGAAAAAACGGCCGACCGGATGGCGGACGCCGGTTCCGGCCAGCCGCATCTGGCCTTTCCGGATGCCAGCCGCCAGCAGACCGCCTTGTACCGCATCGCCATGGCCCAGAAAAAATTACATCGTTTCGATACCGCCATCGAATCCCTCAAGAATTTCATCAACCGGTTCGGAAGCGCCGAGCACGGGCTGGACGCCATGATGCAAATCGGCAACGTGTATCAGGACTGGGCCCAGATCAATCAGGAACAGGAACTGCCCCTTCTCAACGAAGCGGCCGCCGCGTACTCCGATGCCCTCAACAAAACCCCCGAGGATTCCCCCGCGGCCCGCATGCGGCTCCATGCCCGCCTGGGGGATATTGAGTTCCGGAAATACCAGCGGAGTCTGAACGAACAAAAGCCTGAGGAAGCCAATTCCCATCTCGTGGATGCCGTCGCCCAGTACGAAAAAGCCGCCGAAGATGCCGGGAAATTCGGCCTGGAAACCCTGGCGGCGCGCCCCGATGGTCAGGATCTTTTGCGGGATATCCAAAAAACCAAGAAAACCCTGGGGGATTTATACCTCCTGCGGGGGCGGGAAGCCGGTGAAAAATGGCGGGAGTACGAAGACCTGGCCAAACCGTTTCCCGAATCGATCATGTACAAGCAAAAATTGATGGATGCGGCGGACCTCAAAAAAACCGCCACGGTCCAGTTTCTCGATAAAGCCCATGACCAATATCTGGATTTGCTGGCCGGCAGCGAACACCTCGATCCCAAGGACTATGATGATATCCGTTACAACATCACCGAATCCCTTTTCATTCTGCGGGACTATCCCCAAGCCATCGCCGCCGGCGAAGAAATTCTGAACGGCACCCGGCAGCCCAGCCCGGAGGCGCAAACCCGCCTCAATTACCTCTTGGGCCATGCCGCCTGGGAAGAAGCCAAGGAAACCGGCGATTACTCCAAGGTTAAAAAATTCTATTACCGGGCATTGGAACTGGACGATTTCTATCCGGCCGACCAGAAGGGCGAAACCAGCCACTTGGCCGAAATCCGCCTCATCAACGCCTATTACATGCTCGAAAAAAAATATGAAGAAGCCCTCCGCCGCTTCCAAAACGCGGTTGAACGGTATCCCGAAACCGGCTACACCTACCTGACTCTCTATTGGTACGCCAACGCGACCCAGGAATACGCCGATTCGCTCATGGACGAAGCGGACCGCCTGGAAACCGAAACCCAGCCGGCCGGTCCCCCCGGGACGCGCCCACTCCGTGAAAAAGCCCGCTCGCTCTATGCGGATTCCATCGACCGTTACAACCGGGCTATCGCCTCCCGCGACACGTCGAAATATGTCGATACCAAAAATGAAACGTTCCTGATTGATATCCTCTTCGACCGCGGTCACGCGGCCTTCAAGGCGGGTCAATACACCGACGCGGAGAAATACTTCCAGGAAGCCCTGCGCCGGTACCAGGACAATCCGGTGGCGCAGAAATTCATTCCCGCCGCCCTGGAACGGATGGGCGATCTGAACTATCGCCTGGGCAACTTCACCCAGGCCGCCCATCATTACCAACAATATCTCAACAATCCCTACGAAGACGCCAACGCCCGGGTCAGCCTGAAACTCGCGGACGCGTATCTCAAACAATACTCGTACGACAAGGCCCGCGCAGTGTATCAAAAAATCGCGCGCGACTACCCCTCTCCCTCTCCCCAGGAAACAGAACGGGCCATGCGCCAGGGCCGGCCGATCGAAAAAGGCCCCGGCTTCGAGGCGTTGAAAAAAATCGCCGAATCGTTCTTCCAGGAGGCGGCCCCCTTCGTCCTGGAAGAACGGGAAGCCCGCTTGCGGGACGCCTTGCAAGCCTATCAAGAACTCGTCGCCCGCTATCCCCTCAATCCCGCCAGTCCCAACCTTCCCGACGACGCCGACTCGCTTTATAAAATCGCGTCGATCCAATCGGAACTCAACAATCTGCCCGAAGCGGTGAAAGGCTACGAGGCCTTTCTCCAACAGGTTCCCAATTACCCCCGGCAGGGAATGCTCTATTATAAAATTGCCCAGGCCTGTCTGGATATGAATCCTCCCGACTGCGATAAGGCCATTGACTCGCTGAAACACGTCGACGAAAAATCATTCGATTCCCCCGGACAATACGCCAGCGCCTTGATCCTCCATGGCCAGGCGTGGGAAAAAAAAGCCAACGAATCGCTCGCCGCCGGCGATCCCGATTTGTACATGACCTACCTCGAACAAGCCGGGCGGATCTACAGCCGGGTCGCGGCGGTCCCGGCTCCCGATAAAATCAAGGAAGCGTTGGTCATGCGCCAGGCAATCGATTCAATCCTGGAAAGCCGGAAAGAACTGGCCAAGGCGAAAACGCCATGAAGACTACCTTTCAAAAGGAATTTTCTGCCAGGGCCGGGGGAAATAAATGCCGGGAGCAATTCCTGAATTCTGGTTCATCCGACAAGTGCGTACTTTTTATCAAGCATGTCCGGCCGCTCTTCAATCGGGCTGGCTCGGGGGATCAACCCCCTAATCCCCTCTCCCTCCGGGAGAGGGCTAGGGTGAGGGAATTTTTGTAGGGGCGGACCTTTGTGTCCGCCCGAATCATCGAGTGGATGGAATGCCTTTTTCACCAGCAGGTACGCACTTGTCGGATGAGCCTAAATTCTTTTGTGATTTCGTTATGAATAATATACCGAAATGCGGCACTGTTTTTCAAACGCCAACGGCTCGCAAGAAACTGGCCCAGGGCAACGCCCTGGGAAAATGACGTTGAAAATGACGATAAAAGTAATAATCCCCTCTCTCCTCGGGGAGAGGATTAGGGTGAGGGAAGCCCTGAAAGGGCGGAATACATAATAGGCGGGCAACCGGATAAGTCGTTACATCAACTTGTTTTATATTAACTTGGAATGACTCCACAGAACCTGACTTCTGCGTAGCGCCCATGGCACATGCCCCTTTGGATGAAACCGAAGAGAGGATTCTGAATCTCCGCTTGATCGGGGATGACACGTGATGAAACGTAATCGCCCAACCATGTCCCTGGTACAAATATTGCTTTTATTTCATATAAAAAGCCTTGCAAGAACGAGACGAGTCTCCCATGATCACCGGACGGCTGTTTGCAGAACCTGCGTTGGATGTCCTGAAAAAAGGGATCGAGGGGACTCTCGAACGCAACAAGGCCATTGCCAACAACATAGCCAACGTGGACACACCGAATTACCAGCGGGCGACGGTTACGTTCGAAGACCAGCTGCGGAAAGTCCTCAGGGGCGAGGGAATCATCGGACGGCGGACGGACCCCGCCCATTTCATCATCGGTGGGGCTTCGGAAATCGCCCAGGTGCGGCCGCGCGTGGATATCGACCGCCAAACCCGGTTCCGGCCGGACCAGAACAACGTCAACATTGATCAGGAAATGGCCGACCTGGCCGAGAACACCCAAAAGAATCTGGAATTCACGGAATTGTTGAGCCGCCGCTATGAAAACCTGCGCAACGTGATCCGCACGGCGGGGCAGACATAATCCCTGATCCGGAGGGAGTCCGGGAATGAGTTTTTCCATCAGCGCGTCCGGCATGACCGCCCAGCGGATCCGGATGGACGTCATCGCCAACAACATCGCCAACGCCAACACCCTCGTGACGGCGGAAGGCTCTCCCTACCGCCGGCGGGAAGTGATCCTGGAAGCGCCGGGACGCACCTTCGCCGAATCGATGTCCACCGCGCGCCGCCGGTTGAACCGGACCATCGGCAGCGGCGTGACCGTGCAAAAAATCGTGGAAGACCGGTCGCCGATGGCCTTTACGCAGGTTTACGATCCCGGCCATCCCTTCGCGGATGGCAACGGCATGGTCCTGCGGCCGAATATCAACGTGACGGTGGAAATGGTGAACATGATCGACGCCTCGCGGGCGTACGAGGCCAACGTCACTGCGTTCAATTCATACAAACAGCTGGCTCAAAAGGCCTTGCAGATCGGCAGCCGGCAATAACCGCCACGGCCGGGGCCAATAAAATAAGGGACACGCATCATGGCTGACTTCTCCTTTATCCCCATTCCTCCTCGCGCGATCGGTCCAGCGGAAATCCAGCCGCCCCAGCCCTCGGCGCCGCGCACCGCTCCGGCGGCTCCCGAAACGGATTTCCAGCAGAAACTGCTCCAGGCGTTGAATCAAATCGGGGCGGGAGTGGACCAGGTCGGGCAATCCACGCCCACGTTCCAGGATATGCAGCAGGCGATGGAACAAGCCAAGAGCGCCTTCTCCGAGACCATGCAAGCCCATCAATTGATGCAAAGCCTGATGAAAAATTCCGAGCCTTCCGCCGGGCGGTCAGATTCCGAATCCCAGGAGCGGTAAATCATGCCGGATCCTCTCCATTCCATGCCGTTGGGTCCCTTGGGTCCCGGACCGGCCGAACAGGGGACGCCGGGTGAATTCGCGCCCCGGGAACCGGCCAGTCCGGGACAATCGTTTGTGGAGTTGCTGAAAAAGTCGATCGATGAAGTCAACAATCTGCAGGATCAGGCGGGTGACAAAATCCAAAAACTGGTGACCGGCGAGATCGGCAATCTCCATGAAGTGATGATCGCCACCGAGGAGGCGGGTATCGCTCTCAATCTCCTGTTGCAAGTCCGAAACCAACTCTTGCGGGCATGGGACGAACTCAAGAGAATCCCCGTTTAGCAGGATTTAAGTGCATTAACTTCATTTTTTACTTGATTTTTTCGGCCGAATGCGGTTGAATGGTGTTTATGTTGTCAATGACCCGGTTTACGGGATGGAATCAGGGTTAAGGGACCATGGGGCAATCTTGTTCGTCCTTTTTCCTCCACCACGGGGGACACGGATACGTGTCCCCTGACACGATTCAATCAATCCATGGCCGGGCCGTCCATTTTTTCTCTCGCCAACCATTCAACCTGGTTTTGAGTACGGCAATCCGTGCGTCGGGCGTGGACATAGGACCGATTCGCAATGAATAGCACTGCTCCATCCAATCCCTTGAAAAAACGAATGCCCACTTGCATCAACCGGCCCGCCTGGTATCTCCCCGCCTTATGGCTGAATCCGGTGATCACCTGGGGGCTGTTGTTATCCATTTTTACTTTTACTCCCTTGACTCAGAAGGTGTTATGGCTGGATACGGAATTGGATCCCCGTTTCGGCGTCTTGGAGGAAATCCTGCGCGGCCAGACGAGTCCTTATGAAATCGAAAACCCGCGGATCTTCGTGTCGGTCCGCCAGCGGGATGTGGTTCTGTCCCTGCCGCGGGAACGGGGCTGGACCGGGCCGGAATCGGTTTTCGCGGACCGGGCGGCCCTCGAGCCGTCATCCGTGGGTGGGAAGGTGAATCCGGTTGACGCAGAGGAGGTGGATTCATCCACCGGCCGTTCCGGAGACAAGGCCTCGCGGGAACATGGCGTCCGGGAGGGGCTGGTCTCGCGCGGCCACTCTCCCCACGACTCGAATTGATTTCGGGGAGACGTAACTATTTTGCCGAATGCGGAACTATCGTTGTGCTTTATACGTGGAATGAGCATGCACGGAATCGTGAGACGATTCCCTCTCCCTCTGGGAGAGGGTTAGGGTGAGGGAAGCCCGGAAAGGGCGGAAT
>JBHGBC010000107.1:0-20613 GCA_041946805.1 bacterium
TCATCCTGTACATCCTGGCCATCCTGATTCAGAACAAAATCCCCTCTCCCTCTGGGAGAGGGCCAGGGTGAGGGAATTATTGTAGGGGCGGACCTTGGTGTCCGCCCGAATTTCATCGCGTGGATGGAATGCCTTCTTCACCAGCGGGTACGCACTTGCCGGATTAACCTTAAAAAAAATGGGCCGGATTACCACTCGGCCCATTTCTTGGCTGTCATCGTAACTGCGAGGCGGACGGTTTTCTTATTCCAGCGAGAACTCCGGCAGCGCCACCGCCTTGCCGCCCTGTTTCTTGCTCACGTCCGCCATTTGCATGAAGGCATACATCTCCACAATCTCCTGGGCGTCCAGGGGCGGTTGCTTCGTCTGGAAGAACTGGACGATCTGCTCGACCAGGCCCTTGTAGCTGTGTCCTTCCACGGTCGAATTCCCCTTGTCGCCGAAGATCCGCGCGCCGTAACTGTGCGCCCCGGCGCGGGTGCCCCGGAACGTGCCGATCCGGCCGTCCGCCCATACGCCCACCACCACGTCCGTGTCCGGCGTCGAAATACGCGACACTTGTTTGCAGCCCGGCCCCATGGCCGCGTAGAGAATCTCCACCCCGTGCACGCCGTACCAGAAAAGGTCGGGATGATGCGGCTCCAGGCTGCAGGGCGCGAAGGCGTCGCAGCCCAGGATCTTGCCCACCTTGGCGGGATCGATCCCCTCGCGCATCCCGCTCCACCAGCGCAAGCTCGATCCGCCGAACCAGGGGATGCCCGCCTTCTTGGCCAGCCGCGCGATTTCCAGCACGTCCTCGTACGTACCGCCCACCGGCTTGTCGATGAAGAAGGGCAGGCCGGCTTCGATCACCGGCTTCACTTGCTCCAGGTGGGGACGCCCGTCGACGCTTTCGATCAGCACGCCGTCCACGTGCTTGCACAACTCGGCGATCGAATCGTAGATCTTCACGCCCCATTTTTCCGTTAATTCCTTCGTGTATTCCTCCACCCGGCCGATGCTGGATTCGATGTCCGGGCTGCCGCCCTTGAAGCCCGCCACCACCTTCGCGCCGGGAACGTGTTCGCCGTTTTGGGGATTGTTGAGCATCTGGGTGAAGGCCACCACGTGCGACGTGTCCAGCCCCACCATGCCCAGCCGGATCACCTTCTCCTCCGCCGCGGCCCCGGTCCAGGCCGCGCCCAACATTCCCGCCACGCCGAGCGCGGCCAGGCAGGTCCACACTATTTTCTGGCTCGTGATTCTCATGCTATTCCTCCTTGATTGGATTGGATATTCTCTCCGCGATTTCAAGACTCGACCAGGCCACCATTAAATCACCCTGGCTGTGAATCCCGTTACTGATGTCATACGGGCGGAAAAAATCCAGCACCGATTTCCGGGCTTGCTGTCCGGCCGCCATCGACGCGGTCACCGAAGGCTGGGGCAGCGGCGACAACGGGGGCGCCGGCGCGCCCACCGCGAACGTGATCGTACACGCGGGAACCTCGGCCGGCGTTTCCGTGGCATGGACTGCGTAACTATAAAAATGGATCACGGGATATTCCGGTATGGGATATCCCACCTTTTCGAACACGGAAGCCGTGAGAGTCGCGAAGCCATCCGAGCGGAAGTTCTGGCCGGATGAAGTGAGCGGATGCAAACCCCTCGGGAAATGAAACGCCTCGAACCGCACCATTTGGTCCGCCAGCGCCTGCAGTTCCCTTTGACGGCTCAGAATCTGTCCCCGCAGCTGCGCGTCAATAAACCGGGGTAAGGCATAGGCCAACGCCAGGGCCCATACCGCCAGCATGATCCATAACTCCAGAACCGAGGGCTTTTTCAGACGCATGGCGCCGCGTTTCCGATTCGGGCATCCATCTTCGGCTTCTCATGCTTTGCCGTCGTTTTGCAGCAGTTCCAGCATGGCGCGGTCGAGCTGATGCCCTTGGAATTCCTCGTATTTCGCGCCTTCCCGGCGGCTGTCCACGAGGCCGAAACTCCCCCGCAGGTTCCACAACGCCCAGCCCCAACCGGCTTCGCGCCACAACGAGAGGCAATCGGTCATCCACGCCAGCGCCACGTTGTAAGGCACGCGGCTGTATGCGCCCCATTCGCCCACGTGCACGCCCACGCCCTTGGCCTCCAACTCTTTCCAGGGTTTGATTCTCTCTTCCTTCAACCTCTCCTTGTCCCAGACCTTGTCGCCTTCCTTCAACGGCCAGGTGGGTTCCGGCCATTGGTCCGAACCTGAGATCCACGAGGCCCGGTGATGGCTGATGCGCATGGGATCATAGCCCCGCGTGCTCTGCGCGATGCCCAAGTCCGCCAGGGACAGGACGGGGACGCGGCCCCATTGCAAGCCGTCGATGATAACCAGCCGCTCCGGATCGGCCGCACGGATGGCTTCCACCGCCGCCCGCACCACGCGGGTATACACCGCCTCTTCAATGCGGGGCGGCTCGTTGAGCAGGTCGAAACTCACCTGGGTATTGGGGATCCCTTTGTAGCGCTCCGCGAAGCTCTTCCACTGCAAACAGAACTGTTTCAACGCCTCGTCCGAGGTCCACAAGTCAAGCGGCTCGGCGGGGGGATTCACGCAATAGCCCGGCCCGCGGTGCAGGTTCAGGTTGATATGAATGCCGTACTGCTTGCCCCATTCCACCGCCTGGTCGATGTGCTTAAGAACCGATTCATCCAACTTATAGGGATCTTTGGGATCCGTCCAGCAGCGGTAGTCCGTCGGCAGCCGGAAAAAATCGAAGCCCCAGCTCTGGGCCCACTCGAAATCGCGTTCCTGGTAGGGACTGTTCTGGCGCAAGGTGAACTTCTCCAGCAGATTGAATCCCCGCCACCGGGGCAGTTGGGCCGCCGAGACGGCGGGACTGTCCGCCGCCCCGGCCGTCTGCCACATCGCCAATCCCCCCGCCAGCGCGGGAACCGAAAGCAAAAATTCACGCCGTTTCATCATGGTTCAACCTCGTTTGTTTTATTCTCGAATCATGCGCTTTTCACCAGCGGAAAACTGCCCTTACTATACCGTATGGCAGCCATACAGGTAATGGATGGTTGAGGGGGCGGATTTTTGGTAAGATGATATGCCGCGGGTTGAAACCCTCGGCAACGGAGGTTGGTCTTTATCCACGCCACGGCAGGGCAGCCCGGTTTTCCGCCCAGGATTGAAACCCTGGGCTGCTTTCGGCGGCCCCTTGAAAGGGGCGCGTTAAAAAAAGATGGTTGAATCGCAAAGTAGATCCAAGCCCCCTTCAGGGGGCGGCTATACAGCAGCCGAGGGTTTTAACCCTCGGCGCTTTGTATGATGTAATTACGGGGTTTTAAGCCTCGGCTTTAACTCGGCATATATCCACGGAGGTTCACCCATGAAACGCCGCGATGTGCTGTCGTTGTTGTCGATCGGGGGAATGGGCATGGCTGGGGCGTTCGCACCCGCCGCGTGGACCGCGGACGAATCCGCGCCTGCGTCCAGTCCGGGGACCAAAATCACCGATGTGAAAGTCGTATTGACCGCGCCGGAACGGATCCGCCTGGTAGTGGTGAAAGCCGAAACCAACCAGCCGGGATTGTACGGATGGGGGTGCGCCACCTTCACCCAGCGGCCGCTGACCGTAAAGACGGCCGTCGAGGAATACCTGCGGCCGTTCCTCATCGGCAAGGATCCGTCCAACATCGAGGACATTTGGCAATCGTGTTTTGTCAGCAGTTATTGGCGCAATGGGCCGGTGCTCAACAACGCCATCGCCGGCGTGGACATGGCTCTGTGGGACATCAAGGGCAAGCAGGCGGGCATGCCGGTCTATCAACTGCTCGGCGGGAAATGCCGCTTCGCCGCCGATCTCTACGCCCACGCTTCCGGACGCGACCTGCAGCACCTGGAAGAGAACGTCCGCCAGTGGATGGAGAAAGGCTACCGCCACATCCGCGTCCAGGTCTCCATTCCCGGATACGCCACGTACGGATCGGCCTCCGATCAAAAAATGGCGGATGAACACCTGCCCAAGGGAACCAGCGTGTTCGAGCCGTCCGCTTATGTCCGGCACATCCCGGACATGTTTGAATACTTGCGCGGCAAGATCGGTGGGGACATCGAACTCCTGCACGACATCCACGAGCGGATATCCTGCGCCCAGGCCGTATGGCTCGCCAAGCAGCTCGAGCCGTACAATCTCTTTTTCCTGGAAGATCCCCTGCCGCCGGAAGAGGTCGATCATTTCCGCCTGATCCGCCAGCAATGCGCCACGCCGTTGGCCATGGGCGAACTCTTCAACAACGCGCACGAGTGGAACGATTTGATCTCTCAGCGTCTGATCGACTTCATCCGCGTGCACCTGTCGCAGATCGGCGGCCTCTCCCCCGCCCGCAAGCTGGCCGCGTTCGCCGAAGCTTTCGGCGTCAAGACCGCGTGGCATGGCCCCGGCGACCTCTCGCCCTTCGGCCAGGCCGCCAACATCGCCTTGGATCTGGCCTGCTACAACTTCGGCATCCAGGAACAGCACATCTACAACGACGCGGCCCAGGAAGTCTTTCCCGGCTGCCTGAAAATCGAAAACGGCTACATGTTCGCCAACGAAGCCCCCGGCTGGGGCATCGATTGCGACGAGGAAAAAGCCCAAAAGTTCCCGTTCCCCGAATCGCCCAGCTTCGATCAATTCTGGGGCAACACCCGCCGGCGGGATGGGACCATCGTGCGGCCCTGAAACGATATTCCCCGGCGGGTCCGTTCTGAAATCATGAAAATGGACAAAAACAGTGGAGGATCGAACAGGTTGTCTCACCCCATTTTCCCTTGGCGCGCCTCTTGCTGGCATGACATATTGGATCACTATCTTGCGTCCCGGGCTCCTCTCCCGGAACCGCCTGTTTTTTCACCGTTGGTGGAAGAATCACTTTCCGGTTGCGGGATTGGATAGGCCGCCGGGGCTCTTCTTGAGCCGTGTTACCGAGGAGTCTGTTTCATACTCCCTCCGCCTGGAGGCCGTGATGATCGTTCAAAACCCTGCGCGAGCGTCCTCAGGGGGCTCCGCTTCCCGGATCCGCCTCAAAGCGGACGAAAAGATCAGTTGGTTTGGCAACATCCCCTTTCTGCTGGTCCATGCCGGGTGCCTGCTGGTGTTCTGGGCGGGATTCAGTTGGACCGCGCTGGGGATCGGTCTATTGAGCTTCTTCAGCCGCATGTTCGGCATCACCGGCGGATTCCACCGCTATTTTTCCCACCGGACCTACAAAACCAGCCGGGTGTTCCAGTTCCTGCTGGCCTTTTGGGGAACCACCGCCGCCCAGATGGGCCCGCTGTGGTGGGCCGCCCACCACCGCACACACCACCGCTTTTCGGACACGGAAAACGACATCCATTCCCCCGGCGTAAAGGGATTCTTCTACTCGCACATGGGTTGGATTCTATGCCGGAAAAACCACGTCACGCATTGGAAGAACATCCGCGACTTCGCCCAATTCCCCGAATTGCGCTTTCTCGACCGCTACCACTACCTCGCACCCGCCACGCTGATTCTGTTGCTGGCCAGCGCGGGTTTTCTCATCGAAGCGTTCCTGCCCTTCCTCGAAACCACTGCGTTTCAAATCCTGGTGTGGGGATTCTTTCTCAGCACGGTGCTTTTGTATCAATGCACCTTTTCGATCAACACCTTCGCCCACATGATCGGCAAACGCCGCTTCGAAACGCATGACGACAGCCGCAACAGCTTCTGGCTGGCCCTGGCAACCCTGGGCGAGGGATGGCACAACAACCACCACTATTATCCCGGTTCGGAACGGCAGGGATTCTACTGGTGGGAGATCGACATCACCCATTACATCCTGCGCGTGCTCTCGTGGTTCGGCCTGGTGTGGGACCTGCGGACTCCGCCACCGGAGATCTACGGTGCCGCCCAAGCCGGCCGGGGCGTGAAACAGGAGAACCGCATCCTGCCCGCCCTCGTTCCCGCACGAAGCAATGGCGGTCCTGCCCCGGCCGCTTGAGAGATCATCCCAAAATGCCACCGCCGGCCGGCTGATAGCCACGGCTGGAAGCGGGGGGGCCGCAGGCATACCAACGGCTTGGCCTATTCATTATTCGATCCTCACAGGGGCGGGATTTGTGCAGGACCGGCCGGTGGACCCTCCTGCCGCCACCGCGATGGTCCATCCAACCACCGGCCTGGATTTCTCCACGGATAATATTTCCCGGTTTTCATCGGGAAACATCCGGATTTTGTGATATACTATACGACAGCAACAATGAGTGTTTCATTTCAATTCTTGATCAATTCTTGAGGGTTTCGCAACGGTGTACGACAGCGAAGTGGGGACTCGATGCTGCCACCGAATTTGCTCTTGGATGCCGTGTCGGCGGAATCCATGGTGGTTCAAGCCACACGGGTGCAACGGCCGGATCACTTGACGCAACAGGAGATCCAGAACCAACTTCTGTATGCGCAAGAGGAAGAATTGCTGCAAGCCGGGATCCGGTCGCCTTCGTATGTCCCTCCCGCCCATCCCCTGACCTTGCATCATGAAAAACCGGAAGAGGCCCTGGTCTTTACCTATCTGCCGTTTTACATGAAATCAGCCCGCTCCACCGCGCGCAACCGCAAAAACGCCGCGCGGGAGATCATGCCGCCCTCCCGCCTGGAAATCGAACGGGACAAGGGCGCGGTGGGCTACAGCGTCCACAATCAACTGTATGACAAAGGGCAGATCATGGACCTGCTCGCGTAAGCGATGCTTCCCTATCCGTTTTTATCCATTTCCCGCAAAAAATCCCGAATCACCCGCAAATAGGCGTCCGTCTCCTCCAGGTGGGGCATGTGCGAACTGTTTTCGAAGACCGCCAGACGGGAGCCGGGGATGAGTTTTTGATACTCCGCCGCGGCTTCGGGTGTGCTTTGGTCATGGTGGCCGCAGGTGAGCAGAACAGGCAGGCTGAGTTCCCGCAACCGGGATACACAATCGTAAGTCTTCAAGTTCCCCTCGACCGTAAAAATGCTGAGCCCCAGCATGGTTTCCAACACTTGCAGACCCATGCCCCCGCTGGCTTGTTGGAACGGCCTGGGGAACGGGCGGATCCGGCAAACGTGGCGGTATTGGTATTCATACACCGCCTGGCGGAATTCCAGGCTGTCCGTGGAGCCCTGGCGAATATGTGTGTCGAGAGTGACACGGACTGGTTCCGGCAGTCCGGCCTTGAGACGTTCGGCGTCCTGGATCACCCGCGGGATGCTGAACGCGGGACCGGCGAACACCAGGCTGACCAACCCTTCCGGCCGGGTGAAGGCGTATTCGGCCGCGAGGATGGAACCCCACGAGTGGCCGAAAAGATGGAAACGGTACAAACCGAGCAGTTCCCGCAAGGCTTTGAGTTCCCGCACGTACCGCTCCACGGTCCATAGCGCGGGATTGTCGGGCCGGCCCGACCGGCCGCAGCCCAGCTGGTCGTAGAAAACCACCGGCCGTTCGTCCGCCAATTGTTCCAGTGGATCCAGGTAATCATGGGGGATGCCCGGTCCGCCATGCACGACCAGCAGGGGAATACCCCGGGGCGGACCGGCAATACGATACCAAATCAGGCCTTCATGGAGGGGAAGATAACCTTCACGGCACGCAATCGGCATCAGAGAAAAAAATCACCCTCCCCTCGGGTTCCCTGGTGATTCCGATAGGAACGATTTACCGGATCGCATAACGGTTTTAAATCGTCAGCGCGGTTAAACCACCCCCGGGCCACCACCCTGGGAAAACATCCCGCCCGGTTCCTTCCCCCCTTCCCCCTCCTGGAAGAGAAGCCGGGCGTGTGGGCCTATTGTGATGCAGGCATCCTGCCTGCCGTTTCCGTCCTTCAGGTCCTTACTACATCTCCTCATCTTCACCGGTATCGGGCTTGAAGAAATCGGGGATCATCCAATAGGGAGCGGCTAAAAACCACACCAGGGTCGCCCAGTTGAACCAGGTTTTGTAAATGCTGAAATCCTGCTGGTAATCGCCCGTCGGTGAGCCCCAAAAGGCCCGCAAGGGCGTGATCAAGCAAACCAGCAGGGCCAGGATCGAAATGACGGCGCAGGCGATTCGTCCCGTGTTCATGCCGGCATACCTCCTTTCGACGATTTCGCGCCCCAGGCGATGGACAATCCGATGTAAAAAACCATGGCCAGGATATAGCCGGGCAGCCAACGGAAATATAGATGCAGTTTTGAAACGGGATTGAAAACGTCAAACGCCTGCAGCAATGAAATCAGGAAGGACGGCAATCCCAAGGCGGTGGCGATGGAAATGGCGTATGGCCACAGGCAAATTAACAACACCGCGATCCAGGTGATCATCGCGGGCCAGTTGAACATCACTTTCCGCTTTTCCGCCCAGAACTGCTCGAGACCCATAAGCGGGAAGAGCCAATGCTCGGTGAAGACCACCGCGCCGATGGGCATGAGGATCAACCCGTAGAGCGCCACAAAATTGAGCAGGTTCATGACGAAGGCCGGAAAAATGGCCATGAAGGTGGCGGTCAGGAAGGCGATGGTGGTGGTCACCCAGCGCGGCCAGTTGGGCGTGACGATCTGAATCGCCAGCCCCGACCGGTAGATCGTGGGATTGGCGGTTGTCCACCCGGCCAACACCACGCACAGCGCGCCCGCGACACCCGCGGCGTTGTAGGCCATGGGGCCCGGTTCGATCGTGGGGCCGTAAGCGGCGACCATGATGCCCGAGCAGATCCAGGCGAGAAAATGCCCCAGGTACATCCCCACGGCCGAATAGAGGCCGTAGGCCCAATGCTTCGCGTACCGGAACAGGGCCATGTCGGAGAGCCCCACGTGCATGGCCAGGTTGCAAAACCACGCGAAAAAGATGATGTGCATCATCCCCAGTTTCTCTTGCCCCTCCGCGGGAACGCCGTTCCAAATCTTCGTGTGCGCGATCTGCATGAAATCCGCGAAGGACCGCACTTCCCCCAGCTGCGGCAGCACGGCGATGGCCCCGGCGATGAACACCAGAAACATCCAGGGCACGCACACGGCGGAAAACTGGCTGACGCGCTTGAATCCCAGAATGGCCACGGTCCCCACCACCACGCCGATGGCCACCACCACCACGACCCAGCCCACGCTATTGGGATACAAATCATTCAACTTGGGCATGGGAATGTTGAAGGGAATCCCCACGGCGGTGGCGGACACGGTGATCATCGCCCCGGCCAGGATGCAGTAGAGGAACGCGTTGGCCAGGTTGTAAATCACCATGACCCCCGGCCCGGCGATTTTCCGCACGTACCAGTAGAGCGTCAGCCGGACCTGCGTGGCGATGGGCGCGCATATGAGCGTCCACGACAATACCGCCAGCAGGTTGCCAATGATCAGGCCCACAAGCAGATCGGTGGCGGTGACGCCATGCAGCACGAACATCGCCCCGATCACGAATTCGGTCCCGGCGACGTGCTCGCCCGCGAACACGTTGGCAAAACGGCTGCCCTTGTGGAGCCGGTCTTCCCCCACCGGTTCGCGGTCAAACTCGTACAGCTTATCGAGCCGCTGGGCCATCTGCGCCATCGATGCTTCTTGATTCACCGAAACTCTCCTCGTCCAGGATGACATGCCAAGCACCCGGCGATTGTAACGAAAAGTCCTCGCCTCATTCAAGTGAAGCCGTGGAAATCCCGGAAAGAGGCGGATCGACCGCCGCGGCGCACGGAGGTGATTTTCATCGATCATTTCGAAGAGACGCGTACCGGCGGTCTGAAAAAAGCACGCAACTGCCGGTTGAGCCATAATATTTTTTTACAATGAATTCTTTTTATCTTCATGTTATTTATGGAATAATTATTTACAAAAAGTACTTGGAAATTTCAAATGACCGAATACAATAGATTCATATAACCGGACGGCAATGGAAGCATTAATTCTTACTTTACTTTTTTGGATCCCCGCCTAAGGGGAAAAGGTGGGAAATTTGTATTTTTTTGTATTTGGCCTTGATCCGGGGGATCTTTTGTTGTCTTGATTCCTGGATGCGGGAGGATCCCGATGCGAAGCCCCTTGTTCTTGATTGGCGCGGTAATTCTTTTAATTTTTAAAACCTCTTACGCCCAAAACATCAACACCTCCACGAATTTTCCCGATCCCAATTTCCGCGCGGCCGTGGAATACTTCATGGGAGTGGGACAGAGTGGGGTGTTCACCGCGGCCGAGGCGGCCGCCAAAGGAGGAACTCTTTATTGTGGTTATTTAAATATAACGGATATGACCGGCTTGGCTTTTTTCACGAATATAACAGGATTGAGTTGCAATTCGAATCAATTGACTCAGTTAGACGTCTCCTCTAATACCGCCTTGCGGGTGCTGGATTGTTACGGAAATCAGTTGACCCAGTTAGACGTCTCCTCTAATACCGCCTTGCAGGTGCTGGATTGCAGCTGGAATCAATTAATCCAGCTCGATGTCACCTCCAATACCGGATTGCGCTTTTTGCTCTGCTCACAGAACCAATTGAGCCAGTTGACCGTGACCTCCCATCCCTCGTTAATATGGCTGAATGTCTCCAATAATGACATTCAGTTCTTGGATTGCAGTTCAAATCAAATTACAGATCTGGATGTTTCCGGAAATCCCAATTTGAGTTTATTGGATTGTAGTGGGAATCAATTAACAGTGCTCGATGTAACCACCCTTACCGGTTTAGGCGTCTTGGACTGCAGTTTCAATCTACTGACCTGCCTGGATGTTTCCGGAAATCCCGCTTTGAGTTTTTTGGATTGCCATGGAAATCAATTAACCCAGCTCGATATCGCCTCCAATTATAATTTGATCTTCTTGAACTGCTCGGGAAATCAATTCAGCCAGCTGACCGTGACCTCCCATCCCATGCTGTATGGGCTGGATGTCTCCGATAACGCCAATCTGTACTACTTGAATTGCAGTTTGAATCAACTGACCAATCTGGATGTTGCCGGCGATTTCTCTTTGAATGAATTGATTTGCGGCGGGAATCAATTAACCCAGCTCGATGTCACCTCCAATTATAATTTAAGCTACTTGGACTGCTCCGGAAATCAATTGAGCCAGCTGACCGTGACCTCCCATCCCTGGTTGTATTGGCTGGATGTCTCCACGAATCCCGTGTTGAACTCCGTGAATTGCCGATTGAATCAATTGACCCACCTGGATGTTTCCGGCGATTCCTCTTTGACTGAATTGGATTGCAGCATGAATCAATTGACCCTGTTGGATGTAACGGCCAACCCAGCTTTAACATCGCTTATCTGTTCCAACAATCCCTTGACGCAACTGAACCTGTCCTCCTGCCCGGCCTTACAATACTTGGATTGCAGCTCGAATCAATTGACTGATCTCGATCTTTCGTCCAATACCTCCTTACAATCCTTGGAGTGTGCCGGGAATCAATTAACCCAATTGGTTCTTTACGCCAATCCCCTATTAACTTCCTTGAATTGCACGATCAATCTTTTGACCCAGCTGGATATTTCCACCAACCTCGCATTACAGTATCTCAATTGCGCGTACAATCAAATCGGCTCCATATCCAGTTGGGCCGCGAACACCGGCCTCACCGCGGGGGATACCGTTGACGTCCGATACAACAATCTCACGGCTGACGATATCGGCGGCTTAATCATTCTGAGAATGCGTCTCGGAGACCCGGTATTTCAAATGGTAACATTAATTTCCGGTTTTGCCTATAATCCCCAGAATGGCGGAGTGATCGTTTTGCCCGCGTCCGGAGACGATTTCAACGGCGACGGCCAGCCCGACTTGTTTTGGCGTCATTACGCCACCGGCGCCAATGCCGTTTGGCTGATGAACAACCGCGCCATCATCGGCAGCTACTCCCTGCCCGCGGTTCCGGATTTGAACTGGGTCTATTCCGGCCTGGGGGATTTCAACGGCGACGGAAAACCGGACTTGGTCTGGCGGCATTACGGAAACGGGAAAAACGCGGTCTGGTACATGAACGGGCCGAAGATCATCGGATCGGCGTATTTCGCGCCGGTCAAGGACATCTTTTGGGTGTTGTCCGGCGTGGAGGATATGAACCAGGATGGCCATCCCGACCTGATCTGGCGGCATTACGGGAATGGGAAAAACGCCATCTGGCACATGAATAACGCGGCGGCCGCCGGATCGGTGTATTTTTCACCCTGCGCCGACTTGAACTGGATGATCGCGGGCGTGCGGGATTTCGACGGCAATGGCCATCCCGACCTGCTCTGGCGGAACTACGGCACGGGGCAAAACGCCCTCTGGTACATGACCGGCGCGGTCTGCACCGGATCGAAACCGCTGAATCCCTCGCCGGACCTGAATTGGCGGATCGCGTGCGTCACCGATCCGAATCAAGACGGTTTCCACGATATCGTCTGGCGGCATTATCAAAACGGCCAGAACGCGGTCTGGTATATGAATAACGCGGCGCTCACCGGTTCGGGCTACATGACTCCGGTTTCCAGCCTCGGTTGGACGTTGGGAACCTCGTACATCCCCCAACTCGTGAAGGGGATGTAACTCCGGATCATCCGGGAAGCGCGGGCATTCCCTCCCCGAAAACACGGCCGGCACTCAATCCGGCTGGTTCGCGGGATCAACCCCATATCCCCTCTCCCTCTGGGAGAGGACTCGGGGAAGGGGATTTTGGCAGGGGCGGACCTGGGTGTCCCCCCGGATTAGCGAGTGGATGAAAGGCCTTCTTCACTCGCAGGTGCGCACTGGCCGGATGAACCTTTTTTATAGGCGTGGGTGGAACCTAATTCTGTAATCCGGAGGAAGCCATATGATGATCCATATCATCGCGATTTGCATCCTGTGTTCGTTGGCCATGAACGGTTCGCATGCTGAAACCAAATTTCCACCGGCGAAGTTTCCCCCGCAAGGCGGGATGACCGCCCGCAAGGCGCCCCACGGCGTGGATGATTTCAACCTCGACGTCAAGTCCGATTTCTTTTGGCGGAATTATTCCACCGGCATCAACGCCGGCTGGTTGATGGACAACCGCTCCTACCTGGGCCCCCTCTCCCTTCCCAAAGTCACGGAGGATATGAACTGGATCTATTCCGGCATGGGCGATTTCAACGCGGACAATAAACCGGACCTGGTATGGCGGCATTACGGAAACGGAAAGAACGCGGTCTGGTTCATGGACGGGGAGACATGCACGGGATCCGCGTACATGCCGCCCGCGACGGATACCCAATGGGTGCTCTCCGGCGTGGAGGATATGAACCAGGACAGCCATCCCGATCTGATCTGGCGGCACTACGGGACCGGCCAGAACGTGATCTGGTACATGAACGGGACGGTTTGCACCGGCTCTGCCAATCTGCCGGGCAGCGCGGATTTAAGTTGGAGGATCGCCGGCGTGCGGGATTTCGATGGCGATGCCAGGCCCGACCTGCTCTGGCGCAACTACAGCACGGGGCAAAACGCCCTCTGGTATATGAATAACGCGGCCCTCACCGGTACGAGTTGGCTGATGCCGGTCACGGACCTGAATTGGATCATCGCGAGCGTCAACGATCATGACAAGGACGGGGCTTGCGATATTGTCTGGCGGCATTACACGACGGGCAAGAACCGTGTCTGGTACATGAACAACGCATCGTATCTCGGATATGGTGATACGCTGCCGATTACTGACCTCGACTGGCGCATGGGGACCTCATACCTCCCCCGGCTCCTGAAAAAAGAAATCACCATTCCCTTGGATCTCCCGGAAGGCGCCACGCCGTTGGTGCTGGTGTTGATTCCCGCGGGGACCTTCATGATGGGCTCGCCGGACGATGAACAAGACCGGGACGTCGAGGAAGGCCCACAGCATCCGGTCTCGCTCACGCACCCCTTCTACCTGGGCAAATACGAGGTGACGCAGGCCCAGTGGCAAGCGCTCATGGGGACCAATCCCGCTTCCTTCACCGGAGACAACCATCCCGTGGAACTCGTTTCCTGGAACGATTGCCAGGCGTTCATCCAGGAATTGAACGAACTCGGCCAGGGCACGTTCCGCCTGCCCACCGAGGCGGAATGGGAATATGCCTGCCGCGCGAGAACCTCTACCCGGTTTTTTTGGGGGGATGATCCCACATACACCCAAATTGGGCAATACGCATGGTATTACGATAATTCCGGCGATCAAACGCACGACGTGGGTTTGAAGTGGCCCAATGTCTGGAGAATCCATGACTTGAGCGGGAGTGTCTACGAATGGTGCCAGGATTGGTATGGAACCTATTCTTCCAACCCCCAGATCGATCCCCCGGGCCCAGAAACCGGTGAGTATCGAGTCTGGCGGGGCGGGAGCTGGTACCTCAGCGGCAAGTACGCCAGGTCGGCATACCGCTACGGGAGCGTTCCGGATTACAAAGACGACGCCCTGGGCTTTCGCATCGCTCTCTCCCCGGACGAGTGACACTGCGTTCCTCGGTGCGGGGCATGCCCGTACCTTTTTTCTCCGCCGCGAGGAAATCTTTATCTCACGGATCAGGCCCGCGGGATCCACCCCATCCCTTCTTTTTCCGGAGGAGGTCTCAGCTCATTACGCAAACGTCCTGAGCAGGCCGAAGCATTTCCTCCCCGCCGGGATCCATGCGGAGGGCCGCCGGTTTTCAACTCGCGGTTGGAATCGCGTCTGGCCCCGCATCGCCTGGAGCCCCCACCGGCCTGTTTCTCCGTGTTCTCCGTGTCCGCGCGGTGAACTATCAACCGCTCCCCCGTTCACTCCAAAAAACAAACCGCTTGCTGCGTTTTCGGATCGGCGCACACCTGCACCGCCCGGCCGTCCCGCTCCGCATCGATGAGACGGATCAGCGGCGCGTATTCGGCCGCCTCGGGGAGCAATTCCCCCAGGCGGTCGGGGGCTTGTTCAAAGAACGCCTCGTTGAATTCCGATTTCGGATCGTTGGGAAAGAGTGGCAAATACAGGATTTCGTCTTCCACCAGGTCCAGGAAAAAGTGGCTGCCGTACGACACTTCCGGCATCTGACCCGATTCCTCCCGCGCGATCTCCACCAGGATCGAAGCGTTGTTGATGTCCGCGTAGTGCACATTCACTCCCAACTCGATGTTGCTGCTGCCCCACCGCCCCGGCCCCATCATCAAGATCTTGCCGCTCTGCACGCGGGGATGCGCATTGATCCGGCCGATGATCCGGCCCAGCGATTTTTTGACTGTCATCGGCGCGTCATGGTACCGCCGGGGATCGATGTACATCACGTACCGGATGTTCGGCACTATCCCGCCACTCACGATCCGGCCGGACCGGAACAAAACCCGCTCCCGGGGGATGTCCGGCGGCATGTCGGCCTGCAGGCTTTGCATCCCGGGCAGGGTCATGGGCCGGCACTGCAGAAGATGGATGCGCGCCCGCCCCTTGGAATGGACAAACGCCGTGAACTCCGTATCGATCGGCCGGCCGTACGCCCGTTCCAGGATCTCCAGCATCCGCCCGAGGATCTTCACGAGGTCGGTCTGCCGGATCAGGTTGTTGAAGGTCAACACGTAATCCCCCGCTTCCCCTTCCAGGAAGGGGGAAGAGGGATCGGTCAGGCACCCGTCCTTCATCAGCGAAACATACAAATGCTGGTTGGGGTAGTCCCGGCCGGCCAGAATATCGGCGACGTTCAGGGACACCAGATCGTTGCGGTCCAGATCGAGCAGGTCGATTTCCCGCTGCGAATATTTGACCACCTTCGCGCCGGTCTCGGGACGCAACTCCGGATGGCTGATGGCGATCAGACGCGGATAATCGCCTCCCGTCCGGTCCACCGCCCGCGTCCCCAGGCCGAACACCAGGCGGATCATGCCCTTCTTGGGATCGATGCGGTTGGTCCAGGCGTACATGTTGTACGAAAACGCCACCCCGGCGAGGCTGGGAAAAAAATAGTGCCGGTACTGCATCCCCGAAACCCGCTGCACCAATAAGGCCATCTGCTCGTCCCGGTCGCTGAGCCCCCGCTTGCGCCGGTAGGACAGGGCGTCCAGGTTGAGCGAACTGGCGTAGACCAGCTTCACCGCCTTCAAGAAGGCCTGCAGCCGCTGTTCCGGACTTCCCTGGTTGCAGCAGAATTCACTGCGGTACTTCCCGGCGAAGGCGTTGCCGAAACTGTCTTCCAACATGCTGCTGGAACGCACGATGATGGGCGCCTGGCCGAAATACTCCAGCATATTCTGGAATTGGCTGAGAATGTCCCGCGGGAAGGTGCCTTCCAGGAAACGGTTCTCCACTTCCTCGAATTCCTCGTGCGAGATCTGCGCCCCCCGCGAGAGCTGCATCTTCAGCCGGAACAAATTGTTGCGGACCAGAAACGTGAAAAAAACATCCGAGCCGATGTAAAACGAATCGTGGTCCTCCATGACCTGGGAAAAATCGATATCGCTATTTTCCCGCAGCAGGATGCTCCGCGCCAGCAGCATGCCCGCCGCCTTCCCGCCGATCCGCCCCGTGCCAACAATGCGGTTGCGGATGGCGAACAGATCTTCCTGCGTGAAATAGGTCTCGGCCAGGTCCAGAAACTCCGGATGGGCGCCCAGGATCATGCGCGCCAGCTCCTGCTTCAACGACACGATTTCCGGCTTGGCGGAGAGTGGAACGGCGTCATCCTCGTAATACTGGGTCAACTTGCGGTAGACCGCCTCCCAGGGCGCGGCGGAATCGACGCCGGCCCGCAAGGGATTCCGCTGCGGCAGCGCCACCGCCCGTGCCGCGTCGCCGCTTTGGAACAAGGGCAGAATCTCGTCCCCCTCGAACACGTGCGGCAAAAACATCTGGGAGGAATACCGGTCCCACACCTTGAGCGCATGGAAATATTTCGCGTCCCCGGCGCGGTAGAGATTGATCAACAATTGGGTAGTGTCACGGATGCGGGCCACCGCGCCGTCGTCATGATTCCCCAACTTCAACGCAAAATAGGCCACCGTGTCCAACTCGTACAAAAACGGGCAGGTGAGCTGAAAGAAGTTGGCCAGCAGTTCGTCCGTCGCCCATTCGGCCACCAGCGAGGAGAGATTGTCGAAGACATAAAAATAACGCCGGCCCCGCGCCTCGATGATCCGGTGCACTTGCTCGCTGAAATAATCGAATCCCGGGCTGGGATCGACTTCGGCGATTTCCAGGCCCCCCTGCGGCTCGAGCACCGGCGGATGCGGCGCGAACCGCATGTAGACGCACGCGTGGCCGTCCTGGATGGACTGCCGGATAAACACCCGGGCCACATGAAAATAATCTTCCAGATCGCTGATCTGCCAGACGACATTGTCGCCCAGCCGGATGTTCTGCAGGACTTGATCCAACGCGGGAATCCCGCTGCGTATGCTCGCGGCTTTCATGCTGGGGCGCCCGCCGCGGCCGGCGCGGCCGTCGGCGTTCCTTTCCTCGGGGCGGACCGGCTCAATAAACCCATCCGCGGATCTTCATGGCCTCGATGACGCGCAGCACGGCCACCACATACGCCGCCTTGCGCATGTCGATGGCGAAGCGCTTCGAGGCGGTCAAGACCGCCTGGTACGAGGCCGTCATCTTGCGGTCCAGCCGCTCGTACACCACGTCCTTGTCCCAATAATACATGTACGCGTTCTGCACCATCTCAAAATACGAAACCGTGACGCCGCCCGCGTTGCACAAAAAATCGGGTATGATGTGCACGCCCTTCTGGTTCAAAATCGCGTCGGCCTCCGGCGTGGTGGGGCCGTTGGCCAGCTCGGCGATGATCTTGGCCTTGATCTCACACGCGTTCCGGCCCGTGATCACGTTCTCCAGGGCGGCGGGGATCAACACGTCCACGTCCAACGCCAGCAGATCTTCATGCGGGATGGATTCGGCTTGGCCGAAGCCCACCACCGACCCGGTCATCGCCTTGTGCTTGCGCACGGCTTCCACATCCAGCCCTTGAGGATTGTACACTCCTCCCTGCGAATCGCTCACCGCCACCACCTTGCCGGACAGCATGGACGAAACCAACTGGGCCGCGAAATACCCCGCATTGCCGAATCCTTGCACCGCCACCGTGGCCCCGGCCAGCGGCACCCCGAACTCCTCCGCCGCCTGCCGGATGGTGTACATCGCGCCCATGGCCGCCGCGTCCGAACGCCCCGCCGACCCGCCGACCGCCAGCGGCTTCCCGGTGATCACCCCGAACTGCGACCGCTGGGTGAGCTTCACGTATTCGTCCATCATCCACGCCATCACCTGCGGGTCCGTATACACATCCGGCGCCGGGATGTCCTTGTCCGGCCCCAATACCTCGCTCAAACGGTCCACGTACGTCCGGCTGAGACGCTCCAACTCCGGCTTGGACATCTCCTTGGGATTGCACATCACACCGCCGCCCGCCCCGCCCAACGGCAGATTCAACAGGGAACACTTCCACGTCATCCACGCCGCGTGGGCGCGGACATTGTCGATGGTTTTGTCCGGATGGAACCGGATGCCGCCCTTCGTCGGCCCCTTGGCGTTGTTGTATTGAACCCGGTAGCCCCGGAACACCCGGATCGATCCATCATCCATCCGGACCGGGATGGAAATATGGATTTCCCGCATGGGCGCCCGGAGTATTTGATGAACGTCCTTGTCCAACTGGAGAATTTCGGCGCATTCATCCAACTGCTTTTGGGCGATTTCAAAGGCATTCAATTCCGGCATGGTGTTTTCTCCATTCCACGGCGGCTCCGGCTGGACGGCGCGTGGCTTCCGTTCTCTCCGTCTCGAAGGGAATTGATGCACCCGGACACGAAAAATCCCCCCTCCTTGAGCCACCCGCGGCCCAAGACACACGGATTTCCACCCCTCCGGCTCCCGGAGGACGGGTGGTTTATCTTACCCACGTTTCTTCCGCGGTTAAGGACGCCAGGTTTCCTCGGCCGGAGTGGTAATCCGGCTCCCGCCGGGTGAGACGGAAGAACGGGGATCCAAACGGCTCAGGGGGGTGACTTCATCCTTGGAGATGATCCCGGGACGCCACACATCGTCATACATGGCCAACAAATCCTGGACCGCCCCGGGAACACCACCACGCGGCTTGGGCGCGTGGAACCCTTCCTGGACAATGGCCCCGAGGGTCTCCTTTTGCAACTGCTCGCCGAAACGGCGCAGCATCCAGTGGCATGCCGCCTCCGAATCCGCGCGCTGATCCCGGTCGCAATAGCGGGACACCACGCCATGCAGGTCCATGATCATGTCCCGCGCCGGACCGGTCGTTTCCCCGATCTCCTCGGATGCCTTATGGCAGAGAGCGGCCGCTTTCCCCTGCTCGCCTTGAGCGCAGTGCGCCATCGCCAGCAAATGCAGGGTCAGATAATGCAACTTGGAATCCACCTGCGGTATTTTCTGAAAGGGTGCTTTCGCCACGGCCGCCAGGGCTTCCCCGTACACATTCGCGGCCTGGGCGTACTGGCCGTTCAGGTGAAAGACCAATCCCAGGTGATTCAGGCTCTTGCAGACCACCAGGTCGGAAGGACCATACAGGTTCCGTTCCATCGCCAGGGAACGCTGCATGAAATCCACCGCCTTTTCGATCTGCCCCACCGCGTAATAAAACACGCCCAGGAGTTTCAATTGCTGCGCGTAATAAGCGTTGGGACGTGGATACGCTTCCGCTTCCCGGAGCGCGGTGATAAAACACTGCTCCGCCTCCTGGTAATGCCCTTCCCCGAACCGGCGTCTCCCCGCTTCCACGCTTTGCGCCAAGGCCGCGTAACTCATGACATGATGCTCCTTCTTGGCTGCCCGGTCCGTGATTCCCATAGCCCCCGCGGCGCCATCGGTTTTTCTTTCCCGTCATTTCCAGTGATCTGGATCACGGTATTATAATCGAGTTATCCACAATGGAAATACGGGAGTGATATTATCCCACTCCGGGAAACGATTTTTGGTCCGGCCGGTTTGTACGTAATCAAGGATTCCATCCCGGCACAAAGGAAAAAAACGAAGGGATCTTCAAATTTGGAATGGAAGAAGTGTCATTTCCCTCCCTATCCCTCTGGGGTGAGAAAATTTGTAGCACAAGCGTCTTTTTGTAGCCTGGGCGTTCCGCCGGCCCCCGCCCCTGAGGGGCCAGATTAGCATAGACAGAAACCACACACCGGGCGCATCGTCCTGGCGATCCCACCCGGGCCCGCCATCACGGGAATAAAACCCCAGGCGCCCCCCTCATTTCTCCCGCAACGCGGCGAAAAGACTCCCCAGATCCTCAGGATTCTTGATGGATTCACAACGGAGATCGAAACGGCCGGTTCGCCACAGCCTCCAGCCCAGGCGGTATTGCTTGAGCATCTTCAGCGGATGTGTACGGAGAAACAGACGGAAAATCAACCACGCCTCGTTGCTGCGGCCGTGTCTCAGGATGAATCGGAAAAATTCATCGGCCAACACGGGAATGGGAAAGCGGCGGGGGTACACCTTCTCCTCGATGGCCCGCTGCTTCAAGGCGTACATCACTTCGGTGATGTCAATCTCCTTGGGACATTCCACACTGCACGAGTAACACGAGGCGCATAGCCAGATCGTGAAGGATTGCAAGACCTCGTCCTTGAATCCCTCCCGGGTCATGGCGATCAACCGGCGGGGCGTATAATCCATATACAGCGATAGGGGACATGTCGAGCTGCAAGTTCCGCACTGGATGCAATCCGT
>JBHGBC010000108.1:0-20392 GCA_041946805.1 bacterium
ACTGCAAGGCGACGGCCCCCTCGCGGATTGGCGGGGAGAGCTGCACGCGGGGATTGAACGATACGGAACGATCGATGCCCGGCTGGCTTTGCGGGCGGAAACCGGAATCGCGCTGCAGGCCGAGGGCGCGATCCGGCCCGCATCTGGACCAATCCCGGTTGATCTTCAAGCGTTGGCCGGTGACACGCTCCAGCTGGCCCTCGCGGCCCGCTGGGATGGCGCTTCCTCCTGGTCCGTGGATTCGCTCCGCCTGGAAACGCCGGTTCCGGTCATTGAACTCAGCGGCAACTACGATTCCAAGGCGGGATTGCTATCGTCGCATGCCGCGGTTCATATAGACGATCTCTCTTCACTGGCCCCACTCACGAGATTGAACCTGGCGGGAGCGGCGGCCGTATCCGCCACGGTCTCCGGCCCGATACATCAACCGGAAGCGGATGTTCAAATCCATCTAGACAAACCGCGCGTGGCGGACGTATCCATGGACCATTTCAGGACCGCGTTGCGGATAGTCCCGCTCGAGCCTTTCGCGGATGCCCTCCCCCCGCTCCGAATAACCGCGGAAGGACAGGGAAGCGATTGGATCCACCACGCCACGCCCGCTTTTCACGAGAAACAACTCTCCTGGAGTTTCGAGGGCATCGTTGATACATCTCCAACCATCACGATCCAGAATCTGGAAATGCGGGGAACCGATTACGAAACCCGGATCGCGGGAACCGCCGATTTTGCCATCGCGTCGGCTTCTCTCACAATCGATGGCGCCGTGGGCCGCCTGCAACGATTCAAGGAACTTATCAACACTCCGCTGGAGGGTTCCCTCCAATTTCGCGTGGATCTGGAGGGTCATTCCCGGAACCGTTCCCTGGTTTCCACTTTTCATGGAACCTTAAAAAACCTGAATGGTTTATCCGGCCTGCCCGCGGCCCTGGCGGGACCGGCGATCGACTGGCGCGGACGCGCCGTCCTGAGCCACGGCAACGAACTATCGATACCTTCCTTCCAGATGAAAAGCACGGCCGGTTCAATCACAGGCAACGCCACCGCCGATCTGTCGAAGAAAAATCTGAACGCCCAGTGGGAATTCAGCCTCCCGCAACTGGCCGCATTCCCCTTGTGGCCGGAATACAAAATCACCGGATCTGTTTCCGGTGAGGGACAGGCGCAAGGCCCCTGGCCGGACGCGGAGCTCGTGGTCCGCCTACAAACGAGAAACTTACTGTTAGACGGGATTTCCCCCGGGCAAGCCGCTGTTTCGCTGCGCGCCAAAAATGTTGCACACCATCCCCAAGGCGATCTGCGGATCACCCTCGAGAAGAATGATCATGCGCTGACGCTCGCCACCGGGTATCTCTACCAACCTCCCCTGTTGGAATTGAGCCGTCTTTCCCTAACCGGCCCCTCTCTCGAGATCGAAGGCGAAGCCCAGGCCGATCTGAAGCGCCGGTTGATCCAAGGCCATCTGCGGGGAGGATCCCAAGACCTGTCCACGCTCGGGGAGTGGATCGGAGAACCCTTACGGGGAGCCATCACCCTCGACGCGGTGTTGGATCACGCCCTGGGCCGGCAGTCCCTCCAACTGCAGGGGAACGCGTCTGGTCTGGAGTCCCGTTGGGGCCGATTGGGCGGGATGAAACTGGACACCCGGCTGGAGGATGTCTTTACGGCGCCGCATGGCACCCTGGCCATCGCGGCCACCGCCGGACAACGGGATGAATTGAAAGTGGATTCCTTGAATTTTAACGCGCATGGGGTAAGCGCGCGCGGCGAATGGAAACTCGCCGGTCAAGGCGAATGGCGCCGGCCTTTCCACCTCACGGCGAACGGCGCCTGGGAGGTTTCCAAAATCCGCGCGCTGGAGATTGAAACGCTCAACGCCGCGTACGGCAATATCCCCATCATCCTGGAACGCCCCGCGCGATGGGAACTCCATGGCAACACCCTCTCCCTGGACGGAATTCTGCTGCGCGCCGAATCCGCCACCTTGTCCTCTTCGGGACAAATGAATCCCGGCCGGATTGGATGGGAAATCTCCCTGGACGGCTTCCCCCTGGAATGTCTCTCCAGCGCCGGACTCGGCGGGCTGGCGGGAACGCTGCGGTCCCATATTCACATCACCGGTTCACCGGGCACTCCCATCCTACAAGGCCAAGCGCAAGGTTCGCATCTCCGCCTGGCCAACTCCACACGGGAACAGGCTGCGGAAGCCGTCCTGGAAGCCACGGCCTCCTATGCCCGGGGGACCTTCTGGACCGAAGCGCAAGTGACTCACCTCGTGGAAAAACCCATCGCCGCCACGCTGGAGTTTCCCCTCGAATTATCCTTGCGCCCCTTTCTTTTTCGGATGGTTCCTTCCGGCGCCCTCCAAGGACAAATCACGGGCGAAGTGGATTTGGCTACAATTCCGGACCTGTTGTCCCTGGAAGATCAAAAACTCGCGGGACAGTTGACCTCCCACTTCACCATCGCGGGGACGATGGAACAACCGGCGGTGTCTGGAACCCTGACCGTCGAAAACGGATCCTACGATCACTTGGAACTCGGCACCGTGATACGCAATCTCCATCTCCGCCTCGAGGCTGAAGGACATCAACTGCGTCTGGCGGACGGCCGGTTCAACGACGGCGGCAATGGCGCGGGATCCCTGGGCGGACAGATAATGCTGGAACCGGACCTGCCGCTCTCATTGGAAATCCGCCTGAACCAGGCCACCCTGGCGCGCCGCGATGACGTGACCGCCACCACGTCCGGCACGGTGAACCTGACGGGAAGTCTGCGCGAACCCACCATCGCGGGCCAGCTGACCGTGGCCCCGGTGGAAGTCGGGCTCGATGAACCGCTGCCCGTGGAAATCCGCAACATGGAGATCATCACCATCGAGGAAGAGAATCCGGAGGCCAACCGGCCGGCCCCGGCCCCGGCCGTTCCGGCCCTCCAAGCCCATCTGGATCTCCGGCTGGATTTTCCCAACCGCCTGTTCATTCGCGGGCGCGGCCTCGATTCGGAATGGCAGGGCAACCTGAACATCACGGGCAATCTCCCAAGGCCCGCCATTCAAGGAAAATTCTCCATTGTGCGTGGCAACTTCCAATTTTTCGGCAACCGCCTGAGTTTGCCATCCGGAACAGTGGCATTCAATGGCGCGTATCCGCCGGATCCCTTTATGAATCTCACCGCCGAAACCACTAAAAAAAGCACCTCGTTCACCCTGGAAATCACCGGATCCGCCTCGGCCCCCGAATTCAACCTGCAATCGAATCCCCCGCTCCCTTCCGACGAGGTGCTGTCCAGTTTGCTGTTCGGGCGGCGGATCAACGACATCACGCCGCTCCAGGCGATCCAGTTCGCCCAGGCGGCCAACGCGTTGCGGGGCGGCCGCGGCGTCTTCGACATTCTCGGAAAAACCCGCAATCTGCTGGGGCTGGCCCAATTGGAATTACGCCAAAGCGAGGAGGAAGGCATGGCCAACACCATGGTGGGCATCGGCAAATACATCACCAATGACATCTACGTCGATCTACAGCAGGGATTCCAGAATGATTCCAGCCGGGTGATGGTGGAGATCCAATTGACTCCGAACATCGCCATCGAAAGCGAGTTGAGCGTCCACTCCTCCAGCGGCATCGGTGTCGTATTTAAATATGATTTTTGAGGGAGGCTCATCCCCCCCATATAACTTCTTCCTGACTTCGAGTGATGAAGGGCGGACGCAGGCGGTATGCCTGAACCACACTCATGATGTCATCCCCGCGAAAGCGGGGATCCAGTCAATGCGGGATGCGATAGCGCGATCGCGCGTAATCCATCCAATGACACCAACGAACTCTCCCCTCTCCCTTTGGGAGAGGGCCAGGGTGAGGGAAAGCCTTTCACCACGCTTCAAGCCCACCTTGTATCCACGAATAGGTTTCTCAATTCCTCAGACTGTTGATCGGGGCGGGGATGTGGCCGCCGTGCTCGACGAAGGCCCGGCTGCCGTCCGCGCAGGCGGTGCGGGTGATGCGGGACGATCCGAACAGGCCGCCGAAATCCACAAAATCGCCCGCCTTTTTTCCCGGCACGGGGATGACGCGCACGGCGGTGGTTTTGTTGTTGAACACGCCGATGGCCGCCTCGTCGAGGATGATGCCGCTGAGCGTGGCGGCTTCGATATCGCCGGGCAGGGCGATCATGTCGAGGCCCACGGAACAGACGGCGGTCATGGCCTCGAGTTTCTCCACGGTCAGCCAGCCGTTCGCGACGGCCTCGGCCAGGGCATGGTCTTCCATCACCGGAATGAACGCGCCGGACAACCCCCCCACGGAGGACGAGGCGAAGATCCCGCCTTTCTTGACGGCGTCGTTGAGCAGGGCGACGGCGGCGGTGGTCCCCGGCGCGCCGATCTTGGCGATGCCCATGGCCTGGTAGATTTCGCCGACGCTGTCGCCGACCTTGGGCGTGGGCGCCAGGGAGAGATCGACCACGCCGAAACTGACCTTCAGCTCGGCGGCGACTTCCCGGCCGATCAGCTCGCCCGTGCGGGTGACACGGAAGGCGGTATGCTTGACCACTTCGGCGATCTCGTCGAGCGTCACATGCGGATGCGCCTTGACGAGCGTCTCCACGGCGCGCTTGACCACCCCGGGGCCGCTGACCCCCACGTTGATCACGCACGATTCCTCGCCGGATCCCAGAAACGCGCCGGCCATGAAGGGATTGTTCTCGGGGATGTTCGTGAAGATCACCAGTTTGGCGCAGCCAAATCCGTCCCGCGCGCGGGTGGCCTGGGCGGTCAGAAGAAGCATGTCGCTGACCAGCCGCACGGCGTCCACGTTGATGCCGGCCTTGGTGCTGCCCACGTTGATGGACGCGCAGAGGCGTTCGGTTTGGCTGAGGACCTCCGGCAGGGAGCGGATGAGGACCGCTTCGCCTTCGGTCATGCCCTTCTGCACGAGGGCGGTCCAGCCGCCGATCAGGTCGACGTTCACGTCGGCGGCGGCGCGGTCGAGGGCGCGGGCGATGGACAGGGCGGCGGCGGGCTTGTGGCCCTCGAGCAGCCGGCTGGCGGGCGAGACCGCCAGGCGCTTGTTCACGATGGGCAGCGCGTACTTGGTGGTCAGGCGGTCACACAACGAGACCAGGTCCTTGGCCCGCGAGTAGATCTTCTGGTACACCGCCAACGACGATTTCGCGATGTCCGGATTGTGGCACTCGTCGAGGTTGATGCCCATGGTGACGGTGCGGACATCGAGATTGCCCTCTTCCAGCATGCGGACGGTGTTGAGGATGTCGTCTATTTTTCGCATGGCTCCATTTTGAACAGCTGGCGGATACAGAAAATATCATTGGCCGCGCGGAACAGAAATTCATGCTGCAAGGTCGCCACCAGGCCGATGGAGGAGACCAAAAACTGCAGTTCCTTTTGCAATTGCTTGATATCGGTATCGGCGGGGACGGAGAGCTCGCCGATATGCGTCACATCCTCCCCCTGAATGGTGAAGTAATAGTCCTCGATGTTGATGCGGCTGTCGGCCAGATAGCCGGTGACCAGTTTCAGGATGCCGGGGCGGTCCTTGCCGGTGAGGGTGAGGATGTAGCGTTCAGTCCGCGCCGTTGGGGCCGGCGGCGGGGAGTCCTCGTAGGGCCGGATCACCACCGAAACCTCGCCGGATGCGAAATTGTTCTCCACGGCTTCCTGGATTTGCTCCTGTGAACAGGAGTTGTCGAAGGTGACCGTGAGGATGACGGTGAAATAGCCGTGGATGACCGTCTGGCTCATGCCGTCGATGTTTCCGCCCAGGTCGGACACGGCGGAGGTGAGGGCTTTGAGTATCCCGATCCGGTCGGACGCGAGCAGCGAGATGACCCAGCGCGCGGGACCGGAAGAACTGGAAGGCGTTTCGGACATTGGCAATACCGGATCACGGTTTCTGTAGAATGAACGGCCATGCATCATATTCTGGAATCGCGGATGGCTAGAATCAATGCTTGGAGCCCGGGGCGATCCATAAATAGGGAAATTCCGTCCCTTCCATCCTGGCCGGCGGTTGAAACCTCCGGTTAGTCAGTCAAAATCCCCCACGGAGATTCGATCAGGGGGACAACCTTATACGAGTGGTGATGGATTCCGCGACGCCCGCTGATCCATTCTCCGTTTATTGGTCTTGCCATTCACCCGATCTTTATTGGCACACGCAAATCCGGGATGATAGTCCCAAATTCCATTTTTTCCTGAAAAGAGATCTCATCATGATCCACACAATCTTATTCGCCATACTCGGGAGTGTGATCAGCCTGGGCGGCGGGGCGTGGGCGGAGGATATTCTCGATCTCGCCCGTTTGACGCCGGGGAAGACCTTCGCGCAGAACGCCCTGTGGATCGAAAATCCCCTCAGCGCCCGCTTCAACAACACCAGGCAGGTTGTGGTGGCGGACGTGGAAGGGCCGGGCGTGATCACCATGATCCATTTCGCCATGCCCGAGACCCTGCAACTGGACCGCAGCGTGCTGCTCCGGATGTTCTGGGACGGCGAGGCCACCCCCAGCGTCGATGGCCCCCTGGTGGATTTCTTCTGCGATCCGGCGGGCGCGCGCGACGAGGTCAACACCGCGCTGGTCAACAAGCGGCGGGGATTCAACGCCTATTTCCCCATGCCCTTCCGCCGCTCGGCCCGGATCGAATTGGATTACGACGGGCCGGTCGCGCCCGGCGAGGCTCTGTGGAAGATCATGCCCTGCTACAGTTACGTGATGGTCCGCACGGACCCCGCGATCACGGACGACACCGGCTATTTCCACGCGTCCTGGCGGCAGGAGGGCCTGCTCCTGGGGCAGCGGGATTACCTCGCCCTGGAGGCCACGGGCCCGGGCAAGTTCATCGGGTGGAACGTCTCCGTGCGGCGGCCGGGCCGGCCGGGCTATCCCGTGGATGAAAACGCCAAATTCTACATTGACGGCGAAACCACGCCTGCGGTGGAGCTGCAAGGGATCGAGGATTCGTTCGGCTTCAGCTGGGGATTCCCACCTTCGGAAAGCCAGTTCCCCTACACGGGTTACTTTCCCTTTATGAAGGGGGCGATGGCCTACCGGTTCTTCGTGCCGGACGCCATATCCTTCAGCCGCTCGCTCAAAGTCACGGTGGGATTCGGCGTGAATGAGCACCCCATGTTCCGCCAGGAATTTTCCAAACCGGGTAACGAACTGCAACTCTCGAGCACGGTGTATTGGTATCAAAAAGAACCGCATGCGCCCTTCCCCCCCATGCTGTCGGCGGAAGAACGCCGGCCGGCGCCGGAAAATCCCTTGTGGCCGGGTGAAGAGAAATTGCCATCCCCCGGGGAGTTACAAGGCCGGGGCGTGAAACTGCTCATGCTGTGCGGACGGCCGGGAAAAGAGGTGATCTACCAGGAACCGGGCTACAACGCGGAGGTGAAGCAGGGATTCGCGTGGGATGGTTTCACACCGCCGGTGTATTATTGCCGCGCCGACAACAAGGAAGTCGTCATTGATTTGACCGTGCCGAAGGGATCCGCGGGCCGTGCCCGGGTTTTCGCCGTGGACGCGGATTTCTTCCAGGGAGGACGCAAGCAGGAGATCACAGTGGGCAAGAACTCACTGGGGATTCTGGAGTCCTTTAAGGAAGGGAAATGGCTCGAAACGCCAGTCTCCGCGGAGGACACCGGGGGAGGGGTTGTCACTCTGCGCGCCAAAAACCTGCGGGAGGGATCGAACGCGGTGATTTCGATCATCGAGTGGGTGGAGAAATGAAAAATAGACTTATGGCGAGCACAATACGAATCATAATCCGCCCCTATTCTGATCCCATCGTTCCCCCTTCCATCGCCCCCTTTAAACTAGCCCAGGGCTTCAGCCCTGGGGAAATAACAAAAAAACGAATAATTTCCCACTCTCCTGGGGAAGAGCGGAGATGAGAGGGATCCTGTTCGCCGCGCATTCACTTCCCGCCATGCCACCCTACTCGCGCGCCAGCCGGTTCTCGAACCACACCGGGCCGCCCCATTTGCCGGTGACGACGATGTCCAAATCGCCGTCGCCGTCGAGATCCACCAGGGGAATATTCATTCCGGAGCCTATGCCTTCGTTATACGAAACGGCATGCTTGGTCCAGACGGGTTGCGGCCCCCGGAGCAATTGGTAGTAATACACGCCGAGCGGCTCGTATTCCCCCGGATCGCCGCCGTTGTGAGCCATGAACCGCTTGCCGGACACCAGTTCCGGCGCGCCGTCGCCGTCCAGGTCGCCCAGCGCCAGGCTATGGGCCTGGCTCCAGGTATCGTCGATGACGTGCTGCCGGAAGCGGATGGCCCCGCCCTCCCGGATTTGCTCATACCAGAAGACGCCATACGCGTGGGCGGAACTGCAAAGGATGTCGTTGAGGTGGTCTCCATTGACGTCGTACACCAGTATTTGGGCGGTGTGATCGGCCTTACCCTCCAGCTGGTGTCCGAGCGCGAGGGGGTGCTCGATCCACGCTCCGTTGCGGGGATCGGCCGGGGCTTCGAACCACGCGTCGGGGCGCAGGAGATCCGGCCGGCCGTCGCCGTTGACATCGCCCACGCCCACGCCCCAGTTCATTTCCTTCGCGGAGACCACATGCTTGGTGAATGTACGTTTGCCATCCGTTCCAGCCACCACTTCGTACCAAACTGTTTGCAGCACGGTGGGCACGATCGCGCCGGCCCGGCCCCGGCCCTCGAGGTCCGCCAGCTCGGCGTGCTCGAAATTGCCGTTTTCCTCGATCACGGCCGGCGGCCATTCTTCACCCGGCACGCCGGGGTTGCGCAGCCAGATGGAACGCTTGTCGAACCAATCCACGCTGACCACATCCAGCCGCCCGTCGCCGTCCACATCAAAGGGAATATTGGCAAAATCCCAGTAGTACCCCTTCCCGCTATTATCCACGCTGCCCTTGAGTTGGTGAACCCGGCGGGCTTTCCAATCCGGCGCACGATAGAGGTACTCCCCGGCGAAGATGTCGATCTTCCCGTCGTTGTCGAAGTCGGCCGCGCAGCAGGCTTCACCCCGGAACTGGCCCACGCGGTGCATGACGAAAGCACCAGACGTAACCGCCGGCTTGGCCGGCGGCGCCTCTTCCGCGCGGATTTCCTGAATCCCGGGGAGGGAGCCTATCGATCCAAATAAAATCATAATCGCGCTTGCCATCCGCCACCCGGATTGGATTCCGGAGTACGCTTGTGCCGCCTGAGTGTTCCGCATGGCAGTGTGTCCTTTGCCGTCTTGAAATGGATTGTACCGCGCGGAAGGGAGGAGAGAGTCGCGCGGCCCGCTCTTCCCATCCCGCCTTCGCCTCTCACCATAAAAAATCCTCCCGCGGCTGTCCACCTCTCCCGGAAATGTGATAGCATATTTTATTCCTGATGGAGTTTCATGCCGCGCGCGGGCCCGCGCGGTTCAGGATCATCCGCTCCGGGGAGTCAAAGCGATGAAACAACGATCCTCCTGCCCTCCCGCCTTCACCCTGATCGAGTTATTGATTGTCGTGGCGATCATCGGCATTCTCGCGGCGATCGCGGTCCCCAACTTCCTGCAGGCCCAGATCCGGGCCAAACTGAGCCGGGTGGTGGCCGATTTCAACATGTTGCGCACCGGTTTGGAATCGTACTGCATCGACCACAACGCCTATCCCAACTGGACCGTGGATGGAAAAGGCGACAACGGCTATCACCCCCTGGAGCTCCGGTATATCAAGTTGACCACCCCCGTGGCGTATATCTCCACGATTCCGCGGGATCCCTTTTCGTCCTTCGCCAACCAGGCCGACTGGGTTTTATACGGCTACACCTACGATTACGTGACCGACGAGGGGACGGGAACGGGCCGGACCTATGGGCACCGCTGGAAGATCACCAGCTGGGGCCCGGATCAGATCAATTCGTGGTTCAACATCTACCCGGATGATTTTTATCACATATCCAACGGCCTGGTCAGCCACGGCGACGTCGGCGTCTTCGGTCCGAAAAGCGAACGGCCGACCAACATCTACCGCCCCGCCCTGCCGCATTTTTGATGAATCCCGGAGAGTGCCCAGCAGCTGGTTTGACCGTGGCGGAACAATCACAAGGCCCAACCTTTTCGCGGCAACATCCCTCTCCAAATCCGGTATCATTCCGGTAGGATTTTTGACGAGGAAGAACCGCCCCACAGACCAAATCGGATATGACTTTGGGCGGCCCTCCGGCCTCCCCTGCTTAATTCCCTCACTCTGATCCTCTCCCAGAGGGAACAGAACGGCAATAAGTCTCCTCCTGGTGGTGCAGACATCTTGTCTGCGCAAAATATGGTAGCAGGCAGGATGCCTGCACCACAATATACAGAACATATCAGTTGCATTTTCACTTTTTGCCGGATCGTCAGAGGGAGAGGGAATTGCGTTTGGCGGATCGGGTTGATGGATTACGCGCTGCGCGCTACGCCATCCGGCCTTCTTCCCTTCTCCGCCGGCTCCAGTCCTCCGGTGAAATCCACCCATCCGCTCGACATACCCCGCGGATTTGAATAGGATGACGCAAAGTCACCGGACTTTGGAGATACAACGATGGCGATAACCATCCACCATGTAGATATGCACGTCCTCAATATGCGGACGCGTATGCCGTTCAAGTACGGGATCGCGGCGTTGAAGGCCCTGCCGCACTTGTTCGTGCGGGTCCAGGCGGAGATCGGCGGGCGTGTGACTTCCGGGATCGCGGCGGATGGGCTGCCCCCCAAATGGTTCACCAAGAATCCCGAGACCGATTTCAAACACGACCTGGACGAGATGTTCGCGGTCATTCGCCAGGCGGCCCGATTCGCCCAACAAGCCGAGGGTATGCCGACTGTTTTCGAATGGTGGAAAGAAGTCTATACGCTGCAAAGCGAATGGGCGGAAAACACGGCCTATCCCCCACTGCTGTGGGGATTCGGCGTGAGCCTCGTGGAGCGGGCGGTGATGGACGCCTACAGCCGCGCCACGGGCGTTGCCTTCCCCGAATCCGTCCGGAATAACCATTTCGGATTGCAACTCGATTTCTTCCATCCCGAACTGGCGGGGCGCGAACCGGCGGAGTTCTTGCCCGAGCGGCCGCTGGACACTGTGATCGCGCGGCATACCGTGGGTCTGGCGGATCCGCTGGACTCCCAGGAGCTCCCGGAAGACGAGGCGGTCGAGGACGGCCTGCCGCAAGCGCTGGACGTGTGCGTGAAAACCTACAGCCTGACCCACTTCAAGATCAAGCTCGCCGGCCATCCGGCCCGGGACGTGGAACGGCTCCTGGATATCGCCGAGGTGTTGGAAAGATTGGGCATCCGGGAGTTCGCCTTCACCCTCGACGGCAACGAGCAGTTCCGGAACGTCGATTCGTTCAAGGAAACATGGTATCTGCTGTGCGCGGAAGCCGGACTGCGGGAATTTATGCAACACGCGCTGTTTGTCGAACAGCCGCTGCGCCGGGACATGGCGTTGTCGGACAAGGCGGCGCGGGATCTGAAGGCATGGAAAGACCGCCCGCCGATCCTGATCGATGAATCGGATGGGGAAATCGAAAGCCTGCCGCTGGCGATCGATTCCGGTTACGCGGGAAGCAGCTATAAAAGCTGCAAGGGAGTGTTCAAGGGGATCGCCAACGCCTGCCTGATCGAGCACCGGCGGCGGCGGAATCCCGGTGGGGAGTACATCCTCAGCGGCGAGGACCTGGCCATCGTGGGGCCGGTGTCGCTGACGCAGGATCTGGCCGCCATGGCCGCGCTGGGAATCGGGCATGTGGAACGCAACGGGCATCACTATTTCGCGGGATTGAGTATGTATCCCCCGGAAATACAGGTGCGGGTGCTGGCCGCGCATCCGGATTTGTACACGCGGCACCTGCGGGGATTCCCCACGCTGCGCATCGAAAAAGGACGGCTGCGGCTGGACAGCGTTCTGCGCGCGCCCTTCGGCTACGGTTTCGATTTCGATCCGGGAATCTTCACCCCCCTGCCGGAGTGGTCCTACGCCAGCCTGAGCCGCGGAGAGCCGTAGGCGATTGCAGGCCAGATGCCTGCTCCACCAAGGTTTCCTCACCCCCATTTAGCTTCATTGAAACCTTCTGTTTTATTTCATCCCGTTCATCACCTGGACAATCTCGCCCAATATGCTGACCGCCACTTCGGGGGGGGTGTGCGCGCCGATGTCGATCCCAATGGGCGCATGAATCCGCGCCAGTTTTTCCTGGGGCACGCCCTGGTCCGCCAGATCATCCATCACGCGCAGGCATTTCATCTCGCTGCCGATCATGCCGATGTATTTCGCCGGCGTCTCCACCGCCGCCTTCACCAGCAGTTCGTCCAGCGTGTACTTGTACGTCATGATGGCGATGTAATCCTGCGACGACGGTTGCAGCGCCGTCATCGCCTCTTCAAACGGCCCGCAGACCGTCTTGACAGCTTCGGGAAAACGTTCCGGCTGGGCATACTCTTCCCGGTCATCATAGACCACGATCTGCAGCGGCAACTCGGCCGCCATGCGTGAGAGGGTCTGGCCCACGTGCCCCCCGCCCAGGATGATCAGCCGCGGCTGGGCGCCGATCTTCTCGATGAACACCAGCATCTCCCCCCCGCACACTCCCCCCACGCTGTGGGGCTGGTTCTCGCGCAGTTCGATCGGGGTTAACCGGCTTTCACCCGACTCCATCACCTCCCGCGCTTCCTCGATGATCCGCTTCTCCAGCGCGCCGCCGCCCACCGTGCCCTCGATCGAGCCGTCCGGGTAAACGATCATCCGCGCCCCGGGCTTTTGCGGGGTGGATCCCGCCGACCGCACCACGGTGCACAGCGCCGCCGCCCGCCCTTCCTCATACAATTCCTGCACACGCCGAAAAATGGATTTCACGCCGGATCTCCTCCCTTTTCATTCCGGATAATTCATCCCTCTCAACAAGTCACCGTACCGTTCCTCGAATCCCGCCAAATCATCCGGGGTATTCAGATTGCTCAAGATCAAATCCGTGTCCACCGCCACGTGCCGCACCGCGTCGGAATGCCGCGTGTACAGGTCCCGCAGCGGCTGGCTGCCTTCCAAGGAAAGAATCTCTTTGAAATACAACGAACCGATCAGCGGCGGATGCCCCCGGCGGAATTCGTGGGTGGGAATGCAAATCCCCGCGCGGCCCGGGAAGGCCTCCAGCAGTTGATCGAGGACGGATTGGGGAATCACGGGGCAATCCACCGGCCAGATCATCACGCCGTCCAATTCCTCCGCCAGGGCGCGCAGACCGGCCTGCACGCTGGTGGTCCGCCCCCGCTCATACTCCGTGTTGATCACATACGGAAAATTCAACCGAACCTGTTCCCGTATTTCTTCGTGCCGGTGCCCCAACACGATCATCGGTTTCACATCCGCCCGGCTCAGGAAGGGATGCATCAGGATGTGCTCCAGCAGTGTCTTCCTCCCTACCCTCGCCAGGGGCTTGGGATACCCCATGCGTTCCGAAAATCCCGCCGCCAGCACCAGCACCCCCGTTTCAAAGACTCCCCGCGTCATTCCCACCTCACCTTTCTATCGAATCCCTTTCCGGATTTCCGGATGTTCTTCCTTGCGCGTCAGCCGCTCCAGCAGGTCCGCCAGTTGTTCGGGCGGCACATCCCGGCCGCTGATCCGTCCCAGCCGGTCGATCACCACGATCTCGGGAATCCGCCGCACTCCGTACTGCAGCGCAATGCCCGAATTGGGATAGCCCTGGTCCCACAAAATGGGAAGTTGGATTCCGCTTTTCAGGACATACTTCCGGGGGAAGGTTTCCATGCTGTCCAGGTTGATCCCCACGTAATCCACGTCCTGCCCGGCGTTCGCCTTGCGGAACGTCTCCAGGTCCCACAAGGCCTGCTCGGACGGCCCCCACCAGAGCGCCCAGAACAACAGCACCAGCGGCCGTTCCCGCTCCGGCGGGATTCGCACCGGTTGATTCTGGATAGACTGCCCGGACACCGGTGGGGCGGAGGTCAAGCGCGTCACCTTTTGATAATTCTCGTTCAACCGCATCCGGTAGCGCGTGTGGGAGATCACGCTGCCCGCCGCGTCCCGCAAAAACGGGACCCGGGAGTTCTTCGAAAAAGCAATCATCTCCTGCAGGCTCTTTTCCACCTCTTCCGGCTTCATCCTCTCGATCTTCAAGGCCTGCAACGGATCCCGCAGGGTGAAATAGCGCGTGATTTCCTCCACCAGGGGACGCATCACGTTTTGAGGATACAAGTTGGCCTGATCGAGTTTGTTGTCCACCAGCAGTTCGATCCCCAACGCGCCCATCGGGGTGTCCATTTGCATCTGGTAGGAGGACCGGGACGACATGGGCACCCGCCGGCGTTGATCATACCGCATTTCGTGTTCCTGGTATGATATCGTGATGGGCGGATCGGACGACTGGACCGGATTTTGCATCACCGCCCCATACTGGATAACCGGATCCCCGGCCGGCAGCCACCGGAAGGAGTATAGCCCCTGGAGGTCCTCCCCCGCGCCGATGTAAATCGGCAGCCGCCGCGTGCTCCGGCTCTCCGTGGGCACGCCGCCGCCGGGCAGCGGGGGGATATGGATCATGGGCGTCCAGGCCGTGCCGAACTGCGGTTCTTCCCCTCGGTAGCCGTGAAATCCGCCATTATCATCCATCTGAAAGAGATACGCTTCCGGCGTTCCGAACGGATCCGGCAACTCTTCGCCGTCCATGATCCGTTTGGCCAGTTTCGAGACACCCATCACCTCCCAGGTTCCGGAAGCGGTTTCGTTCATCACCACGAACCGCGACTCGAAAACCCGGTTGCTCTGTTCCGAATACGGTCCATTGATGGTCAAATCCATCGAAGCGGTGCAGAGCAATTCCAATCCAGGCTGCCACGCGTAACGGGCCGGGGCCGCGCTCACCGCCGCCTGCGGTTCGAGCCCTTCGGATTGCGCCGCGCCGGCCCGTGGCGCGCCCTCGGCAAAACTCAGAATCCAAATCGCATAAATCAACGCATGGAGAAGCCTTGCGAATCTCCTCCACCTTGAATCAGCCATGGACGCCTCTCCGTATCTTCCCCTGTCTCAGCCACAAGCGGAAAATAGTCCATAAAATGGCCTTTCCCGCGCGCCAGCTGCCGGTCCAGGTCCCCGAGATTTTGGATTGTCCCGTCCGCCTCCGGTAATCGACGGGGATCTCGCGGCACCGCAATCCCAGGATAGCGGCTTTGGCCTGCATTTCAACAGTCCAGCCATACCCCCGGTCTTCCATGCGCAACGCTTCCAACGCCTCACGCCGGACCGCCCGGAACGGCCCCAGGTCCGTGAACCGTACCCCGAATATCATCTGGATCAATCCACAAGCCAGCCGGTTCCCCCATACGGCATGCGGCGGCAACGCACCGGGCTCCCGCTTCCCGCGCGTACGCGATCCGATCACCAGGTCCACTCCTTCCCGCGTCAGCGGTTCCACCAGCCCGGCCAGCTGCCGGGGATCGTCACTGCCATCCCCGTCGAGAAACACCAGGATGTCCGCGTCCCCGGCTTCCGCAATTCCCCGCCGGCACGAGCTGCCATAGCCCCGGACTTTCTCTTCCACTACACACGCGCCCGCCTCTCGCGCCTCCTCGGCCGTCCGGTCGGTCGAGCCGTTGTCCACCACGATGACGCGCTCCACCGTTTCCCGCGGAACCGCCCGGACCACCTGGGCGATGGAGGCTTCCTCATTGTACGCCGGGATGATGACTACGGCCTTCATGATTCCTCATAGAATAGAACGGGGTGGCGTTGCCGCCACCCCGGATATACGGCTATTCCCCGTGAAACCGCTTACTGGGGATTGAACTGGTATACCACCAAACCGCGCATGATGTCGAACAGGATACCCATGTTGATGTACGGCAGGCCCTGTTCCGTCTTGTCGATCCGCGGATACTGCCCTTCCGGCTTGTCCATCAGGTTCATCCGCCGCGCGATGCCTTCGTCGGTCAACAGATAATCCATCGCGCCCGAGGTATGCAGGGTTCCGAACTTCGTCAACGCGAGGATACCGACGCCATTGTAGTACGGAACCGTGGGATCGGTCTGGATCTCGAAATCGATCAGCGCTGGATCCGCCAGGCCGAAGCCCAGCACCGGCAACACAATATCCAGGTCCGGCGAACCTTCGGGCACGGCCGTGAAGAACCGGCCGAAGCCATCCGCAATCACCGCGCCGTTGCCGTACAGTTCCATGTCCACGTAAATCGGCGCGTTGGATACTGGACCCGCCAGCGGCGCGGCCCCCGCCAGCGCGTGAATCTGGCCCTTGGCGTCCAGGATGTATCCCATGGGCAGGACGTTGGTGTTCTCGCCGGAGACGATTTCCAGATCCACCGCCGGATTACTGTTCACGTCGATCCCCGAGTTGGGACCGCTCGGGCGGAACCGGAACAGTTTCATTACGCCCAACTCGTTCGCGGACACGATCGAGCCGTCCGACAGCAACGCGAAGTAGCCCTTGCCGTCCGTGGTGAATTCCACATCCCGCAGTACATCGTTGGATGGGAACGTCACACCCAGGCTCGGCAGATAGTTGCGTTTCACCTTCACCACCTGGCCGGTCTGGTTGAACTGCGCCGCGAATACGCGGCCATCACCGGTGGCGATCAACACCGCCCCGATGCGCTGGTTCGCCGTCCCCTTGTCCGAGATGAAGACTTCCAGATCCCGGTACACGTCCTTGCCCGCGAAATACGGGAACAAGGGCAACTGCGCGGTTTCGGCCGCGTCCACCACGGCGTCGCCGTTCAGGTCGGTCAAGCGGAAAATATCACCCAGTTCGTGGATTCCACCAAAGCCGTCGAGCACCGTGATCCCCTGATTGGGATTCTTGAAATCGGCCACGGTCGGCGTGGGCGTCGCCGCGGAGGTTGGGGTCGCCACCGGCGTGGCGGTCGCCTCGGGCGTGGGTGTCGACACCGGCGTGGGCGTCACTACCCCTGATTCCGTGGCGGTCGGGGTCGGCGTCAAGACGGCCGTTTCCGTCGGGGTCGGAACAGGTGTGGACGTCGGTGCTTCGGTTGGGGTCGCCACGACGGTTTCCGTCGGGGTGGCCACCGCGGTTTCGGTCGGCGTCGCCACTGCCGATTCCGTCGGCGTCGGAACCACGATTTCCGTGGGCGTTGCCGTGGGTACGGCGGTCGGGGTTTCCGTCGGGGTGGTTACCGCTGTTTCTGTTGGAGTTGGAGGTATCGGCACGGGCGTGTTCGTGGGAGTCTCCGTGGGAGTCACCACGGGCGCCACCGTGGGAGTCTCGGTTGGAGTTTCCGTCGGTGTCTCGGCCACCTGGGCCGGGGCCACGCCCGGGAAGATCACCACACATCCAACAAACAATAAAATTATAGTCAGCGAACGGCTCACACTGGAATTCGCGATTTGATGTGACATTTGTTCCTCCAACGTTGTTTTGGAATGATACCCCTTTATAACATACAGCCTAAATGTTTTCAATACTATAACATCTTTGCGGCCACTTTTTCCAGGATTTATGATCCATCCGCATTTTTCCCCTCATCCGGAGTTCCCAGCCGCCTCGGCGCCGCCGCATCCCCATTTGTCCTTCTTTCTACCACCTTCGCATTCCCAAATCCATATTTCCCAACACTGTCTCTCCTATATCATAATGAGATTCCTCATTTATTGGCTATATCCAGATGGTTTTTTTCTCGAATATTTTTGAATTTCCCTTAATTAGTTTACTAATTTTATATAATTTCTAATCTTTTGCAGATCCCTGCCTCATGCCCACTTCACAACAAAAACCCCCGGTTTTTGAAGCCGGGGGCAGAGATAACGGAAACAGTAATCCGCCTTAGTGGGCCAGCTCCGTGGCGCCGCGTTGCGCCCCGGTGATCACCTGGTGCGGGGCCTTGAATTGGCGCATGCGGTCGTAAATCGCCCAGGCTTCCTGGCACAAGCCGCCTGCCTGCAATTTTTCCGCGCACCGGAACAGGCCTTCGCAGAATGCCAACAGGCTGGCTTCGGGCACACTAGCCATGGCGCTTTCGATCGCCCGGGCGGCGGGCAAGGTGCCCATGTTGCCCAACGCGCGCGCGGCGGCCTGCGAGACCACCGGATCCTCGTTCTTGAGCAGGCCGGTCAGCGAGTCCACCGCCTTGGTGTCGCGGCGCACGCCGATGCTGCCGATCACACCCGCCAGCAGTGTGCCCTTGAGTTTTCCCAGGGCGGCGCGGAACGCGTCATCCACGGAGGGATCGGGAATCGTCTCCAGCGCATAACGGGCCATGTGGGCATATTTCCCATCCTCCAGCAAGGTGGCCAGCACCGGCACCGCTTCCTTCGTGCCCACACGGGCGAGGACCCGGCAGGCGTCCAGTTTTTCTTTGAGGGCTGCTCCGGATTTGAGGACTTCGATCAGTTGCGCTTCCGGGACCGGGTCCCCGGCCGCGGCCGTGACGGCGATGTTGATAGTGTTGGTTAACATAGGATTTTCTCCTTTGGGGCCGAACCGGCCTTAGATGATCCACGGTTCCCGCTGAGCGCGCGAGCGCAGCCGGTTGGCTTCGTCGTCGTTGAGAAATTCTTCCTTCACGGGATCGAACTTGACATCCCGCTTCAGCCACATGCAGATGTTGGCGGCGTGCACGGTGGTCATCGAGCGGTGCATCATCTCCGCGTCCGCCACACAAGGCCGGCGGGATTTGATGCAATCGAGGTAATTGCGCCAATGGTTCATGGGGCGCTGGGTGCGGGCCATGTAGTCGTTGACCAGTTTGTCGAAGTCGGCCATCAGCGCAGGCGTGGAGACTTCCGGCTTGTCGTAGCCGTCGGCGATGGAGACCCAGCCCTCGGTGCCCTCGTAGCGGACGCCGCATGAACCGTGCCAGTATTTCTTGTCATCGTCGCGGTGCAGCACCATGCGGATGCCGTTGGCGTACTGGGTCACCATGCCGTCGCCGGTGGGATTGTTCACGTACCCGTACTCGATGGCCGAGGTGTAAGCCGCGCCGATCGCCACTTGGCACTGCGCGAAGGTATGCGCGCCCCACTCGCCAATGCAGCTGGTGTGGAAATCGTAGAATCCCCGCCATCCGCCCCGCACGTAGGCGGTGTTGTACGGCCGCCAGGGGCAGGGGCCGAGCCAGGCGTCCCAGTCCATATCCTCCTTGGGCGGCTCTGGCTCCTCGGGCAGCCAATCATGACGCATTTCGGCCGCGTCCCAGGGGGCGATGTGAGCGCGGACGGTGTGGATCTCGCCCAGCCGGCCGGTGCGCAGCAGTTCATTGGCGAACGTGAAGTTCGCCTCGCTGAGCCGCTGGGTTCCGGTTTGATACACGCGTCCGTAGCGCTTGGCGGTATCCATGACCGCCCGGCCTTCCTGGATGGTCATGGAGGAAGGCTTTTCGGAATAGACATCCTTGCCCGCCCGCATGGCCAGGATGGACGCGTAGGCGTGCCAGCGGTCGCCGGTGGTGATCAGCACCGCGTCGATGTCGGTGCGCTCGGCCAGGAACTCGCGGATGTCGCGGAACATGGCGCAGTCGCTGTTGTCATGGCGGGCGTCCACCAACGCCTTGATTTTCTCGCGCCGCGCCCGGTTGGGATCGCAGACGGCGACGCATTGGCAATCCGGAAATTGTAACAACATGCGCAGGTCGTACTCGCCCCGCCCGCCGATGCCGATGCCTCCCAGAATAACCCGGTCGCTGGGCGCCACATAGCCATCCTTGCCCAAGGCCTGGGATGGGATGACGCTGGGCGCCGCCAGCACCGCCCCGGCCTGGGCGGCGGTCACGATAAACTGGCGCCGGCTCGCCTTCGCGGAAAGCGCCTGGTTCAGAAGATCTTTGGATTCACTCATCGTGTTGCCTCCATGAAAGTTGCTTTCAAGCCGTTCCATCCATACCACATTCCCGGAGCGATGTCGATGTTTCCGGCGGGATAAACGATAAGAAGGAGGATGCGCATGGCTTGAGCGGAAATCCGCGGAAGCAGTCCTGGAGTCCCGCAGCCGAATTGTCTATCGCGTCAATCTCCGATATCATAAATGAATAAGCCATGCTGGAGGACGTTGCCCATGCCGATTCCTCAGGCCCATGAGAAATACACCGTCCAGGATTATATGTCCTGGAATGATGACAAACGCTGGGAACTCATCGAGGGAGTGGCGTACGACATGACCCCCGCGCCCAATATCAAACATCAGACCATTCTTGGCCATCTTGCCCATATACTTGGCAATCACCTCCAAGGAAAATCATGCGCTTTATTTTTTGCGCCCACGGATGTGGTTCTGTCGGAACACGACGTGGTGCAGCCGGACCTGCTGGTGGTGCGCGACCGGGCGAAAATCACGGAACAGAATATCCAGGGCGCGCCGGATTTGATCATCGAAGTGCTCAGCCCCGCCACGGGCAAGAAAGA
>JBHGBC010000109.1:0-19997 GCA_041946805.1 bacterium
GGTTGGAGGATCTCGGCGTTCTGGTCCAGGTACGGGACCGGCGCGAGTTTTTGCAGCAGCCGTTCAAGATTCATATCACTCCCCTGAATCCCGTGGGCTTGCAGATTGATATGCACATCCCGGAATTGGGCGCGGGCGGCATCGAATTTTTTCAGATACTCGTCCCAACATTTCGCGCCCGGCTCGAATTGGTTTTCCCGGCATTTGGACAGCGTGCCCAGACAGGTCTGCGTGTACCACCGGAATTCCTGGATCGACATGGCCTGAACTTTCAGCAGCCGGATGTGTTCCTGGCCGATCCCCGCGCCGATCTTGACCGCCATATCTACCAATTCCCGGATTTTGGAGAACCCGCGGATTTTGGATATGATTCCCGGTTTCTCGAACTGCTGGCCGACGGCATCGCCGATTTTGCCGATGTTATCCTGGTAGGATTGGGCGAAATCCGTCAATTGCGAACGAACGTTCAAGAAGACGGCCAGCCGGATCGGGTCGAGAGCGCCATCCGGTGGAGGCGTGAAGGCATATTGCTGATCGAGTTTTTGATAGTCCGTAATCAGATTTTTATATGTCGTTCCGACTTCCTTGCCGAACTGGTACCCCTGGTAGGTAAGATATCCGATACCCCCGCCCATCAACGCAAGGAACAAAAAGAGCACCACGGCGCATCCCGCGCACCCGTAATAAAAGACTTTTCTTTTGGTAGTCATGGTTGATCGATCCAGGATTTCGTCCCCACGAGAAATAAAGGCCGTAATAATTAGGCTTACTCATTCTCTCATGCGGGATGGATGCTCGTCAATTGATGAACCTTGAAAGGGGCCGGATTCCGCCGGCGCATGGTGATTTCCACGGGGATGGCATTCATTCCCGCCCCTATCCCCAATCCGCTCCATTTGATAGAAATAACTCACTATCTTTGGGGTGAATAACCCCGATCGTTCAAAGGATCGATCATCATGAAAAGCCTATACAACCTTCTTGCCCTTCTGGTCATTGGGATCACCGCGAGCGCGGCTTTTTCCGAGGTCCCCACGTATCGGAACGAGCCTTCCGGCGAGTTCATGCGGAACTGGCTGTTGTGCGGCCCGTTTCCCAATCCGGAAGCGGCGTACGACAAGATGGACCGGGAGCGTTCCGGCTTTTATACCGACTTCCTCCTGGCGCATGGGGGAGAAATTGCTCCTCAAATCGCGGCCGGCCAGACCGAAACGCGTGATGGCGTCTCGGCCCACTGGACTGAATATGAAGCCTCCGGGAACGCGATTGACCTGGACCGCGCCATCAGCCAGGATCCTTTCGTGCTGGCCTACGCCTTCAGCGAGATCGTGTCCGAAAAGGCCACGCCGTGCCTGCTGGCGTTCGGCAGCAACGACGGCGCGCGGATTTGGCTGAACGGCGAGGAAATTCTGAATAAACCCGTCCGGCGGGGATTGCGCGAGGACGAGGACATGCTTCCCATCGTACTTCGCTCCGGGAAGAACGAATTGCTCATCAAGGTGGCGGAAACCGAAAACCGGTGGGGATTTTGCTGCCGCTTGATGCCTTTCGATCAAGCCATCTGGAACCATCCTCAGCAGTTCTTCCAAATCGTCACCAACCGGGACGGCCAGGCGGTTTTGCGATTTGTGGGATCGGCTTTGTTGGCGGGAGAGGTGTTGAAAGATGTCGATTTGGAGGTGTATCCCGCCGATGAACCGGATCGGGCCGTATGGCGGAACCGCTGGTCCGGTGAACGTGAAACGCCGATCGGAATCACCTCCCCAGCGTATGGGGATTACACGCTGCGAGTGTCTCTGACCACCAACGAGGGTCAGCAGCACGCCTTTACGCTGCCCTTTCCTTTGGGAAAACGGATCGATTACCCGTTGTTCCAGCAAGGTAAAACAGACTATATCATTGTCGTGGATGATGACGCCTCCGATTCGGAAAAGTGGGCGGCCCGGGAATTGCAGCACTCTCTGAAGGAAATCAGCGGAGCCGATTTTCCCATACGCAATGAAGCCTCCTCGGATAATCCCCGCGCCATTGTGCTGGGGTATAATCCGCAGAGCCGGCCTTGGCTGGGGAATGAGTATCCCGAGCCGGACCGGCTGGATGAATCCTTCACCTACAAAAATTTCGGGCCCACGATCGTGATCTGGGGCGGCCGGGAACGGGGCACGATGTACGGGGTGATGTCGTTCCTCGAAAGGGAATTCGGCTGCCGCTGGTATACGCCTTCCGTCTCCGTGATCCCCCAGCGAGACACGTACACCTTCCATTATCTGAAACACTCCGAAGCCCCGGGCCTCACCGTGCGCAACGATTTTTACTTCGAGGCCTTCGAGCCCATTTGGGCGGCGCGCAACCGGGTGAACGGCGCGATGAGCTACCGCGAACAGCCGGGCGGACTCGAATGCTACTGGGCCGTGCATACCTTCTTCCCCCTTGTGCCTCCCAAGGAGTTCTACGCCGAACATCCCGAATATTACAGCCTGATCGGCGGCCAGCGCGTCTATGAACACGCACAATTGTGCCTGACCAATCCCGATGTGCTGCGGATTGTGGTGGAACGGATCAAGCGGACCATGCGCGAAAATCCGCAATACCGGATCTATTGCGTGTCCCAAAACGATTGGGCGGGGCCGTGCCAGTGCGATGCCTGCCAGGCCATCGCGCTGCGGGAGGAAAGCGAATCCGGCCCGGTGGTATGGTTCGTCAACCAGGTGGCGGAAGCGGTGGAAAAGGAATTCCCGGACAAGTACATCGGCACCCTGGCGTATCAATATACCCGCAAGCCCTGCAAGACGATCAAGCCGCGTCATAACGTCGTGATCCGCTTTTGCAGCATCGAATGCTGTTTTTCACATGATTTCCTGAACTGTCCTGAGAACGAATCGTTCGTGAAGGACATCCAGGGCTGGGCGGCCATCGCTCCCCACCTATACGTTTGGGATTACGTGGTGAATTTTTCCCACTACATTTTGCCTTATCCCAATTTCAAGGTGCTGCAGCCCAATCTGCAATTCTTCCGGGATCACAACGCCATCGGCGTGATGGAGCAGGCCGCCTACCAGAGCCGGGGTGGCGAGTTCGCGGAACTGCGCGCCTATCTGCTGGCCAAACTGCTATGGAATCCGGATTGCAATGTACAAGATGTGATCGACGATTTCCTGCACGGCTATTATGGCCGGAGCGGGCAATACATCCGCGCGTATTTCGACCTGCTGCACAATCAGGTCACGCCGGAGCGGCATATTCACTTAGGACTCCGGCCGGACGATCCCCTGTTCACCGAAGATTTTATCCACCAGGCGGACGCGTTATTCGATATGGCGGAAACCGTGGCCGATTCGGAAGAAATCCGCCGCCGCGTGGAGATGGCGCGCCTGCCGCTGATGTATCTGAAATGTCTGCGGTTCCCCAACCAGGCTGTCCGCGATTTGACCTATCAGCGGTTTTGTGAAATCACGAAGCGCGAGGGCGTCACCCATTACGCCGAAAGCGGACAACCCCACCGCGAGGCGTTTCACAACGCCATGGAGGCGGAACGGGAAAAGTGATTAGACCGGGTCACTCGCTTCTCGGCATTTGCAGCGCCAAGAGGATGAGACTTGCCGCACTGTAAGGCAGTCCAGTATAAAAATTACCGGATATGATCATCATCACCAGGCCGAAAATCGCGATCGATTCGGATAAAGCCCAGGTGAAGATAGAAAGAGTTCGATATTGGGCTTGTCCCGCGGTGGTGCTGAGGTCCAACGTTTTCATCTGGAGCGGTTCGTGAATCCCTTTCCAGCGCAGCAGGAGCGCGCCGGCCGCGCAGATCAGGGACAGAGCGAAAAACACCATACCAAGTATCTGGATCAAATCCGGTTTCAATGAAACCATTCCCTGCAGGAAAAATCCAACCACCAAGTACATAAAAACCGCAAAGATGAACGCTATCCAGATAAACCAAAGATTCTTGCCCATGATGCACCTCGAAATGCATGGATCATCCGGGTTGGAACGCAGGAGGATAAATCCAGATTATATGTCCCGGGTCATTTTCCTTGGTAGGAGGAGATATTCCCCTCTGTTATAGTCTGCTCTTTATCAAATCCTGATCAGGCAAAGCATATCATCCCCGTAGGGGATCAATGTGAATAGCCGTAGGCGATAGCCTACGGTTGCGTAAAGAATCAATACCAACCCCGGAGGGGTTGAATTTCACATTCGACCCCTCCGGGGTCGATATTTTGGGGAACGGTACCGGGGATTGTCACCCCCGGCTATTCATATTCAATCCCTTTGGGATTGGATGCAGGCAGGATGCCAGCACCACAATGGTTTGGATCCCCTTTTACGTAAGGATAATCCCTATAACACTTGTGGGTATAGATCAGGTGATAATAGGGGCGCGTTTCAGTGTGTCCCTCCCTGTAAATCGGATCAACTTTTTCCCTCACCCTGGCCTTCTCCCAGAGGGAGAGGGAATTTAGTAGTTACTCCATGGGTGGAATAACAAATCGCGCGCGGTTTTATCAGGTTTCTCATTGAAAATCCCGGCCCGCGCGTTGGTCCGTCTCCCAACTCCGGCTGGTGGCGAAGACCTGGACGCCGTACGGCTCCAAACGCGTGGCGAACCGCCCCTCCCGCGCCATGATCCCGCCCTCGGCGTACAACCGTTCGAACCGCCGGCCGTTCAGGGCATCGAGGCCGGATACCTCCACCCCCATGTGCCACCGGGGATCCTCGTTCACCAGGATGATCAGCCACTCGTTGCCGTTCTGTTTGACGCACACTTGGACGCCGCGGGTTTCGTCTTCCGAGGGCATTTCCACCAGGCCGGCGCGCGCGCCGGGTAAGGCGGGCTGGATCAAGAACGGCTGCAGGCGGCTCAATTCGCGGATCAGAGCATAAATCGACTGCCGGAACGGTTCCGACTTGAGATAATGCGAGCCCCAGTACAACACGCCGCCCGCTCCGCGCGCGATCACGTCGTAGGCCATGAAGCGCGACTCGGCGAATGTGGGGTAAGCCGGTTCTCGAACACTGTAATATTCTCCCAGTTCGTGCCAGGAGAAGGCCTGCAAGACCATCCACACCGGGCGGCCCAGGCCCACCGCCTTCCACCGTTCCACTGCGTCTCCCATCCGGTGGAGGGGACGGTTATCCTTCCACACCGGGTAGATATCGCAACCAGTGATGTCCACGAAGCCGAGATACTCGCGCACATAGGCCAGGTCGCTGTCCAGCGCCTCGTTGATCCAAATCGGCGTCTTGGTGCTGCGGCTCCGGATATACGCCGCCGCTTCGCGCATCTTGGGGATGACCGTCCGCGCTTGTTCTTCCGCGTAGCGCGCCGCCTCGGGCGTTTGTTTCCACCACGCGCCCGTGACGGAATGAACATGGCTCGACTTGTACAGGGCGGAGGCGGCGGTGAAGTTCCACACCACCTCGTCCGGCCCTTCCCAGACGGCCAGGGCGGGGTGATCCGCCAACGCGTCGATCGTGGCCTTGAACGAATCCGACGCGCCTTGCTGCAGCGGCACGGGTGCCACGCCCAGCAGTCCCGCCCGTTGCGCGCGGTCCAAGTCGTCCCGGCTGTGGCAGTGGACCAGGTTGAAGCCCGCCTCCGTCATCTCCCGCAGCGCCTCGTCGTCTTTCGGTAGCTCATAGCATCCGATGGGAAACAAGACTTCGCCGCCCCTCCGCAACAAACCGTCGCTTTGGCCATAGGCCAAGGCGTTCATCAAGAGACATATACCCACCCAAGCCATTTGTATCAGGTTTTTCTTCATGATGGATCTCCCCGGCCGCACCGGTTCACGGTTTCGCTTTCAACGCCCGGTAGATATGTACATCCAGCCCTTCGAACTCGTCGTAAAACGTTCCGTTTTTGACCGGAACCGAACGATTCCCGCCCACCACCTCCCATTCCGGCGCGCCGCCCGGCAGCGCATGGAAATCGGCGGCGGCGGGATCAATGGAGGTGTTGGCGGCCACCAGGTAATACGCGCCGTCCGTCTCGCGGCCCATGACCTCGATCCCGGCGGCGATGCTCGAGCCGCGTTCGTGATACCGCAACACCGGCGGATTCGGCCATTCTTCACCCAGGATCACCGGAGTGAGTTCCCGGATTTCGCGGAGCGTCAGCGCCCAGTCCTGGATGAACGGATGCTCCTTGGGCACGGTATGCAGCCCCCAGATCATCAATCCCCGCGCGCCGTGGATGATGGACTGCCAGGCCATGAAGCGGCATTCCCGCGCGTTGGGATACCGCACCTGGGCCGAGTTCATGTCTTTCTCCCGCAGCGCTTCCCAGGCGAAGCCTTGCAGCACGATGAACACGGTTCGCCCTTCCCCCGCCACCCGCTTCATCTTGTCCACGTATTCGCCCACGCAGCTGGGCGTCTGGTTGGGCAGGTCGCCGTGCCGCCCGTCCGGAGTGATGGCGTACATGCGCCGGAGGCCGGGAGGGATGATGGGGTAAATATCCACGCAGACGATCTCGCAGGCGGGATTGTACCGCCGCAGTGTCTTCACCGTGTTGCGCGGGGCATGATTGAGATACACGGGATGCGCTGGATCCAGCTCCCGCAAAAACCGGCGGCCCGCGATCAAGCCCTCGGGCTGGTTGCGCGCCACCGCGGGAGCTTCGTCCGTCCAAGCCGGTTCGTCCACGCTTTCCCAGAAAAGCAGCCGGGGGTGATCGGCCAACCCTTCCACGGTTTCACGGATTGATTGGCGGCGGGATTCGGCTTTCTCGCCCGTCAAGTCGAGCGCCTCGCCGAACGAGTGCCATACCCACAGCCCCGCTTCGCCGGCTTCGTCCCACGTGGCCCGGCTGGCGCGCGCGTGGACCAGGTTGAATCCCACGCTTTCCGCTTCCGTGAAATTCATGTTCTTGGGCAGCGCGTACGCCCCGATGGGAAACACCCGCGCTCCGTTCCATTCCAGGTATCCGCCCGCGCCGATCCGCGTGTCGGTCCAGGCCACGGACGCGGCCGTCAGCCATACGCACCCGAAAAGCAGCCACATGTTTTTGATGGGAATGATTCTCATCAAACGCTCCGATCGTCACGGTATAGGCAACCGCACGGGCTGCCCGGTGGCGTAGCATTGCTGCGCCGCGAAGATGATTTCATGCGTGTGGGCGGCGTCTTCCAGGTTGCAGTGGGATTCCCGGTTGCTGAGGATGCAGTCGACGAAATGATCGATCTCCCCTTGGAAGGGATGATGGCCGACATCGGCCGTGGTGGGGAGAATCGTGGGGATTTCAATCCAGCCTTTCTGACCCGGGAAGAGATGCGACCAGATCCGGTTGTCCTTCACGGTGCCGCGGTCGCCGAAAATTTCGATGGGAAAGGTGTAGGGCATGATGCAATCGTAGTTGGCGGTCACCTTGCCCAGTGCGCCGTTGTCGAATTTCAGCATGTACACTTCCAGCCCCTCGTATTCCATCGGCGGGCGGTTGTCGGCCCATTCGCCGGTGTAATAGTTGTATTCCCGCGTGCAGCCTTTCCGCCAGCCGCCGCAGTAGGCGAACACCTCCGTCACGCGGGCCGCCTGGTCCGGTTCCGGCCCGGCGAACCACCGCGCGGCGTCCAGGGCGTGGCACCCGGCCACCAGCATGGCGCTGACGCCTTTCTCCTTGAGCCGCGCCTCCGAGAATCCCGCCCACCAACTGGCGATGTTGGATTGATAGTCCGTCTCCACGTAATAGATATTCCCGAACGCCCCCTGGGCGATCAGGTTTTTCAAGGTGGAAAATAACGGATTCCACCGCAGCACGAACGACACCACGGTTTTCACGCCCGCCTGGCGCACCGCGTCCCGCATGGCCCGGATTTCCTCCAAGGTGTTGGCGATGGGCTTCTCGATAACGAGATGCTTGCCCGCTCCCGCCGCGGCGACGACGTTCTCCGCGTGGACGTGCTGGGGCGTGCAGACCGAAACGATATCCACTCCCTCGTGCTGGAGGGCTTTCTCCAGATCGGTGTACGTCCCCACGTCCGTCAATCCGAAGTCATAGGCGCGCTGGACCACGCTTTCCATCCGCCGGCTGGAAAGCGCCACGATTTTCGTATGGGGATTCTTCTGAAACGCCTTGATATGCTCCCCCGCGACCCACCCCGTGCCATGCACCAATACGCCGTATTGTGATTGAACCATGGATTGTCTCCATTCCTGGGTGTGATGAAACGGGGGAATTATAACAAAAGAATGAGTAGAAGGATATCATCGGGCGCGGAAGAAAATGGGACTATCAACTCCCCGTCCCGGCGGTGGATTAGCCATTTGTAACTATTTACCCGAATGCAGAACTTTCTCAGTGCTTGATTCTTAGTGTGAGCATGGATGGGAGCGCTAAACCATTCCCTCTCCCTCTGGGAGAGGGTCAGGATGAGGGAAGCCCTGAAAGAGCGAAAGGCATCTTTTCTCTGCAATCGAGTAAACAGTTGCCGCCATTTTTATCCCTCGGAAGCATGCCGGGCCGGGATGAAAGCGTATATGATTGCCTTGAATCCCAACATCACTTGGAGACACCATGAAATCTGAAGAAATTGTCCGGCGCGCCATCGAGTTTCAAACCCCTCCCCGGCTGCCCTTTTACCAAAGCGGCATTCCGGGCGTGCCCAGCGACGTGTGGGAAATCCGCGAAATGGACCGGGCCAAGGCGGGATGGTTTTTCGACACGCCCGGCCTGGACGACTGGGGCTGCCGTTGGGCCGTCACGGACATCAAGAACATGGGCCAGGTCGTGGAGCATCCCCTGGCCGATGAGACCGCCATCGCCCGCTACCGGCCCCCCGATCCGCGCGATCCGTATTATTACGAGCGGGTGGAATCCTTGCTGGAAGAAGCCGGAGACCGCTATGTGACCGTCACCTGCCACTTCAACCTCATCGAACGGCTGCACATGTTGCGGGGATTCGCCGCCGCCATGGAAGACTTCCACCTCGCGCCCGAACGGGTCGACCGGCTCCTGGACATGATCCTCGAGAACCGGCTCGGGCACTTGGAGGAACTGCGGCGGCGCTTCGGCAACGCCGTGCATGGCCTTTTCTTCACGGATGACTGGGGCACGCAGCGGGGGGCCTTCATCAGCCCCGCGATTTTCGACCGCTTTTTCGCCCCCCGCTACAAAGTCCTGTTCGGCGCGGTTCACCAAAACGGATGGCACGCCATCCTGCATTCCTGCGGCAAGGTCAACGCCCTGGTGCCGCGGTTGATCGCCGCGGGCGCCGATGTCCTGAACCTGCAGCAGCCGCGCGCCTATGGTTTGGTGGATTTCGGCGAGCGATTCAAGGGCCAGGTTTGTTTTTTAACCACCGTGGATATCCAGGCCACGCTGCCCCGCGATGTGGAGGAAGATGTCCGCGAGGAAGCCCATCTCCTGGTGAATCATTGGAGCACGCCCCGGGGCGGCTTGATCATCTTCAACTACGGCGATCCCACGGCGTTGGGCATCAGCCACCGGATCACGTCCATCATGTTCGAGGAATTCGTGAACATCTCGCGCCGCTGGCCGGAATATCATGCCGGGGGATGAATATTCTTGCTTTTATTCATTTATGCGGACACCAAGATCCGCCTCTTCAAAAATTCCCTCACCCTTTTATGGATGTCATCCCCGCGAAAGCGGGGATCCCGTGCCATTTCTTGTTGAGGCACGTTTCCTGCAGGGGCACGTTTCCTGTAGGGGCACGTTTCCTGTAGGGGCACGTTGCAACGTGCCCCTACTTTATTCACGCGGGAGGAAAGTCTGACCGATGCGGACACCTGGATGCACCGCTTAAAATTCCCTCACCTTTCCATGGATGTCATATCGAAAGGACCAAAAAGAAAAAGGCCCGGTTCACGCGCCGGGCCTATGCCAATACATTGTACGATTGAATCCAATACTACTTGAATATCTCCCAATTTTCCGCGGATGACGCAATCCCGACCGGCGCGCCCAGGTACACATCGCTCACTTCGGCGGTGACAAGGGCTGTGTCCGACGTGTGGGATGTGATACACAGCCCATACGCCACGGTATCCTGCATGGTGATGGTTTTTATGGTATGCACAAAATACCACGTCTTTCCATCATTGGAATACTCGGACACGAACACGTTGTTCGGCAGCCGGGTGGCGCGCAACCAAATACCCGCCGGAGTACCCACAAAATTGCCACCCACTTTAAATTCAATATTGAGGGAATCCGCGCCTTCCGTGGGACGCCACTGCGGATCGATCCGGTCGCCCAGAGCGGGATTACCCGCGCCGCAGCGCAATTCGATCCAGTAATGCTTGGATTCGGGCACATCGCCTTTTTCCCGGATCATGACGCCGACTTTGGCCCAATCGCTGCCACCCGCGGCATCCCCTTTGGCATCGATCCATTTCACCTTGGCGGAAATGGTTTGTGGCCCAGCGAGTTCCGTGTAGACGAAGTACGCCTCGTCACCCTTGCCCCAAACATCAGCGCCGTTCCCCTTCATGGTATAAACACCGTTACTTTCGGTGGCGCTGCCCGCCGTGACCGCATGGGTATTCGACGCCGTGTCCAAGTTGACCGCTTTCGGGAAAATGCCGACTTGCGCCATCGCTCCGCTTCCGGCCAGCAACATCAAGCAGGCCAGAATTCCCATCACTCTGAATGACTTTTGCATAGGTTGTACCTCCCCTTCGAATAAGGTGATTAATGCTCTGGATTGAGCCGGCCGTGCAGAGCTCCCTCCTGGGCAAATGATTCATATTTCGTCTAGGAAAGAACTCCTGCCTACCGAAACCAACCTCATTCTCTCATAGATTCGATTGAAAGGTCAATCCATAAAATAGATTTATGCAAGATTTTTTTTCTTTTACGATCGGCCTCCCCCGGCGAAGGAAGGCAGGTTGGGGGTGTTTCATGATCAAAAAAAGTTAAGTTGAACTTTTTTAGGATATTATGCAGTGGTTCCCCATCTCCCCGCCTCTACGCTCCAAAGGTCGATGATCCATCATGCGTTTATTCGCAGCGGAATCCCTGGCCCCACGCCCCTTTTTTCTTTCTAAAAATTGATCGTGACCTTTCTCTTATTTAGCCTTGACACGCTTGACAATCTCCTCCGCCAGTCTATGGCGTAAATCCGTCAACCGGTCCGGATCGGATTTCCATGATCCCCACGTGGGAACCGCCTGCCGGACGATCTCGTCCACGGCGGACTTGCCTCCACGCTGTTCGAGCAGGACAAAATACTCGTAATCCTCCATGCCGTCGCGCAGGGCTTTCAGCCGCAGGCTGGCGATGGGCCCGGCGATCCCCGCGTCACCGCCCGGATAAAACAAGGCCCCATCCCCGTTCCAGCGCAGGCGGAAGCCCGGATCATCCCAGGGATCGCGCCGGGGAGCCTGCCAAAAGACCGTGGACCAATACAACAAACCGGTGATGCCGTACCGGCGGTTGAGCCATGGCGCGATCCGGTAGGCGGTGAGGGGAAAATCGATTTCCCAATACGGCGGATTGTCGTTCTTCACCTCGGCGTACCGGGGATGATACCCGGCGGCCACCTGCACCAGGGCGGAATAGCTCCACACGTCATCCCCTTGCGCCTGGACCCGTTTGACGCTTTCTTCCTCGATGAAGCCGAAGAGCGGGCACCAGATGTCGATCGCGCCATCCAGCACGCCCCAGGCGGGATCCTGCGTATAGGGCTGTTCGACCACCAGGCGGCGGATCCGCGGTTCCGCCGCCTTCAGCAACGCGCCGAGCTGCCGCACCCGTTCGTACTCCGAGGCGTCGTTCGGCTCATCCAGCATGTAATGATAGGCCCTGGCTCCCCAGCCTTTCGAATCCAGATAAGCGTACCAGGAACGGTAGAACCGGATGGCCTTGGGGCGGTCCGCGCCCGACGCGTCGCCGAACGGCGCGCGGGGGATTTCGAGATTGGTCACATGCAGGCGGTTGACGAATTCCGTGATTTGCCGGTCCAAATCCTCCGTCATGAGGATCGAACCGTCCTCGGCGGTTTGTGGAAGAAAACGGGAGGGTAACGGAGGATTGATCCGGTGCGCGGCCATCATCTCCGCGTACCGGTCTTCCAACTGCTGAAATTCCATTGAATCGCGTTCGAGATTATGGTACCGCGCCACGTAGCCGAAGCCGCCGAAGTGGTTCTCATGCGTCGGACCCGCCGGCAGCGCGAAATCCCAAACCGTCAGTTGAATGGGTAATGACACGGATTCCGTGTTTCGCGCCCGGACCCGAATTTCTCCCCTATACACCCCGGCCGGGGCATCGGCGGGAACAATTACGTCGATCCACAACGGCTGATGTTGGTCCTGCCAGAGATCGAATTCTGCCGCGCCGAAGCGGTGCTTGGGGGCGTTCTCGTCATCCCATTGGGGAACCCGCACCGGCTCGCCCGTATAGGGATCCCGGAAGGGAATCAGCGGATCGGGGAACAAGCCCGGCGCCTCCGTGGCCCGGGGAGAGGAATAGCGCACCCGGACATATTCCTCCCGGTACAGCACGATATGGTCCCCGGGGATTTCGCCCCGCTCGCCGCGCAGGGGAGTCACCTCCGCCTCGACGCCACGCAGATTTCCGTCCCGCGCCGTCACCACCGCTTGAAACGATTCCACTTCGTTTTGGGCGCAGGCGATTTCGGCCCGGTCTTTCCCCTGCCATTCTCCCGTCATGCCAACGCGGACACCGGATGAAAACGCCGAGAGTTGAATCCGGGGCTCGCTCCACGACGACAGGGATAGACAAGTGGTTAACAACAGGAATAGAGGAATCTTCATGGAACGCATACGGTTTACCTCCTTACCGGGCAGTTTCTATTGGAAAGTAGGGGCACGTTGCCACGTGCCCCTGCAAGCGTCGGCCATTCGTGGCGGAGTGAAACGGTGCAAGTATCTTGTTCGACACGATTTCCCTCACCCTGGCCCTCTCCCAGAGGGAGAGGGAAAAGTCAGGAGTGTTTTCTTGATGAAATACGCGCCGTCCGCCAAGCCAGCCTTGACTTGAGATTTCCTCTCACCACCCGTATTTTTCGGGGCCCCAGGCGGCGCGGACCTGCTCTTGCTTCACGTACACCAGGGAGTTGTTGGGGAGATCCTCCTGGAGAATGACGCCCGGGCCCACGATGCTGTAGGCTCCCACCTTGACTCCGGGCATGAGGATGGCGTTGACGCCGGTGCGGGTGTAGTCGCCCATATAGGCGGCGTTGGCCGAGTTGGAGACGGGTATCTCGCGGCGGCCTTTGATCCGGTGGATGGTGTTTTGGTCATCGAAACGCAGGTTGCCGCAGACGGTGGCCGCCCCCAGATCGGATGAGCGGCCGATGATGCCCCAATATTCGCCGTAGTGATACGAATACGCCCCGTCCATCAGGATGCCGCTGAACTCGGCGGCATGGCCGATCACGCACCGGTTGCCGATGGATGAGCCCTCGCCCACCAGGCAATACTCGCGGAGGACCGCATCACCGCCCACGGAGCAATTGCCGCCCAGCATCGCGCCGTCGATGATGCGGCTGTTTTTGCCTACCCACAGGTTGCCGCGGATTTTCACGCCCTTCCCGATCACCGCTCCCTCCCCCGCGATGATGTAGCCCTCGACTTCCGCGCCGGGATCGACCCGGGCGCTCTCGGCGATGTCATTGCCAGCGAGCCGCGAGCCGATCCACGCGAGAAAGGCGGTGTTGGCGTCCAGGTAGTGCCAGGGCTTGTCGAGGTCGGCGTACAAGTGCTGGGTTTCCACCGCGTGGAGCGGATCGCCGTTCTGGATCGAACGGCTGAGCGATTCGGCCAGTTCGGCTTCGTGCGGCGGCATGTTGCCCACCTCGACCGAGGTCATCAGGCCCGGATGGTTCACGAGATACGGGGTGATGTCACGCGAGAGAACATACAGCCCGCACAACCGGTGTGTGGCCTCGCGGGGATGGCCGAGAATACGGCTCACCCGGTCTTCCTGCAGGTTGGCGCAAAGCCACTCATGAGGGGGGAGATTCCCCAGCGGCTGGACCAGCGCGGCGTGGCCGTTGGATTCCCGCGCCCGGTCCAACAAGGGCTGGAGGTCATCGCGGGTGTAAAGGATATCCCCATACGCCACCACGATGCGTTCGGCTTTCGCGCACGCCAGGCCGCATAGAAGCGAATCGGCGGTGCCGTGCGGCTGCTTGTGTTCGACGCATTCCACGCCCGTCAGTCCCGCCACGGCCGCGCGGACCTGGCCGCCCAGGTGCCCAGTGACCACCACGATGTGCTTGATCCCGCAGGCTTGCAGCGCCTGGATCTGCCATTCGATCACCGGCCGGTTGGCGATGGGCAGGGCCGCCTTGGGCCAGGTATCGCCATACGGCCACATCTTGGTTCCCCGCCCCGCCGCGAGAATGATCGCTGTGTCGATCATGGCGATTTTCCCCTCCTCCGGAAGGAGGCAATCACAACGCCTCGTCCACGTGGGTTTTGATTTTGCGGATGGCCTCGGCGATGTCTTCCATGTCCTTCTTGGGGCCGAGAAACATGTTCTGAGTCAACCAGACGGCTTCCTCCCTACAAACCCGCTCGCATACCGGGCAGATGCCGGACCGGTAATCCCCCCGGCCTTCGTACAACGCCTTGTAGGTGGAAAGTTTTTCCGCAAGATGCTGGAAAAAGTGAAACTCATAGAGGGGGATATACCCGGAGGAGCACTCGATCCCCTCTTTCTGCATCGCCTCGATGAAACGCTTCTTGGGCAGGCCTTTGAAATCTTCCGGGTGATATTGCAGCACCCCGAGATGGTACACATGCCGGGTGGCCCCCTTATGCGTTCCGGCGAGTTTGACGCCTCCCACGGAATTCAACAGGCCCGCGAGGTAGCACGCGTTTTCCTCGCGGCGTTTCATTTGTTCCTCGACGCGCTCGAGTCCCACCAGCAGCAACGCGGCCTGAAATCCGCCCAGGCGGTGGTTGCCGGCCACCTCGTGATGCTCGTACCACTGGCCGTGGCGCACGCGCCCGCAGTTGGTGAAGCTGCGGAGTTTCTCGGCCAGGTCCTCGTTGTCGGTGACGGTTGCGCCGCCCTCGCCGCTGGACAGGTTTTTGGTGGTCTGGAAGGAAAACGTGCCGCAGTCGCCGAGGGCGCCCACCCGGCGGCCTTTCCACGCGGCCCCGTGCGCCTGGGCGGCGTCTTCGAGCACTTTCAGAGCATGTTTCTTGGCGAGAGCCAGAATGCCGTCCATGTCGGCGGGATTGCCGGCGATGTGCACGGGGATGATGGCCTTGGTGCGCGGGGTGACTTTGGCTTCCGCGGATTTCGGGTCGATATTGTACGTTTCGGGATCGATATCCGCGAACACGGGGATGGCGTTGGCCATGAGCACGGCCACGGCGGTAGCCATGAAGGTATAGGGCGGGATGATCACCTCGTCCCCCGCGCCCACGCCCAGGGCCTGGAGACCGATAAGGATCGCGTCGGTCCCATTGGTGCAGGCCACCGCGTGTCGGGCCTGGCAGAACTCGGCGAAACGCTTCTCGAAGGCATCGATGGAAGGAGATCCGATCCCCCATTCGCCCGCTTCCAACTCGCGGATGAGGGCTTGCTTGTCCCGGTCGTCGTATACCGGCCAGGGATGAAACGGTTCGGTCCGGACCGGGGTCCCACCCCGGAGAGCCAAGTGAGCCATGATGGTTGTTCTCCTTGAATCGCTATAAAATCGACCGGTGGTTCTTTGAATTTCAGGCCTATCCAAGGTACTGAAAAACCGGGGGAATATCAAGCGATCCTTGGATATCCGGCCAGGTAGGTTCATGCCAAAATGAAAGGTTATAGAATAAACCGATGGCCAATCACTCGTCTGGATCCATGACGAAAAAAGAAAGGAAATTCCAATGCGGCGGATGATTCTGGCTTGGCTGTTCATGGTAGCGCTGGGCGCGGGGGCGTGGGCGGACATGCGCTACGAAGTGATCGATCTGCAGAAACGCGCGGTGCGCCTGACGTACGAAATCGAGGATGACAAGGCGGGCAACCAGGTGTTTTATTTTCCCACCGGCGGTTTCATCCATGACGCCAGCATGGGCGTGCTCGAAGTGGAATCGGTCTTCGATTTGACCGCCAAGCAAGAACAGCCCTACGAGATGACGCGAGATAAGGAAACGGGAGCGCCCCAGATCAAAATCTCCTACTCCACGGCCATCCCCAAGGGAAGCAAAAAACGGCTGCAAATCGCCGTGAAGGTCAACCTGCCCGAATCCTTGCTGAGCTACGACAGCCAGGGACGTTATCAATTCACGTACGAAACCAGCCACGCCTTCGAGTTCATCATCCCTCGGAATCATTGTGTCGTGTACACCAGCCATCCCGTTTTCATTTTCGAAAAGGGGGACAAGGTATTCCTCCAACAGATGGACAAAATCTCACGAAAACTGGTGTTTCAAACGCGGCCTCTGCGGACCCCGTAATTCCGGATGAAGATGAACCAACCGGCGCGTTGGCTTCTCGTGTTCCTGATCGCGTTCGGCTTCCGCGCCGGCGGGGTGGGCACGATTCCCGAAATCCGGATCTCGTCCGATTCCGATGAATATTTAGCCCTGGCCGATTCCTTGCGGACGGACGGTTCCTTCTCACGGGATGGCCGGCCGGAAACCTTCCGGACGCCGGGGTATCCCTTTTTTCTCTTCCTCTTGCGATCCATTGAGATTGATTCGCCCCGGAGCATCGCGCTGGCGCAGGCGGTCTTATCCGCGCTGGGCGTGATGCTGACCTTCGCGGCGGCGGACCGGATGTTCGGCGGCCCGGCGGCCTGGACGGCGGCCGCGTTGCTTGGGATGAATCCCACGGAATGGTTCTCGGCCGCCTCCCTGCTCAGTGAAAACCTGTTCGCTTTCTTGTTGTCCTTTCTGGTATGGATCGTGGTCTGGGGCAACGGCAAACGATGGAAGACTACCGCCTTCTTGAGTGGTTTGCTCACTGGAGCGGCCTGTCTGGTTCGTCCGGTGGTGGCCTGGCTCTTTGTGCCAATGGCCTTGCTGTTCGGGCTGGGAGCGAAAGGCTTCCGGGAGCGCCTGGCGGTGGGGCTTTTATGCCTGGCGGGCGGGATGCTGTTCCAGGCGGGATGGATGGGGCGGAATTACGAGCGGTATGGATCGTTCTACTTGACCGAGATCCCGGCGGCGGCATTGTACGTGTACTGGGCGCAATCGGCCCGCGCCTGGGACACGGGCGAATCGGAGGAAGCATTGCAACAACAAGCCTGGAACGAATGGGACGACGCCCGCGGGCGGTTCGGCCCCCTTGAAATGTATAATGAGTTTTCCCACAAGGCGCGGCAAGTCTTGGCGCAACATGGCGCCGCGCTAGGTCCCGTGTGGGCGCGGGGGATGGTCCGGCAAGTGGTGGATTCGTCCGCCATGAAGCTGATCGAGCGCTACCGTCCGGATTGGCCCCTCGAAGCCGGCCGGCAACGGGCGGCCCTCCGGCATCCGGAATCCCTCTCCCAATTCGTTTTGGCCATGGGACTGGGAACGATACGGGCTTTTGAATTGGCGCTGACCCTGTTGTTGTATCTCGGAGGTCTGGTTTCCCTGTGGCGGTGGTGGAGAAACCGGCCGGAGCGTTTTAACGGGAACCTCGGCGCGGGGATCGCCGGCCTGCTCGTGGTGGCTTTGGTGTTGGTTTCCGCCAGCCCGGCGGCCAATCAGCGGTTCCGGGCCCAATACCTCCCCCTGCTGGTGCTTCTGGCATCTCCAGTGTTGGTGGACTGGGCGCGGTGCCTGGCTCGGCGGTTTCATCGTTCCGGATCAGGGAGATAAAGGGTACAATTATGGAACACAGGAGAGGGCGAACCTCCAGTGTGCCGCCTTTATTTCATAGACATGGGGGAAGCAATTGACTTTGAGGAATCAATTCCCTCTCCCTCTGGGAGAGGTTAGGGTGAGGGAATTTATGTAGGGGCGGACCTTGGTGTCCGCCCGGATCATCTTGCCGGATGAACCGAATTTATTCCTGGGAGTCCTGATTCGATGTATGACGTAATCGTGGTCGGCGGGGGGCATGCCGGATGCGAGGCGGCGGCCGCGGCGGCGCGCATGGGCTGCCGCACGGCGCTTTTGACATTCGACGTCGACGCGCTGGCGAAGATGTCCTGCAATCCCGCCGTGGGCGGTGTGGCCAAGGGCCAGTTGGTCCGGGAAATCGACGCCCTGGGGGGGATCATGGCCTGGGTGACGGACCGGGCGGGAATCCAATTCCGCACCCTGAACGCCTCGAAAGGACCGGCGGTGCAATCGCCCCGCGCGCAGGCGGACCGGGAACTCTACCCCCGCGTCATGAAAGAAATCCTGGAAACCATTGCGAATCTTGATCTGCTGGAAGGCGAAGGATCGCGTTTGCTGGTGAAGGACGGAGAAATAGCCGGCGTGAGCGGCCGCGCGGGGAACCAACTTCGGGGCCGGACGGTCATCCTGACGCCGGGCACCTTCCTGGGCGGCCTGATGCACTTCGGGATGAAAGAAACCGCGGGCGGGCGGATCGGAGAAAGCCCCTCCATCGTCCTGGCGGAAAATCTGAAAGAACTGGGTTTCGATCTAGGACGATTGAAGACCGGCACCCCCGCGCGCCTGCGCCGCAAGAGCATCGACTATTCCTCCCTGGAAATCCAACACGGCGATGAGCCTCCCTTGCCCTTCTCGTTTCATCCCCATGTGAAGGTCGAAAATAAGGTCTGTTGCCATCTCACCCGCACCAACGAGAAGACACACGAAGTGATCCGGCGCAACCTGGACCGCTCACCGCTCTACTCCGGCAAGATCACCGGCGTGGGCCCGCGCTATTGCCCTTCCATCGAAGACAAAATCCATAAATTCCCCGACAAAACCTCGCACCAGGTGTTCCTCGAGCCGGAGGGCGTGGAGAGCGATGTCGTCTATCCCAACGGAATCTCCACCAGCCTCCCCGAAGATGTGCAGCTTGAATACATCCGCACCATCCCCGGACTGGAGCGGGCGGAAATCCTGAAACCGGGCTACGCGGTCGAGTATTTCTTCTCCAATCCCCAGGACCTGCATCCCTGGCTGGAAAGCAAACGCCTGCCCGGGCTGTTCATGGCCGGGCAGATCAATGGAACCTCCGGCTACGAGGAAGCGGCGGCCCAGGGGCTGCTGGCGGGCATCAACGCCGCGCTGAAGATCCGGGGTGATGAGCCGCTGGTCCTCGGGCGCGAGGAAGCCTATATCGGGGTGATGATTGACGATCTGGTAACCAAGGGCGCCCGGGAACCGTACCGGTTGTTCACCTCGTCGGCCGAGTATCGCCTGTTGCTGCGGCAGGACAACGCTGACTTCCGCCTTTCGGGCATTGGGTACAGGCTGGGTCTTATCCCCCGCGCTTGGTACGAAGAAATCGAAGGCTGGAAGCGGGACATCCAATGCCTGAAATCGGACCTGGAAAAACACACGGTCGTCCCCTCCGAGGAAATCCGCCGCCGTTTTGCCGAATTGGATCTGGGTGAAATTTCTCACCCGGTTCCTCTCTTGCACGTTCTGCGACGGGCCAATATGAAAGCGCATTTACTTGACAGGTTTGGAGTGGATACCACGGCCTTTCATCCCCGGGTGTGGGAGCAGTTGGAGATCGAGACGAAATACCAGGGATACGTGGACCGGCAACTCAAGGAGATCGAAGAGGACAAAAAAACGGAACGGCGGTTGATCCCGCCGGATCTCGATTACTCCTTGCTTTCCGGCTTGCGGCGGGAGGCGCGGGAGAAATTCGAGCGCGTGCGCCCGGCAACCATCGGACAGGCCTCGCGGATTCCAGGAATCTTCCCGGCGGATATCACGGTCTTGTGGATCAGCATCCTCAAGCGGGAACGGAAAATGAGCGCGGCGTGAGGAGAGACCATTTACCTGAATTGAGATGGACTGAATATTTGGTTCATCCGATAAGTGTGTACATTTTTCTGGGAACGTGACCGGTCATCGATTAGTCGGGTTGGAGAGAGCTACCCTAAATCCCCTCTCCCTCTGGGAGAGGGCCAGGGTGAGGGAAAGCCTTTCCTCGGCGCCGA
>JBHGBC010000011.1:0-70223 GCA_041946805.1 bacterium
TGGCGCGTGGTGATTTTGGACGAGGCGCAAAACATCAAAACACCAGGAATTTTGGTAACCAATGCCGCGAAGGCGCTGAAATCACGTTTTCGTATCGCGGTGACCGGCACGCCGGTGGAGAATACTTTGGTGGATATGTGGTGTATCATGGATTTCGCCTATCCCGGATTATTAGGCAGCGCGAAGGAATTCGCCAAAGAGTATCAAAACCCCATGCGCGACGAAAGCACCGATTATCAGGAACTGGGAAACAATTTGCGCGCCAAGATCGGGGTTTGCATCAAACGGCACACCAAGGAAGACATTCTCAAGGATTTACCACCCAAACACGAAATCACCCGGCCCATGGATATGCCCGAAGAGCAAAAACGGCGCTATGTGGCCGAATTGGACCGGGCGCGGGACACGAATGGGGATGATCAAGACGGCCGGGCGGTGATCCTTTCGATTTTGCATGCCTTGCGGGATATATCCGACCATCCTTATATCCCTGACCGGCGGATTGAATCGTATTCCGCCGGTGAATTGATTTCCACCTCTGCCAAGTTGCTTGCCCTGATGGCCATTTTGGATGAAATCCGGCAGCGGGATGAAAAGGTCCTCCTCTACGCCGACCGCAAGGAAACCCAAAAGATGCTGGTGAAAATATTGAAGGAACGGTACGGCATCCGTTCTCCCATCATCAATGGAGATACGCCGGCCGGTGCTCAGGTTAGTAAAAGCCGGCAGACGCGGCAAGAAATCATCCATCAATTTCAGCAGAAATCCGGCTTTCACGCCCTGGTCTTGTCACCACTGGCGGCCGGATTTGGTTTTAACATCACTGGCGCGAATCATGTAGTGCATTATTCCCGCCATTGGAATCCAGCCAAGGAACAACAGGCCACCGACCGGGTGCACCGGATCGGGCAGACCAAGGATGTATATGTCTATTATCCCATGGCGGTCACCACTGATTTTGACAGTTTTGATGTGATTCTGGATCGGTTGTTGCAACAAAAAAAGCATTTGGCCAGTTCAACCCTGTTTCCCACGGAGCGTATGGAAGTGCAGCCCGCGGACTTGTTTGATTCTCTCCGGAAGACTGTCACACCGCCAACTCAGGACCGTTGCCTGACCATTCAAGACCTGGACCAGCTCAATCCCTATTGTTTTGAAGCAGCCGTGGCCGCGCTCTGGCATAAACGGGCGGACCGCAAAGTAATCCTGACTCCGCGAAACAATGATAAGGGGGCGGATGTCGTGATCTTGGGTGGCCTGGAAAATCTTCTCCTGCAGGTTAAGCAATCCGGACAGCCATTGGGAGACACCGCCGTGGGGGAAATCTTGAAAGCCCGTGGGTATTACAGTCACATTTACCAAACGGACTTCATTCTTGCGGTGGTGACCAATCAGTCATTAGGACCTAACGCCCAAGAGTTGGCAAACCAAAACCATGTACGCGTGTTTGGGCGGGACAACCTAGCGCAATGGTTGGAACAGTTTCCAATTACAGATGCTGATGTCCGGGAAATGGAATTTCATCGCCAAAAAGGTCGAGGGAATTAGTATTTAAGTATTTTATTGATTTCTCTTACTTGCTCGTTGATGTCGATTCGTCTTGATCTTGAAAGAATGACATTTGATCTTGATCGGAGGTCGTAATTATGTTGACCCACGGATGGTCCCGCTGGCTCAACATCTGTCCCAGTTGCCATTGGTACCAACTCGTCACCGCGATCCCCCTCCAAATCTGATTCATCACCTCCAACGGGCGGCTGTCCTTCCACTCCGACTGATTGGGAGGATATTTCAGTTCCCGGCAGATTATTCCCAGTTGACGATTCAGAATGAGATATATCCGTGACAGAACCAAGATTATGTCCGGCCGCGCCGGATTGTCCTTCTCCGCCCACCTTCAGGAGTTCCTCCCCCTTGGGCAGTTCCACCAGAAGACGGTCCCTTACGTACGGGGACACCTCCTCCTCCAGTACCGGTCTGATCCTCTCCACTGTCTGACTCATTTTCTCCTTCATTGTCTTGTCCCTCCACTATTATTTGCTATTGGATTACTAACCCATACTCTTTGATATTCTAGTATCAAATATATTTATAAAGAGAATATTTGTCTATCAATATTTGAGAGTATTATCCTTCCCAAGTATAACCCCCACAAATGCCTAGTGAGTCTGCTTCAGATCATGAGATCAATGGTGTTTTATCAGGGCCCATAGGTGGGTTGAGCAGAGACGTGGTTTTCCATTGCCGGGCATGGTAAACGGCCAGGGGCGGGATTTTCCTTCCCCTGGCTTTCCCTTTTATACAGGCGGCTTGCCGGGGGTCGGCGTGCGGGCAATGTACAGACTGTCAAAGCGGGGAACGGGCCAAGCCTGGAATCCCTGTATCTTTTACATTTTCTGTCCCATTTCTGGGATTTTCGTTTTGTATACTTAACAACGGGTTTGCTACTAATCATCAGAGTGTGATGGAAGAGAAACTGCGGAAGGGAAACCGCGGACAGGCTACGGTGCAGGCCCCGCCATTGCCGGGTGGCCATCCCACACATCCCCGCCCACTTGCCGTCATTGTAGGAATTGGCTTCCTGGGCGGAACGGTACGTTAAATCGTAACACCCCCGGCACGCGAAGACCCGGGCGCCGGGCGGAAGGCACATCTTGAAGCACCGGCGGCCGCACGCCGGACACTCGAACCGTTCTTCATCATCAACTAATTGCCGGATGGCCTGGGCCAGAGGATCGACTTCGAGGCCGCTTTCCACGGCTTCCCGCTGGTTCGCCGCATAGGTTTCGTGAAATTGCCCGGCTCATACCCCAGGCCGGTTTCCGCTGTTAACGCGAACTTGGCGAAGTCCGCCATCCGGGGCAGCCGGTCCAGGTGGACGGATTCGATATTGCGCAGTCCAACACAAACGGCATCCATCAGGCCGCCGAAAATCCCCGGAGCCGCCTCGGCGAATTTCGCCTGTAATTCCGCTTTGGGTTGGCGTTCTTCCTCCGGGATTGGTTTCAGGGTGATTTCGATCCCCCTGGCTATGCGGCCATCAATGCCCGGCCCCTACGATCTGGCTGTTCAATACGAATATGTTTCCATTGGAAGTCAGACCGTTCGATGGCTCATAGATGAATCCCGCGTTATGGTCTCGCAAACCTTGCGCGCCATCCGTGCCCCAGGGGTAATCCTGGTCCGCGTCCGGTCCCAGGGAAGTCATGATGTAATCGATACCGTACGCGCCCAGCATGTTATAGACCGCCGTGGAGTTTAGGCATTGGGGTGTTCCGTTCGGTCCGAAGGACACCCGGGACGTGTATTCGAACATCGGCTTCAATCCTTTCCTGATCGTCTGCATGTTTTCGAATTTCGGGTCCAGGGCGGAAAATGAATCGCTGGGAACGGAGGAAATATAGGCGACAGGGGAGGTAAGCGGATAGTAGGACTTGTATTCCGCCCCGTCGAGACCGCAGTCTCCATCGTAGGTGTATTGTCCCCGGTCCAGCCGGTATTGCTCTTCCGCCATGCCCAAGGCTTTCATGTCGGAAACCACCCGGGCGACCTTGGCCCGCATTTGGGCATTGAGAAAGTTGGGGACGGCGATGGCGGCCAATATGCCGATAATGGCCACAACGATCAGTAATTCAATCAATGTGAAACCGGTCTTCTTCATTCTTGTGTTCCTTTGCGTGTATAGAATGTCTTCGATAATCCCTCCCTCACCGGAACAAACGAACATCCATATTGACAAACTCGGGGATAGTTACTTCATGAATACCCTGATTAATTGGTGTCCCTGGTCATGGAAACAAAGAACACCATGGCAATCACACCAGCCAGGATGCAGGCCGGATGGAGGATAATCTCCGGCGGCTTCCCGGCCTATTGCCGGATGGGTATCCCTGCCCTCCTGCCCAAGGGAATGGTTTTTCCAGCCACATCGTGGATTTGCCGCGGGTTGGTATTCGCGGGCGGCCGGTAAGATGGAAAAAACTATGGACTGGATTGCGGGGATTTCTTGCAATCCGCCCTTGTTGGGCTTCCCCTCCCCCATCCTCTTCCAGAAGGATAGGGATTTTGGGCACGAGGGCCGGCAAGGTTGTCCACCCATATCATAAAGGGAATTGAATAACATAACCCCATTCTGTAGGCGCTTCCCGGATGATCCCCAATAAAGCACGGCTGACAGGCGAACCGTTACGGCTTTTTTTCTTCTTCTTTCTTCTGGGCCCATTCTTCCTTGGGTTCTTTTTTGACCATGTACCAGTGGCCCACTTTCATTTTTTCCCGGATGGCCTCGGCGAACAGTTTCTCCACCTTTTCGGTGTTTTCCTTGTTCAATTCCACCTTGTTGGCGGTCAGGATCTCCTTGTAGAGGGCGGTCCGTTCCGCGTTTTCGGCGTCCATCAGTTTTTTGACGGCGTTCAATTCCTTGAGGGGAAGCCCCGTCTTGTCCCGGATCGCGAGATAGCCGTTGAGTGTCTCGCCGAGGACGCCCTTGTCCATGTACGGTTCGATTTCCTTGTAGCGCTTGGTCCGGGATTCGATGATCTTGATGATCACCGGGGATTTGATGTTGATGTCGACTTCCTCCGCGGCCCAGGCCATGGGGCCGCCCCAGGATATCGCCAGCGCGAAACGCGGCCGGGAAACCGGGGATGGATCGAGCCGGCTTTGCAAACCCTCGGCCCCCTGGCCGGTGCGCACGCGCTGTTCGATCTCCTGCGCGGCTTGTTTGATCTCGGCGGTGGGGAAATAGATGTTGACCGTTAGGCTGACGCAGCTGGCCAGGGCGAAGACCAGGGAAACGAAGATCCACTTCGGGGCACGGCGCATGTTGGAATCCTCCCAGGGCGGTTGGGTGATACCGTGGATAGTGATGCACGGGAAGAGTATAGCACGGGGAGGGGATTTTTTGCGTCCCCATGCCGGGCGGGAGGGCGAAGCTCCGGGTAAGAGGTTACGGCACTTGCACAGATCAAGGAGTTGGATCCAGCACTCGCAGGCATTCGTAATTTTGCTTCATCCAGTAAGTGCGTACTTTACATCCACCATGCCGGCCCGCTCCGCCACCAGGCGGGCCGGGGAGCTCAACCCCCTTATCCCCTCTCCTTCTGGGAGAGGACCCGGGTGAGGGAAGTCCGGAAAGGGGAAAATTCATCCCAATCCTGCTATCGAGTAAATTGGCGCCTCCAGGCAAGGTTTTCTTTAGGATAGCGCAGGTCGAGTAATGTATGCAGGCCTTGATAATCACTTTGAAGAGGGGACTGTTACGAATCATGTTTATCTTACTGGTGCAAAAGAAAATCGGTTATGTCAGCAGTATGGCTTGAAAGACGGGCGTCGCCGGTCACATCGCCGTGATTCTGGTTGATGGAATAATCACGCACGTCGTTGCCGCCCGCGCTTCCGGTTCCCAAATCTTCCAATTGATCGAAGCGCCAGTAGCCGATCAAGCCGCTGCCGGGTGCGGTATATAGGCTGGGATCCAGGGGGGAATACATCGTTTCGCGTATCTGTTCCGCCGTGCGGGCGATGTTCCAAATGCGTAATTCATCGATGGACCCGACAAAGGGATACGTTGGGCTTGGCAAGAAGGCTTGGGCGGCCACGAGAAAAACTTCTTGATTCACCGGATTGAAACCGACGGGATCGCAGGCCCAGACTTGCTGAAACAAATTTCCGTTGATGTATATATTCATGAAATAGGCATTCCTGTCGTAGGTAAGGGCTAGATGGACCCATTTGCCGGCCTCGGCATTGAAACAGGTATTGATGTATCCCTCTTGGAAGCTGGTATTGAGCTTCCAGCGAAGGGTCCCGTCGGGAAACCGGAGAAATTGGTATTCATCGTTTTTATTAAAAATGACTCCCGCTTGCTCCCGATTGGGATCCTGGATTTCAGGCTTGATCCAGACTTCCAGAGTGACGGTTTCATAAACGTTCAAGGCGTCCGTTGGACCCATGTTGATGTAACCCGTTTCCCCTTGCGGGGTAAGATTGAATTCGAGGGACTGGCCTGGCAATTTGAATCCTTCGTTCCGATGGAATTCCCGGTTGTAAATCAGCGGGGTGTACCCCGGCGAGATCCCGCTATATCCTTTTCTCTCCCTGAACTCGGTGGCGATGGCGGCGCATTCGATATTCATGACCTGCCGGGATTCATCCACCAACATCACGCAGTTCAGGCCATCCGCGTTGTCAACCAATTGGGTGTACGGGCCGAGCGAAAAGGGCGTGCCGGTTAAGTTGATATTAGCCCGCGCGTTGATCTGGTTGGCCGATTGCAAATCATAGTGAATACTGCCAAAGAAGACCGGTTTCGATTTGATGTCGATCGTCATTTCGCCCAACGATTGACTTCTCGAGAATGTGCTGTCGGAACAATCCAAAATGAGGCTTTCCGGATCGAGGCGGACCTTGTTGAAAAACACTCTATCATAAACCCTGTCCTCCCGGTATTCGATGAAATTGGATGTACCATTTCCTTCCGAAAGCGTCAAGTATTCCCGGGGGGGATCCAGGGAGGCTCCGGTTAAAGGATCATAAAACAGGCAATACAACTTGATTGGCTTTTCGGGATTCCTTTGCGAGAAGATGAAAAATTCACCCCCCGGATTCGGCAGGAAGGTCGAATAGTGTTTTACATCGGCGGCGTTTTTATAGAAAACCGGTTTGATGATTTTGGCGGTGGTGATATCGCCGCGCGCGTTCTCGGCCAGCACAACCCCGTCGGGATGCGCGGGTGATTCAAACGGAATGCTGTTGGTATAGAGCGATGTATTATCGGCTTTGAGTTCCACTTCACGGAATTGACCATCAATGGTGACTTGAGCGCGAACGCGTAGAATGGGGAAATTCCGGGGGAATGCGCTGACGTAAATTTTTTTGAAGTCCGGGTCAAAGATGGCGAGATCGATGTTCGCCTGCGGCTGGGCGCCCGGACTCATCAGAACCAGCTGCGTGTTGCGGATCATGGGAAGATTCAGCAGGCTCCGGGGCTGGCCTTGACGATTCCATTCTTCGATTAGCTTCTCCGCGGGTGTTGAAACATACCAATTGTCTGGATATTGGCGTCCTGCGATGTAGGTTTCTCCATTGATCTCTTCCAGGTCTAAAACGGTGGAGAGCACATCCTGGAACGTAAAACCCAGGTTATAAAAATCCGTGCCCACATAGACTTGGTATTGGCGGATATCGTTGTCACCGAGATTGACTTTGAGGGTGACCACGACCGGATCGATTTCGCCTTCGAAACTCGACCATTCTTCCCGGGAATCAAAACTTTGTGTACTCGAATTCCAACGCGCCACGTCGGCACGCACCTGCGTTACCACCAAATCCAAAGGGGCGCCCGATTGAATCGCCTTGAGTTCCTCCAACGATACAATGATGTCATTATTCTGATCATCTTTTTCGATCGCAAGGGTGCCGGTTTCCGGGTAGCGGTTATGAGGCAAGCCTTGTGGCGCCAACCGCTCAGCTATCTGAGAAGGAGTGATGGTGGCGATGGTTTTCTCCCCCAGCACCAGATTGAACGTCGGTTGGACGTCCAACGCGGTGGCGCTTCCCAAATTCTGCATATACACCCGCAGGCGCAACCGCGCCGTTGCGCTCGTATTGGTGGAGCGCGCGTTGCTCCAGTTCGATCCCAAAATGCTGGTGGTGCTTTCCTTCCGTGACCAGGTATGCGAATAGGAAGCCGTCACACTGGCGGACGCCAGCTTGAAAGGATTGAGCGAAGCTTCGACCGTGACTTCACCGCCCACTTCATGGATGCTGCTCGTTTCATTGGTGAACGAGGCACTCTCTTCACCGCCGTCCGTGTTGGTGATCTCGCTGATGGGAATTACATCATAATCGGTCATTGCGATATGGATGACCGGCCGCGCCGCGACGAGAGGATGATTCTCGGGAGATGGAACTCCGGCCGGCATATTTACACCGGTTACTTCCATGTAATCGCTATACGGATCGCCGTCGGAGCTCCACCGCAAAGGATCGGTTTTGAAATACCGCTCATGGGGATCGCCATCCCAGGGTTGCAAACCTTGACTGGGCGAATAGGTAAAACCATCCGCTTCCAGCGAATTCAGAATGCCGTCTTCGTCGTCATCGGCATTCGCCTGCAAGGGTACAATCCGCCCTTCCGCCGATATCAATTCTATCACACCGCCCTCGGACGAATATTCAGTACGGAGGTAGTGGGAAAAAGTTCTGTGGATTGGAAGGAGGAGAATGATTATCATTTGAATGAAAATACAAAACGAAGTTTTATGAGATCGTAGCATGATTGGCACTCCTTCATTCCACATCAATCTATTGAATTATCGCGCATTCATTTAACTCATGTCAAGACATATTTTGAAAATATGGCCTTTCATAAATCGTAACATGTCACTTAATTGAAGTAAAACCACTCCTGGAACACCTTCTTTTCCTTGAAGAATCCCCCTTCCCAAACCAGCAATTCCATCAAGCTATCCTGCTCGGCTGGAACCGAAGTTTTTATGAATACTGAAAAAAAACGGCCCGCGATCGTCGATCAAAATCGGGCCGTATGGCTTCCCTCCCGTCCCCCGCACTATCATATTGACCACCGGGAAGAATACTGGCTGGAATGGAGCCCGAGCTCCGGCGGACTATGGGCGCTAAGCGCAGGGCCTGACGCTAACACAGATCCGGGACACCCTCAACATTCATGTTCACTTTCCCTGGCCGGGGTGTCTATAAATCAACGGCGATGATTTCATGGTCCAGTATTTCAGGAACGGTCAACGAGATGATGCCTTGATATTCATTCGCCTCCGGGATTGAATCCCTCATCAGCAATTGCACTTTCCGCGCGGCTTTCCCTGGGGGCAATTGTATTTTGACTTCCAGCGGTCCGAGGGGCAGCAGTTCCCGGAACGGGCCTTTCATCATCATGGGATTGGTCAGATTGACCAGGTGGACCGTCAGGGATGCTTTTTGCCGCCAAATCATCACGTCCAGAAATCCCGGGCCGGTTACCGTGACGGGTTTGTCTTCGTTGAGCGCCCATTCCACGGCATTGCGCAGCAACTGGCCGTGATCCACATTCATCACTTCCCAAAACACCCGGTCGATATCCCATGGAAAATAAACCACGCGTCCCTGGCCCCGGCCGCGTAAATAGATTCCCCGAATATCGGTTTGAACGATCCGGGGATATACGTCCTCCATGGGCAGATCCGGATAGGTAGGAATCAAGGTAAGCGGAGAAGGGAATTCCGTTAGCGGTTCCACTTCCAATTGCCATACGCCATTGATGATCCGCCCGGCGTCTTCCAATCCCGCCAGGATTGGGTGATAGGGGCCGGCATCCGGCTCGCTTTCCAATTTCCAATACGAATTTCGGATCGGCCCGTCCATGCGTTTCTTGAAAGAAACTCCGAAAACATCGGCAAGGCCGAAATCGCTTCTCCGTTTCCCCTCCTCGTCGGCCAGCGAGGTTTCGTACGTGGCGATCAAACTGCCTCCCCGGTGCACGAAGTCCCGGATTTGCCGGCAGGCCGCATCGGAAAGAGAAACCAGATTGGGCAGGATCAACAATTTGTATGGCTTGATCCGCTCCGGTTCCAGCAGATCCGCGTGGACCATCTCAAAGGGAACGCGGGCTTCCAGGAGCGCGTGGTACATCCCCTGCGTGGCCTCGCTGGACCGCGTGTCGTCCGCGTAGGCCAGGGCCACGCGCGCCAGGGAGTGTTCATTGCGCAAATACCGCTCGGCCCGGTAATACCGGTTGTAAAGACCTTCCACCACCTTGAGCCAGCGCCGGTCGTAAAGGGTTCCGGAGAACTTGGTGAACCACGGGCGCAGGCCGTTGGCGGTGGCTTCGGCCACCCAGATCCGTATTTCCGCTTCGCTTTGCACCGAATCCTTCCAGCGGTACGGTTCTTCGAGCCCGACGCTGAACAGGCCCACCACCGGCTTGTTTCCCATTACGGCGCGGTATTCCTTGCCGGTTTTGCCGTTCGACCAGGGGGGAACAAAGCCCCGGCGGGCTTGATGGTCGATGACAAAAATATCCGCCATTTCTCCAATCGTTTTGAAATCGGGAAAGCCGTTGGGAATGAACCGCGCCCGGGGATTGATTTGACGGATTTCCCGGTCCCACAGCCGCCAGAGATCGCGCAGCCGTTGTCTCATCCAGATGGTGTAGGGTTTCCTTGCCGGATCTTGGGGATTTCCCGAAGGCAGCTCCATGCCCGTGGCTTCGCGGAAGCTCCTCCGGCAATGCTCGCAATAACACAATCCATGACCTGCCCAGCGATTGGAAAAAATACCGTCCACGGAGTACAACGACACGATTTCTTTGTGGACGGCGGTCATGAATTCAAAATTGTAAGGGCCCAGCGCGCAGGTCACCCACAAATCCGGATTCGCCCAGTGCCGTTTTTTATGGCCTTCTGGGTCCACGGCGATCCAATCCGGATGCGCGTCATGCACATCCTGCCGCGCGGCATGGGGATCCGTGCGGGCGATGACGATCCGGTTCCGCCGGCGGCATCCCGCGAGCAGTTCACCAAAGGGATCCGTGTCCTTCATCCAGGCGCTGCGGTGATGCAACGGGATTTGAGTTGGATAATAAGCCACGATTCCCCCCGCGCTCAAACAGACCGCGTCGCAATGAATCCGGTCGAAATAATCCAGCCAAAATTGCGGGTCATAGCGCCCGGGATCGTTTTCCACCAAGGTCAGCTGCGCCCACCGCATCGGGTGGCCGAACCAACTGTCATCCGGGCCGGAGGCTCCGGATTCATTGGCGGACGCCTGGGATAACCGGCCTCCCGCAAGGGGAAATCCAGACAACAGGGCCGTCCGGATAAATTCCCGCCGGCTCCATTCTTGGGCATGAAGCGATGGCATGATCGTTACCTTTCCTTTGGATTCAAAACGTAACTCGTTTATCCTGACGTTTCGGTGAGTCTGGTTCCATCCCGGATTGGCTGCCCAGGCCGGTTGATCCAGTTGGGTATCGCTGCCGCATGGCATACGGCTGGTTTGAAAATTATGGCTCTTCCGGCAAGTGCGTACCTTTTCCAAAGGGGGTGATCGGTTTCCAACGGATCAGGTCTGAGTGAACCACCCCATCTTCCCTCTCTCCCCGGGAGAGGGCCAGGGTGAGGGAAAGCCTGCGTACACGCAATCTCCCCCGATTTCACGCCGCCATTGTCCGCGCAAACCATCACCCCCCGCTGCGCCTCTCACAACGACAACAAAAACGCCTCCAAATCGCCGATCTGTTCTTGGCGCAAGTGCGATGTCCTGCCGTGTCGATCGTGCGCGTTGCGGGTGGTCAGCACGTCGCGGAGATCGGCCGCGCCGCCGTCGTGCAGGTAGGGAGCGGTGCGCCATATCTCGATCAGGTGGGGCGTATCGAATATTCCGTTCTTGTCCAATGGCCCCCGCGTGCCCACGTCGTAAGACTGCAAGTCGGTGTAGAAGGGGCCAGAGTGGCATGCGGCGCACCCCACGGCGGGATCGTGAAACAAGCGTTCTCCCCGCCGCGCCGCTTCCTGATGTGGGGAATCGCGAAGATACGGGCTGGGCCACGGCCGTAATGATTTCAGGTATTCATCGATGGCAGAATATTCGGTTTCCGTACGCACGGAAAAGAGAATATGTTTCATCCCGCTGCGCACGGCTTCCTCGGCGGTTTCGCGCACGCCGGTGCTCATCGCGGGAGGCGTTCGGTGCGACAGCAGCAGGCTCTTGGTGTTCTTGGGATTGCCCAGGCCGTCGTTGAGCAGGTCCCAGTTCAATCCATCCACGCGCGCGTCCGGGTGGCAAGTGGCGCAGCTTTGCCAGCCTTGATAAGCGATCGACGCGTCGTGAAACAGCGCCTCGCCCCGGCGGATTTCATCCGGGTTGGATGCCTCTCCCAACGATATCGTCTTCACGCCGGGCTTGCCTGGTGACGCGAAATCCAATACCGCCAGATTGTCTGAGAAATACTGCGTAACCACCGCTTTCATTCCGGCGAATGCCAAGCCGCGCGGCCCTTGGCCGGTAAGTGGAATCCGCGTCCGCAGATCTTTCAAAAAAGTCAGATCGGTGGCGGGCTCCGCGGAACCGGGCGATTCCAATTTCTTTCTCAACGCCGGCCAATCGATGCAACTCAGCTCATGCGCCCCCGCGTGGGTCACGCCCAGATAGCGGCCGTCCGGCGAGCAGGCCACCGCCCAGGGATTGGCGGCCCCGCGGTCCATCTCGTCGAGCAGCACGGTCCCGAAGATCCGGGCGTTGGGGATGTCGATGACCGTCAAGGCGTTGCCGGCCATCCAGCCGCGGTCGAGTTGCGTGGTCGGCAGTGTGAAATGCGCCAGGATGTGCGTCACGAAAGCGAAACGGCCGTCCGGCGAGAGGCATAATCCCTTTAGGCATGTGACGCCGTTCGGCATGACCACCTCGGCGAGGGTTCGCTTTTGCATGACATCGATCAACCAGACAGACGCGGCCACGTGCTCCGCGTCAGCGGGTCCGGCGGGGAGATGATGCGCCACGGCCAGCGTTTTCCCGTCCGGAGTCAGGGCCGCGGCGATGGGTTCACGGGAGACAGGATAGCGGTGGATTTCGGTCTTCGTGTCGAGGCCGATTTGGGATATAGAATTTTCGAAGCGGTTGCAAACGAAGATCGTTTTTCCGTCCCGGGATAACACCGGCGAACAAGCGCCCGCGCCCGCCGGGATGGTATACAGCTTTTCCATGTTTCCGGCATCGATTGCAAAAAACGCCTCATTGGAAGACGAACACGTTACATACAGCACTTGCCCGTCCGGAGACAACGCAAGCCCCGTGGGCTCGCCGGGCAACGAAACACGCATCCGCACGGCCGCCGGATCGCCATCGAGTTTCGCCACCCGGCGGGCGGTTTTTTCCGCGGCGTAGAGCGTATGCCCATCTTGGTCGGCCACCACCGCCTCGGGCGAGAGCCAAGGAACGGCGGGATCACCGGGCAATTCCGCGGCGAAGGCGTGAAACGCCAGACCGGTCAAAACGAGAATGAAGCCTTGACGTGCCAATTTTGTAACTCCTGATGTATTGTCAAGAATGATCCACCTTATGGCTTATGGCCAACGCGTCCAATGTTCCTATTTACTGGAATACTATTCAAGCGCCACCGGTACGCCAGAAGCTAGCCCAGGGCAACGCCCTGGGAAAATGACGATAAAAGTAATAATCCCCTCTCCCTCCGGGAGAGGGCTAGGGTAAGGGAAATCCTTTCTCAGCGCTCTCACGTCTCGGATTGCGCTCTCACCCCGCTCTTCCCCCCGCGCCCCTTTCCAGGGGCCGCGGTCCAGCTATTTCCCTGGGCTATTTTGATCCTAAATAAAAATTCTACGTTCTTCGCATCTCCTGGAGGCTTCCCATTTTTCTTTATGGGGGAAATTGTGCGTTTCAAGATAAATAGGGTATGATGGGTCACACCTAGAAGCCACGTCAGGGGGAGGAAAGGATGTTTTGTCATAAATGGATGCCAATGGCTGGGAGCGTCATAATCGCTTTGTGGACCGGAACATGGGCCGTCAACATCTCCTGGGCGGAAGATGAAACCACCGCGTTCCGGCGAACCATCGAAGCGGATTGGGAGCGGCAGGAAGCCCGCTTGGGCCGCGCCGCCGGCGATCCCGCCGCGATTCTCGAGGCCGCCGCGCGCGGCGAACGGCTGCTGTCGGATTTGCAAAACCTCGAAAACGCACCCAGTCTGGACCGCGAACGCCAGGCCCTCTCCCGCCTGCGCGGCCGGCTGGCGGATATTCAATCCCTCTCCGAAGATCAACGCCTCAATCTCTACCGGGAGATCCGCTGGCTCAACCGTGACATCGCCTTGAAGAATCCGTTGGTGGGCGATTCGCCCATCGTCTTCCTGAAACGCAAACGCTTCATCTGCCAAATGCTGCATGAATACCTGGGATATTTTTATGATTACGAGGACATCGCGGGCGGAAGCGTCTGTGTGCTGGATCATCCCGGCTCTTCCCTGCAAATCCGCGACCTGGTGGCCGGCCGCCTGCCCAAGGGCAACTATACCACTTTGTCTTTGTCGTACGACGCGCGAACGGTCTTCTTCGCCTTTTCGGAACGAGCCCCCGAAAAACCGGACTATTATTCCCCCCAACGCCGGTGTTTCCATATCTTCCGCATGGACGCGGATGGCTCCAACCTGCGCCAACTGACGGACGGTCTTTTCGACGATTTCGATCCCTGCGAGTTGCCGGATGGGGACATCGCCTTCATGTCCACGCGCCGGGGCGGATTCGGCCGCTGCCACAATCCCTGGGAACCGCTGCCCACCTACACCCTGCACCGCATGAATCCCGGTGGCACAAATATCCGCACGTTGTCGTTCCATGAAACCAACGAGTGGCATCCCAGCGTGCTGAACGACGGCCGTGTCGTATATACCCGCTGGGATTACGTGGACCGCTCGGCGGCCCATTTCCACGGCCTCTGGGCCAATTTCCCCGATGGCAGCAATCCGGTTTCCCTCTTCGGCAGCTACACGCAGCGGATCAACGCGTGCTACCAGCCCCACGCCATTCCCGGATCCAACAAGATCGTCTTCGTGGCGGGCGCCCATCACGCCGACGTGGGTGGCTCGCTGGTGGTGGTGGATCCCAGCCGGACCGTGTTTGATCCCCAGACCGGAGAGGATGATTTCCGCTCCCTGGAATTTCTGACTCCGGAAGTGTGTTTCCCTGAAGCGCCGGGCTGGCCCAAGAGTTATTTTCACAGCCCCTGGCCGCTGTCAGAGAACTATTATCTCGTCTCGTTCAGCTTCGATCCCCTGCCGGGTATGGGACCGAATGTGAAGCAAGACACGGAAACGGGGATTTATCTCTTTGATCGTTTTGGCAACTTGGAACTGCTCTACCGGGAAGCCGGGATCTCGAGCATGTATCCCATCCCCCTGCGCTCCCGGCCGGTTCCGCCCCGCCTGCCCTCCACGCTCGACGCGAAGATGGGGAATGAGGGGGAGTTCCTCCTCGCCAATGTGTATCAAAGCCTGTTTCCCTTGCCGGAAACGCGTCCCGTGGATCACCTGCGCGTCTTCCAGATTCTGCCCAAAAGCGAAACCCATGTGGCCAACCAGCCGCGGCTGGGCTATGCCAACGCGGAATCGGCGCGGATGCTGTTGGGCACGGTTCCGGTGGAGAAGGACGGTTCCGCCTATTTCCGCGTCCCCGCCCGCGTGCCGGTGAGTTTCCAGGCCGTGGACACCGAAGGCCGGGCCGTGCAGGGCATGCGCAGCCTGACCTACCTGCAGCCGGGCGAACGCCGGGGCTGCGTCGGCTGCCATGAGCCTTCGGGAACGGCCGTGCCGGTGGAACGGACGCTGGCTTCGGTGCGGGAACCTTCACGCATCGAACCGGGGCCGGACGGCTCGAAGCCTTGGAGTTACCCCCGGCTGGCGCAGCCCATCCTCGATAAGCATTGCGTGGCGTGCCATGGCGAGGGCGGAAATCCGCCGGACCTTCGCGGCTTGCCCGTGGGTACCTTCACGATTTCGTATGAAAGCCTCAAACCGTACACGCGGTGGTACGAATGGGGAGACAGCACCATTTCCGTCATTGCCACGAAGCCCGGAGAAATGCCCGCCGATGTCAGCCCTCTGCCCCAAATCTGGGAAGACGTTAATCACAAAGACAAAGTCAGACTAAGCGATGAAGAACGGCGGAGGCTGTATCTTTGGCTGGATGGCAATGCCTCGTTCTATGGCGCCTATTCCAACGCCGAACAGGTCGCGCAACGGCAGGGGGAAGCCATTCCTCCTCCGGCGTTGCAGTAGGGAAACGCGCGCTTCTTCCACGGTCATTATTCGTCGGGGCATGTTGCACCGTGCCCCGACGAAGTTTAGCGAATGACAGCCGGGTGGAGGATGCTGAAACAAAAGTAATGAATCTCCTCTCCCTCCGGGAGAGGGCTAGGGTGAGGGAAGCCCTGGAAGGGCGATCTCCATGAATTCCTCGCAGCGGGTAAAGCGGTGGGCTCAAAGCGCGGCATAGCCTACCAGCATGATCCGAGTCCCCTTCAGGGGACGGCTTTATAGCAGCCCTGGGTTTCAACCCTGGGCTGGCGCCCTGCCGGCTTTAATCCCGCGGAGGACTGCCCTGCGATGACGACGATCCCCGGTCTCAACCCTGGGCTGGCGCCCTACGGTTGCAACACCCCCCAATCCTCCACGCCTTGCTGTCCCGCGCCTTGCGATCCCATGGCGGAGCCGCCGGTCCCGGCCGTCAATAGGGGAGAAGTCGCTTTGAGCGTGAAATTGGTGGTGTCCTCATACTGGGGATCCACGAAGAGATTGTCTTTCCCCGTCACGTTGACCAGGGCAAAATCAGGATTCGTCACGAAAATATCGCAATGGTCGGCGACAAACGCCTGGAGGTCCCGGTCCTCGAAGAAATTCTCATTCACAAAACCTTCTCCTCCCGTCACGATGCAATTGGTGAAGGTGGCGGTGACCGGTTTGCCGGGATTTTGCCAATAAACCGCGCTCAGGGCCGCCTGGTACAGGTCGCAATGGTCCACCGAAACCACGACATCAAAATCCCCGTCGGCCTCGATCAGCAGATCCCGCCCCAGGGAAAAAGTCATGATGCAGCCGCTGGCATTCAATTTTCCATCCTGGATGAAGATATGCGCGGTTTTGGAATCCTCGAACCGGCAGTTGGTCACGGTGACATCCGGCGCGGCGCCGTGGTAGTTGGGATCGTAGTCGATGTTGATCCCTTTGTCGGCGCTGTTGGTGATCCGGCAATTCTCCAGGAACACTTGCCCGCCGCCCACCTGCACGCCCTGCGCGGTGGAGTCCTGGATCAGGCAGTTCTTGACCGTGGTTTTTCCGTCATGGGTTTGCACACCGACCAGGTTGCCGGTGAACGTGCAATCCTCCACCGTCATCTCCCCCGCCGGGAACGCGGGATTGAACGTGGTCGTCACCGTCCCGTAGGGGCAATCGGTGAACACGCACTGCGATACCGTCACGCTGGCCGGAGTGCTGGAAAGCGTCACCGCCAGGACGCCCAGGTGATCGCCGGACACGGCGCTGCCCGGTCCCATCACCCGGCAATTTTTCACGGAAACCAACGGGGCCGCGACCAGCACGACGGAACTGATCGGAACCGCGTTCAGTTCCTGCGTGGGGTTGTACAGCGTCAAGCCCTCGATCACCACATTGGGCGCTTGCACCACCAGCCCGGCGTAATCGATGCCCGGCACGCCGATCGCCGCGAACCGCTCCATCTCGTTGGCCGCCACGATGGTGGGGGTCTGGCCGGCCGCCGCGCGCAGGGTGATTCCCGGCGTGACGATCGTCACGTCTTCCAAATAATCCTGGCTGTCGGCGATTTCGACGATATCCCCGGTTTGGGCCGCCGCCACGGCCGCGTTGATGGTGGTCCGCGCTCCCCCGCTGCCGTCTTTCTTGACGGGAATGATCCCCGCCTGCAATCCTCCGGACGCAATTCCCAGCAACGCGAAAACGGCCAGCATGCGAATCAGAAAATCCAACCGCTGTTTCATCACGCGCCCTCCTTCTTTCTGATTCCTCAAAATGATGTCTTCACACATACCGGCATTCCATTTGATCCGGATGTTCACCAATCCCATCCAGGGACCGGTTTTTCCCGATTGTAGTAAATCGACGGAGTGTTGCCTACGCCGGTTCAAGGATTAAGGTATCTCCCCGGGGGATCGATCATGACCACCGGTCTTCCCATGATGTCATCCCCGCGAAAGCGGGGATCCAGGCCGTTGTGGTGCAGACATCCTGCCTGCAATCAATCCCGTAGGGATTGAATATGAATAGCCGGGGGTGACAACCCCCGGTACTGTTCTAAAAGATTTCGACCACGCCGGGGTCGAATAAAAATGAATTCAATCCCTACGGGGTTGGTATTTTTTCCCCGGGACCGTAGGCTGTCGCCTACGGCTATTCACATTCAACCCCTACAGGGTTGGGGCATCTTTTTCATGAAAGGGACACGGAATAAAGGCTCATCCGGCAAATGAGTATAAGATGGCAAAACATCTCAAATTCGTTACTCCAAACCGATGGGAAAGCCTTCTTTCTCTCGCCCTTCTTGAAAAGAAATACCCGCAATCGCGGGAATTCCAATCACCTCCTAACCTCTCCCAATCTTTGGGGAAGGAGTTGTTTATTCCACGAATATTGATTCTCCCCCCGCCATCATTTTTAGAGGGGGAGTGACAGTTTCATCAAGTACACACTTACCGGATAAACCTTCGATAAATATCGGTCGTTGGTTACCGCATATACTCCACCGCCACTTGCGCCAGCGCGCGGACGCCGGTGATCAGGGCGTTTTCATCCACGAAAAACAGGGGGGAATGGTTGACGGGCGCCTTAGTCCAATCCTGATCGGGCGGTGTGACGCCCAGGAAAAAATACAGCCCGGGGATCTGTTGCCCGTAATACGAAAAATCCTCCGCCCCGGTCGCGGCGGGAGCGATCGACACCTTTTCTTTCCCCGCGATTTTCTCGAAAACCGGAACCATGCGCGCGGTGAGTTCCGGATCGTTGACCGTTACGGGATACCCCTTGTTGATCCGCACGTCGGCGGTGGCCCCGGCGCTTTCCGCGATATGGATCACGGTCCGTTTGACCTGCATATGGATCACGTCCCGCATTTTTTCGTCCAGGGTGCGGATCGTGCCGGTCATCTCCACCTCGTCCGGGATGATGTTGGAGCGCACGCCGCCCCGGATGATGCCGATGGTCACCACCGCGGGGGATTCGGTCAGATCCGTCTGGCGGCTGACAACCGTCTGCAAACCCATGATCACTTGCGCGGCCGCCACGATCGGATCGACGCCGTCCCAGGGCCGCGCGCCGTGCGTCTGCCGGCCGTGGATGGTGATGGAAAGCGTATCCGAACTGGCCATGGCCGGACCCGGCCGGTACGAAATCGTCCCGGTGGGATACACCCGGGTATGGAGGCCGAAAATCGCGTCGGGCTTCGGATTTTCCAACACGCCCTGCTTGATCATCAGCGCCGCCCCGCCTTCCTCGCCCTCGGGCGCGCCTTCCTCGGCGGGCTGGAAGATGAATTTGACCGTCCCGGGGATTTGATCGCGCAATTGCGACATGATCTTGGCGGCGCCCAGCAGGATGGCGGTATGCGCGTCGTGACCGCAGGCGTGCATGACCCCGGTTTCCTTGCCGTTGTACAGGGCTTTTTCCTTGGAGGCGAAGGGCAGGTCCAGCGCCTCGGTCACGGGCAGCGCGTCCATGTCGGCCCGCAAGGCCACCACCGGACGGTCCTGCGTTCCCCGCAAAATCCCCACCACGCCGGTATGCGCCACGCCGGTTTGGACCTCCAGCCCGAAACTCTTCAGTTGATCGGCCACCAACTGCGCCGTGCGGAACTCCCGGTTGGACAACTCCGGATGTTGGTGGACGTCCCGCCGCCAGGCGATCACCTCCGGCTCCACCTGGGCCGCGAGCCGGTCGATGGCCGCGGCCAGCGGGGATTCCGCCGCGCCGGGAGTTTCAGCCATCGGGCCGCTGGGGGGAATTAACATAAAAATGAAGAAACAGATCCGATGGAAACGGGCCCATGGCCCGATCCGCGAAGGGCGGCATGCAAGGAACTTGGCAGGCATGGTTTGCCTCCTTGGCCAGGAAATTCGTTTAACGCGGAATGATCACATATCGGTCCCTGACTTCACCGCGGAGGGGGCCGGTTTACTCTGCCTCAGCAGCCATTGGTAGACTTCGGGATTGTTGTAGGTCGCCGTCCAGGAATCGTGGTCGGCGTTGGGATAGACGGTATATTGGACGTTGCCTCCCAGCGCCCGCAGCTCGGCCACGGTTTGAGCGTCCAGGGACTCCGGCACGGTGCCGTCCTTGGCGCCGTGGAACGCCCAGATGGGAATGGGAACCAGGTTGGCCAGATCCGCCGCCGGGATGGTGTCCCGCGTGTACGACGTAATGGATTTCCATTTCATCGCGTCGCCCGCGCCGCAAATGGGCACCGCCGCGGCGATCCAGTCCGGATAGGCGCCGGCGAAACTCCACGATCCGAAGCCGCCCATGCTGAGTCCGGTGATGTAAATCCGGCGGGGATCCACCGCGTAGGTGGTCACGACTTGGTTGAATACTTCATATAAGGGTGGATTCAGCCACCACTTGTTGACCGGACATTGCGGAGAGACCACGACGCATTGGAACAATTCCGGAAACTTGTCCCGGTTCGCCGCGACGCCCAGCAATTTCGGCGGGCCGTGGGTTTTGACGCCCGTCAAGGTGTCCCCCCGTTCCCCCGCGCCGTGCAAGAAGAGGATCATCGGCCATTTTCGACCGCCGGTCCCGTAATCCTCCGGCAGGTACAACCAATAGGGGTAGGTCAGCCCGGTTTTGAGGGGAACCTGTTTTCCCGGCGCGGGTTTGGGCGCGGACAACCGGTCCGGCCCCGTGATCACGGCCTCGCCCGCTTTTCCGGAGAAAACTCCATCCTGGGCCGTTCCGGCCGGGGGGATGAGGTAATACGTCAGGGTTTTGTTTCCGGTAAAAGAGGTCAGATCCCAGGTGATTTTTCCATCGGCTACTACACCACCTCCCATCACCCGGTTGATGGCCCAATCCGCCGGGGGTTGCTCGGTCACCGTGACCGCCCCCGGATCGCCGGTCACCTTGATCGTCACGGTGATCTGGACGCCCGGCAGGAAGAATTCCTCCGGCAGGGAGCGCACCGCCTGGACGGCGCCCCACGCGGCTGTTTGGATGAATGACGCCCAGAGGAAAACGGATACCCATCGTGAAATGGCGCGCATCAAAACCGTCTCTCCTTTCAAAATGGAATGGAACCTGGATGAATCGGATTTCAGTGAATGGTGCAATTTAGTCAATCGCATAAAAAAGATGTTTTTATCCTTTCCGGACTTCCCTCACCCTGATCCTCTCCCAGAGGGTGAGGGGATTAATTCCTATTGTTTTTTATCCTTCCCAGGGCTTACGCCCTGGGCTATGCTCATGCCGCGCCGTTGGCGCTGGAATGCTGTACTGCCGCTGGTCTGCAAACCGGTAAAGAGTTTCCAGGAATCAATTCGTGCATTCCGCCTGTCTCATCAATCTCTCCCCCCGGCCTTTCCTGGATGAAGCGGGGTGACGCGGATCCTCTCCACCACCATACGCTTCCATCTCGGCCAAAGTCCATTGTTCTCTCCCGGAATCCGGGATAAAATCAACCAGCCCATGCAGCGGGGGGACGGGACGATGCGCGCTCGGCGCCGGCCTGCGCCGGGATTTACTTTGATCGAACTGCTCATCGTGGTGGCGATCATTGGCATTTTGGCCGCCATCGCGGTGCCCAATTTCCTCAACGCCCAAATCCGGGCCAAGGTGGCGCGGGTGGTCTCGGAAGAGCGCTCCCTCCGCGACGCCTACACCCAATATTTCCTTGACCGCAACGCCTGGCCGCCCCACATTCATGGTGACGCGCAGCACCGGTATGTCACCACCCCGGTTCCTTATCTGACCACTTCCGTTTTTTGTCCCTTTCTCAATACGCATCGGGGCCGGCTGGTGGAGCAATGGGACCCGTTCCGCGGCCAATATCACGCGGAAGTGGCCTCCCGCTGGCACGACAATGTCTGGCCCTGGCTGGCCCAGAACGAGCCGGCCTATTGGGCCGAACAACACAACACCGCGTTCTTCTTGATCAGTTTAGGGCCGGACCTGTTCTTCGATCAATGGAAACCCTCCGCCTGCCGTTACAATCCCAGCAACGGCGTCCTCAGCGGAGGCGATGTCCTTACTCCCATCCCCGGCGGTTTTCAATATCAATATCCCTATATCAATATCCCTATTCCGAACGGAATAGGTGATTCTCTTGGGATTTTTCTGCAGGTGCGTGCTCATGTATACGATGACCGGACCTCGCTCCTATCCGGTTGCCCGGTGTGATTAACCATTATCCCTGACCTCTCCGGGAGCGGACCCGGGTGAGGGAATCTTACAGGGCCGGACCTCTGTGTCCGGCCGGATAACTGGAGTCATGATTGGATCCGCCTTACGCACTGTCCCGATGAATTTCCCGGCTCAGACTTGACAGCCTTCCCGTTTTCAGTAACGTATGAATATCTGTTCAAGAGAGAACATTTGTTCATACCGGATTGGTCCTGTTCATGCCCCTCCATGAGGATTTATACCGCTTGCTGTACAAGATCGCCCAGGCCTATTACCTGGACGGCCTGACCCAGCAGCAAATCGCCAAGCGGTTCAACCTGTCCCGGCCCAAGGTCTCGCGGCTGCTTCAGCAAGCCCGGGACGAAAAAATCGTGAACATCACTCTGGTCCCTCCTTCGGGGAGCCTGGCCGGCCTGGAGAACACTCTGGAAGACCAATACGGCCTGGATGAGGTGATTCTCGTTCCGGTCAGCGATCCCGCGGACACGGGCGAGGTGGCGCGCAGGCTCGGCCCCCCGGCGGGGGAATATCTGCTGCGCTCACTGCACGACCATGACACGCTGGCGCTCGCGTGGGGAACCACCCTCTCGGCGGCGGTCAACGCCTTGCCTTGCCGATCGTGGAACCACCTGACCATCGTGCAGATGATCGGCGGCCTGGGTCCGGATGATTCCAACGAGCATTCGGCGGAGCTGGTGCGGCGGGCCGCGCGGAGGCTCCAGGCCCAATTCCGGCTGGTGCGCGCGCCCGGCATCGTCGCCACCACCGCCGCCGCCAAGGCTTTGCGGGCCGATCCGCAGATCGCGGACACCTTGGAACACGCCGCCCGCGCGGACTTCGCCCTGGTGGGATTGGGGGTGTTGTCCCCCGGCACGGTGCTGCGGCAAAGCGGAACGATTTTGGGGGAAAACGATTTGGCGCTGTTGAAACAATCCGGCGCGGCGGGCGATATCATCCTGCGCTTTCTGGATGAACAGGGCGCGCCCCTCGGTCTGGATATCAACAAGCGGATCATCGGCCTGACTTTGGAGCAACTCAAAAAAATCCCCCGGGTGGCGGGCGTGGCGGGCGGAACCGCCAAGTACAAGATCATCCGCGCCGCCCTGCGGGGCCGGTGGTTGAACGTGTTGATCACCGATCAGCAAACCGGCGAGCGTCTGGCCGCGGATCGTGACGGTTGAAAAATCGGAGGATGGGTGAGTGAAGCGGAATCCATCCACAGTACCTGGAATTCCATCGTGACTGCCATGAACGATCAAGAAATGCTTCGCGCCGCGATAACCGTCATCGAGAACGAAGCCCAGGCGGTTCGCGCGGTGGCCGGTCAACTCGATGGCAGCCTGACCGAAACTTTACTCCGCCTCCTGGAGTGTGCGGGCCACGTGCTGGTGACGGGGACGGGCACGTCGCGCTTCGTGGCGGAACGCTTCGCGCATCTGCTTTGCTGCAGCGGAACGCCCGCCCTGTTCATCAACGCGGCGGACAGCCTGCATGGCGGGGCGGGAGCCGTCACCGCCCGGGACGTGGTCTTCATCATATCCAAGGGCGGCCGGAGCGCGGAAATCAACCAGTTCGCCGCCATCGCCCGGACTCGGGGCGCGGGCCTGATCGCCCTGACCGAAACCGCCGATTCTCCCTTGGCGCAAACCTGCGATCTCATTTTGCGGATCAAAGCCGCGGAAGGAGTGGATCCCTACGGGATGATCGCCACGGGCAGTTCGCTGGTCAACGCGGCCGTCTGTGACGCCCTTTGTGTGCTTGTGCTCCAATTGCGAGGCTACACGCGGGAGCAGTTCCGCCAAACGCATCCCGGGGGCGCGGTGGGACAGCAGTGGGAAGAGAAGAAATCCTGAATTGGTTGAGTCTTTTTAAGGAAAGGCCTCGATGGGCCCGCATGCCGTAATGTCTTCTGCGCGCTGAACGCGCGGCATGAGCAGAGCCCGGGGCGTAAGCCCTGGGGACGGTGAACAACCAACCCCTGAACCCCTGAAGGCGCCATCTATTGCCTCATGCGGAGGCGTTAATAGTCCCCAGGAAAGGTAGCGTGAAACCAATTGCAAGCGGCGTTTATCACGGGCCCCCAACAAATTGAGTTAAGGGAGATCCCCGTTCCCGCCGTACCCGAGGACGGCTTGCTTTTGCGCGTGGAGGCCTGCGGCGTGTGCGGCTCGGACCTCCGGCGTTGGAACGAGGGGCCTCTTCCCGGCGCGGCGGCGGTGATCCCCGGGCATGAAGCGGCGGGCGTGGTGCTCGAGACCGGCCCACAATGCTCCGGATTTACTCCCGGCGACCGCCTCGCGATCGCCCCGGATATCCATTGCGGTGCGTGTTACTACTGCCGCCGGGGATTATTCAACCTATGCGATCATCTCCAGCTGGTGGGCATCACGCCCGGAATCCACGGAGCGTTCGCTGATCAGCTGGTCCTGACGCGGCGGATCCTCGAAAACGGCATCGTTCATGCTATGCCTGCCGGGATGCCTTTTTCCGAGGCGGCCTTCGCCGAACCGGCCTGTTCGGTCTTATCAGTGTATCAACGGTTCGGTGTGCAATTCGGCGAGACCATCGTCGTCATCGGGGCGGGACCGATCGGGTGCCTCTTCACGTTCTTGGGCAAAATCCGTAATGCGCGAGTGATTGTATCCGAAGCCAGCGCGGCCCGCCGGGACATCGCCGCGCGCTTTCAGCCGGACGCCCTGCTGGATCCCGGCGCCGAGGATCCCGTTCAGCGGGTTCGGGAACTGACCCAGGGGGTGGGGGCGGACCTGGTGATCTGCGCCAATCCGGTCGCGGCAACACAAACCCTGGCCGTGGAAATGGTCCGCAAGCGGGGCCGCGTGGTCCTCTTCGGTGGATTGCCCAAGGCCGATCCCATGACCCGGCTCGACGCCAACCGCGTCCATTACGGGGAAATCGAGGTCGCGGGCGCGTTTTCTTATCATCCGGTCATCCACGAAACCGCCCTGGATTTGATCCACCGGAAGATCATCCCGGCGGACCGATTCATCACCCACACGTTTCCGCTTGAACACATCCGGGAGGCGCTGGCCGCCGCCGCCTCCGCCACGGGACTCAAAGTCTTGGTGGAAAGAGAAAGAAGGCTGGGTACATGATTGGACTGCACGAAGAATTGCTGCTACGCGAACAGGAGAAGAATCCGGTGAAGATCGGCCTGATCGGCGCCGGGCAGATGGGCACCGATGTCTGCGCCCAGGTCAGCATGATGCGCGGCATCGACATCGTGGCCGCCGCCGATATCGACATCGAACGCGCCCGCCGGGCCTTCGTCATCGCCCGGCTGGAGGGGGAGGCCGTGACGGTGGACACGCCGGAGGCAGCGGACGGGGCCGTGCGCGCGGGCAAGCGCGTCGCCGTTGCCGACTTCCGTGTCATCACGGACATGCGCTCCATCGATGTGATGCTCGAATCGACCGGCGTTCCCGAAATCGGAGCGCGGGCGGCTCTCCGCGCGGCCCGGAACGGGAAGCACCTGGCCATGATGAACGTCGAAACCGACATCACGGTAGGCCCCCTCCTCAACTGGTACGCCAATCAACAGGGCGTGCGGTACGCGCTCGCCGCCGGGGACGAACCCGCCGCCTGCAAGGAACTGTACGATTTCGCCCAATCCCTGGGATTCACCATCGTCGCCGCGGGCAAGGGGAAAAACAATCCGCTCGACCGGCACGCCACGCCGGACGATGAAACCTGGCGTAAGGAAGCCGCGCGCCGGGGACTCACTCCCAACATGTTGATCGAGTTCGTGGACGGCAGCAAAACCATGATTGAAATGGCCGCGGTCTCCAACGCCACCGGCCTGGTTCCCGACGTTCGCGGGATGCACGGTCCGATAACCAGCCGCGACGAACTTCATCGTACCTTTGCCGTGCAAGAACACGGCGGCGTCCTGAACCAGGCCGGCGTGGTCGATTACGGCATCGGTCCGGTCGCTCCGGGGGTGTTTTTGATCGTCACCACCCCGCATCCCCGCCTGCGCGAGGCCCTCATCCTGCGGGACATGGGCGACGGTCCTTATTACACGCTGTTCCGGCCGTACCATCTGTGCAGCATCGAGGTGCCCCTCACCTGCGCGATGCTGGCCATCCGCGGGAAATCCAACATGGTCCCCCTCGGCCGTCTCGTCTCCGAAGTCTTCGCGGTGGCCAAACGGGACCTGTCGCCGGGCGAGGTCCTGGACGGCATCGGCGGAACCACGTTCTACGGCCTGATCGACCGCTACGAAACCGCCCGCCAGGAAAGACTGCTGCCCATCGGTCTGGTCAAGGGCGCCAAAATAACTCGCCCGGTTTCCAAAGACTCACCGATTTCGTATGATGATGCCGTGCTGCACGAACCCTCGGCGGTTTTGGATCTGCGCCGCCTGCAGGACGCCTGGATGCAGGGAGAAATTACAGAAAACGAACTGCTCGCGCGGATCGGGCGGATCGAGAGCGAATGAGAGTATCGTGGGACTTTGCCGAGGGTTAAAACCTTCGGCTGCTTTTGGCGGCCCCTTGATAGGGGCGCAGGGGAGATGACGGCGGGTGAAGGGTGATCGAATGGCTTCCCCTCACCCGGATCCTCTCCCGGAGGGAGAGGGAAATGCTTAAAAGGCTGGCAAACATGTCATCCCCGCGCTGCCGGGAATCCAGGCCCGGGGTTTTGATGGATGGCGCGTGGCGCGCTAATCCATCCTCCCAAATTCCAAAACGCACGAATGATCTATCCAAACCATCTTGAGTTCGATCATAGAGGACATTCAACGAAAGGCAAAAACCATGGCCAAGGCAACCATCGCCGTAATTGTCGGCAACCGGGATTTCTTTCCGGACCGTCTGATTTCCGAAGGCCGGCAGGATATTCTCCAATTGTTCCAGGAACTGGATATCGAACCGGTGATTCTGAGTGAAACCGACACCAAACTGGGCGCGGTCGAAACCTGGGCGCAGGCCAAGCGCTGCGCCGAGCTGTTCAAGGCCCACCGGGAGCGGATCGACGGCGTGTTGGTCACGCTGCCCAACTTCGGGGATGAAAAAGGCGTCGCCGATACGCTGAAACTCTCCGGCCTGGATGTCCCCGTCCTGGTCCAGGCCTATCCCGACAACCTCAAGGAGCTGAACGTGGAACGCCGGCGGGACGCGTTCTGCGGCAAGATCTCGGCATGCAGCAATCTCCGCCAATACCGCATTCCCTTCTCGCTCACCACGCTCCACACCGTACATCCGCTGGACGAAAGCTTCCTATCCGATTTCCGGCGCTTCATCGCCATCGGCAAGGTGGTCAAGGGCCTCAAGAACGCCCGGGTGGGAGCCATCGGCGCGCGGCCCAACGCCTTCAACACCGTCCGTTACAGTGAAAAGTTGCTGGAGGAATCGGGGATCAGCGTCTCCACCATCGACCTGTCCGAAATCATCGGCAAGGCGCAAAAATTGCCGGATAGCGACCCGCGGATCAAGCAAACTCTGGCGGAAATCAACGCCTACGCCGGCGCGGGCAGCGTGCCCCAGGCCCCTTTGGTGGCCATGGCCAAACTTTCCGTGGTCATCCGGGATTGGATGCGCCAGTACGATTTGAACGCCACCGCCATTCAATGTTGGACCTCTCTCCAGGAAAATTATGGCGTCAACCCCTGCACCCTCATGAGCATGATGAGCGAGCAACTCCTGCCCAGCGCCTGCGAGGTGGACATCACCGGCGTGGTGGCCATGTACGCGCTGCAACTGGCCTCCAACCGCCCCAGCGCCCTGGTGGACTGGAACAACAACTATGGGGACGATCCCGGCAAATGCGTCTTTTTCCATTGCGGCAACTGGGCCAAATCGTTCCTGCCGGACATCCAGATCAAAACCGCCGACATCCTGGAAACCACGCTCGGCGCCGGCAAAACCTACGGCGCGGTCGCGGGCCGTACGCCCGCCGGGCCGTTGACGTTCGCCCGGGTCAGCACCGACGACACGTGCGGGATCATCCGCGCCTACGTGGGTGAAGGCCTCTTCACCGACGATCCCCTGGAGACCTTCGGCGCCCGGGCGGTGGCCCATGTTCCCAACCTGCAAGGCTTGATGCAATACATCTGCAACTATGGCTTCGAGCACCATGTTGCCATGAACGCCTCGCAAACCGCCGGAATCCTCTACGAGGCATTCGACAAGTACTTGAATTGGGATGTCTATCTCCATATGTGATTCCAGAGGAACCGTTGCATGTCGCTCATTGGATTGGATATCGGCACCACCGGGTGCAAGTCCGTTGTCTTTGATGCCCAGGGAACCATCCTGGGCCAAGGCGCGCGCGAGTACGCCATCCTGACGCCGAATCCCCAGTGGGCTGAACAGGACGCCGAAGCCGTCTGGCGGCTGGCGTTGGAAGCGATCCAAACCGCTCTTCTCTCTGTCCCCGCGCATGATCCACCCCGCGCCTTGGCTTTGTCCGTGCAAGGCGAGGCGGTCATTCCGGTGGACCGCGAAAGCCGCGCTCTTCGTCACGCCATTCTGGGCATGGACACCCGCACCGGTGGGGAAAACGCCTGGCTGGCCTCCCATTTCGGTCCCGAGGCGTTGTTTCATGTCACCGGCATGCCGCTGCACACCATCAACACCCTCCCCAAGTTGCTGTGGCTGCAACGCCATGAGCCGGACCTGTGGAAAACCGCCCACCAATTTTTGCTCTACGAAGACTTCTTTCTGCGCCGCCTGGGTGGCGTGGCTTGGATCAGCCATTGCCTGGCCTCACGCACGCAACTCTACGATCTCCAGCAGGGCGATTGGGCGGATTCTCTCCTCGATGAATGCGGGATCGAACGCGAGCGCCTCGCGCCCCTGGCCCCGCTGGCCGGCGGCCCGGTGGGGATGCTGCTTCCCGAAGTGGCGAAACAACTAGGTATCCGCCATGAAGTGATCCTGGCTTCCGGCGGGCACGACCAGGCCTGCGCGGCGCTCGGCAGCGGCGTGATCCGCGAAGGGCAAGCCCTGGTTTCCACCGGGACCGCCGAAGTGGTGGAAGTCGCTCTGCGGACCCCCGCGCTGAACCAACACCTGCGGGAGAGCAATATCTCCGTGTACCGCCATGTCACGGGAGGGCTGTATCTCGCGATGACGCTGAATCATTGCGGGGGATTGCTGCTGCGGTGGTTCCGGGACGCATTCTGCGAGCCGCAAGTCCTCCAAGCTGCCGCCTCCCACGACGATCCTTACAACCTCATTCTGAACCACGCTCCGCCCGCGCCCACCGGCCTCCTGGTCCTGCCTCATTTCGCCGGCAGTGGAACGCCATGGCTGGATACGTCCTCCAAGGGAGCCATTCTTGGCCTGACGCTCTCCACCAACCGCCCCACGCTGGCCAAGGGCATCCTGGAAGGCTTGACGTTTGAATTGCGGGTGAATCTGGATCTCTTGCGCAAGGCGGGCGTTTCCATCAGCGAATTGCGCACCGTCGGCGGGGGAGCGAAAAGTCCACTCTGGCTGCGGCTGAAGGCGGACATCGGCCAGGTTCCGCTGTGCGTTCCCCAGGTCACCGAAGCGGCCTGCCTGGGCGCGGCGCTGCTGGCCGGCGCGGCCGCGGGCGTCTATCCGGATCTAGAAACAGCCGTTACCCAAACCGTCCACATTCGGGACCGGATCGCGCCCGATCCCGCCACGGCGGCCGCCTACCAAGGGCTTTATGAAACGTATCAGCGGTTGTATCCCGCGTTGAAGGCGCTCCATGTTGGTAATTAACTGTCAGAATCGTTACCTCCGCGGTAACGATTAACTTGAATCCGCCCTTGATCCCCTGGCCCTCTCCCAAGGAGAAAGGGCCAGGGGGTGGGAATGATCTGGGTGTCCGCCCGCCAGAGGAAGAGGATGGAATACTTTTTTCACCGCCAAGTACACATTTGCCGGATGAACCCATTTTCTCTTCAGTCAGGTATTCAGTTCGTGAATGGCATACGATTCACCGGTCCTCAAAGGAAAATCACATGGTTCGAAAAATCGTCCTTCTCCCTCTCCTTCTCCTTTTCACCATCCCCGGGGCGTTCGCGTCCGGCACATTGGCGAAAATCGAAACGGTGCCACAAGCGCTCGCGTGGTTGAAATCCACCTCCACGCGCATGATTCAGGAAAGCCGGCGTCCCATGGCCGATGGCACGGCCGCGTTTCCCCCGCAGGTGGGCAAGGGCTACGAGGCGTTCTGGCTGAGGGATTACGCGTACATGCTGGAAGGCAACCTTGCCGCTTTCGAAAACCGGGAACTGATCGAAGCCTGCCGGCTCTTTGTCAAATCCATGCGGGAAGACGGCGCGGGAGTCGATTGCGTGCGGTTCGACGGCACGCCCATTTACAAGCCGGGAATGGGCGGCATGGGCGAGAATCCCGTCGCCGACGGATCGCAATTTACAATCAAGGTGGCCTGGTATACCTATCATAAGACACGAGACCGGGCCCTGGTCCGGGAAATCATCGGCCGCCTGGTGCAATGCCTGAACGCCTGCCCCAGGCATCCGGAAAGCGGCCTGGTGTATATCGATCCGTCCCGCGAATACGACCGTTGCCCCTACGGATTCACCGATACCGTCCGCATGAAGGGCGAAACCTTGTTCTGCAGCCTGTTGTTTGTCGAAGCGGCGCGCGAACTGGCCGGTCTGTTGCGCGTGGCGGACCGGAACCGGGAGGCGGAGGAATGGCTGGCGGAATCCCACCGGGTGGCCGCCAAAATCCGGCGGATCTTTTGGGACAATGAAATCGGCCTGTTCCGCGCGGCCACCGTCCAGTGCCGGGAGCCGGATATTTGGGGTTCGGCCTATGCCGTATACACCGGGATCGCGGATACGGAACAATCGAAACGCATCGCTGCGTATTTTGCTGATCATTATTCGGAGCTCACCCAGCACGGCCAGGTCCGGCACACCCCCGCCGGCGTGTATTGGGAAGCGGCGAACCCCCGGGACGAGTATCAGAACGGCGGCTATTGGGCCACGCCGTCCGGATGGTTCGCGTATACATTGAACCTGGCGGATCCCCAGAAAGCGGACCGCCTGATCGTCGAGCTGGTGAATGACCTGCAAAAACGCAACTGTCCTGAATGGATCTTCAACGAGCGCACCCAACTGCCCGGATACAACGCCAGCGCGGCCCTGCCCATCGCGGGGATCGAGAAAATGCTGCGCCAACGCGAGGCGCAAGCCGGAAAAGGCGAGATTCACCGCTGAGACGCGGAGGACGCGGAGAGAATGTAGGGGCCCGTTGCCACATGCCTCTATTCACGCAACGGGCTGCTACCCTCTCCCTCTCCCTCTGGGAGAGGGCCAGGGTGAGGGAAAGCCTGCAAAGGCGCCATGCAGCATATCCGTGGAAACTGTCCATTCCTGTCTCCCCCGTTCGGCGAATCTGGTTGACAGGGAAAGCGCGTTCATGAGAGAATGAACCGATTGATCGTGATTCATTTCTTATTTCGATGAGGTTTCATCACCGGGAGGTTGTATCATGCGTATCGCCGGAGATGCCCGCAAGATCCGCCAGGGATTCACCTTGATCGAATTGCTGATCGTCGTGGCGATTATCGGCATCCTGGCCGCGATCGCCGTGCCCAATTTCCTGAACGCGCAGGTGCGCTCCAAGGTCGCCAAGGCCGAGAGCGAAATGAATTCGTTCGTAACCGCCTGCGAGATGTACCGCATCGACCACGGCCAGTATTTTCCCCATGCGGGGTATCCCAACAGCGTCATTCACGCGCCCTGGCAGAACAAATATCTCACCACCCCGGTCGCCTATTTTTCCGCCCAGCCCCGCGATCCCTTCCAGGACATTGCCGTTCAAGATGCGAATTCCTGGAACCTGACTTTCGGGATGTATCACCTGGAAAACATCTTCATGAAGGATGGCTCGTATTACGCCGGGGGGGCGATGGATCCCAATCTGCGCGTTCCCAACAATCCCGCCGACGTGGCCCGCGCCTTCGCCAACCGCCCCCATTCCTATGAGTTGTGGAGCGTTGGCCCGAACAACAAACTCGATTACAACGTGTCCGGCAGCGGGATCACGGGCTTCATTTATTACCGCGCCAGCAACGGCGTGCAGAGCCTGGGCGACATCGTCTGGATCCGCCCCTGAAGGAGACAAGGTGAATCAACCTTCGAACGAGGCCATCAACCGGCGTGATTTTGTGAAGTCCGCTTCGTCTATTGCGGCGCTCGCGGGATTCGGCTTCCTGGCCGGAAATTCCGCGCGCGGTTCCTTGGCCTCGGCGGACCTCGAATCGCGCCTCTTCATCATGGACACCTGGTTTTGGGACAACCAGCTGGACGCGGCCCGCCAGGTGGAAATCCTCAAGCGGATCGGCGTTCCCCGGGGGAGCGACTGCCGCAACCAGTGGGACGCCTTCCCTAACGTGCTTAAGTCTTTCGACCAGGCCGGCGTGGCCATGGCGGCGGTTTATCTCCGCCTGGATCTCGGCACGGAGGAAGTGCCCGCGTATGTCCCTGCCCTGTTCCAATCGTTAAAAGGCCACGGTACATTATTGTGGGTCAATCCAGCCAGCGGGAAATTCAAGCCGTCGGATCCGGCGGGGGACGCGGCCGCCGTGGCGCTGCTGCGGAGGCTCGATGAATTGGCGAAGCCCGCCGGGCTGCCGATATCGCTGTATCACCACCGCGGCGACTGGCTGGAAAAGGCCGGCGACGCGTTCCGCGTGGCGGACAAGACGGAACTCGAGAACGTGGGCTGCACGTTCAACCTCTATCACTGGTTGGCCACGGAAGGTCCCGAGAATCTGGAAGCCATCACCAAAACCGTGTTCTCCAAACTGAACTGCCTCAACATCAACGGCGCGATGAAGGATTCCGCCGCGCTGGACGTGCGGAAGGCCATCCTGCCCTTGGGCGAGGGCGATTACGATGTGGAACATTGCGTCCGGACGTTCGTGAAACTCGGCTACCGGGGCCCCATCGGCTTGCAAGGCTACGGCATCGGCGGCGATGTGGAAGCCAAGCTGATCCAATCCCGCAACGCCTGGCGGGGGATGTGCGAGCGGATTGCGAAGGGGTGAATCTGGAGCTGATGCAGGCTGAGTGAGTTTCTGTTGAGAATTCGCAAGAAAAGATTGGACGAAATGAAGTAAGGTCATTTAAGCGCCAACGGCGCGCCAGAATCTAGCCCAGAGTCACGCCCTGGGAAAAGAACGATAAAAGGAATAATTCCCTCTTCCTCTGGGAGAGGGCCAGGGTGAGGGAAGCCCTGAAAGGGCGAAATTCAACCTATCTCTGCAATCGAGTAATCATAAACAGTTACCATAGGAGAACCGTCATGCCATCATCTTACGACCGCCGCACCTTCATCCGCCACTCGCTGCTCACCTCCGTGGGGGGAACCTTGGCCGTGAATTCGCTTTCTCAATCGGCGCTGGCCCAGAACGCGCCTCAACCGGCTGGAGAGGCCCCGGCGGCGGCCGGCGGCGCGCTGCCCCAGGGAAAAATCGGGGACCTGCAGGTCAGCCGCCTGCTGCTGGGCGGAAACCTGCTCACCCATTTCACCCATAGCCGCGATTTGCAATACGTCTATAACCTCGCGAAGCATTACAACACGGTCGAAAAGATCTGGGAAACCATGGCGCTGGCCGAGAAGCACGGCGTCAACACGGTGGTCATCCACACCGCCCCCGGGGTCATGGATTTCCTGCAGCGGTACCGCAACGAGCGCGGCGGCAAGATCCAGTGGATCATCTGTCCCACCGCGCCCATCGACGATTCGATGGAAGAGTTCCGCAAGCAAGTACGGGAAATCGTGGAAGCCGGCGTGGACGCGGTGTATGTCTGGGGCGTGCGTTCGGACCAGCTGGTGGCGCAGGGCCGGCCCGAGCTGATCGCCAAGGCAGTCGCCATCGCCAAGGAATTCGGCGTCCCCTGCGGCGTGGGCGCGCACGACCTGCGGGTGATCACCGCCTGCGAGAAGAATGGAGCCAACGCCGATTTTTATATCAAGACCTTCCATCATCACAACTATCCCAGCGGGCCCAAGCCGGAAGAGATCAAGGATCCCTACGCCGAGTTCCCCGGCTATTGGTGCAGCCACCCGAACGAAGTGGTCGAGGTCATGAAGGACATCGGCAAACCCTGGATCGCCTTCAAGGTCATGGCCGCCGGGGCCATCCCGCCGGAAAGCGCCTTCCAGTTCGCCTTCGACAACGGGGCCGATCACGTGCTGGCGGGAATGTTCGATTTCGAGATCGCCGAGGATGTCCAAATCGCCAAGACCGTCTTGGAAAAAGTCAACCGCAAGCGGGAGTGGGTCAGTTAGGCGGGGATGGAGCCATTCAATCCTTTCGCCGCCATCATCCCAGGGCTGAAGCCCTGGGCTATTTTAATCTGGTCGTTGAAACGGTAAAACATCATCAAAGAAGCAAGGCCATTGGTCCGGGGATTCAATTCGGGGCCAATGGCCTGGATTCCCGCATACGGGGGATGACATCCGTTGCGAGATTGAATGATCTTGGAGTTTGAGAGGGTGGCAAGAGGTTCGGGGCGCGTGGCGCTGGGCCTCTATAATAATCTGGCTCATAAACAATCAGCCTACAATGCATTCATCCGTTTCTCATGCCCCATCATCCTGGACATCTTGTGCATCCGGACCATCCTGATTCAGACCCAATCCCTTTGCTCCCGCGGACGTATCTCCGTATCAGCCAAACCCTGCTGGCGTGGGCGGCGTTGTTGATCTTCTATTTTGCGTGCCTGTCGCACACGGTGCTGGAGATCGACATCTGGCACCAGCTGGCCCTGGCGCGGGAAATCGTGCGGTGCGGTCATGTTCCGATAGAAGATGTCTTCGCCTTCACGCCCACCGTGAAGCCTGCTATCCATCACGAATGGGGAGCGGGGATGGCCGCTTACGCGGCGCTGCGGATGTGGGGGGCGGGGGGGCTGCTGGCCATCAAATACGCGTTGGGTTTCGGGCTGCTGGGGATCCTCGTGGGGATCCTGCGGCGGCAATCCATTCCGCCCGGGCTGATGATGTTGTGCCTGCCGGTGGGTTTCATCCTGCTGCAACGGGGATTCACCACGCTGCGGCCGCAAATGTATTCCCTGTGCTTCACCGCGCTGCTGCTCTGGTTTCTGCGGATGGACCGAAATGGTAACCGGGGGTGGCGGTACGTTTGGCCTTTTTTGTTTGTGGTCTGGATCAACCTCCATGGCGGATTCCTGATTGCCTTCGGGCTGCTGGGGGCGTACGGCTTGGAATGTTTTCTGGACCGGCGGCCCTGGCGGCCGGTGGCGGTCCTGCTGCTGATCCAGGCGGGGCTGCTGGCCCTGACGCCGTACGGCCTGGCTTACTACCCCTTCTGGTGGCACGCCCTCACGGGGCTGGAGCGGCAGTATCTGACGGATTGGCGGCCGCTCTACACGTGGTGGACCGAAGGCCAGGCCCGCTTTCCCTTCGTGGTATATCTCCTCTCCGCCGCCGCCGCAATACTCGGATTCCTTCGCGCGGCTTCCTGGCCCGCCGGCCGGTTTGAGATTTTGTTACTGGGGGCGGCGGCGTTCTTCTGCCAACGGCTGGTCTTCTTTTACGCCCTGGCGTGGCTGGCTTATGTTCCGCTGGCCTTGCGCCCGTGCCGGATGGGAAAAGCGGTTCAGGCCGTGTGGGAAAAATACCCGCTGTTGTGGATCATCGTCTCGCTTTCCGTCTTCTTTTCGTTCGGCCGATTCCTCCTGGCGCGGCAGCCGTTCGAGGTGCTGATCCCCGGCGCGCGGCTCGAGCGGTACGGTGACCATCCCATCTATCCCGTGGGGGCGGCCGATTATCTGCGGCGGCTGGGCTTCAAGGGCAATCTCATGGTCTATTTCGCCCAAGGTTCCTATGTGGCATGGAATCTCTATCCTCACGTGCGGATCGCGGCCGACGACCGCTACGAGGCGGCGTATCCCGAATGGATTATCGAGGAGAATTTCCAACTGTACGATCAAGCCAAGGATTACGAACGGATCCTGGCGGCGTACCGGGTGGATGGCGTCCTGGTCCCTCAGCGATGCTCTCTGGCCAAGGCCTTGCGCAAGGACCCTCGCTGGCAAGCCGTCTACACGGATCCCGAATACGCCATCTATGTATCGGCGGGCGCCGGCTATCCCTTGGAGAAACACGCCCAGGTGATGCCCTGGGGCAGCCTTCCCTGAGAGGAAACCGGGAAGCGTGCCGGGCACATTGCCTTTCCCCGCGCGGCAAGGAAGAATAGATCTCCGCCCACCCCGGGGGCTTTACTTTTCAATTCATCTTATGATCCAAAAGGAAATACCGGATTCATGAAAAAAGATATCCTCACAATCAAAACCTCGGCCCGGACCGAATTTGTTCCCCTATTCCAGAAAGTCCAGAGTGTGTTGTCCACGTGGGGCGCGCGGGATGGAATCTGCACGTTCTATGTCCCGCACACCACCGCCGGGATTTTCATCAACGAGGGGTGCGATCCCGACGTGGCGCACGACATTCAAAACACCCTGGACCGCCTGGTCCCCTGGCAGGGGGGATATCATCACATCGAGGGCAATTCCGCCGCCCATATCAAGGCCGCTCTGGTGGGCAACAGCCGTCAAGTATTGGTCGAGAACGGCCAATTGCAGCTGGGCCGTTGGGAGGATATTTTTTTTGCCGAATTCGACGGCCCCCGCGCCCGGCAGCTGATCATGGCCTTCCTCGAGGGCTGACTTTGAACGGCTTCGCCAACGCGTACCCCTGCCCTGTCGCAGGTTGGATTAGCGCGAAACGCGTGACCTGCCCCTCCCTGTCGAATCCCCGCCGGGAATCCATTAAATTGCCGCGGTTTTAACCTGTGGAGCGGAACTGGGCATCAGGCCGTGGAGCACACGCTTCCCGGTTTGACTCGCATCCCTCTCCCTCTGGGAGAGGGCCAGGGTGAGGGATGCCCTGGAAAAGCGAAATATGTTTTCATCTGGCCATCGAATGGCGAGTTCCGTTGGGTAATTTTCAGGCTGCGTTGAAACCAGCTGGCTATCATCCAGGCCTTCTCCCCCATGCGTGTTTTTTGCGACAATACGACTGGCTGGATCTTCACCGATTTTCCTGGAGGGAATCCATGATGAAGCGTTTCTTTCACGTTGCGGCAACCGCGTTCCTCATTCTCCTGCTGGTTCTGCCCGGCATCCCATCCCCGATTTCCGCGGACGAGACGGGCGTCAGCGAGGCCCGCTTCGCGCGGCTGGCGAAAGGCATCAATCTTCCCGGATGGATGTGGCTCACCCGCCGGGAAGTGGGGGATTTGGAACGGCGGTTTTCGTCCGAGGACCTGGAACTCATTCACAACCTGGGATTGACCCACGTGCGTGTGCCGATCGATATGGCCAATGTGTACGACTCCCGGGAGAAGGAACTGCTGAATCCCCGCGCGGTGGAATGGCTGGACCAGGGCATCGACAAGATCCTGCAACATGGCCTGGCCGTGGTGGTGGACCTGCACAGCATCTCGCAGCGGGAGGGCGGCAGCAATTATTCCGGCCCGCTGGGTGAGGATGAGAAATTCACTGAATCATTCATCCGGTTTTGGTCCCGGTTCGCCCAGCATTTGAGCAAGCATGATCCCGAACGGGTGTTTTTGGAATCCATGAACGAGCCGGTCTTCCGCCAAAAGGAGGATCTCTGGCCGCCCATCCAGGAAAGGGTGATCCAAGCCATCCGCCAGAACGCGCCCCGGCATACGATCCTCGCCACCGGCGCCGGCTGGTCGAATATCCACACCTTCGTGAAACTCCAACCGCTGGCGGACAAAAACATCATCTATAACTTCCACTTCTACGAACCGCACATCTTCACCCACCAGGGAGCCACCTGGAGCTCGGACATGGTCAAGATCCTCCGCGAGGTCCCCTACCCCTCCACGCCGGAAGCGGTGCAAAAGCCCATCGGTCTCGTGGAGGATGAAGAGGCGAAAAAAGCCCTGCAACGGTATGGGGATGAGCGCTGGAACGCGGACAAAATCGGCGAGGCGATCGGACATGCGGCGGCCTGGGGACAAACCCACGGCGTCCAACTGACCTGCAACGAGTTCGGCGCGTACCGGAACTTCTGCCTGCCGGAATACCGGATCCCGTGGATCCATGACGTCCGCGCCGCGTTGGAGCAACACCACATCGGCTGGTGCATGTGGGAATTCGACGGCAGCTTCGGCCTCGTCCGGCGCGAAAACCGGAAAGCGGCCGTGGATGAAGATGTGGCGAAGGCCTTGGGATTGAAGGAATAATCCTTATTCCGTCACCGCTTGCAGGGTAAATCCCGTGGGGACGACGGTCACCATGTACCGCCTTCCTTCTTCCGCGTCCTGCGACACCGCCGATCCGCTCACCATATCCACCAGGGGAATGGATTCGCGGTTCTTGTACAGCCAGCGCCACCATTTCTCGTCCGCGCGGTCAACCAGGGGATACACGGTCCGTTCCTGGGTCCGTTCGTCGTCGATCGAGTAATAACTGCCCTCGATCCGGGTCAGCTGGTATACCGGCTTGAATCCAAAGAAATTGAGCAGGGGATGAAAGCGGACCAGATGGCCTTCGACCATCCAGCGGTCGCCCTTCAGGTGATATTCCTGCTCGAACGGCTGTACCTTCTCGCTCAGCGGCCGGCCCAATTCCCGGATCCGGACGAAGAAGCCGCCGTCGTCATCCAGTCTTTCCACCGTGACCGAGGCGATCGGCTCGCCCACGACATACGTGCGGTAGGACTGCAAAAACAACGCCAGATTCATGAAGGTCATCCCGGCGAAGAAAAAAATCAGGGTGGTAAGCCCCAGGACGGTGTCCCGTCCCGCTTTTCTCCGGCGCAGGCGTTCCCCGGTTTCGGGATGGCGTTTGATCCGGCGGACGCAATTGCGTAAAAAAACGAGCAGCAGCGCGAGCGAGACCATCTCCAGCGCCACCGCCAAACTGTACAACATGGAGAGAAACCCCATGGCGCTCCCCCTCTCATGAATTCGGGTGCGGCTGGATTATTTTAAAACGATCCACGAGCTGAATCGGCTATTGCGATTCCTAAACTATGGATGTTTTTTCGATCCACCTAATGAAATCCACCCAACGGCTACGAGCGGCTGCTTCGAAACAACATCACTCTTTACCGGTTGGCAGTACAGCTTTTGAGCGCCAACGGCGCGGCATGAGTATAGCCCAGGGCGTAAGCCTTGGGAGGAATAATTCAATAGTTTTAATCCCCTCTCCCTCTGGGAGAGGGCCTGGGTGAGGGTTTTTTAGCCGGGGCGGACCTTGGCCTCAGTCCTCATCCCGGCGTGAATGGAATCGATTTAACCTCATTAGGTACGCACTTACTGGATGATCCATCTATTATAAATCGTTTCCCATGAATGTCCTCTTTCCCTTCTATTGCATCATTTAGCAAAACTGCTATTCGTAAATCTTCCACTAAAAAATCAACATTTTCCCATGTCACTCCAACGAGTTCCCGAAATAGTTTTGCTTTATGTCTCCCTTCTTCATGCTCATCGTTGAGCACGTAATCCTGAAATTGGCGTAAATCTATGATCGCTTTGTCCCCATTCGGTAAACGCAAAGTAACGCATCTCCTCTCCCAGAATCATTCTCCCCCCGCCGCCGCGATGGCCTCCTCCAGGGTGAATTTCTTTTCATACAATGCCTTGCCCACGATGACGCCGGTAATGCTCCCCTGCTGCAGCGAGCGCGCCATGCCCGCCAGCGCCCGGATGTGATCCAGACCGCCGATCCCTCCCGAGGCGGTCAGCGGAAACGGCGAGCATTCAGCCATGCGCGCGGTGGCCTCCAGGTTGGGGCCCTCCAGGGTCCCGTCCCGCGCGATGTCCGTATAGATGACGGCGGCGAGGGGCAATCCCGCGAATTCCCGCACCAGGTCCGTGGCCAAAACCCGGCTGTCCGCGCGCCAGCCCCGGGTGGCCACCAAACCCTCGCGGGCGTCGATGCCCAAAACAATGCGATTCGGAAAACGCCGCGCCGCTTCGTCCACCAATTCCGGTTTTTCGAGCAGCACGCTGCCCAGGATGGCCCGGCTGACGCCCAGATCCAGGACGCGCTGGATGGCATCCAGGTCCCGCAGGCCGCCGCCCAGCTCGGTTTTCACGCTTACCGCCCCGGTGATTGCCCGAATAGCCTCCCCGTTTTGCATAAAGCCGTCTTTCGCGCCGTCCAGGTCCACGATGTGGATCGTCTGCGCGCCGCCGGCTTGCCATCGGCGTGCGACCTCTTCAGGACGCAGGTCATATACGGTCTTTTGGTCATATTCTCCCCGCCGCAGGCGGACCACCTGCCCGCCCTGCAAGTCGATGGCCGGAATGATTTCCATTTACGAGGCCCCTTCCTTGGCTTTAAAACTCAACCGGTTCTCCGTGCCGTTCAACAGACGTTTGATATTGGAGGTATGCCGCGCGACCAGCATCACCGCGGCTATCACCGAAAAGATCAACACTTCCAGCGAAGGCGCGGCGGGGGATTGCAGGACCCGCAATATCCCGCCCGCGGCCACCAGTGTCCCCGCGCCCGAAATCGACGCCAGCGACATATAACGCGTCGTTCCCAGGACCAGCAGAAAAACCGCCAACGTGATCAAAAAGGGAACCGGGACCAGGGCCAGAAAAACACCGCCGGAGACGGCCACGCCCTTCCCACCCCCCTGGAATCCCAAAAAAACCGTCCAATTGTGCCCCAGGATCGCCGCGAGACCCGCCGCGATGGCCGCGAGCTCATTGCCGGGACACAGCCAGCGCGTCAATCCGATGGCAATCACCCCTTTGCCGATGTCTACAAGCAATACCGGGATGCTGATCTTGAATCCCAGCGTGCGCCAGGCGTTGGTGAAGCCCAGGTTGCCGCTGCCGTGTTTGCGCAAGTCGATGCCGCGGATCCATTTCCCCGCGTAATAGGCGGAGGGGATGGAACCCAGCAGATAGGCCGTTATCAAACTCGCGAGGATGTTCACCGGATTTTTCGGCTCTCCCTTTTTTTGAAATAGAGGCGCACAGGCGTTCCTTCCAATCCAAAGGTCTCATACAGCTGATTGATTAAAAAACGCTGATACGAAAAGTGGATGGCCTTGGGGTCGTTGGCGAACGCGACGAACGTGGGCGGCGCGGTCCCCACCTGGGTCCAATAATAGATCCGCGGGGTCCGTCCCTTGTGCAACGGCGGGGGATTGCGGCTCAGCAGTTTCTCCAGCAGCGCGTTCAAATCCGCCGTGGCGGCGCGGCTATGGTACTGCTCCAGGATCCGTTCCACGTGGGGGAAAATCCGCTGCACCCGCAACCGGGTGAGCGCCGAGATGAACTCGAGGGGCGCGTAATGCAAAAAGGGGATCCGCTCCCGGATGGCCTTCGCGTATGCGCCGGTGGTTCTTTCGTCTTTCTCCACCAGGTCCCACTTGTTCACGAGGATGATGGCCGCCTTGCCCGCGTCCTTGGCCAGGCCGAAGACCTTGGCGTCCGTCTCGGTCAATCCCTCCTGGGCATCGATCAGCAACAAAGCCAGATCGCAGCGTTCGAGGGCCTGCTGCGAGCGGATCAGCGTGTAATGCTCCAACCCCTGGCCGGTCTTGCCCCGCCGCCGGATGCCGGCCGTGTCGATGAGCAGGTACCGCTTGCCGTTCACCTCCACTTCCGTGTCCACCGGATCGCGCGTGGTCCCGGGGATCGGGGAGACGATCGACCGCTCCGAACCGCAAAGCGTGTTCAATAACGTGGACTTCCCTGTATTGGGGCGGCCGAGAATGGCGATGGCGGGGAGGGCGGGCGGCTCGGCCAGGATCCCTTCATCCGGGATATAGGCGGCCACCGCATCCAGCATGTCGCCGATTCCGGTCCCGTGGAGGGCGGAGACGGCATGCAGGTCCGTCAAGCCCAATTCATAAAAGGAGGCCATCACGGCCGCTTCGTGCTGGGGCGCGTCGACCTTGTTGACCACCGTGACGATCGGCTTGTCCAGGCGGCGTAGAAACAGGGCAATGTCATGATCGAGCGGCACGGGGCCGGTTTGGCCGTCCACGAGGAACAAAATCACCGCCGCGTGGCGGGCGGCCCGCTCGATCTGCTGCTGGATGATCTGGGAAAACGGATCCTCCCCGGGACCGAAAACGCCGCCGGTGTCGGCCAGCGTAAAATACTTCCCGCACCAGTCCGCCTGCCGGAAGAGGACGTCGCGGGTGACGCCGGGTTGATCGTCGACGATGGCGTCCCGCTTTCCCAGAATCCGGTTGAACAGGGTCGATTTCCCCACATTGGGCCGCCCCACGATCACCACCCAGGAGAGGGCGGGCGGATTGACGCTATCCACCTCGACTTTCATGCCATACTCCAATCCACGGTTTATTTCCCAGAAATTATAGTGTAGGATCCCCCGGGCTGAATCCAAACTCTTGCCCAGACGCATCGGGTGAGTATTTCCTGCTCCTTTTCAAACGGCAAGTGTCTCTTTTTAATCAACTGTTCACAAAAAGACATTCACCCCGGGACACGAACCGCCCGGATGACTGCACTCTTCCAGCCTCGTCGATTATAACATATTGAATACAGTACAGATAGATCAAGTAATCGGAAGTTGGCACAACCCATGCATTAAGGATTTGGTCAAGAATCACATGGGCATCCAATTCTTATGTTGTTGGCCTCAAAGCCGGATCTTGGATGATGTTCACATTCCTTCTCACACCAAATGAAGGGGCATGGACTGCATGGACTTCCAATCCATGAGAATACGTTGAATTTCGGCGGTTGCCGTTTATCAAAACCATATCAATCAAAGGAGAAGCCAACCATGACGCCGCATGAAGTATTGACCCTCATCAAGGAGAAATCGATCAAATACATCGATTTCAAGTTCCAGGACTTTCCCGGCACCTGGCAGCATTTCTGCGTCCCCTCCCATTGCCTTGAAGCCGAGTCATTCGAAGAGGGATTCGGCTTTGATGGTTCCAGCATCCGCGGCTGGCAGGCGATCAACGAAAGCGACATGCTGATCCTGCCCGATCCCACCACGGCCTTCGTCGATCCGTTCCGGGAGCATTCGACCCTGTCCCTGACCTGCTCCATCCTGGATCCCATCACGCTGCAGCCCTACACCCGCGATCCCCGCAACGTCGCCAAGAAATGCGAGGAATACATCAAGTCCACCGGCCTGGCCGACACGGTTTACTTCGGCCCGGAAGCGGAATTCTTCATCTTCGACCACGTCCGCTGCGGGCAGGCGGCCAACTACGCCATGTATGAAATCGACTCGGTGGAAGGCGTCTGGAACAGCGACGCGGAGTGCGACGGCCACAACCTGGGCCACCGCCCGCGCCACAAGGAAGGCTACTTCCCCGTGCCGCCGACGGACACGCTCCAGGACATCCGCTCGGAAATGGTCGATGTGCTCATCAGCCTGGGCATCGACGTGGAGGCGCACCATCACGAGGTGGCCACCGCCGGCCAGTGCGAAATCGACATGCGCTTCGGCCCCCTGGTGCGCATGGCCGACCAGCTCATGATGTATAAATACGTTTTGAAGAACGTCGCCGCCCGCCATGGCAAAACCGTCACCTTCATGCCCAAGCCCATGTTCGGCGATAACGGATCGGGCATGCACGTGCACTCCAGCCTGTGGAAAAACGGCAAGCCCCTGTTCGCGGGGGACAAGTACGCGGGGCTATCGCAGATGGCCTTGCATTACATCGGCGGCATCCTGAAGCACGCCGACGCCTTGATCGCCTTCTGCGCCCCCACCACCAACTCGTACAAGCGGCTGGTCCCCGGCTACGAGGCGCCCGTCAACCTGGCCTATTCGCAGCGCAACCGCAGCGCGGCCGTGCGCATTCCCATGTATTCGCCCAGCCCCAAGGCCAAGCGCATCGAGTTCCGTTGCCCCGATCCCTCCTGCAATCCCTACTTCGCCTTCGCGGCCATCGCCATGGCCGGGATCGACGGCATCCTGAACAAGACCGATCCGGGCGATCCACTCGACAAAAACCTCTACGACCTTCCCCCCGAGGAACTGGCCAAGGTCCCCAAGGTCCCCGGTTCGCTGGCGGACGCGGTGAACGCGCTGGAAAAAGACCATCAGTTCCTGCTGCAGGGCGATGTCTTCACCCAGGACGTCATCGACACCTGGATCGAATACAAGCGGACCCAGGAGATTCTTCCCTGCAATCTCCGCCCGACGCCGTACGAGTTCTTCCTGTACTACGATTGCTAAGACGTTTCGCTGACGTTATCTCTTGTTCACCTGAAAAATGCTCATTCTTCAATGCGCGGGACTGGCGCACCGGCTTTCCAGTCCCGCCTTTTTTTATTGGGCGGATTTGGATAGAAACTTCGAGTATCATCCACATTGACACGGGCTTCCTGCTCGTGAAAGCAGGGGCACATGGCAACGTGCCTTGCGGAGGATGCTACATATGGAGAATCACAGGGGTACACATCGTTGGGGAATGCATACCATGGCGGGAGGGAATTTGGGGGGCAGGCATCCTTGCCTGCATCCCCTTTGGAGAAATGTAGGGTGGGCTCAAAGCGCAGCGTAGCCCACCAACAAAATCCCCTGTTGAGTAGGATGGGTTAGCGCGCAGCGCGTAACCCATCAATATCCTGGTCATCCTGTGCATCCTGACCATCCTGATTCAGACAAAAACCCATCCCTACCTTGCGCCCGAACCACGAATCGAGTCAAATTCCTGGAGCAGATGTTCAATTGACATTGTGACCATCCCCGCTCATCCAGGATGCGAGCCTTCATGAAATACTCATATTCCTGGCATACCAGCCTCTCCTGGGCGCTTGGCATCGGTTTAACCGGTTGGATATTCGCGGGATTACCAGGCATCGTGGCCATTCATGGCGCCGATTTCGATCATTACTACAGGGCCGGTGAACAGATTTTCCGGGGAGAGAACATTTATTACGACGCGCAAGCGGATTGGGCGCGCGAGGGGATCGACTCGTGGTACCTCTATCCCCCCTATTTCGCCGCCGCATTTTATCCCTTGACCTGGCTGGGTCCGGTGCGCGCCAAGGCGGTCTTCGCGGTTTTTGCAGCCGCCACGCTCCTTGGGATCGATCTGATTTTGTTGAGCCTCCGGACGATATTATCTCCCCGCGCGCCGCTGTTGGATCCCTTCATCCATCTGCTCGTCCTGGCGCCGTATCCCTCCTCCCTCCTGCTGGGATCGCTGCAGATCGAGGGATTCCTGTTTCTGCTTTTTCTCCTGACCGTCATGGGAACCCTGGAAATCCGCCGGCTTTGGGGAACCGGTTGCGCGTACGCCGCGGGCGTGATGATCAAACTCTGGCCGGGGCCTTTCCTGTTATCGCTCGCGGTGGTTTGGCGGAAACGGATCTTCATTCCCGTTTTGACGATCGGGCTGGGCGCGGGATTCCTCTTTACCGGATTGGCGGGCTGGCGCGTCCAGTGGACCTTCCTGCAGACCATTCTTCCGGCCTTGATGCACTACGCGGACGATTACATCGACAACCAGTCGCTTACCTTGTTTCTGCGTGAATCATTTTCCTGGAGCGATGGCTTCATCCAGATGATCCGGCTGGCGATTTTGGCCTCGTACGCCCTGGCGGTTTATCACGCGCGGGATTCGCTCAAGAACCGGAACCCGCGCGCCGTGGCGGTCAACGCGTCCCTGTTTGCGGCGGTCTCATTGCTCATCACTCCCACCGCCTGGTCCGCCACCCATATCCGCCTGCTGCTGCCCCTGGCCACCTCCGGCGCGCTGAGCATCGATCCCTCGCGGCGGTTTTCCCGGTGGGGATTTATCTCGTTGATTTCCGTTCTTCTTTATATCTATCCTCAAGGATTTTTCGGGGTAGACGGTTTCTATTGGCTGGAACGGTATCCTTTGTTGTGGGCCACGCTGATCCAGTATGGAATATTTCTCTATGTATCGTTTCAGAAAAATGGCTCATCCGGCCGGTGAATGCTTGATCACGAGGCTCAATCCCTTCCGTTTTTCATGATATTCTGCGGCGTCCAAAATGCGGATGAATCATTCCAATCATCGGGAGGACGCCATGAATCGATACTCCATTTGGTGCGCCGTGCTGCTCGCGGGCCTGGCCTGTCTGGCCGCTTGCCAAACCGCCCAAATCCACCAGCCGGAGAGTCCAGACGCCGTGGTCGAGCAATTTAGCCGGCTGACCTCATCCTCGATATCCGACGCCGTGGACCGCGTGACCGGCCGGCGCGGCTACATGGACCACGACATGCGGCCGGTTTACTCCGCTCCTTTTTGCGGACGGGCGGTGACCGTGCTGGCGCAACCCTCCACCGCCAGCGAACCCCCAAGGATGGCCCTGGACCTGATTGACACCGAAGCGCCGGGCAAGGTGCTGGTGATCGTCATGGACGGTCCGGACGGGCGGGATGTCGCGGCCTTCGGGGGAATCATGTGCGCCGGCGCGATGGCGCGGGGCTTTGCCGGCGCGGTGCTGGACGGCGGATGCCGCGACGCCGCGGAAATTCAGGCCCGTAAATTCCCCGTGTACGCGCGCGGCATCGTTCCCTCCAATTCGCTCGGGCGTTACGTGAACGTGTCGCAAAATCAACCGGTCACCTGCGCGGGCGTGCGGGTGACGCCCGGCGACATCGTCCGCGGCGATTCCGACGGCGTCGTCGTGATCCCCCAGGCCCGGGCGGAGGAAATTCTGCGCGTGGCCCAGGAACTGGAAATCCGGGAAGCGGCCACGGTCCAGGATGTCTTCCAACTCAAATCCATCCGCGCCGCCTCGCAGAAAAACCAGCGCATATGAAAACCGGGGCACATCCGGCCCGGGTGTGCCTTTTTTTCCAGAGGCCCAATCTGCATCTCCTCGAGCTGATCGGTGAGAACCACTCCAAAATTCCTTCTCCCTTGAGGAAAAGGGCCGGTTGAGGGAATTTTTCAGGACCAGGTCCTGCGGTTCCACCCCAACAAGACGGCGGATTGAATTGCGGCCTCCCTATCATGTAATCATGGCCGCGTTGAACCATATGGTTCGCTCTGATTTGACCGAACATATCGAGGAAGACGATGATTCACAAAAATCAAATAAGTTGGATCGGATTTCTGGTTTGGACGGCATCCATTTTCCCAACGGCATCCTCGGATGAAGAATGCTCCCTCGAGAAACTGCCGTGCCTTTCGGTGGTGGAAATCCAGGGGGATTTCGAACATGTCCAGGGGATCGCCGTGGATGAACACTACCTTTGGCTTACCTCCGTGCACCGCCAGAACCAGACCGGTGATCTTCATAAGTACAACCGCATGACTGGCGCGTTGATCCGGCGGATTTCCGTTCAGGAGAAGGAACAGTACCACCCGGGCGGCATCGCCCTGGAGGGCGATTTCCTCTGGGTTCCCGTGGCGGCTTATTCCCGGGAAGGATCCAGCACGATCGAGCGCCGGGACAAGGAAACTCTCGAACTCCACGGCCGCTTTTTCGTCCCGGATCACATCGGCTGCCTGGCAGCCGGAAACGGTCAGATCATCGGAGCGAATTGGGACGCGCGGATCATTTACCTCTGGACCCCTGAGGGTACGCTTTTGCAAAAGATCGCCAATCCCCGGGACACCCGTTACCAGGACATGAAATGGGCCGGCGGGATGCTGATCGCTTCGGGTTTGCTAGGCGGTCAAGGAGTGGTGGATTGGCTTTCGTGGCCCTCCCTGGATCTGCAAAAACGGATCCGCGGCGGCAAAACCAGCCGCGGGATTCATTACATGAATGAAGGAATGGCTGTTTTCAACCATCACCTCTTCTTGCTTCCCGAAGACGGACCCAACAGCCGCTTGTTCATGTTCTCCTTGATCCCTTGATTTTTTTCTGTTGTCCCATCGCGGAAGTTGGCGATCGCTGCCGGATCGATATATCCGGCTCATCCGGCAAGTGCCTACATTTTCCAAAGGGAAGGCACGGTTTCCCATGGATCAGGCCTGAGGGGCCCACCGCAACTTCCCTAATCCCCTTGACAGAGATCGTTCCATATCAGGGTGAGGGAAAGCCTTATCACACTGGTTTCTCTCGGCCAGTTGCGTATCGCCACACGCTTATCGGTAAAATGACTCCCTGCTGGGGTTGGCTTTAAAGCCGCCCAGGGATTCAATCCTGGGCCAATGGCTCGGGTGTAGGCTCTTATCGCATGATCCTTATTTCTGAGCAAAATCAAAACGGACCGATGAAACCCGGGACGCCAAAAGTATAGCCTCTGCTTTACCAAGGATTGCCAACGAGGGAGGAATGCAAGCAGGTTGCCAACCGTCCCCTCATTCTCGATCAAAAAATGATTGACAAATTCCGATCCTTCGTGAGATAATCGCTCGATTTGTGCCGAATGGTGATCCGGCCCCTATGTAAAGCCGAAAATCCTTGAGCGAATGTCTTCTCAAACATGCCTTCACGAAAGGAGAGGTTCATCATGAAGAATTTGGGTGTATGGGTGTTGGTTTTGGGGAGTTTGGTTTTCATCGCGCCCGCCGGACAGGCGCAGGTGATTTTCGCCGCCGATTTTTCCTCGGCCCAGGGCTACAAGGACGGCCCTCTGGTGGGCCAGCCGGCCGGAGCGAGCACGGTCTGGCTCAATGGCAACGACGCGGAGGGGAATCCGACCTACGCCGTGCTCAACCAGCAACTGGTCATTACCCAAGAGGTCGATGCGTCGGGGAACGCGTTTGACCGCTGGGTTTTGTATCCGCTGCCCCCGCAGACCGGCAAGTTCACCGTCACCTTCGATTGGCAATATGTCGGGCCCGCGGACGGTTCCGTCGACGTCGGCTTTTGTATCAGCGCCACGGAGAACTTTGCCATCGATGGCAATGACGCGCCGACCTACAACGAACAAGGGGTCATGTGCCGGATGCAGTCGGGCGACGGCACCGAGATCATCGACGTCCGTAACGGCGATTGGGCCGGCGGCGGAACCTATGATGCGTCGGAAGATATCTTTTACACGGACGGCGTGAAGTATTTCATGCGGTACGAAATCGACGCGAGCCAAGCGGTCCAAACCTTTGATGTCTATCTGCGTCCCGAGGGGAAAGCGGAAATCAAACTGGCCGACTTGTTTGGATTCCGGCGCGATTGCCCCAACGGATTGGATACCGTGGCCATTTGGATGGATGGCGGTTTCGCGGGCACGAAGGTGATTATTGACAACATCGTGATCGCCGGCCCCGCGCCGGTCGGGGATTGGCAGGTTTACCAGTAAGAAAATCACCCCCGGCGCCGCCGGGAGGAATACGCGAGGGAAACGGTTCGAACGAGGGAAGTGGGGACAGCCTTCTTCCCTCAACCGTTTATCCCCGCTGCACGATATCCCCCCCGCTGACGAGGCCGTTGGAGGTGCTGTAGGGCAAGCCCCGGGTATCGGCGCCGGTGTTGCTGGGGATGCCGATAAATCCATCCGGCCCGATGCTGAACAAGGCGAATTCGCCGGTTTTCAGGGGACTGATGCCGATGGACTGGGCGAAGGGATTGTTCAGCAAATAAAGCCCGATGTTGTGATCCTCGCCCGGATCTTCGGGATCGTTATCGAAATAGATGTACGTTTGCCCGCGTTCGTCCGCGCCGAAGCCGATGGACAGGTTGTACTTCGATTCAAACGGATCGATGGGAATCGAGGAGAGATAAGCGACCGGCGTCGTAAGAGGGTAATATAGATTTTCGAGCGTGGTGGAGGGAGGCCGCTGGCCGACTTTGTTGAATACGGTTTCCCACCGTTTCAGGCCCCATTCCGTGTCGTCATCCCAAAAATCGAGCAACAACACCCCCTTATCGAGGCGGAGCATCTGGATGGCGGAGGCCGTGGCGCGGATATCCGCCTGGGTGCGCGCCACCTTGGCCCGGATCTGCGCGTTCAGAAAATTGGGCACGGCGATCGCGGCCAGGATGCCGATAATCGCCACCACGATCAGCAATTCAATGAGCGTGAACGAAGCGCGCGAGGATTTCCAGTTCATAACTTCCCACCCCGGTATTTTATTGACTATCGATTGTTTATGGATAAATAGAATCGGTTCATTGTGCCTATTTCAGCGAAATCCGTCAACTGGAATTCAGTTGGTTGGCGGGCGACGCCGCGCTTTGAGCCTACCCTTCTCTTACTACGCTTACCCCGTGCCAAATTCCCTCATCCTGATCCTCTCCCAAAGGGAGAGGGACTGGAGTATGACTATCCGGAAGCATAAAAAATCTCTCCCACAGGGAGAGGGAACCAAAGGCTGGGGGGGTATCGTGTAGCAGGGAGGGATGTTAGGTTGGTATCACGGCGCTCAATCCACTCTGCGTGCCCGTAGTTGTTTACCCGAATATGGATTTGTCCTAGGGCTTTATTCGTGGTATGGGCAAGGACGGGAACGTGAAACGATTCCCTCCCTCGGGGAGAGGGTCCGGGTGATGGATGCCCTGAAAGGGCATAATTCATTCTTTCTCCGCAATCGAGTGAATTGTTGCGGCATGCCGTGCTTATTTTTCCCACCAATGATCCAGCGCCTGGGATTCTGTAATGTATCCGTGGTAACGGCCCATCCAGTAGGCGGTCAGGTATCCGATGCCGCCGATTTCCGAGCGGATGGCCCCCTCCTCCTGCAGGATCAGGGTCGTATCGCTCCAGGTGGCTCCCCGGTCATGGCTGACATACAGGCCCGCCGGAGTGCCCACATAAACTTCATCCGCGTGGCGGGGCATCCAAAGGGATTGAACCCGGGGGATGTCCAAGCCCTTATTGCTGGCGTCCCAAGTTTTCCCCGCGTCGCGCGTGACCGCGATGCCGGTTTCCATTCGCCCGTACCAGGTGTCGGGATTGCGGCGATCCACCTTGAGTTCCTGGATGGGAAAGCGGCGCGATAATCCGAACAACCGCCGCATTTCTTCCTGTTTGAAATCGCCACCCTGATAGCCGGACAAGGCCCAATCCATGAGCGGTTTCAACTCCCGCAGCACCGGGATCCAGGTTTTCCCGCCGTCCTCACTGAAGGTGATCAGCGGGCCGGATGGTCCTTCGCTGGATTGGATGGCGCGGAAGATCCGGCGCGAAGCCCCCTCATCCACCATCAGCCACAGGGGCCGCCCGGCCAAGGGATTCGCCTCCCCGAATCCGCCCCGCCGGGTGATCCGTTCCACCACACGCCATTCCGGTTCGTCCTCGGACTTGGAATAGAATTCCTGCACGGTTTGCATATAGTGGCGGGTTGTCTCTCCCCGCGGATCGGCCGCGAACACCGCTGGCGCGCCGCTGCCCTGGCCCACCACCCGCCAGGATGTCCCCAGATCGCGTTCGCCCCGATCCGGCGATTTGTAGATCCCTTCCGCGCCCACGGCGTAAATAACATGCGTGTTTTCGGGATCAACCAAGAGTCTCTGCGCACTCTGCGCAGAGACCTGTTCCCAGTTTTGTCCGCCGTTCATGGTGCGGTAGATTCCCCCGGATGTGGCGGCCAACGCGATCCAGGGATAATCGGGCGAAAAAAGAAAATCATTGACTTTCGGCAATCCCGGCATCGCGTGCCAGATCTCGCCCCGCGTGTTGCTCCAATAGGCGTATCCAGCCGTATCCGCGGCGAACTGAACATAGGGATCATGAGGGGAGATTTCAACCACGGAGGCGATGCGGCTGAGCCAGCCATCCAGTTGATACGGGCTGCCCTTCCATTCGTACTCGTTGTCCGAGGGCCGCTCGTAACCGGGCAACGGACGCAGCGCCTCCTGGTCCCGCCCTCCGTCCGTGAATTCCAAATCGGTCCGTATACTGTTCATCCGCGGTTGAAAAATGAGACACGTGGGAACGGTTTGCAAATACCACAGGGAGCCTTCCCGATCGCCGTATGCGTCCCCCAGAACAGCTTGATAGACATAATTGAACCAGGGATTCTTGTCACTCTTGTGGACTTTCCAGGAATCCTCCACCAGTTTGCGGTAATAAGCGCGCAGGGCGGGATCTTCCTCGATGAGATGGAGCAGGTACAGATCCCCCAGGAGATGATCGGTGTCATCAAAATTTTCCCGTTCCCCGCCCACGATGTTCTCTTTTGATTTTTCGGGATCGAGGAAACCCAGACGTTCCACCCAGGTGTCGTGCAAAGTCTTCAGTTTGTCGTTTCCTGTGATTAAATAAGCCACTTTCAAGCCGCATATCGCATAGACGGATCCATCCGAGGGCCGGTCTTGGCCGCCCAGGCCGCCCCACCCGCCGATCAGCACCGTGCTTTCGCGTTGGCCATCCGGAAACATAACCCGCATGTCGTGCTGGATGTGAATCCAGTTGGACATGTCCGTGACGATCTCCCGAATCGCTTGTTTTTGGGATTCATCCGCGGCGAGGAAATAATAAATGCCCAAACCCCGGAACACCTGGTCGTAGTTGTGATGGCTTGGACCGCCGCGGTACCGGTAATCGCTGAATTCCCCTTTCCCTTGCTCCCACAGGTCGCGTGTGTCCGCGCCACCCCGTTCCTCGTAGGAAAGACCGTGTCCATAAGCGATCCCCCGGGCCAGGTAACCCGGTTGCCCGCTGACCAGGGTCAACTTCCGGATTCCGGAAATCACCTCATCCGCCCGTGCGTACGCTTCCAGGAATTCGGGGCTTGATTCCCCTTTGTCCTTGCGCCAAAACGCCACCCGGAACGCTTCCGCCGTGAGGTAGCATCCCGTCCACGAACTGGTGTGGGCGATGTTGGAAAGGCCCGTGGTCCCGTGATCGAAAATCCACCCGGGAGGCAGTTCGCCCGTTTCAACCAGCCGCTTCCAGGCCCCGGTCTGATCGCCTGTATAATGCCGGGGAGGGATGAGACGGACAGAGGAGGGGCAAGTCCCCTCGATGTTGTGCCGTTCCTGCATGATCTTTTCATGCAGCAGAGCTTTGTCGTGCAGCGTTTTCTTCCAGCTGGAGCGGTCCCGGTGCGCGTCCGCAAGCAGGGTTCCGGCTAGAATCAGGGATAACAGTCCAATCGATTTCTTCATGAAGATCACTCCCCATCGGCAGGTATCGAAATGCTCCATTCGTGGGTGGATTGTAGTAGAGGATGGTGATTTTGGATACGTGGCCCTGGAGCCAGGAGGTTTCATGGCATAAAGGGCCATGCGGCGCCGGGACGGCGGACCTTCTGGTGAACCGTTGATCCCCAATCGCTCTTGCCCAAAACCCGGCTCAGCGGCATTCCCGCCCTCCCCTTCTTCACCTGGGGTTTCTCCTGGAGGATGGGGGATCCGTCAACTGTATGTGGTTGTTTCGTTTTTCACGGCGGCAATGGAATTTCGCCTGAAAAATCCATAGACTAGTCACCGTGAAATCATGCGCGCCGTCCCATTCATCATGATGGCAGGTTGATCCATGATCGTATTCCATGCTGGAATACTCGATAATCAATTCCTGTTATGGGGAGAGGCAAGCAAGACGGAAGCCGCGGCTCCCAAGCGCCGGGACCGTATGCCGAGAAAGGCCGGACAGACGCCCTATCCTTATGATGCGGGCCTGGAAGCGTTAACGTGGACGTTCCAATCCATCGGCGGGTTCGCGCCCGCGGTACGCCCGCCGGACCGGACGGTATTCGCCTGGCTGCCTGCCAACGGCATGAATCCGGTTCCTTCCAGCCCGGTCATCGACGAGGAGTTTTCAGCCAAAGGAAAGCCCCAGCTCGCTCCCTGGCCGGTTTCCGCGGCCAGGGCGCCGGCAAATGAGATCCTCCCTTTTCTATGCCAATGCCAGGGCAAGGACCTGCTCGCGCCCGGCGTGTTGATCGGCAAAGACTTGGCCTACTGGGCCGGGTTGTCGCGTTACGCCGGCAGCTTGGCCGCCCGGCAGAAGTTTTTGCCTTCCTTGGAACGGGAGGGAAACGCCTATTACGCCCGCTGGCGCGCGGTGATCGAAGCCGGCGATCTGTCCACGCGGGATCAGTGGATCAAAGCCATGCCGGCCGCTTGCCGCGCGCTGGCGTGGGACTCGGAGACCGAACCGCAAACCGCCCCGGCCTTCTTGGTTCCATTGTTTCTCAATTTCGTGGTGGACCAACTCGTCCGGAACGCCGGCGCTCGGCCTCCCGTATCTCCGCCCCCCCGCGGGAAGCACAAGATTCCCGTTTTCGACAGCCTCCACGATCAATGGCTCCACGCCCTGCGCGGCCCCGATGGAAAGATGGACGGAGATGCCAGCGAATTGGAGCGCCTGGCCGCCCAGATCCGCGAATGGCGGCGGCCCATTGCCTTGATGACCCAAACCCCGTTCCGGCTGGCGTTCCGGTTGGAAGAGCCCGAGGATATTCCGGACGAAACCGTGTCTTCCCGGCGCCGGAAAAAGCCCAAGCCGGACACCTGGGAAGTCCGGTATTTATTGCAGGACGTGCAAGATCCCAGCCTGCTTATCCCGTTGGACCAAGTCTGGACTGCGAAGGGCAAAATGGCGGAACGGCTCAAGCGGACGGGTTTCCACATTCACGAGTATTTGCTCTCCGCGATGGGGCAAGCTTCGAACATCGATCCCCACATCGAAGCTAGTTTGAAACAGCCGAATCCCAGCGGACACGAGTTGGACACTCCCGGCGCGTATGCGTTTCTCACCGAGAAGGCCGCCATCCTCGAGCAGATGAATTTCACCGTACTCCTGCCGGCCTGGTGGACACGCAAGGGAACCAAACTGCGCCTCTCCGCGCGCGCCCACGTAAAAAGCCCGCCCATGCAAGGCGGCAGCGGAGTCTCGCTGGACGAACTGGTCCAGTTCGAGTGGCGCCTGGCGTTGGGCGGCGAGGAAATCTCCTACGAGGAACTGCTCGAGCTGGCCAAGTTCAAATCGCCTCTGGTGCGCCGACGGGGACATTGGGTGCAGCTCAGCGCCGAAGAGATCCAGGAAGCTATCGCGTTCTGGCAGTCCAAAGCTCCCGGGCAAGGCACGGCGCGGGGCGCCTTGCAATGGGCCTTGGGGAATACCGGTCCCGGCCCGTCCCTGGACATCAGCGGCATTACGGCGGACGGGTGGTTCAACGGCCTGCTGGAAGGACTGAGCGGCCGGCAAACCTTCGAGGAGCTCGATCCGCATCCCTCGTTCACGGGCACGCTGCGGCCGTATCAGGCGCGGGGATATTCCTGGATGAATTTCCTCCAGCAGTGGGGATTGGGCGCGTGCCTGGCCGATGACATGGGCCTTGGGAAAACGGTCCAAACACTGGCCTGGATGCAACGCGCCTGGCACGAGAACGGCGGGCGTCCCTTTTTGCTGATCTGCCCCACCTCGGTGGTCGGCAACTGGCAGAAGGAGGCGGAACGGTTCACGCCCGATCTGCCGGTCATGATCCACCACGGAACCACGCGCCGGAAAGGGGCGGCGTTCGCGAAGACCGCGAAAAGACACGCGATCGTGGTTTCCAGTTACGCCCTGCTGCACCGCGATTTCCATCTCTTCGAAACCCTCACCTGGGCGGGCGTGATTCTCGACGAGGCGCAGAACATCAAGAATCCCGAAACGAAGCAATCCAAGGCGGCGCGGGCGTTGAAAACGGACGGCCGCATCGCGCTGACGGGCACGCCGGTCGAGAACAACGTCGGCGATCTGTGGTCCATCATGGAGTTTTTGAATCCCGGCCTGCTGGGCACGCGGAATCAGTTCCGGGAACGGTTTTTCATTCCCATCCAGGCCACGCGCGACGAGTCGGCCATCCAACGCTTGAAACGGATCACCGGCCCCTTCATTCTGCGGCGCGAAAAGACGGACAAGTCCATCATCTCCGACCTGCCGGACAAGCTGGAGATGAAGGTCTTCTGCAACCTGACCCGGGAACAGGCAACCCTCTACACGGCGGTGGTGAACGAGGCCTCCCGGGACCTGGAGGAAGCCGAAGGCATCCAACGCCGGGGCGTGGTGCTGGCGGCGCTTTCCAAACTCAAACAGGTCTGCAACCATCCCGCCCAGTTTTTGGGGGACCGCTCATCCATCCCCGGCCGCTCGGGCAAACTGGCCCGCCTCACCGAAATGTTCGAGGAACTGCTGTCCGTGGGGGACAGGGCGCTGATCTTCACGCAATTCGCGGAGATGGGCGCGATTCTGCAAGGCTGCCTGCGGGAACAGTTCGGCCGGGAAGTGCTGTTCCTGCACGGCGCCACCGCCAAGAGCAAACGCGACCAGATGGTGGAGCGGTTCCAGCGGGAGGACGGCCCCAGTGTGTTCATCTTATCTCTGAAGGCCGGCGGGACCGGCTTGAACCTCACCCGCGCCAATCACGTATTTCATTTCGACCGGTGGTGGAATCCCGCGGTGGAAAACCAGGCGACGGACCGCGCCTTCCGCATCGGGCAGACCCGCAACGTCCAGGTGCATAAATTTCTTTGCGTGGGTACCCTCGAGGAAAAGATCGACGCGATGATCGAACGCAAAAAGGAGGTCGCCGCCGGCGTGGTCGGCAGCGGCGAAGCCTGGCTGACGGAACTCTCCACCGAGGAATTGAAACAACTTTTCGCCCTGAGCCAGGACGCCGTGGGGGAATAAGAGAAGAGGGGATCGGTTTTTGTCTGAATCCAGATGGTCAGGATGAACAGGATGAACAGGATGAACAAGATAATGATGGGTTACGCGGTGTCGCGCCAACCCATCCTACAACTACTAATCACTGCCTCGGATAGAAATCGCGCATATCCTCCCCACGAAGACATGGTTCAAGGCCATCGGCCCTTGTTTGACTATTAGGGACGCCTTGGCGGACATCCGGATCGGATTTCGGTCTTTTCCCCTTGCGAATCGGGATCCGCAGGTTGGATAAATCAATAATAGGATAGATTGATCCATTCAATTTCCATATAATGGGATTCATTCAAAACGGGACCGTCCGGTTCCCGCATTTTCGTCATGGGGAGGTTATTGCGATGATTTCAAGCTGGAAGGAAGCGGTTTTGGTGGCGGTTGGCCTGATGTGGTTGGGCGTTTCCGCCGAGGCGGGCAAAGTGGAATGGGACTTCTCCGCCGCGACTTTGACCAATGGCGGACCTCCGGTGATACCCAGCACCTGTACACTGGGTGGAACGGTGGAGGATTGGACGTTCGACGGGAATCCGCTCAACTACGACCCCAGCGTCTCCGGGGCGGCGGATCTCAGCCAGGGCTATCTGCATTTTCTGGATGACGCCACGATTAGTGGAAACGTGAGTTTGCTCACCTCGGACCATTTCGAGACACGCAACCTGTACGCCCTGTCCGGGCCGGGCGACCAGCTGTGGCTGGTGTGCGATCACCAGATGATCAAGTACGGCCATCGCGCCAACCTGCAGCCGGGCACGGTGGACGCAACCCGCGGCCAGATCTTTTGGGTTTCGTTTTTGACGTCTAACGGGACCGGGCTGGGGATCCAATACGTGGCGGGGAATTACAATACCGAGGACTATATGTTCTTTACCGCCATCGGCAACAGCGATGAAACCCAGGATGTGTACCAAAACGAAAACCGGCTGATCGAAGAAACTGGGGATCAACCCAATCTCGACCGCCGGACCGTGTATATCCGCGTCACCGAAAATGATGACAGCGCGACCGTCACGGTGGACGTGAAGTACGACAAGGGAACCTACCGGACGATCGACGCCGCCTACGCCGGGGCGATCACCGATTACCCGGCGGGTAACGAGGCGGGCTGCGAGAATTACCTGGCGGTCATCGGGAACAACTCGGGCAGCGGCGCGATCGAGTTTAACCTGTACAAACTGACCATCTCCGACGTGGATCCGGAGGGGACCCCGGTGGCGGAGTGGTCCTTGTATTGAGCGGCGGCCGATGGGCATGAACCCGGTCACGAATTTCTCCGCCCCGTGGATCCCTCGATCCGCGGGGCGGATTTTTGGGAAGCGGTCCGGATACCGCCTACGGGCTATCGGGATTTCGGAACGGATGACTTACTGAGACGCAGTACTATTTTTCAAACGCCATCGGCGCGGCATGCGCATGGCCCAGGGCGTGAGCCCTGGGATTGGAAATACAGAAGTCCATAATCCTCTCCCTCTGGATTGATCTTAACTCACAAGGCTTGGATGGACGTCCTCCCCGCGCAAGCGGGAATCCAGTTCCTTGTGATGCAGGCATCTGGCCTGCCGCACCGGTGGATGGTACGAGGATTGGAAGACCGGGAGGTTCCAGATCCTTGTGGTGCGGGTATCTGGCCTGCCGCCGAACTTCAGGGTATTGAATTTGATTGCCTACGGCGGTTCTCCTTCCTCCCCCGCGGAGATGCCATATTTCCCTCCCCGCGTGAGACAACCAGTTTTCCACCGTGGGAGCCGCCCGCGGGATATGGTAGGATATTTCCGCCGTTTAACAAGCATTTTCATGAAGGATGGAAAGATGAATCACCGGTTCTGTCAGTATGCGGGCGTCTTTTCAGCGATTTGGGGGCTTTTCGTTTTGCTATCGATTCCGGTTCGCGCTGGAGAACCGTCCCCCGTGTCCGATGGCATCCTCAACGTGCGGGATTTCGGGGCGAAGGGCGACGGGCAGGCCGACGACACCGCCGCGTTCGAGCAAGCCTTCGCCGCCGCGGAGAAGATGGGCGGGACCATCGTGTTCGTCCCCACGGGCAATTACCTGATCCGAGGGACCTTGCAGGTCCCCGCCCATGTGGTGGTCAAGGGGGTGTTCGAGACCCCCACGACGAATACCCAGATGAAGGGCGCCACTCTGCTGGCGGTGGCGGGCGAGGGCGATGCCGGAGGCGAACCGTTCATCACCTTGCGGACCAATTCCACATTGAAGGGCCTGACCGTCTTCTATCCCAACCAGATCCAGGCCAATCCGCCCAAGCCGTATCCGTGGACCATCCGGGGACGGGGCGACAACTGCTCGATCGTGGACGTGCTCCTGGTGAATCCCTACCAGGCGGTGGATTTCGGCACGCATCCCGCCGGACGCCATTACATCAAGAACCTCTACGCCCAACCGTTGCTTAAGGGCATCTTCATCGACCAGTGCTACGACGTGGGCCGCATCGAGGACGTGCATCTCTGGCCGTTCTGGGGCGGCTGGGAAGGCGATCTGGGAAAATTCACGCGCGAGAACGGGACCGCATTCACCATCGGCCGCACGGATTGGGAATACGTGCAGAACTGCTTCTGCATCGGCTTTTCCATCGGCTTTCATTTCATCCAGACCCAGGCGGGGTTGCCCAACGCGGTGTTGACGCAAAGCGGATCCGACATCGGCCCCACCGCCGTGCTGGTCGAGGATTGCCAAACCCACGCCGGGATCTCGTTCTCCAACAGCCAGTTCATGTCCACGGTGGTGGTCAAGGAAACCAACACCGGTCCCGTGAAGTTCACCAGTTGCGGTTTCTGGGGCATCGAGACCACCGACCATCACGCCGTGATCGAGGGGAAGGGCACGGTTTCGTTCACCGCCAGCCATTTCGTCAACTGGGGGCGGAAGAATCCGGAAGCGCCGGCGATTATCGCCCGGTCCGGGGGATTGATCGTCAACGGGTGCGAATTTCTCGATGACAAGCCCCAGATCCGGCTGGAGAAAAACGTGCGGTCCGCCGCCATCTTCGGCAACCGCCTGCGCGGCGGAGCCAAGATCGCGAATCAAAGCCAAGGCAGCGTGGAGATCGGCTTCAACACCGTGGAATGACATTTTTCTTGGATGATTTCTTGGATGACGGATCGGATCGCAACGTGTAATCCTGCATCTATTTCGTAATAATAGCGCCGGGTGGATTAAGCCACGCAATCCCACCCGAATCAATATACGTGAGAAAATACCATGACTACTTCCCAACCTGTTCGGATTCTGTATCTCTTATTGATTCTTTCCTCGCTGCCGCTGGTGACGGTTCCCGAAGCCCCGGCCGCCGGGACGCAGTATCTCGATCTGTCCGAATGCGGACGGCGGTATGCCTGGGCCGGGGCCGGCGCGCCCGAGGCGGTGGAAATCGGCGAGTGGGCCGCCATCCCCGCTTCCGCAAAATGCGTGGGAGTGGAGTGGGACGAGGAACGCGATATCCAACAGATCCAGGTGACCTATGGCGGAACCGGAGCGATTCCCGCCGTGAAGGTGCAATATTGGTTCCGCTACTGGCCTCTCTCGCCTCCAAGCATGCCCACCATCGAAGACCGCATGGACGACATCTGGCAGGGAAAATGGTTGGACGCGAAGACCATAACCGCCGTCGAGGACCGGACAGTTACTTTTACCTTCCCGCCGCTGGCGGGGGAGGAAAATCCCAACGCGGGCAACCTGCCGGGAGTGACATACCGCCGGGCGATGAAAATCCGCTTGGTGGCCGATGCCCCGCTGCCCCCCATTCAGACGCTCCGGGTGCATTCCGGCACGACGTTGAGCGAGTTGCACTTCCGGGTGGAATTCGGCTGCGGTCAGGAGGAACCGGAGACCTGGAGCGGCCGCCTGGAGATCTATAACGGCGTGCTGCTATCCGCCCGGCCGTGGAACTTTGAGGATGGGGACCAGTTCCACCCTCCCTTCACCTGGCGCGAGGTGATCCCGGCGAAACCCAAGGGCGTTTTGGTGGAAGCCCTGGCGGCCCGGCCCGCGCTGGCCGGGTCGAATGACCTCACCGTGGTGACCGTGCGCGCCGAATCCCGCAAGGGCGGCCAGAGCACGCCCCGGACGTTTTCGTTTTCCACGCGGGACCTGGAGCAAGGTCCGATCTATGTTCCCGGTCACCACGCCTACGTGACGCTCGCGGACGATCCTACATCCTTCGCGCCCGAAGCGTTCCCAAAAGGACTCAAGATCCGCGAACGGATCCCGAAGGAACCCGAACAGACCTTCGAACGCGCCAGCCGCGAGATCCCGCCGCAGGATCCCTGGAACCGGCAGGGCGGGGACCGGGTGTATCTCCCCGTGGCCGCCGACGCCAGCTGGCAAAAATTCGCGGTGCAGTACGGTGGAAACTTCTTCATCAGCAAGCGCGGGACCAAGGCCAAGGGCAACGAGTTGAAACGCCTGCAGTGGCAAGGCGACCGCATCGACTTCCTGATCGGCACGGGAGAGACGCCTTACTTCCGGGAGGACAAGCAAGCCGCCATGGCGGTGGACGAAGAACACCTGCCCATCATCCTCGCACGGTGGGAAAAGGACGGGCTGCGCTATGAGCAGGAGTCCTTCGCCACGCTGCTGGAAGGGCCGCTGGATCCGGAAGATCCCGGCCGGAACGAACAAACCCCCGCCATCCTGATGTCGCGCCTCGTGATCACCAATTCCTCGGGCGAGGCGCGCTCCACCCGCGTGTGGCTGGCCATTCGCCCCGCCGAGGCGCTGGACGTGAAGGGCGGCCGGGTTTTCGCCCTGGCCGGCGGGGACGGCCGTTACGATGCGCCCCGCTTCCGCGCCCGGGTGGTTTCCCCGGACAACCAGCCCGTCCAGCTGGGAGCTCTCCAGATGGCCGAGTCGAAGGACGCCGTGTTCACCGGCTTCACGGTGCCGGCCCATGAAACCAAATCCGTCCTGTTTATGATTCCCTTCGTCTCGGATATGAATGATGACCAAATCGGCCGGATGGAACGCCTCGATTACGGCCATGAGCGGCAACGGGCGGCGGACTACTGGCGGGTGATGATCGAACGCACGACGCGGTTCACCACGCCGGAACCGGAGTTCAACCATCTCGCGCGCTTCGTCGTGCCGCACATTCACATCAGCGCCACCAAGGATCCCCAGAGCGGCCTCTACATGGTCCCCGCCGCCAGCTACAACTACCAGGTGTACGCCAACGAGACGTGCTTCCAAGTGCTGGCGCTCGACGCGCTGGGCGATACCGGCCGCGCCACGCAATATTTGAAGACGTTACTGGAACTCCAAGGAACCCGCCCATTCCCCGGCAATTACGCCGAGCCGCACGACGGTGTCTTCCACGGCGCGCGGGTGAACGCCGAGTACGACTACACCGCCAGCAACTACGGGCTGGACCACGGGACCGTGCTGTGGACGCTCGCTCAGCATTATCTCTACACCCGCGACACGGAATGGCTGAAACAAACCCTTCCGCACATGGAAAAAGCCGTGGAGTGGATCGAACGCCAGCGTTCCGCCACGCAGATGATGGACCGCCACGGCGAAAAGCGGCTCGAATACGGCCTGCTGCCCGCCGGCCACCTGGAAGACAACGACGACTGGGGCTACTGGTTTTCGGTCAATGCCTACTGCGCGGCGGGCCTGCGCGACATGGCCCTGGCGCTGATAGACATCCGGCATCCCCGGGCCGCCGAATTGCGTGAGCAAGCCGATGCTTTCATGAACGATCTGCGGACCGCCATCCGGCGCATGACCGAACTGGCGCCCGTCACCCGCATGCGCGACGGAACCTATTCACCCTACGTGCCCACCCGGCTCTACCAGCGCTTCCGCTGTTTTGGGCCGCTGCGGGTCGAGTATTTCAGCCGCTACAACCTTCCGGACGTGCGGCCCTGCTACCGCCTGTCCGCCACCCGCGAAGTGCTGTACGGCCCGATGATTCTGCTGAACGTGGGCGTCTTCGACGTGAACGAATCCATCGCCGAGTGGATTCTGGACGATTGGGAAGACAACCTGACGCTCTCCAGCTCGGGCGGATTCAATGTGCACGGCTTCACCGACGACCATTTCTGGTTCAGCCAGGGCGGGATGGTCTTTCAATCCAACCTGCAGAATCCCGTGCTGGTGTATTTGAAGCGCAACGAAACCCAGGCCGCCATCCGGGGGCTCTACAACAACTTCGTCTCGTGCCTGTATCCCGAAGTCAACACCCTCACCGAGGAGTACCGCATGTGGAGCCACGCCAGCGGGCCGTTCTACAAAAGCCCCGACGAGGCCCGCTTCGTGAACCGCCTGCGCGACGCCTTGGTTTTGGAATCCGGCAACGACCTGTGGCTCGCGTCCGGCGCGCCCCGCCGCTGGCTGCAAGCGCCGGAGGGCATTCAGGTGGAGTCGGTCAACACCTGGTTCGGCCCGGTGGGCTATACCCTGCGCGCGGGAACGGAAGAGCGTACGATTGTGGCGCGGGTGAATCCTCCCACCCGCAACGCGCCGGATAACTTGTGGCTGTATGTCCGGGTCCCGGAGGGGCGGATAATCACCGGGGTGCGGATCGGCGGCCGGCAATGGTCCGGATTCGATCCCGCGGCCGGACGGATCCGCCTGCCGGAATCCACGGAGCCGGTGGACGTGGTGGTGACGTATGAATGACGGGACGAAAAGCCCGCGGATTCGCGCATGGGAACGGTTCGTTTGATCCTCATGGGAAGCGCGTGCTTGGTTCTGACCGGCTGCGCGGGGACCGGGAAAGTTCCCGAGTGGGATGATTATCCCGACCGCCCCCAGTTCCGTTTCGCGGCGCGGGAGGAGTTGGATTATCCAGCGCGGATGGGGATTCTCGTTCCTTTTCTCGAGTTGGAGTCCGGGGGAACGGAGGGCGTTGATCCGAGGGACGCGCGGGGGTGAACGCGGAGGGGGTGGATGGGAAGCGAGTGGGGCGGAGCCAAGATCCGCCATTACAAAATTCCCTCACCCTGGCCCTCTCCCAGGGGGAGAGGGGAAAGAAAGAGATGCCGTCTCGGTAGCAGGGGCACGCGGCCACGTGCCCCTGCTGGCTTACGGGATGGGATGCCGGCGGGCGCCGGCGCCACAATGGGTTGGATGCAGGCAGGATGCCTGTAACACAATAGTATGGATCCCATGGGGAAACTCATTACCCGAATGCAGACCTTTCTCGGTGCTTTATTCGTAGTCCGGGCATGGAGGGGATTGCGAAACGATTCCCTCTCCCTCTGGCAGAGGGTTAGGGTGAGGGAAGCCCGGAAAGGGCGGAATTCATCCTTTCTCTGCAATGAAGTAAACAGTTACTCCATGGAATAGGTGGATCAGGCAAGGCCTATCCGCCCGGGCCGGTTCAATCCCGCCGGTGATCCTTCTCTTCTCATCCCCGGCCCTTTTCTTTATCATGGTGCCGTTTTCTGGACGACAGACTGCGCGGGAGGAATCGAACATGGAACTCGAACGGCGGGAATTGTTGAAATTTTTGGCGGCCGCGCCCTTCGCCGGATTGCTCGGCTGGGACGCCGCGGCCATCAGCGGCGTACGAAAAAAACGCGGAGAGAACGAATCCGACCCTACATGGCGGGTGTTTGAACCGCCCTTCCTCTCGGAAATCGCTTTTCCCCTCGGCGGGATCGGCACCGGCACGGTGTCCGTGGGCGGCCGCGGCAACCTGCGCGATTGGGAAATCTGCAACCGCGCCCACAAGGGCCGCCTGCTCGACAATACTTTCTTCTGTCTTTGGTTCAAGGAAGACGCGTTGGCGCCCAAGGCGTTTATCCTCGAATCCAAAGTGCAGCCGCCCTACCCCGGCGGATTCGGATTGAACCGGGCGGAACTGCCGGGCATGCCCCGCTTCAACCACGCGCGTTTTTTAGGCTCGTACCCCTTCGCACGCCTCGAACTGTCCGATCCCCGCGTACCGCTCGATGCCGCCCTCGAATGCTTCAATCCCTTCATCCCGGGTAACGAGCGCGATTCCGGCCTGCCGGTGGCGATTTTCTATTGGCAACTGAAAAACACGGGCAAGAATCCGGTGAGTCTCACGGTCGTGGCTTCCCTGCAGAACATCGCGGGCATTGACTCGTTCGGGCAGAACGTAAACGAGTATAAAGACGAGGGTTCCTTCCGGGGTCTCATGATGCGCACGCGGAAGCATCCGGAAAACAGCCCCAAGTTCGGGAACATGGCCTTGGTCACTACTCATGACGCCATCACGTACAATCCTTGCTGGGACCGGGGCGGCTGGTTCGACGCCCAAAGCCTCTTCTGGAACGACCTCCTGGACGATGGGCAGCTCACCCCCTCCACCCAGGCCGGGCCCAGTCCCGACGGCCAGACGGATACCGGCTCGCTGGGAGCCGCCGTCACCCTCGATCCGGGCCAGAGCGCCACGATTCCCTTCCTGATCACCTGGTACTTTCCCAACCGCGAAAACTATTGGAACCAGGAAAAGGAAGTCCACGGCAAGATCGTCGGCAACTACTACGCCACGCAGTTCGGCGACGCGTGGGACGTGGCCCGCTACACCCTGGCCAACCTCCGAAGGCTCGAGCAGGAAACGCGGGTGTTTCACGAGGCGCTTTACGCCAGCACCCTGCCCCCCGAGGTGCTCGACGCCATATCCAGCCAGGCCTCCATCCTCCGCACCAACACCTGCTTCCGCACGCAGGACGGGAAATTCTACGGCTTCGAGGGGAACACGGACACCGGTGGCTGTTGCCCTCTTAACTGTACGCATGTGTACAATTACGAGCAAAGCCTGGCGTTTCTGTTCCCCGCGCTCGAGCGCACCATGCGCGAGACCGATTTTCTCCACAACACGGATGAAACCGGCAAGATGGCCTTCCGCACCCTCATTCCCCTGGGCCTGGCGCGCTGGGGCTTTCCCCACGCCGCCGCCGACGGCCAGATGGGTTGCATCATCAAACTCTACCGCGAGTGGCAGCTCTCGGGCGATATCCTGTTTTTACAGAAACTCTGGCCGCACGCCAAACGCGCCCTGGAATTCGCCTGGAAGGATTGGGATCCCGATAAGGATGGGGTCATGACCGGCCAGCAGCACAACACGTACGACATCGAGTTCTACGGGGCCAATCCCATGATGGGGGTCATCTACCTGGCCGCCCTGCGCGCCGCCGAGGAGATGGCCCGCGCGCTCCAGGACCACGCCGCCGCCGGGGAATACCGGCGCGTCTACGAAAGCGGCCGCGCCAAACTGGACCAGATCTGCTGGAACGGCGAGTATTATGTCCAGATCTACGATCCCGCCACCTATCAAAAATACCAGCTGGGCGACGGCTGCCTCTCCGACCAGATGCTCGGCCAGTGGATGGCGCATGTGACGGGCCTGGGCTACATGTTGCCGGAGGACCGCGTCAAGAACGCCATCTCCGCCGTCTATAAATACAACTACCGCTCCACGCTCACCGATCACTACAATCCCCAGCGCATCTTCGCCCTGGGCGATGAAGCCGGCCTGCTTCTGTGTTCCTGGCCCCGCGGCAACCGGCCGCCGCTGCCTTTCGTCTATTCCGACGAGGTCTGGACAGGCATCGAATACCAGGTGGCCGCCCACCTCATCTACGAAGGCTTCGTCAACGAAGGCCTGACTCTCGTGCGCGCCGTGCGCAACCGCTACGACGGCCAGCGCCGCAATCCCTGGAACGAAGTCGAATGCGGCCATCATTACGCCCGCGCCATGGCCAGCTGGTCCGTGTTTTTGGCGCTGACCGGATTCAACTTCTCCGGCCCACAGAAGATGATCGCGTTCAATCCCCGGATCAACGAGCGGGAGTTCGTCTGCTTCTGGTCCGCCGGCGGCTGCTGGGGCGAGTACACCCAGCAAATGCGTTCCCGCGACCTGAACGCCGAAATCCAGGTGCTCTTCGGCAAGACTTCGTTGCAGAAATTCTCGTTGCCCGCGCCCTCGGGCGGCCGCAAGAAGGGCTACATCGAGGCCGAAATCACCGCCGGGACCAACAATTATTCGGTCGCCGCCCAGCGCGCCAACACCCTGGCCATCGTGACCCTCCCTGAAGCCGTGGAACTGGATTCGGGCCAGAGCATCCAGTTGCGGCTGCGGGTTTGATCGGCGTGGGCGGAAGGGACGAGCGCCAGTGGCATGGAGAAGCATGGAGATACGGTTTTCCCACCCCCGGGCTTTTTCGCGCAGGAAATCTATATCCGTAAATTCTGAACCTGGCATGGATTTTCATCTCCGCGGGAGATGAATGTGAATAGCCGTAGGCGGCAGCCTACGGTTGGAGGGGAAAAGAACCAACCCCGCAGGGATTGAATTTAATTTCGTTCGACCCCTGCGGGGCCGTTTTCCATGGGAACGGTACCGGGGGTTGTCACCCCCGGCTATTCTTATTCAATCCCTAAGGGATTGTGAGCTGGCGGGCCGCCTGTACTCCAATTTTCTGGATTCCCGCTGGCACGGGAATGACGTCCGGATACGATTTCCGGGTTAAGATCCACTCCGGGGAGAGGGGATACGAAGCGGTACGCGCACCAAGCGAAAACGCCAGGATTTCTCCTGGCGTTTTTTGAATCCCGCGGCCGGAAGCGGGGATCAATAATCCGTCATCTCGACCGTCACGGGGCTGTAACTGCTGTTGATCTTGACGGCGCCTTCGCCGCCGCCCAGGCGGCCGGAAACGGATTCGTTGAACATCTCCTTCTTTTTCTCCAATCCGGCCGGAGCCTTGATCTCACCGAAGGAGGAGACGGCTTCGATCGTCCCGGAATAATCCTTGGGGAGGGCGACGAAGATGTCGCCGAACGAGAAGGTGCCGGTCAGGCGGGCCGTGGGTGAATCCAGGTCGATATACGCCTTGCTGTAGCCGGTCTGGATTTCGAGATCGCCCTGCTGGCCGTCGAGCCGCACGTTGCCGAACTGGCCGCGCACCTTGCCGGGACCCTCATGCGCGTCGATGGTCAAGTCGCCGTATTCTGTCACGGTGTTCAAGTTGCCCTTCGTGTGTCCCACGTAAGCGGTCCCGAACTTGTTCTCCAGGTTGACGCCGCCGGTCAGTTTATCGAGGTTGACATCGCCGAAGGCATTGCGGATTTGCACCGGCGTGCCGGCGGGCAACTGGATTTTGACTTCACAGTGGCCATTGAGATTTTCTTGCTTGCCTTCCTTGGGCTGAATCTTGAGCACCACGGCCTCCTTGGTTTGTTCAAAGGTGATGACGAAGAGGGGCAGCCGCTTCTGGGCTTCTTCCTGGGTTTTGCCATACGTCTTCTTCTCGATGGAGAAGATCATCTTGGTGTTGTCCTCGCCGGGCTGAATCTGATACGAACTGAATGAACTCTCCACCTGGAGGGCGGTTCCCGGCTGCGCCTCGAAGATCTTCTCCAGGGTCTCCACGGCCTCCTCGCCTTCCCCGTCATGACTCATATGAGAGAAGCTGGGCATCTTGGGAATCGCGGGAATATGAGGAATAGGCGGAATCGGCGGGACGGGAGGCACCGGGGGGATGCTCTCCCCCATCCGGGCGGCCATGGCCAGGGCCTCTTGGACCTGTTTTTCGACCGGGGGCATCATGTGCTCCAGGTGCCGCCCGGCTTCCTGGACCATTTTCTCGGCCTGCTGAGCCACGGCCTCGGCCTGTTTCGCCATTTCCTCGGCTTGTTGTGCCATCTGTTCGGCCTGCTGATTCATGGCTTCGGCTTGTTGCTCCACTTGCGCTTCTTGCGCGGTCTGGTCTTCGGGATCATCCGCCCACAAACCGGTGGGAATGATCAGCAAAGACACCGCGGCGCCGAACAAAAACACTTTCGACCACGAATGATGGAACATAGTCCTTACCTCCATGCGGTTCGGAATTGGATTGGTTATTCATTAAATCCCCGGGGTATTAATGATCGGGATCAATCACGCATTCTTCATTTGTTTCATCCGGTAACTGCGTACTTTTTAGCAAGCCGATCCGGCCGCTCTTCTATCGGGCTGGCCGCGGAGAACCACCACCGAATCCCTCTGGGAGAGGGCTAAGGTGAGGGAAAACCTGGGGACCGGCGCCCCTCGCTCCGGCGTCCCCCAAAGAGAGAGGATGCGTAAAAAAGATCAGATCATGTTGCCGCCAGATGGGGCCGTGTCGAAGAATTTCACGTCGAAATCCGGTATGGCTTGCTTTTTTTCGATATAGTCGCACAGGGCCTGCAGCACGCTGATGTTTTGGGCGATCGCGATGCACAGGCCGTGTTGAATCACGAGATTGTCACGGGTCTGACCGTGGTAGACGGTCAGGGCCTGGGTGGTTTTCTTGAGATCGGCGATGGGCTGGTGCCAGGGATTGTCCGCCGTCAGGACGGCTTCGTGGTACCGTCCGGCCAGACCGCGCTCCAGCCGGGCCACCAGCTGGGTTTGTTCTTGTAAAAGGATCTGGAATTGGCTCTCCGGGGAACCCGGAATGCGCTGCCCCACCCAGATGCCCGCGGCGAAGATGACGATCACGGCGAAGGCCAAGCCATACGCCCAATTCCGACGTGCTCCCCATCCGGCCCGGCGGGGGGCGGAACGCCGTTGGATGGTCTCCAGGCACCGCGCCGCCAGGTTTTCGGGGACGCGGGGCGCGGGCGTGTTCCGCAAGAAGCGGAGATGGGCGGCGATGGCTTCCACATCGCGCCGGGCCGATTCGTCGCGGGCCAGGAGATCTTCGATCTCTCGCCGTTCCGGCTCGGTCAGATCCCGCCCGCCCCATTCGGCGGCTTCCACGTACAGGATCATTTTTTCGCGTCCGGTTTTGATGTTGGGCGTATTCATCGTCCACCTCGTTCTTCCATCAAGCCCATGTCCTGCAATCCGCGCCGCAGTTCCTTTTCACCCCGGAAGACCAGGGATTTCACGGTCCCCTCGGGCTTTTGGAGCACCTCCGCGATGTCCGGGTAAGTCAGTCCCTCGAAGAACCGGAGGATCAAGGCCGCCCGCTGCGTGGATGGCAGGGCCGCGAGGGCCCGGTTCACCACCTCTTCCTGACGGCTTTGCTGGAGCGCGTGGACCGGCGATTCCGTGTCCGCCGGCAGGTTCGCGTGTGAGTCGGAGAGCGGCATCAGGACCTGGCGCACGCTCCGCCAGCGGAACAGCGAGACCGCCTTGCGCCGGGCGATGGTGTAGAGATACGGGAGAACTTCCGCGTCCGGCCGCAGAGTGTGGCGGTGCTTGTAAACCGCATAAAAGGTCTCCTGGGTCAGATCTTCCGCGTCCTCGCTGGAGTTCACCATCCGCCGCAGGAAGCGGTACACGGGAGCGGTGTAGAGGCTCACGAATCGCGCGAAGGCCGGCTCGTCTCCCGCCGCGACCCGATGGATCAGGTCATCCGATCCGTTCACCCCGGCGTTTTCCGTTCTTGGTAAAGCGTCCAGCGCGGTCATCCAAAATCCTTTGTCATTGGGTTTTCACTCTGTTTTACGCCCCAGCGCGTAAATCGTTGCAGAATATTGATTATTTTTTGAGCCGGGAAGCGGAAAAAACCGGGAGAAAGATACTTCACGCGCCCCTTTCAAGGAGCCGCTGGAGAGCAGCCCAGGATTTCAACCGGGGGGCCACGGCTTTTTCCAGTGGAGTCCGCTTCCGAATATTGACAATTCAAGGGATCGGATGAAACTAATTTGTATGCCCCTCGCGCCGGCCGTTTATCCGTCCTGGCTGGGCAGAGGGATCTTATTAAGGGTTCATCCGGCAAGTGTGTACTTTTTTTTCCGATCGCCGGTTTGCATCTTTTCGTAAGGATCGATGCAAACCACCCCCAAAATTCCCTCTCCCTCTGGGAGAGGGCCAGGGTGAGGGAATTGTTGTAGGGGCGGACCTTGGTG
>JBHGBC010000110.1:0-19868 GCA_041946805.1 bacterium
CGGAGCCGGTCGTTCCATATGGTCTAGCCCTAGCCCTCTCCCCGAGGGAGAGGGAATTAGGGGGTTGATCTCCCCGGCCAGCCCGATTGAAGAGCAGCCGGACACGCTTGATAAAAAGTACGTACCTGGGAGGGGGTATAAAAGCGCCCTCATCCAGGTGTGAATGGAATCCGTTTTCCTTCATCCAGCCGGATAAGCCACTGGACTTTTACCGCGACGCCTCCTGCTTGCCGGGTCCTCAACTACACTGTGGTTTCTTCCACCGGTTCTCCGGCGGATTCCCCGACGGGCGTTGCCACGGTTTCTTGCGCTCGTTGGCGCTGCCGATTTTTGTATTTCCGGGAGAACAATTTGAGCATCGTGGGCAGAAAGATGATGCAGGAGAACCAACAGGTGCACGAACCCAGGGTCATCAGCACGCCCATGCTGGCGAGCCCTTTATGCGAAGCGAAGATCAGCGTGCCGAAGCCCACCACCGTGGTGAGCGTGGTGAGCGTAAGAGTAGTGCCCGACGTGTACATGCTCTCTTCCACGTCGTAATTTTCCAGGTAGCGGTGCTGGAAATGCACGGCGTTGTCCACTCCGATGCCGATCAGGATGGGGATGGCGAAAAAGTTGGCGAGATTGAGATTGATATCGAACAGTCCCATGATCTGCGTCATCCACACGATACCCAAAAGCAGCGTGGCTATCACGTACAGGAACGAGCTGATCGACAGGAAATCCAAAAACACCAACAGACCCACCGTGCCCAGGGACATGAGCCCCACGCGGATGAACGCGTTGCGCATCAACTGGCTCGATTCATACACCTGGATGGGCGTGCCCGTGACTTCCGGATCGATGGCCCGCATGGCGTCCACGAAGCGCTTCATGTGCTCGGTTTCCCAGATGTCTTCCTTGGGGTAGGCCATGATCAGGTAGGTGCCGTCGTTGCCGATAAACAGGCGGTTGAACATGGGGGGCAGGATTTCCGGCGTGGGCTCCTCCGCGGCGGCCAGCCGGTGCAGCAGGCGCAGGGCGTCGCGGGGCTGCTCGAACAGCATGCGGTTGGCGTCCTGGAGCCGTTTCCGCACCGTGTCCTCCGGACCGGTGAGCAGGCTCGCGAGTTCTTTGAGTTTGGCGATCAATTGGAGTTGCTCTTCGGGAATCTCGGGGATTTCCGGCATCGGGGGCGTTTCGGGCCTCGGGGACGCCGAGGCCGGTTCGGACAGGCCGGCCGCCCCCTCCCGGGCGAGCATCTGTGCGGCCAGTTCCGGATTGTTTTTCAGCAACTCCCGCTGTTCGGGCGTCAGGGATTGCGCAAGTTGTTCCAGGGAGGGCGGGGGCGCGGAGGCGGGGGATGGTTTCGGCGCGCGGGCGGCCGCATCCGCCATGGCCCGCGCTTGCTCCCGCATTTGCTGGAGCTGGTTGACCTGCTCCGCGATCCGGTTAATGTTCCGGACCAGGGATTTAAAGAGGATGGAATTGGGATGGTACGCCGGCTCCGGACCGGTTTTGACGAAGGCCAGCGCGTCCCGCAATGCCTGGATGGCCGCGCGCCGCTCGGGCGATACGTCTGGAAGCACGGCGGCCAGGCTGTCCACGCCGGCCACGGTGGGATGGCTCTTCAGTTGATTGACCAACTGCCGCACCTCCTCTATGGTGCGCTTCACGAAGGCGCAATACCAAGTGGAGTATTCCGATTCCTCGATCAATTTGTTCTCGTATTCGACCGATTCCAGCCCTTCCGCTTGCATCTCCAGCAGATTGTCGTTGAACCGGACATTGCCGATCTCCTCGCTCAATCCCAGCGTGGCGGTCACGATCACGGCCATGAGGGTCCGGGGATAGCGCGAGGCGTGGCGCAGCCCCATCAAGTGCAGGGGGACCGGCAGTTTTTCCCCCCGCCGGAAATGCCGGTCATGGGTCACATAAAACGCGGGCAGGGTGACCAGCATGGCCGCCAGGCAGAAAAGGATCCCGATGCCCGCCACATAGCCCAGTTCCGCCAGGCCGAGGAAGTCGGTGAACATGGCCAAGAGAAAGGCGACCGACGTGGTGACCGAGCCGGTCAGGATGCCGCTGCCCGCGCGCTGCAACGCGCCCGCCACCGCCGGGGAGGGATCGCCTTCCGCCTGCAGGCCTTCCTGATAACGGTGCAGAAAATGGATTCCGAAATCGGCGCCCAAACCGATCAGGGTAAGCGCGAACACCAGGGAGAGCAGGTTCAAATGCCCGAGCGTCAGCGCCACGAAGCCGTAGGTCCAACCCATGGCGCACAGGAGGGCGATCATGGTGTAGACGGGGCGCACCAGCTCGCGGTAGAAGATGATGTACAGCAGGGCCACTCCGAAGAACGCCAGGATGCTGGCGTTTTGCATGTCGTCGTTGGTGGTCCGCATTTCGTCCGCCTGCAGCACGGGCCGCCCCGTCATGCCGGCGTGCACGCCGGGGAATTCCTGCTCGGTCAGCCAGATGTCCGCCCGGATGCACTTCAGGGGCTGTTCGATGACGCTCAGCGTCGAATAATCCTTGTTCGGCATCACCAGCATGAGCAGGGTTTTGCCCTTGCCCGACCAGTTATGCCGCTTTTCCACCGGCGTGGCTTTGTCCCATTCGTCCCGGATCCGGTAGAGGTCCTGGAACGCTTCGGGCGCGTGGCCCCGCAAGGCCGCGAGCACCGGTTCGAGGCTGTCCAGGTTTTCCGATGATCCGGTTTCCGTTCCCGGCCCCAAGGTCTGGACCGCGCGGGATATCTTGAGCAGGATCTCATCGATGGATTGGACCTGGAACAGGTTTTCCAGGTCCGCCCGGTTTTTCGCGAGTTCCTCCCGCAGCCGTTGGATGTCCGTCAGAGGGAAGCCGTCGAAATAGAGGGCGTAGTCCTTGGCCCAGGCGGTGTCGAACTCGTAGACGACATCCTTCACGTCCTCACTTTGCCGCAGCCGCGCAGCCAGGGCGTCGGCGAAGGCGACCATGCTTTCCTGAGTGGGCCCCTCGATCAAGATGTAGATGAATTCCAGGTCCCCGAAATTCCGGACGAAGTCCATGTACCGGTGGTGGTAGGGGAGATCCTCCGACAGCAGGCGGTCCTGGTCGGTGATCATCTCCATCTGGAGGGTTCCGTAAATGCCCGCCACCGCCGCAAGCGCGAGGGAAAGGAACGAGACCGTGCGCGGATGCCGGGTGACGAGAGCATGGATGAGGGAAAAAAGAAAGGCTCTCATGTGTTCAACAAAGTTGCTCAGTGGGATTCGCGCGCGAACAGGCGCTGCCGGACCGCGGCCCCGGCCAGCTGCTTGCCCACGGACCAGACCGGCCCGGGAAAGCGGCTGCATTCCCGCATGACTTCGTCCAGGGCCGAGACGATGCGGTCCACCTCTTCATCCGTGATGATGAACGGCGGCAGGAATTTCACTACTTCCTGATGATGGCCCGCCACCTGGGTGAGGATGCGGTGGGTCTGGTACAGGCGCATGACCACCGCCTGGGCGAACAGCCCGTTCTGGGCGGCGTGCAGCAGGGTCCAGGCCGGTTTCAGGCGCAGGGATTGCGGGGGACCGAACTCGACGCCCACCATCAATCCTTTGCCCCGCGTGTCATGGATCAGTTCGTGCTGCGTTTGCAGATTCCGCAGTCCGGCCAGCAGCCGTTCCCCCTGGCGGGCCGACCGCTCGATCAGGTTCTCTTCCTCCAGCACATGCAACGCCGCCAGGCCGGCCACCATGGCCAGGGCGTTCTGCCCGAAGGTGCTCGAATGCACCACGCAGCGGTCCAGCCGGCTGAACACGCCGCGGTATACCTCGTCCGAGTAGAGGATCGCCCCGGCGGGAATCAGGCCGCCGCTCAACGCCTTGGCGCAGACCAGGATGTCCGGCTCGAGGTCCCAATGCTGGCAGGCCCACCAGCGTCCCGTGCGCCCCAGGCCGGACTGGATTTCATCCACCACGAACAACGTCCCGTTTTCGCGGCAGAGCCTCTGGAGCGTAGGATAAACCTGGTCATCCGAGGGAAAGTAGACGCCCTTGCCCCGGATCGGTTCGAGCACCACCGCCGCGATGTTCTTTTTCTTCAACTCGTATTCCAGGGCTTCCAGGCTGGCCCAATCCACCCGTTCCGTCCCTGGCAACAAATCTCCGAATCCTTCGCGGAACGATTCATCGCCGTTAAGCGCCAACGATCCGGTGGACAATCCGTGGAACGCGCCCTGGCTGAAGAGAATGCGGGGGCGGCCGGTAGCCCCCCGCGCGAACTTGATCGCCCCTTCCACCGCCTCGGTGCCCGAATTGGTGAAAAAAACGTGTTGCAGGCGCTTCCCCGGCGCGATACGGATCAGCCTCTCCGCCAGCATCCCGCTCAATACGAAAGTGTCCATCTGCACCAGATTGGCCAGGTCCAGCTGCAGGGCCTGCTCGATCGCGGCGCGCACGGTAGGATGGTTGCGGCCCATCCCGAAGACACCGTACCCGCTCAGGCCGTCGAAAATGGTCCGGCCGTCCAGAGTGGTCAGATAACAACCCTGCCCGCGGGTGTACTCATGGGCGAAGCCGATCATGTCCAGGACATTGGAAAAGACCGGATTGACGTATTTTTCATGCAGCGCCCGGGCTTGCCCCTCGTAGGGGCTCATCAAGGTTTTCAGGTCAAAGGTCATCGGCGTTTCCGAGATCATTCGGGACAGGCAGTCAGGATGTATATTTCCGTGGCCGGCTTGGAGATGGGGATCCACGCGCGGCCGACCGGGTATTTTACCTCCGGATCGCGCGGGGGTAACCGCTGCCCACGGATTTCACGAGGGGATGGGAATGTTGTGGCGTTTCATGACCTCCCGCCAATCCGCTTCGCTCATCTCTTCCGATTCCTCGATGAGCATAACCGGGATGTCATCCTGGATGGGATAGCGTTTCCGGGTTTTGGGATCGGTGGACACGATCCAGTCCCCATCCTGCACCACCGGCGCCTTGGACAAGGGACAGGCCATGATTTCCAAGAGTTTTTCGCTGATCGGCATGGTTTAGTTACCCTGTTTGGATTGTATGGAAACGTGATCGCGCCTTCAGGATGAAAGATTTCCGGCGTGAGGTCAAGATCGGCTTTCCCGGGGACGGGTTGGGCAAGGGGGCTGGGAAACGGTTTCGTCTAGCGGAGCCACTCCTCCCGGCCCCGGGCCACGAACTCGTCATCGTTGAGATGCGGATAGGCGCGGTACACGCGGCCGATTTCCTCCATTTGCCCGGGGGACAGGTCCTCGGCGGGATCGAGGCACCAGCGCCCTCGCATCAGCCCTTGCCGCCGGAGCACCTCGTGAAGCCCCGCGATGCATCCGGCGAAACCCCGCGCCGCGTCGAAAAAGGCGGCGTTGCAGTCGGTCACCTGCGCCGCCAAGGTCAGCATCTTCCGGGGGACCGGTTTCGCGAACCGCACCAGATCCTGCGCTTGTTCCAGCTGCTCCACCGCCCGCCGCGTCCACACCGCCCAATGGCCCAGCAATCCGCCCGCCACGCGCAGCCGGACCGGCCGGCCGTTCACGGGAAACTCGAAGACTGTCAGCAGGTCGGCCAGGATCGCGTCGTCATTGCCTGTATACAGGGCGATTTCCTCCGCCCGGCCCGATTCCGCCACCGCCCGGATCACGTCGAGGGTCTGGTAGCGGTTGAACGGCGCGATTTTGACCGCCACCACCGCGGGAATATCGAACAACCGCCGCCAGAACGAAAAATCCAGCACGCGGCCGCCCACCGTAGGCTGCAGGTAAAAGCCCATGACCGGAATGATCTCCGCCACCGCCCGCGCGTGGCCGATCATTTCCTCCACGCTCGCGTCCTGGAACGCCCCCAGGCTGAGCAGCCCGAGGTGGTACCCCAAATCCCGGGCCAGCGCGGCCTCGGCCGTGGCCTGGGGGGTGCGCCCGCAAATCCCGGCGATGCGCAGGATGGAAACCCCGGGGTGGGCCGCCTCATGCTCCGCGATGGTCTCGGCGGCCAGTTCGAGCACCGGCTGGAGCAGCCCGATTTTCGGATCGCGGATCTGAAACTGGGTGGTGTGCACGCCGACGGCCAGACCTCCGGCCCCGGCGGCGAGATAATAACGCGACAAGGCCCGTTGATGCTTTTCGTCGAATTTCCGTTCGGCCGTCAACGCCAGGGGATGCGCGGGAATCACGCACCCCTCGCGCAAGCGTTCAGCCACCGGGGGGGGCAAGAGGGGAGTGGGGGGCATATCAGTCTATCCTCACGGGATTGAATTGAGCTGAAAACTCATCAATCATGGCACACATTCCAGAAATTCAACAAACGGCTTAAAACACTGCTGGCAAGCTTCCGCGATATCCCAATAGTTGCATTTTTTCAGAATCAACGGCGCGTCTATAACCTGGTTGTATTGATTACCCGATTTCTGAAACAATTTCTCTACGATCTTTTTGGGGGGATTCTCATGATTTTGGTCTTCGACCGGAATTGTCCATTGCCGTTTCAGGGATTTCATTCCCAAGAACTTCCGCCGTTCGTCTTCGGCGGCCAACAGCAAAGCCTCCAGGTCATATTTAAAACAAAACACTTTTAGCCGCGGAAGGAAGGATTTTTCATCCTTTACTTTTTTCTGATGCAATATCTCCAAAAAATTCCGCTGGATACCCTCGAACAATTCTTTGGCTGTGGAATGGGTAAACGCCACGTTGGGCGGATACAAATCGGGGATGACCACGACCATGGCATCGGGATCATTAAGAATAATATTTACGGCTTTTTGAGGCACTTTCGTCCATAGATTTTTCTTTTTATGCCCTGCTGGTGAGACGAAAAAGTCAATTTGGACGCCTTGTTGCCGTTTTTGTTGAATCAAGGGATCCAATAAACTTTTCATGGATACCCGGTCCGATTCTCCCTCCACATAAACCAAAACCTTCATGCGATTTTCTCCAATTCATCGCTTTTGTGCATGATTTCGATTTCTTCTTGGCCAAAATCGGCCAGATTGTCGCAGAGGGTTTTGGAATTCTTCGGCTTCCGGAATACCGTTTCCCCATTCTCTTTCCGGAACACGGCGATCCGGGATATATCAAATTGCATGAGAAAGTAGGAAGCGTGGGTCGCTAAAAAAAGTTGGGTTTTTTGGCACGCTTTCTCGAACAATCCGGCTAACAAGGGCAGGGTGCGGGGATGGACGCCTTGATCCGGCTCGTCGATGCATATCAAGGTCGGAGGATTGGGATGGATACACAAGACCATCCAACAAATGAGCCGTAAAACCCCATCCGATAAATCCGCGAGACTCAATTCATTCCCGACGCCTTCCTCCTGGCAGAAGGCGATCACTTCCCCCGGTCCCCCGCGCGCCTTGACCGTCAAGGACTTGAATCCCGGGATGGCGGTCCTTAAATGCTGTTGCAAGTCATCGAGTAGAACAGGATGTTCAGTCATTAAATAATGTAATACCGAGCTGAGATTTCCCGCATCCTCATGCAGAACAGGTTCCTGTTCAATGGGAACCGACTTGCGTATCTTGTCATTGGCAATGTTGAAGGAGCTGTAAAATCTCCAATTACGAATGTATTCCCGCAAATTGTACAAGGTCGCCATCATCGGATTGCTGATGGTGCTCAACGCCAGCTGATTGGGACGCTTCAATTCAATATTTTGTTTAGCAAACCTTTTTATTTCGGGATCTTGGATTACACCTTGGCGTTCGCGAATATTCATGAAGCGGTATGATGTTTTATGATCCTTGAAGGGCTTAGCATAAATCACCCGTTCGAAAGAAATATGAGTCCGCCCAACCGGCCCCATGAGTTCTCCCTGATAACGGACGGGGTTGATCTCGCCCGTCTCTTTGATTTTAAATCCGGTATCTATATCAATGCTCCACCAAAACCGCTGCGGTCAGGGAACATGAAAAATCTGCTGTCCGATGGATCCGGCTATGATCTCGGGAGGGATATCCACGTGCACACTGTCGCGGAGAAATTTAAGAAACTCGAACAGGCTCGATTTTCCGGAACCGTTCGCTCCCACCAGAACCTCCAATGCGTCAAAATGAGCGGAAAAATCCCGGAAGGGACGGTAGCCTTGAATTCGCACCGATTGGATTTTTGATTGCGGCAACATTTTTACCTTGACTTCAAAATTGCAGGGTGGGTTGGGAGAAGCGAAACCCATCCTGCTTCGAACTTATTTCCATTCTCATTACCCCCCCTCAAATCACCGTCCCGGCGGGGATCACCGCGCTGCGGGGGATGACCACGATCCCGTCGCGGATGCAATAGTTGGGGCCGTCCGCTTCCTTGATGTTGGCTTCGTTCAGGATCCGCACGTCCGCCCCGATGCGCACGTTCTTGTCCACGATGGCGTTCTTGATGATGGTCCGCGGCCCGATGCCCAGGGGCGGGGCGCCCGGCTCGACGTCCTCCGCCTCGGGGGAATCGTAAAAATCGGCCCCCATGATGATGGTGCGGTACACCTGCGCGTTCTCGCAGATGCTGCTGCGCAGCCCCACGATGGAATCCTCGATCCAGGCCGCCGAGATGATCGCCCCGTCGCAGATCAGGGAGGACCGGATGGTGGCCTGGTTCACCTTGGAGCCGGGCAGAAAGCGGGGGCGGGAATAGATCTTGCGGCTGCCGTCATAGAAGTTGAACTGGGGCACGGGCTTGGTCAGCGCCAGGTTGGCCTCGTAAAACGACTTGATCGTCCCGATGTCTTCCCAATAGCCGTCGAAGAAATGGGCGAACACCCGCTTGTTCCCCACCATGCCGGGGATGATGTCGTGCCCGAAATCGGGGCTGGGATTCTCCCGCAGGGCGTCGAACAACGCCTGGGTCCGGAAGACGTAGATGCCCATCGAGGCCACATATTCGCGGTGGCCCGGGTTGATCCCGAAATCCTCGAACAGCTTGGGCGGCACCTTCAGGCGGTCCAGCTCGTCCGGCCGCGTGGGTTTTTCCACGAACGAGACGATCCCCCCCTCCTCGTTGGTCTGCAGGATCCCGAAATCGGCGCAGCGGTCCCGCGCCACGGGAATCACGGAGATGGTCACGTCCGCGTTCTTGGCCGCGTGGGTGCGCAGCAGGTCGCGGTAATCCATCTGGTAGAGATGGTCGCCGGACAGGATCAGGACATAATCCGGCCGCCGGTGGATGAAACGGCGCAGGGACTGCCGCACGGCGTCGGCGGTCCCTTGGTACCAGTCCATGGTGTCCGGCGTCTGCTGGGCGGCCAGGATCTGGATGAAACCCGTGGAGAACGAATCGAAACGGTAAGTCTGGGAAATATGCCGGTGCAGCGAATCGGAATTGAACTGGGTCAACAGGTAGATCCGGTCCAGGTTGGAATGGAGGCAATTGCTCAGGGTCAGATCGATCAGACGGAATTTGCCCGCCACCGGCACGGCCGGCTTGGAGCGGGACTTGGTCAACGGATAGAGCCGCTTGCCTTGGCCGCCTCCCAGGATCAACACCTCGGTCCGGTCCGTCAGGCGGTCGATATCGGATGAACGTTTAAGAAACACCATGGATAACCCAGCCTCCTTGCCATTCCCTCCGCGCCGCGGATCGGGACACCGGCGTATCTCCCCCCCCGGCCATCGCGCGGGGAACGCATTCGTCCTCCACGCGGTGGCATGTGCGTATTGTATATCATATCCGCCGGCGCTTGGGAATCATGGGAGGGGGGACGGCGGGGATAAAGTATCCTCGACATGCGCCAGAATTTGCTTCTCCATCTCTGGATCGGGCAGCATGGCGTCCCCGGGATCGATGACCTGGTCTTCCATCTCCGCCAAGCGGATGGCGGCGGGGATGATTTTGTTCTGGACCACCCCCACGGCGACCAGCGCGGGCACCACCACCAGCGGCCGCGCCTTATCCCGCATGGCCTTGAGCGATTCGGCCAGGGAGACCGGGGAGAAGTCCACTCCGAAACCCGCGTAAGCGTACCCGGTCACCGTCCGGGGAAGCCGCCGTTCCAGCAGCGCCTGTACCTCCCCCGCCAGCGCTTCCCACTCGGCCATGAAGTTCCGCGAGCCGTAATACACCACCATCAGCCCCGCCCCCTCCATATTCAGACGCATCCGCCGGATCCGGCGCTCGAGATTTCCGGCGATCAATCCCGCCAGGGGCGGGGGATCGAGCAGCAGCACGCGGCGGGCGGTGTCCCCGTATACCGCCAGGCCCTCACGGCGATGAGCGAAAGGAAGAAATTGGCCGATTTCTTGGGGGATGTCACGCGCCACATGCCGCCCGGCGGATAGAAAGAGAGGCAAAACCGCCAGCTCCCGCCCGTCGTTGCGAAAGTGTTCGTTCAGGGTGGTGGGGATGTCCGGCGGCTCGTGTTCGAGGAAACACCACTGCACTTTCTCAATTCCCGCGGGCCACGGCCGCGTGTCGCGCAGGCGGGAGCAGAACTCCACTACCGCCCGGTTCCACTCCGCCGACTGGCTTCCGTGGGCGATCACCAACAACACCCGGCCGGGAAGTTTGGTTTTCACGTCCATGGGCTTGATTCCCGGATGGGGAATGATTATTCCCCGCCGCGGACCGCCCGGCGGATCAAAAATCCCAATCCGGCCAGCGCGCCGCCCCATAGAATGAGGAGCGTCTCAAACACGAAGGCCGGCGCGAATTGATACAAACCGATCCACCCGTAATCCCAATCCCATAGGGGAATGTAAGGCAAAAACCGGTAATGATTCACGATCGGATTCCACAGCGGATTCCAAATCATTTCCATCTCGGTCACTCCCTGGTTCATCAGAGTGAGGATGATGTTGTTGAAATCGGTATAGCCGCCCAGGAACTGAATGAACAATCCCGCCGCGGCCAGGATCACCAGGAGAAGCTTAAATTCCCGCGAATCGCTGTCCACGGCCGCCGCCAGGGGAATCACCGCCAAGGGCAGCAAGGGAACCAAATGCCGCGGCCCCCAGGCCCAGCCGCCCCACCAGTACTCCCAAAAACTGTATACCGCCAGGAGCGCCGCCAGCGTCCCCAGCCACATCCAGGACACGGCGGGATGCCGTTGCCAAAACGGCCGGACCGCCACGGGCAGAAGCAGCAACACGGGATTGTAAAACCAGATGTTTTTTCCCGGTGAAAGGAAGAAGCCTTGCAGCGCGGGAAGGGGATTCCACTGGAAATTCCATTCATATCCGCCGGAAATATCGCTTCCCCAATAGATCCGGTTATAGAGCAGCACCCAGCCGATCCCCAACGCCACGGGTACTCCAAACCCCAAGGCCAGCTTCCGGCGCGGGGCCCAGCCATCGGCGGTCAGAACGAATGCGCCGAATACCGCCGCGCCCGCCACGGCCATCTCCAGCCGCACGGTGATCAGCAATCCCATCGCCACGCCGCAGCCCGCCAGCGGACCGATGTTTTTTTCTGAAAGATATGCCACCGCGTAATCGAAGGCCAATAACAAAAGAAAGGCGGCCAGGCATTTGTTGTAATCATAGCGCGCGTAGGCGAACGCCAGCGTGGAGAGTCCATACGCCAACGATACGAACACCCGCGCCCCCGGCGAATATCCCAGCCGCCCCAGTACTCCGGCGAGCAATCCCACGGTCAGGCCGGTGAGCACCGTGTTCATCCAACACAGGCTTTTGCGGGGAATCCAGTCCGGCTCGGGCGAGGGAAGCCAGGCGTCCAGCTCCTGACCCAAAGCGTAAAAGGGAATATACGCCAGCGAGTACACGTAGCCTTGCTTGACCTTCTCGGGGGGGAGCCAATCGCCGGTTTCGACGATCATCCGAGTCAGTTGGAACGAAGGCGTGGCGTCCACCGTGTACCCGTTTTTCCGCCCCATGAGCGGAGTCATGAACAGGATATAAAACAAGGCCAGCAACACGGGCAGCGAATGAGGAAAGCGGCACATATGACAGTTGACGGATTGCATGCGATTCATTGCCTTCAGTTTTCCCCAGGGCTTCAGCCCTGGGAGGCTGTAAAGCCGTCCCCTGGAGGGGACTCCAAATTATTTCCCGTGTCCTATCCCCGCGCCCATTTCCCCACCCGGATGACGGGCTCGATTTGCCCCTCGGGCGAGAGAATATCCCCCACGTTCAGAATCATCCGCCCGCCGCTCTCCCGTTCGATTTGTTCCGCGAAGCCCAGAATCTCTGATTCGATCCAGTTTCCCATGAACAAGGATGAGGGGATGCCGCAGTAGGCATAGAGGCGGTTGCCCAGAGCTTGCCCGAGGCCGCGCACGGCGTAATTGCTCATTGGCGCGGGCGTGCAACCGTCCAACAGGTCGATGCCCGTCCCGGGAAACAGCGGCAACAGACCGCGCAGGTTGCCATCGACATGAGTGGAAACGATTTTGCCCGCCTGATGCAGAATCGCGCACGCTTCCTGGTAAATCGGGACGCAATACTTCGCGTACAGGGGCGGAGGAGTCAAATAATCGTCCGCGTGGTCGCTGATGATGACCACGCGCGCCTCCGTCCGCGCGGCCGCCCGGATGGTATCCAAGAACGGCTCCCGCAGGCCGTCGAGAAACCGTTCCACGGCCCGGGGTTCGTCATGCAAGGCGTAGACGCCGTTGAACAATCCCATCGCGTCGTGGATGAACGTTCCGAAGGGGGAGCGGCCCACGGGGATATCGATGATCCCGAAATCCCCCAGGGCCTCCAGGGCCTTGCGGATCCGGCCAGGTTGCACGCGGGTGCCCGTATTCCAGGCCGCCCAGAGCAGAACGTCCAGATCCCGGACGGTTTTCGCGTAATGCTCGGTGATGCAATAACTGCCATCCGCCGCTTGCGTGCGGATCTGCCGGACTTGCCCCAGCGGCGTGGAAATCACCGCGATTTCGAGGCGGCCGTCGCGCTGGACGGTCCGGCTGTATCCATCCGGGATGCAGTCGCGCCATTCGTAGAGGTGAATCGGGCAGCCCCACCCGAAATTCCGGTAAAAATCCAACAGCGTCCAATCCCGGAACTGGTGGGGCATGTCGTGGTTTTGCCGGTGAAACGGATCTTCGTCGTAGATGATCTGCCCGGGCTCGTATTTCTGCGGCTCGCCGGGAGGAGTCCGCCGCGCCTTGTACCAGTCCGTGATGTCGGGGAAAAACAGGATCCGGCCTTCCTGCCGTCCTGCCAGCCATCGAAAGAACCGTTCCCGCAAGGAAAGGGACATGCCGCTGGACATGGATTCAATCCGCCGGCACGGATTTTTCGATCGCATCGATGAAGCTGGGAACATGCACGATCCGGTTTTCCTTGCGCGCCTGTTCGGCGGCAAAGACCAGCAGGTGGCTGATGCACGATTCGCGCGCGGAGGCCTTCACTTCATCCGGACGGCCTTTGCGGACCAGGTCGATAAAATCGTGCATCATCAACGTATCCCCGCCGCCGTGCCGGTCGTCCGGACCGCCGGTCTGAATGATTTCCCGCCGGCCGTCGAGGTAGTGATTCACCTCCAGTTCGCGTTGTTCCAGAAAACCGCGGATGGTCGCGCCGGTTTTGGAGACCCGCAGCGTCCGCACGTTGTCATGCGAGTGGCCGTGCATGTGAAATCCGATGATCATCCCGTCCGCGTACTCGAAACTTGTGATCTGATGGTCGACGACATCGTTGCCGCACCGGTAGACGCACCGCCCGTAGGGGCCTTCCCGCAAGGCCCGCAGCCGGCCCGCGTAACTCAGGTCGTTGGCGATGGTGTTCACCGGCCAGCCTACATCATCCCCAAGATACAGGCGCAGCGCCGAGTAGGGGCAGGTGGCTTCCCTGGGACAGCCGTCGGTGCAGCGGGTGGGGATCTCCGCGCCCGCGCGGTCCGGGCGGAAATGCGTCAGACTTCCGAACGATGAAACACGCTCGGGAACCGTGCCCGTCAACCAATACAAAATGTCGATATCGTGGCAGGATTTCGAAAGCAGGCCGGGGCTGCTTTGCGATTCGTTGCTCCAGTTTCCCCGCACGAAACTGTGCGCGTAATGCCAGAAGGCCACGTTTTCATTGTGGATAATGCTCGTGACCCGGCCGGTGGCTTCCGCCTCCATGAGTTCTTTCAGCCGGATAAAAAAGGGATTGTACCGGAGCGAATGGCCCAGTTGCAGAATCCGGCCGGTTTGATCGACTTTCCGGGCGAGACGGACGCAGGCCGCCGGATCGGTGGCCATCGGTTTCTCCAGCAGGACATGGTAACCCAGATCCAGGGCGCGCGCCGCGCTCTCAAAATGGGCGCGGTCCATCGTGGCATCGATCAGCACTTCCGCCATGGGGGGACTGTCCAGCAGGTATTCCCAGGAGAAAAAGACGTTCGCGGCCGTTATGCCGTGTTCCCGCGCGAAACGCTCCCGCCGGGCGGGATCGGGCTCCGCGACCCCGACGATTTTCAAGTGATGCGGAAAGGCTTTCGCGTAACCCCCAAAGGTGTGATATCCCCGGGCTCCCGCTCCCAACACCACCGCTTCCACCGGACGCATGGACATTGGATGGCCTCCTTGATATCAGATCGATGATTTCATGTTGGCGGATTGCCTGTGCGCGAATCCTAAAACAACTCCCGCTTCCCTCCCCCAAACTTAGGGGGAGGAATGGCCTTTATTATCCTCTCCCCCGGATGAGGGCCGGGGGGAGGGAAAGCCTGCCAGGAAGGCATCGCCGGTCGAATCCCAGACAAAACAAACCAATTTCCCGTAGGGGCATGTTACAACGTGCTCCAACTTTCCTGATGGGACCACTTCTCTCTCCTCTTGCATTCCCTCCTACTCTACTCTTCCTTTCCGCGCCATTCTACGTTCCCCTTTGGACAAGCCTCGTTGACGGATCATAACACCCTGTGGGAGAATGAGCCGGTATCCATGAAGCCAGAGGGAACACAGCAACTCGGAAGATGGACAACCCCATCTGTTCGCAGGCCTTGGCAAAGGAGAATTTCAATGAAGGAAGCAGAATGGAGCCCTGTATCCTCCCGAAATGCGGAGCGAGCCGGGAATGGCATCGATCGCCGGAATTTCTTGCGTTGGGGGAGCCTGGCCGCCTTGAGCGCGCCATTCCTCGTTCCCGCGCGGGCGTTGGGTAAGGAAGGGGCGGCCGCCGCCAATGAAAAAATGACGCTGGGCATAATCGGTCTGGGCGAACGCGGCAACGGCAACATGCGGCGCTTTCTGGAAATGGACGATGTCCGGGTCATCGCGGTGTGCGACGTGGCCGAGACCCATCGCGCCAAGGCCAAGGCCTTTGTGGATGAACACTACGAGAATTCGGATTGCGCCGCCGTCAAGGATTTTGAAGAACTGATCGCCCGGCCGGACTTGGACGCGCTGGTCGTGACGGTCCCCGATCATTGGCATGTGTTGATCGGAATCGCCGCCGCCCGCGCCGGCAAGCATCTCTATTACGAAAAACCCGTCGGCGTCAGCCTGGAACAAGCCCAGGCGCTGCGCAAGGCCGTGAAGGAGAGCCAGATCGTTTTTCAATTCGGCACGCAGCAACGTTCCTCCGAACAGTTCCGGATCGCCTGCGAACTGGCCCGCAACCAGAAAATCGGCGAATTGAAGACCATCTACGTCGGTTCGCCCGCCAGCTTCCCGTTCCCCGCGCAGCCCGAGCAGCCCGTGCCCGCGGGATTCGATTACAACCGGTGGCTGGGGCCCGCTCCCCTCGCGCCGTACACCTATCACCGCTGCCGGTCCTATAACCAAAAAGAGGGCTATGGCATTTGGTATCACATCCATGATTATTGCCTGGGATTCATCGTCAACTGGGGGATTCATCATCTCGACATCGCCCAGTGGGGCAACGGAAGCGAACTCACCGGACCCATCTCGGTGGAAGGCAGTAAGGGCGAATTCCCCAAGGAGGGATTGGCGAACAACTGCATGAAGTGGGAACTCGAATTTAAATACGCCAACGGGGTCAAGATGATCTATTCCGATGAAAACGGCCGGTGCAAGCACGGGATCCGCTTCGAGGGGCCCAACGGGTGGGTGCACGTCACCCGCGAGGATTTGTATTCCAATCCGGAATCGTTAATCCAATCCCCGATCGGCCCCAACGACATCCACCTGCCCCGCAGCGATGATCATCACCGCAATTTCGTGGACGCGGTGCGCAAGGGAACCGAACCGATTTGCCCGATCGACGTGGCTGTCAGGACGGATACCGTCGCCCAACTGGCGAACATCGCGTCGTACCTGGGCCGTAAACTGCAATGGGATCCGGAGCCGGAGAAATTCATCGGCGACGAGGAAGCCAACCGCCTGCTCTCCCGCCCCATGCGCGAACCGTGGACCTTGACCGCGTTCGCGGGGTGAATCGGCGTGGTGGAATGGAATCGCGGGCCTGCCGGCATTATCTCCTCCGGAAGGGATGAAGAAGGTTTCTTATTTCCCATGGGGGCCGGTGGAATTTTGATCCCATGCCGTAAGCTCAGGCTGGCGGATATTCACGTGGCTCCCTTTGGAGGCTAAATACGATTCCTGAATCAGGTGGCCTGGAGCTTTAGCATCCTAATCAAAAATGCCGGAAGTGGGAGGTATTGTTTTATTCCTCCCGGCTGTATAGCAATCCTTCCATCAAATCGCTGCTCAGGGCCGAGGGACACCAGTATTTTTCGATGTGCTTCACCACCAGTTGCGTTCCCAGGCCGTGGCTGACGTAGGGTTTATCCTTGGGATCGTACATGGCGTCGGTCAGATCCCGCAGCAAAACGCATTGAAAACCCAGCCGGGACATCCGCCGGATGGCGAAGCTGCGGCCCAGGACGCACATGTTGGTATGCACCCCGGTGTACAGGATGTTATTGATTCCCTGCTGTTTCAAATAGGCGTAGATCTCGTCGCCGTTGTCCGAAATCACGTCGTGCTCGCCGATCTCGATGAGCGGACTTTGGCTGGACCATGCTTCGTATTGGATGGGATTGTCCGTGTCGCATCCCCCATCCGAATCGTCGATGGGCAGAGGCGGTTCCTCGACATCCGCCAGAGTGGGAATCTCAATCCGCGGAACCATTTGAATCCGGCGGCGCTGGGGCCAATCGGCATAGGCTGCCATGGTGTCCGAGGGCGAGTGGATGATGAGAATCCCCTTCTCCCGCGCGTATTTCAGCACTTGATTCAACCGGACGGCCAGCGCTTCGCAGCGGGCTGTCGCGCCCTCGCACCAATGCCGGTTCCACATGTCGCAGATCAGGATGGCGGTTTCGGGAATCCGGAAGGTTTGTTCGAAAGCCGTTTCCTGCCATTGGTCCAGGCCCTTGTACGGTTTCACCTGGGCGCGGAGCCGGAGGGTGAATTCGCCTGAGGATTGGGGCCGTTCCGCGATTTCGGGCAGCGGTTTGGCCTCCACCGGACGTTTGGCGGTCCAGAACAGGGCGTTGCTCAGCAGACGCAGGTAGGCGGCGTTGTGAAAATCCTGCAGGCCTCCGAGCGAGGTATAAAACACGCGTCCTCCCCGGTTCGTCCGCACCCAGGCCGCCGGTTGTTCGGTCTTCTCCGTGGGGATGGAGGAGGTCATCAAGACGGTGGCGTCCTCCGCCACCGGCGCGGTGCGGTAGAGGCTGTACACCGAACGGAAATTCACCACGCCCTCCAGGACGGGATGAGTCCGGCCCTCGGGCGTCACGGAGGCGCTTTGGGTGAAATCGTTCCCAAAGTGGTTGTTGTAATTTCCGCCCAGGACTTCCTTATCGAAGGCCAGCCAGTTTTGGAATCCATGGCTGGCGGTGCGGACCGCGACGAGGGGCTTTCCGGACTCGCAGTACTTCTTGATCCGCTCCAACGGTTCTCCGCCGATCACCAGCCGCCGGGTGTAGAACAGGGCCACATCGCAGGTGTCCAAGGCCTCCAGGCCGGGCAGGGCATGAAATCCCTGGGCCTTGAGCAGGGTGCATTGCGCGTTGTAACGGCTCTCCAGATGCTGTTTGAACAAGGTCAGGCAGGTATCCGAATCGTATTCCGCCGAGCCGGAGACCAGGCACACCTTCAATGGTTCCGCGCTCCAGGACGGAAGGGACAGGAGAATTCCGGCGAAAAGGGGAAAGAAGAAAAGGATGGATTTTTTCATGATGGATACCTCGTGGAATAGCATGAATTGATGGTTTTTTTTAGCATTTTCATCCCCGCAGGGATAGAATGCGATTCCATTTGAACAAAGCGGGAATGATTGCAGGCGGGATGTCTGCGCCACAATCAGTTCCCTTACCCCGGCCCTCTCCCGGAGGGAGAGGAAGGACAGAATTGGGGGGTGATGGAATTTCCCCTCCAGTCTGATCTTGCCACGACTGCCCTGAAAGGCATTGTCCCGCCCAAAAACCGATAACCTATTCCCTCTCCCTCTGGGAGAGGGCGAGGGTGAGGGAAGCCTTTAATTCCGGTCATTGAGGTGGATACCGCTGGGTTCAAGCCATACTGCATTTCCTTTCACCCCCCTCCTAACCTTCAACGACCTTCAGGGAGAAATCAAGAAAATAATCTCATGGCTCATGCAGGCAAGATGCCTGCACCACCATGGCCCCCTCCCCCCCGGCCCCTCTCCCACAAGGGGAGAGGGGAGATGCTACTTTAGCGGGCCGCGCTTCGCTTTGAGCCCACCCTACATGCTACATGATTGTGTTGAGTGCTTATGTTGTGAGAGGGCGAGGCTCCCGCCGAGCCGTTTGCTTCCGTAAGACCTAGGGTATGAACGCGGCTCACCCGGAGGTTCGCCCTCCCACTCTCACCCCACGTTTCTCCGTTTCTCAAAATAACTTTCACACCTGTTCCGGGATGGCATACGGCTCCCGGTGTTCGGCACGGACCAGGCGGTTGGCTTCATCATCGCCGATAAAGCGTTCGGTTTGCGCGTCGAACTGGAGTTTGCGGCACCCCACGCGGTACGAGATTCCCGCCAAGTGCACCAGGCACGCGCTGCGCTGGCCCTCTTCGATGTCCGCGTTGGGCGTCTCCCGCGTGCGGACGCAGTGGAGGAAGTTCTCCTTATGCGCGTCGTCGGGAACCCGGCCGAATTCCTGGGCGATCAACTCGCCCGGGCGCGATTGGATCTTGGACTTGCCGAAAACCTGCCAGCCGCCGCCGTGCCGCCCGATGTACATGATTCCCTCCGTGCCGTACAGCTCGATGCGGGTGGCGCATTGCGGCCAGAATGGGAACAGGTCGCCGTTCCGGACATCGCCGGCGATCTTGTCCATGTACGGCGACCATTGCGAGAGTTCGAAGGTCATGACCAGACCGTCAAAATCGTAGGTTGTGACCAAGGTATCCGGCGCTTCGCGATCATCCTGGAAGGCGTAAATCCCACCACTGCTGTGCACGGCCTTGGGATAGTCACGCCCGATGATCATACGCGCCAGGTCCAGTTGATGAACCCCGTCGTCTCCGATGTCGCCCGCCGAGAACGCCCACAGCAGACGGTTGCCCACCAGGCCGCGGCAATAGGGGCGGTAGGGCACCGGCCCCAGCCAGAGGTCGTAATGCAATCCCTCGGGCGGATCGCTCGCGGGACCGAGATGGAAGGCTCCGGGGCCGGTTTTCAGGTTGAAAACCTTGCAGAGATACACCGTCCCCAGCTTTCCGCTTTTCACATACTCCAGCGCCTTGAGATTGTAAGGCGCGCTGCGGTTTTGCGTCCCCACCTGCACGATCCGCTGGTATTTCCTCGCCGCCTCGGCCATTTTTCTCCCGTCCCAAATGGTCAGCGCGGGGGGTTTCTCCACGTACACATCCTTGCCCGCCTGACAGGCCCACACGGCGGCCAGCGCGTGCCAGTGGTCCTCGGTGGCGATCACCACGGCGTCCACGTCCGGATTATCCAGCACGCGGCGCAAGTCGTACTCCCGCCGGGGACGCCGGCCCTTGGCGTTCTCCACGAAAGCCATCAATTCCGGAATCCCGGAACGGTTGTCGTTCACGTCACAGAGACAGGCGATCTCCACATCCTCCAGGGCTCTG
>JBHGBC010000111.1:0-19634 GCA_041946805.1 bacterium
GCGTAATGGGGAGATTTTTATTCGCGCCCGCCAGGATGGTCTGATCGAGGCTCTTGGTGAGGATCGTGGGATACATGTCCTCCAGGACCCGGCGGTTGAGCAGCATGAGGTTTTCCAGCGATATCCGGTTCTGGTCCAACGTCAATAGTCTGGCGGTGGATGGGCGGACGGAAATGGCGGAGTTCACGGCATCGGCGGAAAATAGGCCGCGCTTGGTCAAGAGAAGACTGAGGTCGCGGTACATCAGCATCTGGTTATAGTTTCGAGGAATCGAGCGTATTTCGTAGGGGATCAGGCGGCTCATGGCGCCCAGTTCGTTGATCCGTTCCGTGGGGATGTCGTAGATCAATTTTTGGGGATCGAAGGTCTTGATCAGCGTGAGATTGTCCGGATCTTGCATGAGTTTCCGCGATTCTTCGCTGAAATCCGCGAGCGCCAGCTGGTCCAGGGAACGTTTCGGCGACAAGAGGGATTGGCTCAGCCGGGTGAAATCGCGGATATCGAGCGGATGCAGCCGGGCGGCGTACAGCGGATCCTCACTTAATAGCAATTCACAGCCTTCGTAGGTATAGACCGCTCCCTCGTAAATCCGGATGAATCCCTGCTGCCAGCCCACCAAGGGGCAAATCTGCGATCCATTGCGCCGGACAAAGAATAGGCCTTCATCCCCGACGCGGAAAACCGGCACGCCCTCGACTTCCAACACGTGGGAGGGATCATTTTCTTCGGGACCCCCTTCCAGGCGGAGGATGATGCTTTTACCGGCCGCGGATCTCCCTTTGAAAACCTGGTTGATGGAACAGGTGACAAACGTATGGGGAACCGGAATTCCGCCCCGGAAAATGACACTGGAGGATTTATACTGGATGGCGGTGACCTGGCCCGCGAAGATCAATTCGGCCTCCTTGACCAAGTGCCGGTCCATGACGGGATATAACGTGGAGGATTGAATCTCCCGCGGGACGATGATGAATAGGGAAAAGAAACAGAAGATCATCCTATATTTCATTATCATGTTGTTGTATACCTCCATGGATAATTGATCGACCTGGATTGCCATTTGGAATCAGTAAATTTTCAAAGCCTGCTTTTCAACATCTCGGATATTATGGTGTTATCTCATGGAGAACCATGGCGGGTCGGCAATTTTTGGGGTGAGACAAGATGAGCCTATCCACCAAATGGCCTGCAAATCCTGAAGAATCCCCTGCATCAGGCCGCCCTGCTGAAGTGATAGCGGGGGGAAAGCGGCCAATGATCCGGGCGGATATCGTCATGATCCGAGGTAACGAAGGACTGAATGAGATTGCCGCCGCGCCCTTTCAAGGCGCGAACAACGGTCATGAGAACCGATTGGATCGGCGCTCCCCCGGCGCCGTGTCGGCCGGGGGATTTTTAGGATCAATGGTGTGAGAAAACTAGGCATTCGTGGATCGAGCCGGTGGAGAGATGGGCCCGGATGGCATGAAATCAGCGGGGATTGATTGTGTACGGATCTGGATGCGGAAGAAGTTTACCTCGTAGGCAGTAGAAGGCAAAAACAACCAGCGAAACCGCCCATGAAAAAACATGCAGTCCTAATTATTTCGGAAGTTGGAAATCGCCTTATGTCATCCCCTTGAGCCACTTCCCGAGTCCGAATACACCGGTTTTTTTGATGAGGCCAATGGCCTGTTTATTCCTTAAACGCAATTTACCCTGTAGTTTTTTCAATAACCAATTATAAATCAGTTTGTTAAGTGCAATTTTGCGTTTCACATGCGTGGCAATATTTCCGCCATTGGACCTCCAACAGATCCAGAACCTGTTGATGGTCATCGGGAGTGGTGCTCCAGGAGACCTCATGGCCCTGCATCACCCCGGTTTCTTGAGCACGGTGATTGCCGCGTTCCCCCCGTCTCATACCGGATCGTACAGTTTGATATGATCCTGATCCGACCGCGTGAGTTACTTGCTGCAGCATGCGGATGTCAGTGAATATGCCGTCCGGATCGCGGGAGCGGCGGGTTGGGCCGCTACGTGTCAATCGGGGATAGAACAACAAGAACCCTTCCGCACCGCTCCTTTACACGGATCATGAAATCCGCCTTATACATTGTTCAGAATCCGTTCGGCCTCTTCCCGGTCCACGTCGGTGATAAAGCGGATACCGCTGATGTCCGCGGCTTCATGGGTCAACGCGGCGATGTCGTCCCGCGAGATGTGCTCCAGTGAAAATTTGCGGCTGCCGGCCATCAGTTGGCGCAATCCCTGGGCCAGGCGTTCGTAATAGGTGTACAGTCCGAGGGCGCCCGGGGGAATCCGGTCGAACTCCCCGTTGCCCCCGAGTTCCTTGCGCAGGGAGGAAGCCGTGACAAATATTTCGTCCTTGGAATGGCCGAACCGTTCGATGTAAACCGGGACCTGGTTCTCGTCGATGGCCCGTCCGATGGTTTTACCCACCATGGCGGCGGCAATGGGAGCGCGGGCCATCCCCACCATTTTCACGTAGGGAGCGCCCAGGGCCAGCCCCTTAAAGATATGGTCCTCGAAGGTGAATCCGCCGGCCACCACCAGCGCGGGGATGTATTTTCCCTTCGCGGCCAGGCGATGGGCGTATTGATACAACAGGGAGTGGAGTTCCACCGGGGGGACGCCCCATTCGTTCATCATGCGCCAAGGGCTCATGCCCGTGCCGCCGCCCGCGCCGTCCACGGTCAGCATGTCGATCCGGTAGCGGGACGAAAAGGCGATGGCGCGGGCCAGGTCGGCGGGACGGTAGGCGCCGGTTTTCAGGAACACATAGCGGGCGCCGGCTTCGCGCAGTTCCTGTACCCGGCGGGCAAATGATTCTTCCGTGACCATTCCCACGCGGGAATGGCGCTCAAATTCCTTGAACGCCCCGCGTTCGTAGGCCTTGATGACTTCCGGATCCTGAGGATTGGGAAGCACGATATACCCGCGTTCCTGGAGCAATTGCGCTTTTTTGAGATTTCGGATTTTGACTTCGCCCCCGATGTCCTTGGCGCCCTGGCCCCATTTGAGTTCGACGCAGCGGATCCCCAGCGTTTCCACGGCATATTCCTGAACTCCCAGGCGGGTATCCTCGATGTTGGCCTGCACAATGATGGCGCCATAGCCCTCGCGTTGATAATCCTGGTACAGTTTGACGCGGCGCTTGAGGTCGGCCGTATCCTTCACCCGGCCGTTCACGATCACCGCCTCGGGATCCATGCCCACCACGTTCTCGCCGATCGTCAGCCCGGTTCCCGCCAGGGCCGAGCCGATGGCCAGCCCTTCCCAGTTGTTCTTGGCGATATCCGTTGATCCGATGCCCGGGATGATCCAGGGATACCGGAATTTCAAATCCCGGTCAGGACCGATGACCGTTTCCAAGTTCACCGCCGGGAAAATCGCCTGATCGCTGTCGGCCGCGATGCCGTGCGCCCCGGCCGCCGTTCCCATAATGTTGAAGTGCGAATAATCCACGGGATAGGTTTTCTCGCCGGCGGTGGTGATCACGCCGAAAGGCTGGGGATAAATCACTTCATGCCCGCGATAGGCGGATTTGCCGATTTCGCACATGCCGATGCAGCCGTCCACGCAGGTGACGCACATGCCCGAATTGGGCACGACCGATCCTTCGGTCCGGTTTTTCGTGAGAGTCGCCGCCGTGGAGTTGATTCTGGAAAACGTAAGTGACATCGGGATAGGCTCCTTTGCCCTCAGGATATTTTCGCGATCTCACACGCGACGCAGGGATCCATGTAGCACATCATGTGGTCATAAGTGTCCCGTTGCACGCAAGGAGGCGGCAGGTTCGCGCATCCCCCGCAGATCGCGCGTTCCGGTTCGGCGTAGGTGCAGCGCAGCGTGCAGGCCGGGCAGACATACATGCACCCCCCGCACAAACGGCAGGTTTCGGATTGGACGTCAAAAGGCGTGCCGATGCTCCGCTTCGATCCCCGGTACCGGAAACCGATGGCCTTGGCCATCATCTGTTCCCCGCACATGCGGACACATCGCCCGCACAGAATGCAGTCCTCGTATTCCTGCTTGAAGCGTTGCCGGCGGATGCCGTGAGCCGAGGCCAGGTCTTGAATGGTTTTGGATTGGGGGCACGAGGCCAGCAACAGTTCGAGCACCATGCGCCGGGCTTGCAGCACCCGTTTCGAAGCGGTCCGCACGGTCAGCCCTTCCTGGACCGGGTAGGTGCAGGACGAAACCAGTCGGGTCCCGGGACCGGTTCCAATCTCCACCACGCACAACCGGCAGGCCCCATAGGGAGACAAGCCTTCCAGATAACACAGGGTCGGAATGGGGAATCCTAGGAACCGGGCCGTTTCCAGGAGGGTCGAGCCCTCTTCCGCGGCGGCGGGGAGTCCATTGATCGTGAGTTGAATCATCGTTGTTCCCAACCAGGGTGAGATGCAAGTATCGGTATTCAGGTTGTCCTACGTTGTCTTACGGCTCATGTTTCTCAGGCGGCGGCGATGGCATCGAACTGGCATACGGTTTTGCAGGATCCGCACTTGGTGCATTTGGCGGCGTCGATGACATGACGCTTTTTCCGGATCCCGGAGATGGCCTCTGCCGGACACACGCGGACGCATGCCTGGCAACCCTCGCAATTCTCGTTGATGGAAAAGGTGATGAGCGCCTTGCAGACCCCCGCCCGGCAACGGTGGTTTTCGATATGCTCCAGGTATTCGTCCCGGAAATAGCGCAAAGTGGACAAGACGGGGTTCGCGGCGGTTTGACCCAGGCCGCACATCGTCGTGTCCTTGACGGCCATGGCCAGTTCCTCCAGGAGATCGAGATGCTCCCGGCGTCCCCGCTTTTGGGTGAAATCGTCGAGGATCTCATACATCCGCTGCGTGCCCTTGCGGCAGGTGAAACATTTCCCGCAGCTTTCGTCCTTCAAAAAATTCATGAAGTAGCGGGCGATGTCCACCATGCAGGTGTTTTCATCCATCACGATCATGCCGCCCGATCCCATGATGGAACCGGCCGCGGAGAGGCTCTCGTAATCGATCGGCAGCTGGAATTGCTCGGCGGGAATGCACCCCCCGGACGGCCCGCCGGTCTGCACTGCCTTGATGGAACAAGGCCCGCGGGCTCCGCCGCCGATCTCCTGAACGATTTCGTGAATCCGCGTCCCCATGGGCACTTCCACCAGACCGGTGTTATTGATCTTCCCGACCAGGCTGAAAATTTTCGTGCCGGTATTGTTGGGAACACCGGTCCGGCTGAAAGCCTCGGCGCCCTCCTGGAAAATGACAGGGATGTTGGCCCAGGTTTCGACATTGTTGATGGCGGTGGGCCGGCCCTCGATGCCTTTTTGGACCGGAAACGGGGGACGTTGGCGCGGTTCGCCCATTTGGCCTTCGATGGAACGCAGCAGCGCGGTTTCTTCTCCGCAGACAAAAGCCCCCGCGCCCCTGACCAGGTGGACAGCGAAGGATAAGCCGGTCCCCAGGATGCCGGAACCCAACAGGCCGTATTCCCGCGCTTGGCGCAACGCGGACTGCACATGCCGGATGGCCAGGGGGTATTCATTGCGGACGTAGATAATCCCTTCCGTGGCCCCCGTGCCCCAGGCCGCGATCAACATGCCTTCGAGGATGCCGTGGGGATTCCCTTCCAGCACGCTGCGGTCCATATACGCGCCGGGATCTCCTTCGTCCGCGTTGCATACGAGAAACTTTCCGCCCCGGCTGGGTTGTTGGGCGAGACGTTCCCATTTCAATCCGGTGGGGAATCCGGCCCCGCCCCGGCCCCGCAAGCCGGACCGTTTCACTTCGCTGATCACCCATTCCGGGCTATGGTTTTCCAACACACGGGCGAGCGCCGCGTAGCCACCGCTTTCGATATAGGTCTCGATCCGCTCCGGATCCACCCTTTCATTCCGCGAAAGGATCGTCCGGACTTGTTTCTGGAAAAAAGGCACGTCCTCTTGTTTCCGGATTCCCGCTCCCGATTCCGGATCGTGGAAGAGGAATTCCTCCACGATATCTCCCTGGGACGCGGCCTGGATGATCCGGATCATCTTTTCGGGAGTAACCTTGGGATAAAAGGTCCGATCCGGCTCGATCAGCACGGAAGGTTCCATTTCACAATATCCATGGCATCCCGTGATCCGCAGCTGGATCCGTTGGTTGATTTCCGGCCGGAGCAGTTCCTCCCGCGCGAGGCGGATCAACTCCCCGGCCCCGCCGGCCTGGCCACATGTACCCGCCGGAACAACGAGGGTGGGAATATCGTTCGGACGGATTGAAACGAGGTTCCGGCGAAGAAGGTCCAGATCGTCGAATGAGGTTAGCCTGCCCATGCGGTATCCGATTCCTGTCTGTTGAAGTTCAGGCCACGGCGGGCTTTGGGAGCGGGAATTGTTCCCGCAGCATTTTCAAAATGGTTTTGACTTTCAAAGGAGTCACGTTGGAGAAGAACCGGCCGTTGGCGGCCACGATCGGTCCCAAGGCGCAAGCCCCGAGGCAATTGACTGTTTCCAAGGTGAACTCGCCATCGGACGTGGTCCCCCCTACCCGGACGCCCAATTGGCGTTCGAATTCCTCCGCGACCCGGGGAGCCTCGCGCACATGGCAAGCCGTTCCCAGACAGACCGAGATGAGACATTTTCCCCGCGGCTGCAAACTGAACGAGCGGTAGAAAGTCGCCACGCCATACACATCGACCAGGGCGATCTGTTTGCGTTCCGCCACGGCATGGAGCGCGAAGGCGGGTAGATAACCGTAGGTGGCTTGAATTTCTTCCAGGATGGCGATCAACGCGCCTCGCGCGTCTCCATGCTTATCGACGATCGCGGAGACGGTTTCCCGGCCCGGCGTTTCTCTTTCCTGACTATGGATTTCCAGGGTGGTCAGAGGGGATGCTATCATCTAGAGATACTCCTCGCAATGAAAAATACCGCCGTCGGTCCTGGGGTACGTACAGCTCTCCCGGTTGGCGCAGTCCACGCACAATCCTTTGTACAGATTGGTCTCTTCGTGGGGAGACAGGGTCGTCAGGAAGCATTCGTCCAGGTAGATCCGCCTGGCGATCCATTTGAAGGTGGGGATGTACTGCTCCTGGACCACGAACTCCTCGCACCCGGGAAGGAGATGGGCCGGCTGCTGGGGATGCGAGCACGTGCTGGTGTTCGCGCAGACGGAACACAGGTGGAAAGGCACAGAACCGGACATGGTGCTTACTTCCATTCGCGAAACCATTTCCCGGATGATGGACGAAACAGCGGACTGAATATCCTGCAATCCCCGGGCCAATCTCTTCCCCGTCATGACATCCGTGGGATGTTTGAGTACAAGCCAAGAGATATCAAATAGATAAGTGAGGTAGTGCTGGAGGAATGGGTCTCACGGGACGGACCGTGAAAGGTGAAGCGGTTCATGAGATTGTGGGGAGTTTTGAATCACTGGGGAGAAACTCCCCGGTTCCCATTTATATCAAACAGATTTCGCCGAGGTTTTCGCGATCTTCTCCCGCAAGGTCTTGCGGTCGATTCCCAGTATCTTGGCGGCCTGGCTGATATTACCCTTCACGTCGGCCAGGACGTTGTGAATGTATTCCGCTTCCACCTCCGCGAGCGGACGGCGGAATCCGGAATGCGCCGGAACGGAAAACCGCATCAAGGCGGGAAGGTCCGGGATCTCGATCGTTTTTCCCTCCATGGTGAGCACGAGCCGTTGGATCACGTTTTCCAATTCTCTCACGTTGCCCGGCCAAGCGTAATGCTGAAAAACCTGCAGAACTTCCTCCGAGAACCGGGGGACCGGTTTGCCGAATTCTTCCGCGAAACGGGCGGCGAAGAGACGGGTCATGAGTAAAATGTCTTCTCCCCGTTCCCGCAGGGGGGGGATGGCGATCACAATCACGTTGAGGCGGTAATACAGGTCTTCCCGGAATCCCCCTTTTTTGACCAAGGCCGACAAATCCTTATTGGTGGCCGCGAGGATGCGGACATCGATTTTGCGAGCCCGGGTCGAGCCGACCATGCAAATTTCCTTGTCTTGGAGAACGCGCAGCAACTTGATCTGCATGGCCAGGCTGGTTTCTCCGATCTCATCGAGAAAGAGCGTGCCGCCATCGGCCGAGTGAAAAAAACCGGCCCGGGATTCGGTCGCGCCGGTGAAGGCGCCCTTGACGTGGCCGAACAGGGCGCTTTCCAGAAGGCCCTCCGGCACGCCCCCGCAATTGACCGGAACGAACGGCGCGGAGGCCCGGGGGCCCGTGTAATGAATGGCCCGGGCCACCAGTTCCTTGCCCGTGCCACTTTCGCCGGTGATCAGGACCGTGGCCGGTGTCGGGGCCACCTGGTCAACCAAGTGGAACAACTCCCGCATGACTGGGGAAGTGCCCATGATGCCGTGAGGGGAAGAGGGCATGCGGAAGGAGGCGGCCTGGCCGAGTTTCCGCAGTTCCAATTTTTCCAGCCCGCGCCGGACGGCGGATGCCAGTTCCTCCTCGGTGAAGGGCTTGGCCAGGTATTCCTCAGCCCCGTTTTTGACGGCCTGAACGGCGCCTTCGATGGTGGGATACCCGGTGATCATGATGACTTCGGTTTCCCGGAGGTTGGCTTGAATATGCCGGACCAGATCCAGGCCACTGATTTTGGGCATTTTGAGGTCGGTGATGACCAGGTCTATGGGTCTTTGTTCGAGAAATTGAACGGCCATGGGCACATCCTGGGCCGTGAAGACCCGATAGCCTTGAGAAGTCAGGTTGCGATGCAGCACTTCCAGCGTATCGGGTGCGTCATCCACGGCCAGGATCGTATATCGGGATGGAGGAAGCATGGCTGTGCGGATCCTTCTTTAATCTACCTTGGATACTGGGAGCCGGATTTCGAACCGGGCCCCTTGGCCGGGCGCGCTCTGGACTTGGATCGTCCCTCCATGAGCGGCCACGATGCCATGCACGACGGGGAGTCCCAGCCCGGTCCCTTCTTGGAAATTTTTGGTCGTGAAAAAGGGAACGAAAAGTTGCTTTTGGATTTCTTCGTCCATGCCGGTCCCGGTATCTTCCACCACGAGAGACAAATGATTGCCTTCAACCTGAGTGGCCAGGGTGATAGTGCCGCCCTGGGGCATGGCCTGGACGGCGTTGACGATCAAATTCACCAATACTTGCTGCATTTGGGATGGATCCACGGTCAATTCCGGGAGCATGGGAGAAAAACGCCGGACCAGAGCGATGTTGTTTTGCGACAGCCGGGCTTGCAACAGAGAGAGCGCTTCCTCCACCACGGCGTTCAGGTTGACCGAGGTCTTCCGGGGTGGCGTCTGGCGGGCAAATAGCATCAGTTTTTTGATGATTTCCCGCGCGTGGAGCGACATTTTCACGATTTTATGCAAATCCTGGGCGGTGGGACCGGGCAGTCCAGGTTGCTTTAGGGCCAATTGGGCGAAACCCAGGATGGCTCCCAAAGGCTCATTCAGTTCATGGGCCACGCCGGCGGCCAATTGTCCGATGGTGGCCAGCCGGTCGGCGTGCCGTAATTGTTCGGACAGGAGGGTTTTTTCCTCGTCGGCTTGTTGACGTTGGAGGATGAGGGAAATCTGGCGGGCCAGGGCATTCAACAAGTTCCGTTCTTCCTTGAGGAACGGGCCTTCATCGAGATCCGGCCGGACATCGAGGTAGGTGACTTCCAATTCACCCCGCCGCTTTCCCTGAATCACGATTTCCGCCGTTTGGTGAAAAGCGCACGGACGGTAATTGGCCGATGCATATGTCTTTCCATCCAAGACCAAGCGGGCGGCGGTGATTTCCGGATACTGCCAAGCGGAAGGTAAAAAGGCGATCAATCCCTGGCAGATTTCCTCCATCGTAACGCCGGGGCGGGCAGCCCATTGCATGAGGTTGTACAGGCAAGTCAACTCCTTGACGCGCTCGTTGAGATCCGCCTGCGAGGATTGGCTCATAATCGCCAGGACCAATATCGGGGCCACGCTTTCGTACAGTTCGATTCGCTCCTCGTCGAAAAAATTCCCGCGGCTGCTCTTCAAGAGAAGGAGGCCGATTTTCCCCGTGGGAGTGTGCAGGGGAATCACGGCCCAGGAGGGAAAGGTACTCGCGGAAGCCGGGTTGGCCATCGTATTACGGCCGGCAGCCGCCGGTTGCCTCGGGAACCGGGCTGATCCCTTGGCCTGCGATGGGACCGTCCGGGCGTTTCCGGACCACAAACTCCCCCCCGGAGCAATCCGGGCGGGATACGAAGGATTGATATTTATCGACAAGAATGGAAGAGAGTGCTCCAGGCTCAAGCCTTCCGTGAAAATCCCGGAAAGCCCATTCATCCCCGGTTTCAGGCCGATCCGTTCGACCCGGGGGGACGAGGAATCGGTCCGGATTGTGCCATGGTAACATACATCCCCCTTCTGGACATGAATTTCAATTTCGTCGCATCCCGTGAAATCCACCAGCGATTTCAATATGTCCTGCAAACAATCCACCAGCGTGAGGCCGTGGAGCGTCAGGGGTATGATCCTTTGCAGCCAGGCATGAAATGCGCTTGGAAATGGAGGAAGGGACATGATTGAACCTTATACCACCGGACACGGGGAGAAGCGGAGATTCAAGCCGGGTCCTTCTGCCTCCCTTGCGGAAGGGTGCAGATCACCCGCCGCCGGGGATTTCCATGGAGTTTTGGCCTTCCCAGTTTCCTTGGTTATCTCAAGAATACCACGCGCGGTCCCGTAATTCCAGATTGTGAGGCAAGCCTTCCTTCTATAATATTGTAAATATATATTATATAAATTTTCTGATTTTTCATCGAAATTACAATAAAAAAATGCACATCTGGCATGTGTGTATTATTTATCCAATGGCCGGCTTGCGGCTCGTAGAATTCACCGATGAAAAACACCCCCAAAATGGAAGCGCACATTCACGGAGATGACCTTTTTCTTCAAGGATCGAGGAGATGGTCCTCCAGCAGGCGAAAGGATAAAGCCCGGCGGATCAGGGGGATCCGCCGGGCTTGGATTCGATTCCCATTTTCACAACTTACGTATTGCCTCAGACGGATTCGGGCAGATCGAACGGCGCGCGGTATTTGCGGTCCTGATCGTTGATAATCTTCTCGGCCTCGGTGTCACCGATGATCTTCTCGTTGCCTGGATCAAATTTCAGCGTCCGTTCGACGCGGTAGGCGGTGTTGGCCAGGTGGGCCAGGGCGGATGACAGGTGGCCTTCTTCCACGTCCGCGTTCAGTTGGTCCGCCTTGCGGCTGCGTACGCAGTCGATGAAGTTCTGGAAATGATCCCCGCCGGCCGAACCGGAAGGCCCGGCTTCCAACTTCCGGCCAAGGAACACCTGGTAGGAAGTGTAGCTGGGCATGATCATGATGCCCTTCGAGCCCAGGAAGAGGTTGCCGACCACACCGCCGGCCTCGCCGCCCAGTTCGGGATTGGTGATCCAGTGGCGCACCTCGAAGACCAGCATCTTGTTTTGATTCGGATATTTAAAGGTGGCCACCAGAGTGTTGGGGGTTTCCTGGTCGTCCTGGAACATGAAGTGGCCGCCGAGGGTTTGGGCGGTCGAAGGCAGGCCGACGCCGAGTCCCCAGCGGGCGACGTCCAGCTGGTGCACACCCTGGTTGCCGATGTCGCCGTTGCCGTAATCCCAATGCCAATGCCAGTTGTAATGGAAGCGGTTTTCGGTGAAGGGCCGTTCGGGCGCGGGTCCCAGCCAGAGATCATAGTGCACGCCCTGGGGCACGTCAGCCGCGGGTTTGACGCCGATGGTGTCGCGCCACTTGTAGCAGGTCCCCTTGGCGTAATAGACCTCGCCGATCACGCCTTCGCGCAGCATCTGGATGGCTTCGCGCACCGCCTTGCTGCTGCGGATTTGGGTCCCGTGCTGGACGATGCGGTTGTACTTGCGGGCGGCCTCGACCAGTTTACGGCCCTCGAGCAGGCTGTGGGACAGAGGCTTTTCGATATATGCGTCCTTGCCCGCCTGGCAGGCCCAGATCCCCATGATCGAATGCCAGTGGTTGGGCGTGGCGATGGAAACGACGTCAATACCGGGGTCTTTCAACATTTCCCGGTAATCCACGTACTTTTTGACGTCGCGCCCGTATTTCTCCTTGAACCGGGCGGCCCGGTCGTTGAGGATGTTTTCATCGACATCGCACAAGGCCACCACGTCCACGCCGTCCAGTCCTTCCAGGCCGGCAATGTGGCTGCCGCCCCGGCCCCGCACCCCGGCGACCGCCGCGCGGATCACGTCGTTGGCGCTGTAGGCCGTATTCCGAATCACCAGGTTGGAAGCCAGCACCGCGCCGGCCGTGGTCTTCAAAAAATTCCGACGATTAGGATTCTCCATTTTGGATCCCCATTTCTTTTCGTGAAGATTGAGCTCATCACTCGTATTTGATTCTGAATCATAAAATAGATTGTTTGCCGGATCAATTGACCTGGGGAATTCCAGGGAGGGCGAGGCTCCCGCCGAGCCGCTTCCTTACCAAGGGGATTTCCACCGGTACACGGCTCACCAGGCGGTTCGCCCTCCCCTTAGGCATCCCCTTAAATCCCATACATACATCTCTCCAACACCACGGCCACATCGTCAGGATTCACGTACCCCACCGGGCTGATGAAAATACTCCACAACGACCGCACGCCGAATCCCAGCGACAGGAGCATCAGTACCCGCCGGGGCCGGGGATTCTCCACGGTCATGCAAAACGCGGGCGTGATCATCATGTACCAGAACTGCCCGATCTGGTTCGCCTTGACGAACACCACGAATACCAGCGGAGCGAAGTACGGTACCCACCGGTTTTCCATTTTCATGAACCAAAGGCAAGCCAAAACAAAGGCCAATCCCGCCAGCCAATGCGTAAACACCAGCCAGAACGGCGTGAAGGCGTGCAAACCGGGTTGAAACAGCGCCCACGAGATGGGATTGTTGATGGGCACATATCCTGGACGGAAAAGGTGATGCAAATACCCGCTGGCGGCGAGGGCGTAAAAACTGGGACCCAGCCCCGCCAATCCCCACAGCAGGGCATGAATCCAATCCCGCCGCGGTTTTCCCCGCAACTTGGATAGCGCGTATGGAACCAAAAAAACGGGGAACAACTTGGTCTGCGCCGCCAGGGCGAGATACATCCAGGCCATGGGCTTCCGCCGTTGCAGCGCGTATACCGCCAGCAGCGAGAAGAGATTTACCAGCGGCTCGAACTGCCCCTCGCGCGAGGCAAACCACACGCAGGTGGGGTAGGCCCAATAGAGCAGCGCGCACCAGCGGTCCCGCGTGATCCGGTGGATCAGAACGGCATTCAAGCCATCGATGACCGTCAACGCGGTCTTGGCGAAAACGATGGACGGCCACAGGGCGGCCAACAGCGCGTAGAAGAGCAGCGTAACCACCGGATAAGTGTAATGATGGTTCGGCCAGAAATATTGGTAATCGCGGGGGGAAAAGTCGCAGGGCGTCAGTTCATACACCCGGAATCCATACCGCTGAAACTCCACTCCATACCCTAGGTTCCGCAAAACGTCGGTGCTATACATGGGAACCGCGAAGCAATACCCAATCCGCAGGATGAGAACCAATCCCGCGATCCCGTAGAAGAGGATTTCATGCCGACCAGCCGGCCGCTTACCGTCATCCGGCGTCCCATTTGGATCCATCATGGATGGTTCCTCATCGTGGTTGTTTGGATGGTGGCGCGGACAGCCAACTTCACGCGCGCCGCCGAGCCGGTCGTTCCGGAAATGGTGGCCGTCCCTGGGGGAGATTTCGTCTTCGGGGGAGAAAATCTACCCGGTGAAGATCTCCCCATCCGGATCTGGGCCGTTCCCCGCCAAACCATCTCATGCCCCACGTTCTCGATTGCGCGGGATGAAACCACCACTGCCGAGTTCGCCCGCTTCATCCAGGACGGCGGATATGATGATTCCTCCCTTTGGGATCCGGAAATTATTTCATCCCTGCCCGATTTTCGTAAGGAAGCTGCGGACCGCTACCCGGAAGATGATACCCCCTGCGTGGGGCTGAACTATTACGAGGCCGAAGCCTATTGCGCCTGGCTGGCCCGTAAAACCGGCCTGCCGTTCCGCCTCCCCACGGAAATCGAATGGGAAAAAGCCGCACGGGGGACAGACGGGCGCGTTTTCCCCTGGGGAAACGAATGGAATCCCCTCTATAGCAATTGGGGAGACGACACGGACGGCGACCGGGCTCCCGACGGGAAAATCGATCACTTTATTTTTTACGCGCCGGTAGGATCGTTCCCGGAAGGAAAAAGCCCGTATGGATGTTATGATATGGCAGGCAACGTGTGGGAGTGGTGCGCGAGTTGGTTGGAAGACGCGAATGGGACAAAATACCGGGTTCTGCGGGGCGGCAGTTACCGCATGGCCAGTTCCCGGCATCTCAGCGCCTTTTACCGGGGCGGGGCGCGGCCGGAAACCGGCTCCGTCTTTCACGCGGAGACCGGATTCCGGATCGCGAAAAGCGAATCGTGACGCGGCGCGGGGGGATGCACCTTTTTCTTTTTCCCCTGACATGCGTATAATAAACGGGTAAAGTTGTGTAAATTTTTTGATTTTTTAGCTTCCTGGTAAATACACATGGCTATATGGCACGAACAGCTGTCAAATTGTTTTGTCGTTCACGTGGATGAACCGGAACTGACTGAAAACATCCTGGACCGGATGCGCCAGGTGTTGACTGTCGCGTTTTTGAGCCGGCAATACAACTTGATATTCGACTTGAGTTCGTGCGTCATGATCGACTCGTATTTCATCGGCTTGTTGATCAGCACTTACCGCGAGGTCAGGGAACTGGGGGGAAATCTGCATTGCGTGGGGGTAAGCGGCCAGGTCGATCATGCCTTCGAGGTGATCCGCCTCAAGCAAGTGGTGGACGTGTTTCCCACGGTCGGCGAGGCCGTCCAGCACATGAGCAAGAAAGCCGATTTCCCCGCCCATCCCGCCGAATCCTGATTACCGTTTCAGCCGGTAGAGCACGATCAGCGGCCCTGGGCCCGCGATGGTGTGAATCCGGTCGAGCCCGGCGTGTTCCCGGCCGGTGTCCAACAAAAAAGCCAGGCCAGGCAGGGCAGGCAGGGTCATCCGTTCGTCCACGACGATGTACTCCACGCCGCGCTCCCGGCACCAATCCACCAGCTGGCGCAGCCGTTCTCCTTCCGGCTGCTCCGGATCCGGAGCGAAGGTCCGCTGATGGCATCCCCCGGCGTAGAAGCTGACCCAGGGGTTGCGGTGGGTGATCCGCGTGATGGGGGAGATGGGCAAGTGGCTTTTCATCCACAGGCCCATGGCCTTGTGTTCGAGGGGCAGATCCGCGGCGAAAAGGCGTTGGGCGGTTTGCCGGATCTTCCCGCCGTAAACCGCCGTCCCCCCCAATCCGGCCGTCAACAGCAGGGGAAGGCCGAAGGCCAGCCAACGGGCGGGAGAGATCCGCGCCGCCCGGGCGAGAAGCATCTCCACCGCGCGGGCCGCGGCCAGAACGAAAAACGGCGTAAAAGCCAAAAAAAAGCGGCTGTCCAGGTAGAAAAACAAAAACAAACCCACCGGTATCAGATGCAATGCCAAAAATCCCGCCGCGCGGCGGAAGATTCTCCGCCTTAGTGTGAATCCCAAGAACAGGAGCAGGGGAATATCGATCCAGCCGAATTCCAACCGGGGACTTCGAATTAAATTGCGGCTGTTCCACATCACCCGCTCGACCGCCTCGCGCGGATGCTGGAAGATGAATTCCCCCAGTGATTCCCGCGCCCGGTCGATTTGGAACGACCGGCCATCCTCCGCGAGCCGGGAAGTATGCGTGGTTTCGCCCCGCGCGCTGGAGTCCCGCATTTTCCCCCGGGCGAATTCGAGGAGAATGGGCGTCTTGGTGGAGAGTTGCCACACGCCCGTTTCCTGGCGGATCAGCCATAAGTAAGGGAACAGGACGGTGAGGAACAAAATCCCCGCGAATCCGAATCTCCACCAGCGGACCAGGTCTTCTCCCCGGCGTTGCCATCCCACGAACAAGGCTTGCAGCGGGAAATAAAGGATGCCATCGGCGCGGATCAAATAGGCATACCCTCCCAACAAACCCCACGCCGCCCAGAGCCGGAGGGGAGGATGCTCCTCGCCGGCCAGCCGCCAGGCGCACAGGGCCGAAGCCAAAATGACGGCGGCGAACAATGCCTCGCTGAGTGCGTAGCTGGCGTACAGCAGGCTATAGGGATGCAGCGTGACCAAGGCCGTGGCGGACAGGGTGAAAACCGGCGAACGTCGCAGCCTCCACGCCAGGGACGCGGTTAACGCGATGGTGGCGAGATAGGCCAGAAAGGACACGCCATGCGCGGCGAATTCCGCGTCCCGCACCAGCCCGTACAGCAAAGCGATCGCCATGGGGTAGCCCGGGGGATAGAACAGGTGCGTGCCGCCGCAATACCGCAGGCCGCGGCCCTCGGCCAAACTTTGGCCCAGCGCGGCATAGACCGCCCCATCGGTAAAGATGAAATAGCGGAGCCAGAGGGTTAACGATCCCGCCGCCGCTCCCGCCAATCCCAGCGCGATCAACGCGGGGACCAGCCAGGCGGGCCGGGGAAGCGGAGGAGGGGAGATCTCCGCGGACGCGCCGTCAGGCTGGGAGGGCGTTGGCGTCAAGGGCATGCCGATTTATTCCACGACCTTTTTGATAGTCTGGGTCTTCGTGAGATCCCAGATGGGGGCTACGTGTATCCACCAAGTGCCTTTCGGCAGCCGGATTTGGAAACTCTGGCTTTGGAGAAGGGGGCTGTTGACGTCCGGCGCTCCGTTGGGATCCTGGGTGGGATTGCAATAATATAGATTCTCGGCCCGGGAGACCGGCCCGGTGGCCGGCCGCCCATACCAGAAACAGGTCCATTTGGTGTTCGCCCGCACCGGACGTTCGGCCGGGAGGGCCGCGAACTGAATCGGGCATCCCGCCTCCTGCGCCAGCACCAGGGACGACTGGAAGGGAATCGCGTCGAGCAGTTGGAACCGGTAACAATTGAAACCGCCGCCGGCCGACTCCGTCCGGCCGATGCAGCCGAAGAGGGGAAATTGGAACCGGGGGGCGTTCTCCAGCCGGTTATCGCCGTTGAAATAGTTATCCAGGCCGGAGCCGGCCCAGGACGGTTCCGGCTCGCCATTGATGTAGAAATATTCATCGCCCTCCAGGAAGAAACACTTGGGATCCAGGGGCTCGGAGAGGTTGATCATGTTCAATCCGGCGAAATACCCGTTGCCTTCGAATTCCAACACGGGATACAGCATGCCGATGTGGAAGACCCGCTGGTGCGACCGGGCGTAAAGGTACAGCGTGTCCCGGGGCACGTCGATCAGGTTGACATGATAGCGGAAGGTGAGGGTGATGGGCTGGTCGTTCTTGTTTTCCAGGTACAACTGGGCCTTGTCGTAAAACGGCATGTAGAACTGGCTGTAGAGTTTTTTCTGTTCCTCCTGATACCCGAGAAGCATCGCATTCCAATTTTCCTGCACGCGGTTGCCGCAGAAAAAGTCAATCAGGCTACAGAGGACGCTGGGTTGTTCGAGGCCGTCCCAGAACATGGACATCGCCACGTTGTTCAGTTGCTCCGTGGCCGGCGCTTCCCCGAACTGGAATTCGATGTAGTCGATCGCGGCCGGTCCGGGGAAATTGAGCAGCATTTCCGGCTTATTCGGTTGCAGCGTGAATTTTTTCTCCTGTTTTTCAGCGCGTTGAAAGCGTTGATACGCGGGCGTGTGGATTTGGGTCACTGCTTCCACGAGCGTCTTCCGGGTCCGGTCGTCGAAGAGGGGCGTGAAGGTGAGGACCTCGTCGGTCGGATCCAGGATCACGGCGTTGATTTGATACTTGAAATCCGGCTGGGTGGTGTCGGTCAACACCGTGCACCGCGACTGAAACGGCATGGGCAGGTAGCTGATGTTGCCGCTGCCGGTTTCCGACACGGAGAGGATCAATGGCCCCGCGGCTTGCTTCAATGTTCCTCCGAAAAATTCCGCGATGGTCATGTCCACCCGGGGGCTGGATTCGTTGTCGAAATCAAAGCGCAGCCGGCCCTCGGCCTGGCTGGACAACCAGAGGCGGGTGATGCAACCCGGCCCCTTTTCATCGAACAGCACGTGCCAGGTTTTGTTCTCCAGGACGTATGGCTCGCCGATGAACACCCCCGCGTCCTTGGCTTCGTTGGCGGGATGATGGCTGGACCGGAACACCACGCGTTGCGAAGGTTGGAAGCGGGAAAGGCGCGCCAAGTCCACCATTTGTTCGATGAAAAAGGCGGTGTCTTTCCCCTTGAATCCGGCCGCCGGCGTCGCGGACGAATCCGTGGAATCCGGCGCGGGCGAACCGCACGCCACCAGACCCAGGATGAGCGCGGCGGTCAGGAACAACCCCCGCGCGTGTAATCCATCAACCGGGACGCGGAACATAGACGGCGGGATCGGGAATCCCGGCTTCGTCGAAGCCCTTTTTCCGCAGCCGGCAACTGTCGCACTGGCCGCAGGCGCGCCCTTCCGGATCCGGATCGTAACAACTGTGCGTGATGGCATAATCGACTCCCAAGGAGGTTCCCCAACGGATAATGTCCGCCTTGCTCAGGCGGAGGAGAGGCGCGTGGACGCGCACCGGCCGGCCCTCGACGCCCATCCGCGTGCCGATCCGGGCCATTTCCTCGAACTGTTGTATAAACGCGGGACGGCAATCGGGGTAACCGCTGTAGTCGATGGCGTTAACCCCGATAAAGATCGCCTGGCTGCCGGTGACCTCGGCGAGCGCCAGGGCGTACGACAGAAAGATGATATTCCGCGCCGGCACATAGGTCACCGGGATGGAACGGCTCATGTCCTCCAGCGGGCGGTTTTTCGGGACCGCGATGGCGTCCGTGAGGGCCGATTGGCCGAATTGCCGCAAGTCGATCTCGACGATCCGGTGGTCCGTCACCCCCTGGGCTTGCGCCACCCGCCGCGCGGCGTCCAACTCGATCGCGTGCCGCTGGCCGTAGCGGAAGCTCAAGGCCACGCAGCGGTAGCCCTCGCTCCGCGCCACCGCCAGCACCGTGGCCGAATCCAGCCCCCCGCTCAGCAACACCACCGCCCCGGGCGGGGAGGGTTCAACGGGATTTCGCGTTGGATTTTCCGGCATGGTTTTCATCCCAATTCCGTTGGATCTTTTCGACACATCATACAAGGACCCTTTGCGGCCGCGTAACCGGTGGAATGAAGAATCCCGCGGCAGGCTCTAAATTGAATTCCGGCTCACCTCGATTGGGAAGGTACCCGCGATGCACTCTGTCCGGTTGTTTAACGGTTTCCATGATTGTAGCACGCCGGCCCGGGGGTAAAGATCAGCCCGGAGGGATGGGGATTCATCGCTCCAGTGATTATCCCTTTGAAGAGAATCCACGGGGGTGATGCGCGGGACGCACCGGTGGAAATCAATCGTCCGGCATCATGTCACGCAAGTTTTCACGGGATGGCATGGATAAGGATGGGAATTGGTTGGCGGAACCGGTTTCGGTGCGGATTGGCGGAGATCAATTCAACCGCCGGCCGGAATGGATTTGTGAACACCCGGCGGCCGCGATCGCCACGGCCGCCAGGGATAACCATACTCGGAAAGACCTTTTGATTATCATGATGGATAAC